>NZ_JAQZAD010000019.1:0-218263 GCF_028640935.1 Pseudomonas sp. SHLD1
GGAGCGGGTGCGCTGGGCCAGGCCGCGGACCTCGTCGGCGACCACGGCGAAGCCGCGTCCCGCCTCGCCGGCGCGGGCGGCTTCGATGGCGGCATTGAGCGCCAGCAGGTTGGTCTGCTCGGAAACCGCCTTGATCACGTCGAGCACGCCGCCGATGCTGTCGGCATGGCCGCGCAGGGTGGTCATGGCCGCCTTGGTCGATTCCATTTCCCGGGCCAGCACCTCGATCTGGTCGACCGCCTTGCTCACCGATTGCTCGCCCTGCAGGGCCTGGCGACTGGCTTCCAGCGCGGACTTGGCCGCGTTCCCGGCGTTGCGCGCCACCTCGTGGGTGGCGGCGGTCATCTCCTGCATGGCGGTGGCGATCTGGTCGGTCTCGACCTTTTGCGATTGCACGCCAGCGCTGGTCTGTTCGGTGACCGCCGACAGCTGCTCGGCGGCACTGGCCACCTGGACCACACCGTCGCGTACCTCGCCGATCAGGCGTCGCAGGTTGCCGGTCATGCCTTGCATGCTGGTCTGCAGGGCGCCCAGTTCATCCTTGCGGGTGACCTGTTGCTGATGGGTGAAATCACCGTTGGCGACCTGCTCGGCCAAGGCCACGGTGTCCTGCAAGGGCTTGACGATGGAACGGGTGATCAGCCAGGCACAGGCCAGGCCCAGGACGATGGCGACGGCCAGCCAGATCAACAGCAGCTGACGGGCACCGGCCACGTCGGCCGTGCGGAATTCCTGCTGGATGCCGGTGAGCTTGTCGGCGATGCCGAGCAGGGTGGTGATGGTCGTGGTGATACCGCCCTGCGCCTGATCCACCTGCGCCTGCGCGGCCACCAGTTGGTCGAGGCGCTGCTGGTAGCCGGAGATTTCACCGACGAGCTTTTGCACGGTCTCGGTCGGCAATGCCGTGGCGCCGAGTGCCTTGGCCTGGGTGAGGGCGGCATTGACGGAGGTGCGCGCCGTCTGCTCGTTGTCCTTGCCGGGTGCGGTGGCGTAGCCACGGAAATCGACTCTCATCCGCTGCACACCGATGAAGAGCGCCGCCAGCTGCTGGCGATCGGCAGGACGACCGGTCTCGCCGTTCGCCTCTTCGGCCAGTGTCAGCAACTGGGCATTGGCTGCCTCTGCCGCGCTGCTGGCGATCTTGCGGATGGATTCCCGCTCGCGGGTGGCGGTGATCGTCTGGTTGTAGAAGTCGCGATAGCGTTTGAGCGCGGCCCCGGCCTCGTCGAGCAAGGCCTTGTTCGCCGGCGAGTTGAAGTGCGGAACGATGGCGTGCAACTGGCCTTCGGTCTTGTCCAGGGCGGCGAGCCACTTGGCCGCCTGGGCGTCATCGGCCTTGGTGAAATACACCAGCCGCTCGATGCGCATGTCGCGGGCCAGGGTGCTGTAGCCGGCGATATCGTTCATGCGCTCGCTGCGATCGCGCAGGGTATCGGTGGCCGACCAGCCGGTGTAGGCCACCAGCAGGATCATGCCGATGAGCAGGGCGAAGCCAAGGCCCAGCTTGGCCCTGACGCTTATATTGCTTAGTGGATTCCAGCCAACTTGCTGCATGTGGACTACCTGGATAGCGGAGCGTTGGAAGGTGCGGGCCTGGAGACCTCGCGCCTCGTGCTTCGCGGTTACGGCAGCCTCTCGATTCGTCAGCCGGCCGGCGGGACCGGTCGGTGCGAAGGGGCGCTTGGCAGCTTGTGCGGGTAACCACGGATTGGCCCCAAGGAATCGTCGGGCCGTTGGCTCTCGATCCGTCACCGCGTCCAGGGAAGGGCAGGGGACGGCGAGGGCTCAAGGGCGGATGCATCCATGACCGCGATTCTTAAGGCCTGGTTAATAGAACTCGAATCGCCGCAATATTCGAATCTGGTCGATAGGCTGCGTGATTACCTGGATATTCGGCATTTTCTCAAGTGATCCCATGTCGTATCTGTTTGTTTTTATAAGGGTTTCCTGTCTATTAGTTTGACGATACTAGTGATGGATCGAGTGCTGGAGAGGGCTGCGGCTTTCTTCGGCCGCAATGAAAGACGCCCCGGCCTGGAGGCCGGGGCGTCAACGGGATCGCCGGGCTGGCCGATCAGACCGCCGCGCTGCGTTCCTTGATGTCCTGATGCAGGATGCGGTCGTTCTCGGAGTAGTCCACCGGGCAGTCGATGACGTGGACGCCGGGGGTGTCCAGGCAGTGCCGCACCAGCGGGGCGAAGGCGGCCGCGCTTTCCACGCGATGGCCGTGGGCGCCGTAGCTTTCGGCGTAGCGGACGAAGTCCGGGTTGCCGTAGTCCAGGCCGAAGTCCTCGAAGCCCATCTGCGCCTGCTTCCAGCGGATCATGCCGTAGCCGTCGTCGCGCAGGATGATGACCACGAGGCTCATCTTCAGGCGCACCGCGGTTTCCAGCTCCTGGCTGTTCATCATGAAGCCGCCGTCGCCGCACACCGCCACGATGGGGGTGTTGGGATGGACCAGGCGCGCGGCCATGGCCGACGGCAGGCCGGCGCCCATGGTGGCCAGGGCGTTGTCCAGCAGCACCGTGTTGGGCATGTAAGCCTTGTAGTTGCGGGCGAACCAGATCTTGTAGATGCCGTTGTCCAGGGCGACGATGCCGTCGGACGGCAGCACGTTGCGCAGATCGGCCACCAGGCGCTGCGGATAGACCGGGAAGCGGTCATCGGTGGCGCCTTCGGCGACATGGGCCTCGTTGGCTTCGCGGATGTGCAGCAGGCGGTCGAAGTCCCAGGTGGGCTGGACCTCGATGCGCTCCTTGATCTCCCAGATGGCGTTGGCGATGTCGCCGACCACCTCGACCTGGGGGAAGTACACCGGGTCGACTTCGGCGGAGCGGAAGTTGATGTGGATGACCTCGGTGCCGCCACGAGTCATGAAGAACGGGGGCTTCTCGATCACGTCGTGGCCGATGTTGACGATGAGGTCGGCGGACTCCAGGGCGCGGTGCACGAAGTCACCGGCGGAGAGGGCGGCGTTGCCCAGGAAGCGCGGATGGCGCTCGTCGACCACGCCCTTGCCGAGCTGGGTGGTAACGAAGGGGATGCCGGTCTTCTCGATCAGCTGCCGCAGCACCCGCGCGGTCATCTTGCGGTTGGTGCCGGCGCCCAGCACCAGCACCGGGCTGCGGGCGTTCTCCAGCTTGGAGACGGCGGCGGCGATGGCCTTGGCCTCGGCGACCGGACGACGACTCAGGCTCGGCGATACCGGCAGGCTCTCGGTGTGCTCGTCGGCGATGTCTTCCGGCAGTTCCAGGTGCACGGAACCGGGCTTTTCTTCCTCGGCGAGGCGGAAGGCCTCGCGGATGCGCGACGGGATGTTGTCGGCGGAGGCGAACTGGTGGGTGTACTTGGTGAGCGGCGCCATCATGCGGCACACGTCGAGAATCTGGAAACGCCCCTGCTTGGATTTCTTGATCGGCTTCTGGCCGGTCAGCATCAGCATCGGCATGCCGCCCAGGTAGGCGTAGGCGCCGGCGGTGACCAGGTTGGTGGCGCCTGGACCGAGGGTGGAAAGGCAGACACCGGTCTTGCCGGTGAAGCGGCCGTAGGTGGCGGCCATGAAGCCGGCGGACTGCTCGTGGCGAGTCAGGATCAGCTTGATCTGCGAGGAGCGCCGCAGGGATTCCAGCAGGTCCAGGTTCTCTTCGCCGGGAATGCCGAAGATGTATTCGACACCCTCGTTTTCCAAGCAGCGAACGACCAGATCGGAGGCCTTCATCATGAGTGTTGTGTTCCTTGTAGGGTGGGTGGCGAGCGCCTGAGGCGCCTCCTCTATGAGGCGCAGCGGCCACTGTACTCAGGAACGGCGAAACATTTCAAAACAAGGAACCACCCAGTTTTACTTCTGTGACGAAAGGCCGCAGCGGAAACGATTCAGGCAACGCAGCGCTGCAGCGAGGCCTTGGCGCGGCGCAGGTGCAGACCAGCGAACAGCAGGCCCAGCGCGGCGATCACCAGGGCCGGTTGCAGGTCGCCGGCAAAATGACTGCTGGCTGCGCCGAGCAGCGGACCGACGAGTTGGCCGCTGGCGAAGCTGGCGGTCAGCACCCCGGCATTACGTTGCGGTGTGGCCGGTGCCAGCTCGCGACCGTACTGCATCACCAGCTGCATGCAGGCGAGGAAGGGACCGCCACAGAGCAGCACGCCGAGGAACAGCGCCAGGCTGCCCGGCAGGAGGCAGAGCAGCACACCCGCGGCCTGCAGCCAGAGGGTGGCGATCAGCCAGCGGCGGGTATCGGTGCCCGGGCGTCTCAGGCTGACCAGCACCACGCCCAGCGCTGCCGCGAGGCCATAGCCGGGCCAGAAGAGGTCGGCCTGCCACTGGCCGTGGAAGCGGCTGGCGGCCATCTGCGAGAGGAAGGTCGCCGGCAGGATATAGCCGACACCCACCAGGCCATAGGCCAGGATCAACCGGTTGAAGGCCGGGGAGCGCTTGGCCGGCGCCGCGGTGGTGACAGGCAGCGGGGTGGCGGGACCACGCCGCGGCAGCAGGGGCAGCAGGGCCAGGGTGGCGACACTGGCGAGCAGGCCGTAGCTCAGCCATAGCTGGTTGGAATCGCCACCCAGGCGATTGCTGACCAGAGCCATCAGACCACTGATGAGAATGCCTACTCCGGGCCCGGTAAAGACCAGGGCGCCGAGCCGTGGCCGTCCGGCTTCGGCAGCCAGGGGCTGGCTCAGGCCGGTCACCATCACCAGTACCCAGGCGCTGGCCAGGCCGGTGCCGAAGCGCAGTAGCGCCTGGGCGGCCAGGCCATCGGCCAGCAGGGAGGCCAGGGTCAGGCCGGCGCAGAGCCAGAGTCCCCCGACCAGGCGCGCATGGGTCCGACGGGCGAAGAGGGCGTCCAGGGCGCCGAGCAGATAGCCCAGGTAGTTGGCCGCGGCCAGCAGGCTGGCGCCGGTGAGGTCGATCTGACCCTCGGCGATCAAATGGGGCAGGGCGGGGGTAAGGGCGAAGCGGCCGATGCCCATGGCGGTGGCCAGGGCCAGCAGGCAGGCCAGCAGGCGGGTAGTGGCGGTCATCGCAGGACTCCAGTAGCGAGCAGATGAGTACAGCCTAGGCCTTGAAGTTGATCAATAAAAACGAATAATAGAGAAATAGATGTTCATCTAAACAGAAAGGTGGTGATCCATGGAGTTCGCCGAGCTACGCATCTTCCAGGCGGTGGCCGAGGAAGGTTCCCTGGTGAAGGCCGCCGAGCGGCTCAATCGGGTGCCGTCCAATCTCTCCACGCGCCTGCGCCAGCTGGAGGACAAGCTGGGGGTGGAGCTGTTCCTGCGCGAACGCCAGCGGTTGCACCTGACCGCCGCCGGCCACCGAATGCTGGACTACGCCCATCGCCTGTTCGCCCTGGCCGACGAGGCGCGCAGCGCGGTGCAGGGCGGCGAGCCAGCCGGCACCTTCGTCCTGGGTTCCATGTTCAGCACCGCGGCCATCCACCTGCCGGGGCTGCTGGCGCGCTATCACCAGCGCTATCCCAAGGTGAATCTGCAGGTGCACAGCGGCCCCAGCGGCGAACTGGTGGAAGGCTTGCTGGCCGGTCGCCTGGACGCCGCCCTGGTGGACGGCCCGGCGCCCGACACGGCGCTGGAAGGCCAGCCCTGGTTCGAAGAGCGGCTGGTGCTGATCACCGGGCTGGAACTCGGTCCGGTGCGTTCGCCGGCCGACGTGGCGGGGCGCCCGGTGTTCGGCTTTCGTGCCGGCTGCTCCTACAGACGCTACCTGGACACCTGGTACGCCGCAGCGGGGGTGCCCAGCGGACCGGTGATGGAGATCGAGTCCTACCACAGCATGCTGGCCTGCGTGATCACCGGCGGGGTGGCGCTGATGCCGGAATCCATGCTCGACAGCCTGCCCGGCCGCGAGCGGGTGCAGCGTCATCCGATCCAGGCGCGCTTCGCCCAGGCCACCACCTGGCTGATGTGGCGCAAGGGCCGCGAGGGGGCCAATCTGCGCAGCTGGCTGGAGTTGCGCGAGAGCCTGCAGACCGACCGCGAAGCTGTTGCTTTGGTGTGATGATTGCTCGATCCTAGGCGGCGGACTCCTACCGTCTACCGAGGACGATCATGATAAGAATAGCCATCGTCGGTTTGGGCAAGATCGCCCGTGACCAGCACCTGCCGGCGCTCGCCGCCAATCCCGAATACGAGCTGGTCGCCGTGGCCAGCCGTAACGCCCAGCTCGACGGCGTCGCCCACTATCCCAGCCTGAGTGCCCTGCTCGAAGACGGCCCGGCGATCGACGCCGTGTCGCTCTGCGCCCCTGCGGCGGTACGTTACGAACAGGCCCGCGAGGCCCTGGCGGCGGGCAAGCACGTGATGCTGGAAAAACCCCCGGGGGCGACCCTGAGTGAAGTGGAAGCCCTAACGCGTCAGGCCGAGGCGGCTGGTCTTTCGCTGTTCGCCACCTGGCATTCCCGCTATGCCCAGGGCGTGCAGCCAGCCCGCGAATGGCTGGAAGGCAAGCGTATCCAGGCGGTGCGGATCGAGTGGAAGGAAGACGTGCGCGTCTGGCATCCGGGTCAGGCCTGGATCTGGGAGCCGGGCGGCATGGGCGTCTTCGATCCGGGCATCAATGCCCTGTCCATCGTCACCGCCATCCTGCCACGGCCGTTCTTTCTCAAGGAGGCGACCCTGCAGGTGCCAGGCAACTGCCAGACCCCGGTGGCCGCGCAACTGGCCTTCGTCGACAGCGCCGGGGTGCCCATCGCCGCCGACTTCGACTTCCTGCAGACCGGGCCCCAGACCTGGGACATCCATGTCGACACCGATGCGGGTCGCCTGACCCTGAGCAAGGGCGGCAGCGAGCTCTATCTGGACGGCCAGCTAAGCCACCAGGGCCCCGACCGGGAGTACGCCGGGCTCTATGCCCGCTTCGCCGAGCTGGTCGCCCAGAACCGCTCCGAGGTGGACGTGGCCCCACTGCGCCATGTGGCGGACGCCTTCCTCTATGGCCGTCGCGAGACGGTGGCGGACTTCCACGAGTAGGGCGACCCTCACCCCAGCCCTCTCCCCGGCGCAGAGGGCGTCATGGCGGGCTCTTGTAGGTTGGGCTGAGCATGGCGAAGCCCAACGCAGCCCGGGCCTGTTGGGCTTCGACGATGGAGCTGTCTCAACCCAACCTACGGCTTGGTCTCTCTCTCCCAAGGGAGAAGGGGCGTCATGGTGTGCTCTTGTAGGTTGGGCTGAGCATGGCGAAGCCCAACGCAGCCCGGGCCTGTTGGGCTTCGACGATGGAGCCGTCGCAGCCCAATCTACGGGTCAGAGGTCCCCTCACTCCAACCCTATGCCCGAGGGAGAGCGTGCGGTTGGACCAGGTGTAGGGTGGAAAACGGCGCGGCCTTTTCCATGCGGGCGCCTCAACGCCGCTCCAGCAACACTCCGCTCTCCATATGGTGCGTCCAGGGGAATTGGTCGAACAGGGCGCAGCGGGTGATACGGTGGGTGTCCAGCAACTGGGCGATGTTCTCGGCCAGGGTTTCCGGATTGCAGGAAATATAGAGGATGCGCTCGAAGCGACGGGTCAGCTCGCAGGTGTCGGGGTCCATGCCGGCGCGCGGCGGGTCGACGAAGACGGTGCCGAACTGGTAGCTCTTGAGATCCACGCCGGCCAGGCGGCGGAAGGGACGGACCTCGTTGAGCGCCTGGGTCAGCTCTTCGGCGGAGAGACGCACCAGGGTGACGTTGTCCACGCCATTGCTGGCCAGATTGTGCAGGGCGGCGTTGACCGAGGTCTTGCTCACCTCGGTGGCCAGTACCTTACGGACTCGGCTGGCCAGCGGCAGGGTGAAGTTGCCGTTGCCGCAATAGAGCTCGAGAAGATCGTCTTCGCGCTCGCCCAGGGCGCTGTGGGCCCAGCTCAGCATCTTCTGATTAACGGTGCCATTGGGCTGGGTGAAGCCGCCCTCGGGTTGCAGATAACGGTAGGTCGTCCCGGCCACGTCCAGTTCTTCGAGCACGTGGTCACGCCCGATCACCAGGCGCTGGCCGCGGGAGCGACCGATCAGACTGACGCCCAGGTCGGCGGCCAGGCGCTCGGCGGCGGCTTGCCAGGCGGCGTCCAGCGGACGGTGGTAGGCCAGGGTGATCAGGGCGTCGCCACTCAGGGTGGTGAGGAATTCCACCTGGAACAGCTTGAACGACAGCGCCACGTCCGCCTGCCAGCCGGCCTTGAGGCGCGGCATCAGGTCGTTGATGCGCTGGCTGGCGATGGGGAAGGCTTCGATGAGGATCGGCGTGTGCTTGTCGCCCGGGGCGAACATGGCGTAGTGGCGTTCCTCGTTCTCCCGCCACAAGCGGAATTCGGCGCGCAGCCGGTAGTGCTGCAGCGGCGAGGCGAAGACCTCCGGCTCGGGCGCCTGGAAAGGCGCCAGCAGTTGGCGCAGGCGGTCGGCCTTGGCGTCGAGTTGAGCCTGGTAGTCGGCGGGAACGAAGGAAGGTTGGGACATGGTAGATCCGGAGCAGGGTGAGGCGGGGGAGACCTCGGGGCCGGAGCCCCGAGGGGAGGGGTCAGGCGTTGAACCAGCCCAGCTTGATGACGAACAGGATCGACAGCACGATCAGCGCCGAATTCAGCTCGCGGGTACGGCCGGACAGCAGCTTGATGACCGTCCAGGTGATAAAGCCGAAGGCGATGCCGTTGGCGATGGAATAGGTCAGCGGCATGGCCAGGGCGGTGACCAGCACCGGGGCGGCGGTGGTCAGGTCGTCCCACTCGATCTCGGCCAGGCCCGAGGTCATCAGCACGGCGATGAAGAACAGCGCCGGGGCGGTGGCGAAGGCTGGCACGCTACCGGCCAGAGGGGCGAAGAACAGCGCCAGCAGGAACAGCACCGCGACCACCACGGCGGTGAGGCCGGTACGCCCCCCCGCGGAAACGCCCGCGGCGGATTCGATGTAGCTGGTGGTGGTGGAGGTGCCCAGCAGCGAGCCGAACATGGCGGCGGAGCTGTCGGCGATCAGGGCGCGGCCCATCTTCGGCAGATGGCCGTCCTTGCCCATCAGGCCGGCGCGCTTGGCCACGCCGATCAGGGTGCCGGAATTGTCGAACAGGTCGACGAACAGGAAGGCGAAGATGACGCTGATCAGGCCGACGTCCAGGGCCCCCCGGATGTCCAGCTGCAGGAAGGTCGGTGCCAGCGACGGCGGCATGGAGACCAGGCCGCCGAAGGCGCTGACGCCCAGGGCGATGGCGATCACGGTGACCACCAGGATGCCGATCAGCACCGCGCCGGTGACCTTGCGCGCCTCGAGCACGACGATCAGGAAGAAGCCGAGGATGGCCAGCAGCGGACCCGGTTTGGACAGGTCGCCCAGGCCCACCAGGGTCGCCGGATTACCCACCACGATGCCGGCGGTCTGCAGGGCGATCAGCGCCAGGAACAGGCCGATGCCGGCGGCGATGCCCGAGCGCAGCGGGAGCGGGATGCTGTTGATGATCCATTCGCGGATGCGAAAGATCGACAGCAGGAAAAACATCAGCGCCGAGAGGAACACCGCGCCCAGGGCCACCTGCCAGGTATGACCCAGGTGCAGGACCACGGTGTAGGTGAAGAAGGCGTTGAGGCCCATGCCCGGGGCGAGGGCGATGGGGTAGTTGGCGATGAGTCCCATGAGCGCCGAGCCGATGGCGGCGGCCAGGCAGGTGGCGACGAAGATCGCGCCCTTGTCCATGCCGGTGGCGCCGAGGATGCTCGGGTTGACGAAC
Organism: Pseudomonas sp. SHLD1; assembly: GCF_028640935.1. Lineage (NCBI taxonomy): Bacteria > Pseudomonadati > Pseudomonadota > Gammaproteobacteria > Pseudomonadales > Pseudomonadaceae > Pseudomonas > Pseudomonas sp. SHLD1. The sequence continues at coordinate 9,707 of NZ_JAQZAD010000019.1, forward strand.
AGGATGTAGGCCATGGCCAGGAAGGTGGTGACCCCGGCCAGCAGTTCGGTGCGGACAGAGGTGTTGTGGGCCTTGAGTTGGAAGAGTCTTTCCAGCATGGGATGCCTCGTGCGCGCCGGTCTGATCGGAAAAAGGCGCGCATCATAACAGGTCGGTAAACACGGGTAAGACGCTAAGCCCTAACCCCCAATCGACATCGCCTGGAGCCCTGTCCGCCTGGTCAACTTCCAGAGGTATGGCCGCTGACCGAATCGCCTGCGTTGCGGGCTAGGCGGAAGGCATCCAGGGTGCTCAGGATGCCGAGCACGGCCACTATGCAAAAGGCTAGCCGAAAGTCCGCCAGTTGCGGGTCGAGGTGGCCGTGCCACTCCATCGAGGCGCGTAGCAGCAGGGCGGCGATGGCCACGCCCAGGCCCATGGCCAGCTGGAAATTGGTGCTGAACAGGGTGGAGGCATGGCTCAGCCGCGACTTGGGGATGTCGGCGAAGGCCAGGGCATTGCTGGCGGTGAACTGCAGCGAGCGGAACACCCCGCTGAAGAACAGCAGGAGCAGGATCGCCGGCAGGGGCCAGTCCGGGGTGAGCAGGCCACAGGCCAGCAGGCTGAACGCGCTGAGCAGGCCGTTGACGGTCAGGATGGTGCGCAATCCGAAGCGGCGCATGGTGGCGGTGGTGAAGGGCTTGGCCGCCAGGTTGCCGGCGAACAGCGCCAGGAGCAGCAGGCCGGCCTGGAAGGCGTCCAGGCCAAAGGCCAGCTGGAACAGCAGGGGCAGCAGAAAGGGCGCCGTGGCAATGGTGACGCGGAACAGGCCGCCACCGAGGATGGCCGCGCGGTAGGTGGGGATGCGCAGTGTGCCAAAATCGATCAGCGGGCGTTCGATCCGGGTCATGTGACGCACCGCCTTGGTGCCGAGGATCAGCCCTATGCCCATCCAGGCCAGGTTGGCGCCCAGACTGCCATGGTTCTGGCCGAGGCGCTCCACGCCCCACATGAAGGCCACGCAGGCGCCGCCCAGCAACAGGAAGCCGCGCCAGTCCAGCGGATGGCGCTGGGTCGGCAGGTCGGCGGGCACCAGGCGCCAGGCCAGCAGCAGGGCGATCAATCCCAGCGGCAGGTTGAGGTAGAAGATCCAGCGCCAGTCGGCATAGGTGGTGATCAGACCTCCCAGGGGCGGGCCGAGCACGGGGGCCACCAGGCCCGGCCAGGTGATGAGGGCGATGGCGCGCACCAGTTCATGCTTCTCGGTGACCTGCAGTACCACCAGACGCCCCACGGGCACCATCAGGGCGCCGCCGAGCCCCTGGAGAATGCGCGCGGCGATGAAGTGTTCGAGGGACAGGGCCATACCGCAGAGCAGCGAGGCCAGGGTGAAGACGCCGATGGCCAGGGTAAAGACCGGGCGGGGACCGAAGCGCTCGGCGATCCAGCCACTCACCGGGATGCCCACGGCGATCGCCAGCAGATAGGCGCTGATGCCCAGGTTGAGGTCCACCGGATCGTGGCCGAAGGACAGGGCCATCTGCGGCAGCGCCGTGGCGATCACCGTGGCGTCCAGGTTTTCCATGAAAAAGGTGAAGCTCACCAGGCCGGCGAGAAGCTTCCAGCGTTCCAAGGGGCTGCACCTCAGGGCAAGGGGGTGGGCTACTCTGCCTGAGGTGCCGCAAGGCGCGCCAGCCCTGGCTTGGCGATAAAAAGTCAAAGCATTCACCACCCTGTTCGGACGGGCTGCTAAAGTCGAGAAGAAACAGGTTCGATAATTGTCATCGCCACGAGGAAGCCGTTGCATGAAGGACGTGACTGACAGCCACATCGTGGCCATGGCGGAAGCCCGGCGCCTGCTCGAACGTGGCAGCCAGGCCAAGCGCCAGCACCAGCGCTATTTCCTCAACTTCCTCACCCTGCGCCAGGAAGCCTCGCGACTCAGTCAGCAGGCCTATCGGCTGAGTTGCTCGCTGGACGCCTTTTCCACCGAGCGCTCGCGCCAGTTGCCGCGGGTGCTGACCCTGGTGAAGGCCGAGCAGGACGAACGGTTGTAAGGCCAGCGGCGCGACCGTAGGTATTCGTGGAGCTTTTTCTGCGGCCCCGGGGTCAAAACCTCGAACGCAGAGGAGAAACACCCCCATGATCAAGCAATCACTGCTCTCCCTGGCGCTGGGCGCCGTCGTCCTGACCGGAGCCCTGCACGTCCAGGCCGCGCCCGAATCCATGACCCCGACCAAGCCGGCCGCCGACAAGGCCGCTTCGGAGCCCACCAGCTCGCAGTACCAGAACAAGGTCAACAAGAAGGACGCCAATCAGAGCGATGAGGCGGTCACCCACGACCCTGATCATCCTACCTTTGAACTCGAAGAGGGTGGCCGGGCGCCGCGCAAGTACATCCGTGACGAGTACGTGATCAAGGATTTCAAGAAGCACGGTCTGGAGCAACCGGGCGAAGACAGCCAGTGGGTCAAGATCGGTTCCGACTATGTGCTGATCAAGCGCAGCAATGCGGTGATCGACAAGATCGTCAAAGCCAAGCAGTGATCCACCATGACCGGGGCCGACTCTCGACCCCGGTGGTATTCGGGGTGTCCAGGCGCCAGGCCGAAGCACCCCTTCCGGAGTTTTTTGCATGACCAGTGAAATCCGTGTCGTCGCCATCCTGCAGGCCAAGCCCGACCAGGCCGAGGCTGTCGAAGACGCCCTGCGCGCCATCGTCGCGCCGTCCCGTGCCGAAGCCGCCTGTCACTTCTATACCCCGCACCGCGATCCGAGCCATGCAGGCCGCTATGTCTTCGTCGAGCGCTGGGCCAGCCGCGAAGCCCTGGCCGAGCACGAGCAAACCCCTCACTTCAAGCGGCTGCTGAGCGATCTCGACGGCCTGCTCGTCGACGCGCCGCAGGTCATGATCCTCGAGGAATTGCCGCTGGCCTGAGCCGCCGACATGCGGTTGTCACCTGCCTGAGCCACCCTGGCCTCTTTTCCCGGAGGCCTGGATGAGTACCTCTCGACGTCAAGCGCTGGGCCTGCTCGGCCTGGGTCTGAGCGCACCCTGGTTCGCCGGTTGCAGCGCTCGCACGCCGCAGCCGGATCCCTTCACCCTGGGCGTCGCCAGTGGTGAGCCTGCCACCGACGGCTTCGTCATCTGGACCCGCCTGGCACCGGATCCCCTGGCCGAAGACGGCCTGGGCGGTCTGCACGGTCCGGTCGAGGCTCGGTGGGAAGTGGCCCTGGATCCAGGGCTGCGCCACGTGGTGCAGCGCGGAGTGATCCAGGCGCAGCCACAGTCTGCTTTCTGCCTGCCCATCACGCTGACCGGTCTGCTACCGGGACGGCCCTACTGGTACCGTTTCACCGCGCTGGGCCACCAGAGTCGTATCGGCCGCGCCACCACGCTACCGCCGTCAGCCAGCGCTCCGCAGCGCCTGAAGCTGGTGGCCGCTTCCTGCTCCCATTACGAGAAGGGCTTCTTCAGTGCCTATCGGCACATGGCCGACGAACAGGCGGATCTGGCGCTGTTCCTCGGCGACTATATCTACGAGGCCAACGTGCCCCTGCTGCTGCCGACGGTGCGCCGGCATGGCCTGCCGGAAGCCCGGGACCTGGCCAGTTACCGCCGGCGCCATGCGCTGTACCGCACCGATCCCGATCCGCAGTACCTGCACGCCAATGTCACCAGTCTCATGACCTGGGACGACCACGAGGTGCAGAACGACTATTCCGGTCCCTGGGCGGCGGACCCCGGGGTCAGTCTGGCCGCCTTCGCCGCGCGGCGGCAGGCCGCCTACCAGGCCTTTCGCGAACATGCGCCGCTGCGCGGGTGGAGGACCCAGGGCACGGCGCTGCGCCTCTATGACCGTTGGCGCTTCGGTGACCTGGCGGAGATCCATCTGCTCGACGGTCGGCAATACCGCAGCGAACCGGCCTGCGTGACGGCCAGGACCCGCGGTGGCCAGCTGGTCGCACCGGATTGCCCGGGCCTGCGCGACGCGGCGCGCAGCATGCTCGGGCAGGCGCAGGAGCGCTGGTTGCTGGATGGCTTTCGCCACAATGCCACCCGCTGGAATCTGATCGCCCAGGATCTCCTGCTGGCACCGCTGCGGCAGCGCCTGCCGAAAGGCGATCCGGCGCGCTGGACCGATGGCTGGGACGGCTATCCGGCCACCCGCGAGCGCCTGCTCGCGGCCCTGGCCGACAGTCGCCTGGCCAATCCGGTGACCCTGGGCGGGGACATTCATTCCTTCTGGGTGACGGACCTGCACCGCGAGCCGGAGGACGAGCGGAGTCCGGTGGTGGCGAGCGAGTTCGTCGGCACCTCCATCACCTCTGACGGACCGGACTACCGCCGTTTCCGGGCGCTGTTGCCGGAGAATCCCCAGGTGCGCTTCTTCGACAGCCGGGAGCGCGGCTATCTGGCCCTGGAGTTGACGCGGGAGCGGTTGCAGGTGGACCTGCGCACCATCAGTGATCGAACTCGCCCGGATGCCAGGCGCGGCACCCGGGCGAGCTTCGTGGTGGAGGCGGGACGGCCCGGGGCCGTCCCGGTGTAGCGGAGGTTAGACGAACAGCGACAGCAGCATGATGAAGGCCAGGGCCACCACCGAGAGGATGGTTTCCATCATCGACCAGGTCTTGAAGGTCTCGGCCACGGTCATGTTGAAGTACTGCTTCACCAGCCAGAAGCCGGCGTCGTTGACGTGGGAGAGGATCACCGAACCGGCACCGGCGGCCAGTACCAGCAATTCCTTGTTCACCCCGGGGATCAGCGCCACCACGGGGGCGACGATGCCGGCGCCGGTGATGGTCGCCACGGTGGCGGAACCGGTCGCCACGCGGATCACCGCCGCCACCAGCCAGGTCAGCAGGATCGGCGAGATCTGCGTCTGCACCGCCAGGTTGCCGATCACCTCACCCACGCCGCTGGCCACCAGCATCTGCTTGAAGCCACCGCCGGCGCCGACGATCAGGACGATGGCCGCCACTGGCGCCAGGCTCTGGTCGAGCAGCTTGACGATCTTCTCGCGAGAGAAGCCGCAGGCGGTGCCGAAGCTGTAGAAGCTCAGCAGCAGGGCGGCGAGCAGGGCGGTGATGGGGTGGCCGATGAAGTCCATCCAGATGCGGAAGTGGTTGTCGGCGGCGAAGAAGATGTCGGCAAAGGCCTTGAGCAGCATCAGGATCACCGGCAGCAGCACGGTGAAGACGGTGATGCCGAAGCCCGGCAGGTTGCGGTTGTCGGTCTCTTGGGCGATCTGGGCGACCAGTTCGGGGTTGGCCGAACCGGGGATGCGCTTGGAGATCCAGGCACCGAAGATGGGACCGGCGATCATGGCGGTGGGCAGGCCGACCAGCAGGCCATAGAAGATGGTCTTGCCGATGTCGGCACCGAACACCCCGACCGCCAGCAGCGGACCCGGGTGCGGCGGCACCAGGCCATGCACGGCGGACAGGCCGGCCAGCAGCGGGATGCCCAGCTTGACCAGCGACAGCCCGGTGCGGCGGGCGACGATGAACACCAGGGGTGCCAGCAGCACGAAGCCGATCTCGAAGAACAGCGGGATACCCACCAGGAAGGCGGCGAACATCATCGCCCAGTGCACGCGCTTGATGCCGAAGGCGCGGATCAGCGTCTGGGCGATCTGGTCGGCGCCGCCGGAATCGGCCATCAGCTTGCCGAGCATGGTGCCCAGGCCGAGCAGGATGCCGACGAAGCCGAGCACGCCGCCGAAACCATCCTGGAAGGACTTCATGACCTTTTCCACCGGCATGCCGGAGGTCAGGCCGAGAAAGCCCGAGGCGATGGTCAGGGCGATGAAGGGATGGACCTTGAACTTGGTGATCAGCAGCACCAGGCCGATGATGGTGACCAGGGCGTCGAGCAGAAGGAAACTGTTGTGGTCCATGCCGAACATGGCGCCTCTCCTATTGTTGTTGTGGGCGTTGTAAGAGCCTATTCAAAGTCTGCTGCGCGTCGGCCAAACTGCGTTGAAAAGGCCTTCGGAATGCTCATTTACCACTCGTAAACTCCGCTTCCTCAGGCATTTTCGCCTTGTTTGGCTCTAGCTCGCGAGACTTTGAACAGACTCCAAGGGTTGGAATGGGTAGCGCTGTCTCGTCAGGCCGGCTGGGCCAGGCGCGCCGCGGTGTTCCACCAGGCCGACACCTGGGTGCCGATGGCGGGCAGGGTGTCGCCTGCGTCCACTACCAGCGTAGCCGGTTCACCGTAGGGTGCTTCGAGGGCGGCGAACTGGCTGTCGATCAGACTCGCGGGCATGAAGTGGCCCGGACGATTGGCGACGCGCTGGGCGGCGGCCTCGCGGGTCAGTTCGAGAAAGACGAAGCCGAGACCGGGCACGGCCTGGCGCAGCTGGTCGCGATAGCGGCGCTTGAGCGCGGAACAGGTGAGCACCGGGCGTTCGCCCGCGGCCACTGCAGCGGCCAGTTCTTCACCGAGGCGGGTCAGCCAGCCGGCGCGATCCCCATCATCGAGGGGGATGCCGGCGCTCATCTTGGCGATGTTGGCGGCGGGGTGGAAGGCGTCGCCTTCGATCAGGCGGCCACCGTCCTGCTCGGCAATGGCCGCGCCGACGCTGCTCTTGCCGCAGCCTGAGACGCCCATGACCACCAGCGCGGGTATGGGAGTGTTCATCGTCACCTCCGGTCTGGAGACAGCGCTACCCCGAAAAGCGAAAAGGCAGCGGCTTCCAGTTCTTGTCGATCTTGTTGGGCCGAATGCCGACGCGGTCCAGAAGGCCACGCCAGGCTTGTAGTGTCTGCTGAGACAGCGCTACCTTAGGCGCGTTCTCCGTCTCTGACAAGCCTGAAACCATAACAATGAATCGAACGGGTTCTCGTAGTTCCGGTCGGCCCACCCTTACCGAGGTGGCGCTGGAAGCCGGTGTTTCCCCCATCACGGCCTCGCGTGCCCTGCGCGGTGTCGCCAGCGTGGCGCCCGAGCTGGTCACCCGCGTGCAGGAAGCTGCCGCGCGTCTTGGCTATGTCACCAATCCGGCCGCCCGTGCCCTGGCCTCGGCCCAGGGGCATTCGGTGGTGGTGCTGGTCCCCTCGCTGTCCAACCATCTGTTCATCGAGCCGCTGGAAGCCATTCACGAGGTCCTGCGCCCTCGTGGCCTGGAAGTGCTGATCGGCAACTACCACTACGACCCCGTGGAAGAGGAGAAGCTGATCCGCAACTACCTGGCCTATCAGCCCCGGGGACTGCTGCTGACCGGCTTCGACCGTACCGACGCCGCACGCCAGCTGCTGGCTGCCAGCGGGGTGCCGCGGGTGCACATGATGGAGCTGGATCCGGCGGGGGCGGTGCCCAGCGTCGGCTTTTCCCAGCACGCCGCCGGCGCCGCCGCGGCGCGGCATCTGCTGGCGGCCGGGCGCAAGTGCCTGGGTTATGTCGCTGCCCAGCTCGACCCGCGTGCGCTGGCCCGGGGCGAGGGCTTTCGCGAGGTGCTGCGCGCGGCGGGCTGCTATGACCCGAGTCTGGATGTGCTGGATCCGCAGCCGTCGTCCGTGGGGCTGGGCGCCCGGCAGTTCCGCGAGCTGCTGGCCCGCCGGCCGGATGTCGACGGCCTGTTCTTCTGCAACGACGACCTGGCCCAGGGCGCGCTGTTCGAAGCGCAGCGGCTGGGCATCGCCATCCCCGAACGGATCTCGGTGCTGGGCTTTAACGACCTGCCCGGCTCGGCGCATACCGTGCCCCGGCTGACCTCCATCCAGACCCCCCGCGCCGCGGTAGGGCGCCAGGCCGCAACCCTGTTGCTGGGACTGCTCGACGGCCGCAGCCAACCGACCTGCGTGGACCTCGGATTCGAGTTGGTGAGTCGGGAGAGTGTGTAGGGCTAGTCGCTCGCGTCGGATCATCGCGGCCATGGGCCGCTCCTACAGGTACCGATCTCTCCTGTAGGAGCGGCCCATGGCCGCGATAGGACAGTTACTCGCATTAGGTGTCGATGTCTCCATTGGGAGCAGCTTTCTTATCGCCTGAGCCATCGAAAACGAGCATCCGCTCCAAGCGCCCGCTCCCCCTCCTGGGAAGGGCGGGTGCGAGGCAAGTCCTCGTGGCGGGCTCCCCGTGGAAAAGGCTACGCCGTTTTCCACGCTACGGCGCTGCGTGGATCTGGGATTCGAGTTGGTTAGTCGGGAGAGTGTGTAGGGTCCCCGTCGAAGGCTCATGGCGGGGCTTCGATCCGGCGGTGTTGGGCTTCGCTGCGCTCAGCCCAACCTACAGGGTCCTGCGCGGTGGCCGCCGACCGCTCCGCTAACCCCCTCTCCCCCTGGGAGAGGGCTGGGGTGAGGGTGCTGGTCCATCGCACTCATGGCCGCGATCGCGCAGCAGCCAACCCTAACGCAACGCCTTGGCCAGAATCCGCGATTGCCCCTGGAAATCCTGGCGGGCATAGAAGGCCTGGGCGTCCTCGTTGAACTCCATCACCTCCAGGCGCAATTCGTCGACATCGTTGTCCCGGGCCCAGGCTTCCACGGCGTCCAGCAGCCGCGCACCCACGCCCAGCCGTCTGTGGCTGGCAGACACCACCAGGGTGCCGATCCGGCAGAGGATCAGCGGCTGCAGAAAGGAAATCGAGCGGGTATCGGACAACCGCGCGGTGACGAAGCCGACCAGTTCGTCGCTGGCGTCAGCGACAAACAGCATCCCGTCTTCCGGCTCCAGCTGGGCAGCCCAGTAGTCCTGGTCGCGCCAGCCGCCGGAAGGCTTGGCGAAGGTCGCCGGGGCCTGCCGGTGATGCTGCTCGGCGAGCTGTTCGGCCAGCCGGCAGATGGCGGCAAGATCGGTGACGAAGGCGGGACGGATACGCAAGAGCGGTGCTCGCAAGAGAATTCAGCCGTTCACCTTACGCCGCGCGGATCGGGTCAGGAAGCCTCTGCGTCCAGCTGCCGGTACCAGTCGGCATAGGGGGTGTTCCTGGCCATCCGCCGGTTGTAGTCGGGCGCGCCGTCGGTCCACCATACTGGTCCGCGCTCCCCCAGGGCGTGCTTGGCGGCGTCCACCGCGGCGCGTGCCCTGCGCAGGGCGGCCTCGTCACCCTGACGCTTGGTTACGCCCACCTGGCGGCGCGCATCCATGAGCTCATGGGTCAGCATGTCGCGGCGGTCGGCGGGCAGGCTGGGATCGGTGCACCGCCAGAGCCGGCCCCTGACTACGAAGTAGCGTCCGTCCGGAGTAGTGGGATAGCGCATCGCAGGGGCCCCTTGGTCAGTCGTCGATGTCGAGCAGGGCGCGGCAATCCGGGTAGTTCGAGCAGGCCCAGAATTCCCGCCCCTGGTGGCGACCGCTGCGTGCGCGACGGCGGACCATGGGCGCCTGGCACTCCGGGCATTCCGGCGTCAGCGCCTGGCTAGGGGCCGCTACCCGAGTGCGCGGACGGCGCCCGCCGAACACGGCGTCACGCACGGCAGTGGCGGAATAGCGCGCCGCCGCCGGAATCTCCACCAGCCGCAACTGGGCGGCCTCGCACACCGCGCGGACGAAGCGATCACGCTGCTGGCGATGGCGCTGCAGGTGCGACCTGTCGTTGAGTTCGACCACGGCGTGCACGGCGAGGTCGTCACGCCGGCAGATGGCGAAGTCGAAGTGCTTGCAGTTGATGCGGTTCTGCGCGATCAGATAGCGGCGGCGGTCGCGCAGCGGCAGGGTCTGGACCACATCGGCGATGCGCACCTTGCCGAACACCCGGTAGTCGTCGCCCACGGCTTCGTCGAGTACCGCGAGAAAGGCCTGTTCGGCGGGGGTGAAGAGGGCTTCGACCTGGCGGTAGGGAAAGGCGGCCTGGCGCCGGCGCTGCCACCACCACAACGCCCCCAGAAGCAGCAGTCCGGCCGGGACCAGCAGGGGCAGGTAACGCTCGTACATCTCGAACTCCAACAGCGGGGCGCCATGATAGTGACTTCCGGCGCCGGACAGCAGCGGTGGCGACGAAGCGTCAGTCGCGCCGCGGTAGCTGCCGTTGCAGATCGTCCAGCCGCAGCAGGGTCACCGACTTCAGACAACTCAGATACTGCAGCTGCTGCATGGCGCCCTGGAAACCACGCGTCGCGGTGGCGCAGCGGGGTGCGCGGTCGTCCTGCCAGAGTTGTTGCAGACGTTCGAAGGCGGGTCGTTGCGCAGCGGAGAGACCCGCCAGCCGGCGACCGTAGACGTCGGCCAGCCGGGCTTCCGCCGCGGCCAGATCCTCGGCGGCGCAGACCGCCAGCTGCGCCTCGCTGCCCTGGCGATCGCAGGCGGCCGGGACCTGTTCGGCGGCCAGGGCGGTGGTCGAGAGCAGTAGGGCGAGCAGGGCGAACAGGGCGAACAGGCGACAGGTGATCATGCAGGCTGACTGTTGCAGGGGCAGGCCGCCTAGACTGCCGTAAAAGGACAGTCCTCACCAGGCGCCGCCGGTCTCCTGCAGCTCGCCCTGGGTCTCGCGGAATTGGCGGATCTGCACCAGCAGCCAGTCGATCCAGCGCTGTACCGGCGCTTCCACCGGGCCCTTGGGCAACACCAGGAAGTAGGCCTGGGCCGACAGCTGGTTGAACCGATCCGGCAGCGGGCGGACCAGCGCGCCGCTGGCCAGCAGGCGCTGGGCCAGCACGCAGCCGCCGAGCGCCACGCCCTTGCCGGCCGCCGCCTGTTGCAGGGCCATGCCGCTCAGTGAATAGCGCGGACCGCGCAGACTGTCGCCCAGGGGCACCTGCTGGCTGGCGAACCAGTCCTGCCAGGCGTTGGACCGGCTGCTGGGGCGTCCCGAACGCCAGCCGCCAGGCCATTCGGCATGCAGCAGCGGATAGTCCAGCAAGGCGGCGGGCTCAGCCAGCGGCGCCGGGATCAGCGCCGGGCTGCACACCGGAAAGATCCATTCGCGCAGCAGCAGGCGGGTCTCGCCGTCCTGCCAGTCGCCCCGGCCATAGCGGATCGCCGCCTGGGCGCCGCCCTCGGTGCCCAGTGGCACGATGGCGGACGAGGCGTCGAGAAAGACCTCGATATCCGGATGCTGGCGCTGGAAGTCTTCCAGCCGCGGCAACAGCCATTCCTGGCCGAAGGTGGGCGGTGCGCTGACGGTCAGGACGCTGCTCTTGATCCGTGCCCGGGCGACGGCGCGGGTCAGGCCATCCAGGTGCGGCGCGATCTCAGCGGCCAGGGCGCGCCCCTGGGCGGTGAGCCGCACGCCCTGGGGCAGGCGCTCGAACAGGGTCTGCCCCAGTTCCTCCTCTAGAAGGCGGATCTGCCGACTGATGGCCCCGACGGTGACGTGCAGCTCGGCCGCCGCCCTGGCGAAATGCTGATGCCGGGCAGCCGCCGCGAAGGCACGCAGGGCATTGAGGGGGAGGGCGATGGTCATGGCAGCCTTAGTTTTCCTGAGCCTGACGCCCATTAAACATCGTTTGTCCGACCTGTTCAGCCACCGTCATCCTGCAGGCTCACTTTTTTCCTGGAACGATGCCCATGCGCAAGGAGCTCGATCTCCCCGCCGTGCTGGTCATGCTGGTGCTCTGCCTGGTCTGGGGCCTGCAGCAGACGGCGATCAAGGCCATCGCCGAGCAGGTGGACCCCTTGCTGCAGATCGGCTGGCGTTCGCTGCTGGCGGCCGGGCTGCTCTATGGCCTGGCGCGCTGGCGCGGCATCCGCTGCCTGGGCCGCGACCAGACGCTGATTCCCGGCCTGCTCGCCGGGTCGCTGTTCGCCCTGGAGTTCCTCTGCATGGCGGTGGGCCTGAAATACACCAGCGCCGCGCACATGGTGGTATTCATCTACACGGCGCCGCTGTTCGCCGCCTGCGGCCTGCACTGGCTGGTGCCGGGCGAGCGGCTGTCGGGGCGCCAGTGGCTGGGCATGGTGCTGGCGGCCAGTGGCGTGGTCTGCGCCTTCCTGGTCGGCAAGCCGAGCGGCGGCACCAGCTGGCAGGGCGATCTGATCGGCCTGGCCGGCGGCGCCGCCTGGGGCGCCACCACGGTGCTGATCCGCCGCAGCGCCCTGGCCGAGGCGCCGCCGCTGCGCACGCTGTTCTATCAACTCGGGGTGACCGGAGTGGTGCTGCTGGCGCTGGCCCTGCCGCTCGGCAAGCGGCTGGACCTGGCCGCGCTGGATTCCCTGGCCTGGTCGAGTCTGGCCTTCCAGGTGTTCATCGTCGCCGGCATCAGCCTGCTGGGCTGGTTCGTGCTGCTCAGTCGCTATCGCGCCGCCCCCCTGGGCGTGCTGACCCTGCTGACGCCGCTGTTCGGGGTGCTGATGGGGATCTGGCTACTGGGTGAAACCCCGGGTCCGGGATTTCTCGCCGGTGCGGCCCTGGTGCTCAGCGGTCTGCTGGTCGTCAGCTATCCTTCCCGCTCGCGAGCCGCGTCCCGCTGACTCGTCTGGCCCTGAGCGTCCGATGTCGTCCACTTCGCTGAATCCCTGGTTGCTGCGCCTCATCCCCCTGGTGTTCCTGGCCCTGTGGTCCGCCGGTTTCGCCGTGTCCAAGGTGGGCCTGGCCTATGCGCCCCCCTTCACCCTGCTGGCGATGCGCTATGCGCTGGCCTTCAGCGTGCTGCTGATCGCCTTCCTGGTCCTGCGCCCGCCCCTGCCGCGCAGCCGACGGGAATGGGCGAATCTGGCGGTGGTGGGGTTTCTGATCCAGGGCGTCTATTTCGGCATGAGCTATGGCGCCCTGGTGATGGGTGCCTCGGCCAACGTGGTGGCCATGGTCGCCTCGCTGCAGCCGATCCTGGTGGCCCTGGGCGCCCCCCTGCTGGTGGGCGAGCGGGTGGCGCCGCTGCAGTGGCTGGGGCTGGCGCTGGGACTGCTCGGCGCCATCGGGGTGATCCTGGCGCGCGCCAGCGTCGCCGTGGAGTCCCTCTTCGGCATCTGCCTGGCGGTGGGCGCCTTGCTGGGCATGACCAGCGCGGTGCTCTACGAAAAGCGCCTGGGCGTGGCCCAGCACCCGGTCACCAACAACCTGGTGCAGTACAGCGTCGGCCTGGCGTGTTGTGCGCCCCTGGCGCTGCTGTTCGAGCACAGCCCGGTGCACTGGGCGCCGGCTTTCATCGGCGCTCTGGCCTATCTGGTGCTGGCCAACTCGCTCCTGGCCATCAGCCTGCTGGTGTGGATGATCCGCGCCGGCGAGGCGGCCCGGGTCAGTGCGCTGTTCTTCTGCGTCCCACCGGGCGCCGCCCTGAGCGCCTGGCTGCTGTTGGGTGAAACGCTGCCACCCCTGGCCTGGGTGGCCATGGTCATCGCCATCGGCGGGGTGCTGCTGGCGACACGGGCGGGCGGCAAGGCGGCGCGCTGAACCGCGCCGCCTGCGGCTAGGCCGTCTTGAGCCCGGCCAGCACCTTGTCCACCGTCAGCGGATAGTCGCGGATGCGCACCCCGCAGGCGTTGTAGACGGCGTTGGCGAGGGCGGCCCCGGCGCCACAGATGCCCAGCTCGCCGACGCCCTTGATCTTCAGCGGATTGGCCTTGTCGTCCACTTCCGGCAGGAAATGGGCTTCGATGGCCGGGATGTCCAGGTGGCAGGGGTAGTGGTAGTCGGCCAGGTCATGATTGACGAAGTGGCCGTGGCGGGTATCGATCACTCCGTCTTCGTGCAGGGCGCTGCCCACCCCCCAGATCATCCCGCCGAGCATCTGCGAATGGGCGGTCTTCTCGTTGAGGATGCGCCCCGCGGCGAACACCCCGAGCATGCGCCGCAGGCGGATCTCGCCGGTGAGGGCGTGCACCCCCACCTCGGCGAAGAAGGCTCCGTAGCCCTGCTGGGAATAGTCCTTGAGCGTCTGCCCCGGCTTGATCTCGCCGATGGCCTGGAGATCGTGCTCGCGCGCCAGTTCGGCGAGGTCGCGACTGCCGTTGTCGGCGATCAGCCGACCGCCGACGAAGCGGGCGCTGGCCGGGTCGATGCCCGCCGCTTGCGCCGCCTTCAGGCGCAGATTCTCGCAGGCGACATAGACCGAGGAACCGGAACTGGCCGCCCCGAAGGAGCCGCCGGAGCCGGCCCCGGCCGGATCGTCGCTGTCGCCCAGCAGCACCTTGACCCGCTCCACCGGCAAGCCGAGCGACTCGCCGGCGATCTGCGCCAGGATGGTGTAGGTCCCGGTGCCGATGTCGGTCATCGAGGTCTTTACCGTGGCCGTGCCATCGGCCTCCAGGCGTACCCCGGCCTGGGACGGCCTGAGCATGTTGGCGCGACTGGCCGCGGCCATGCCCATGCCGATCAGCCAGTCGCCGTCACGCACCTGGCCGGGCTTGGCATTGCGCCGGTTCCAGCCGAAGCGGCGGGCCCCGTCCTGCATGCACTCCACCAGCTTGCGGGAGGAGAAGGGGATATGCTTTTCCGGGTCCCGGCTGGGTTCATTGCGGATGCGCAGCTCGATGGGATCGAGAGCGAGCATGACCGCCAGTTCGTCCATGGCGCTTTCGCTGGCGAGCATCCCCACGGCTTCGCCGGGCGCCCGGCAGGAGCCGGACTCGGGCAGATCCAGCTCGACCATGCGGTGCGCCACCAGGCGGTCATCGCCGGCATAGAGGGTGCGCGAGGACAGACCAGTGGGTTCGTAGTAGGTCAGGCCGCGAGCGGAATGGGACCAGCCCTCGTGGGCCATCGCCTGGATACGGCCATCGCGGTCGGCGCCCAGGCGGATGCGCTGCACGGTGGCCGAGCGGTGATCGGTGATCTGGAACATCTGCTGGCGGGTGAGGGTGACCTTGACCGGCCGACCGATGGCGCGGGCGGCCATGGCGCCGATCAGGGCGTCGGCATAGATCGGCAACTTGCCGCCAAAGCCGCCACCGATATAGCGCGCCACGATCCGCACCTTGTCCTTGGGCAGCTGCAGGGTATTGGCCACGCAACTCTGCGCCTGCTCGACGAATTGGGTGGAGCAATAGATCGTCACCCGGTCGCCGTCCCACTGGGCGAGGCTGGCGTGGGGCTCCATCTGCGCGTGGATGTGGTAGGGCGTGGTATAGCGCTCGTCGAGCTTGATCGGCGCCCGGGCAAAGGCGGCATCCACATCGCCGGAGGCGGTGTCGGTGGGCTGATCGGCATCCGGCGGCTTGACCGCCTGGCCGAGGTTGGCGGCCAGGTCGAAGACGCCCGGCTCGGCCGCGTAGTCGATCTCCACCAGGGCCGCCGCCAGGCGCGCCTCCTCGAAGGTCTCGGCCACCACGAAGGCCACGGGTTCGCCGAAATAGCGCACCTGGTCGCTGTCTAGGTAGGGCTTGGGCCGGGTGAAGCGGCCGCTGTTGTCCGGCTCGCGGGCGGCCTGGCGCGGCGCATTGCGATAGGTCAGCACGCTGAGCACCCCCGGCGCGCTTTCCGCAGCCGAGGTGTCCAGGCGCCGGATGCGGCCCTTGGCAATGGTGGCGCCGACGATGAAGCCATAGGCGACGCGGTCGTTGCGGAATTCGAAGCTGTAGGGCGCCTGGCCGGTGACCTTGAGCAGGCCGTCGACGCGATCGATGGGCTTGCCGATCAGGCCGCCGCGATTCTCATCGATCAGGTTGCGGCCAGCGGGTTCATTCATTTCCATGCTGCTGTCCTCAGGCCTGTTGGCGAGCGTCGGCCACCCCGGCGCGCAGGATGCGACGGGTCAGCTCGAGTTTGAAATCGTTGTGGCCATAGCCACGGGCTCCGGCGAGCAGGGCATCGCCCACGGCCGCCAGATCGCTGTCCACGGCCTGGCCGGCAAAGGCCCGGTCGGCCGCCGCCACCCGCCAGGGCTTGTGCGCCAGGCCGCCGAACGCCGCGCGACCGCTGCGGATACGCGTGCCGTCCAGTTCGACGATGGCGGCCATGGACACCAGGGCGAAGGCATAGGAGGCACGATCACGCACCTTGCGATAGACCTGGATGCCGGGCGGTGGCGGTGGCAGGGTCACGGCGGTGATGAGTTCGCCGGGTTGCAGCACCGTCTCGATCTGCGGGGTGTCACCGGGCAGGCGATGGAAGTCGGCGATAGGAATGCGCCGGGTGCGGCCAGTGGCTTCCCGGGTTTCCACCGTGGCGTCCAGCACCCGCATGGCCACTGCCATGTCGGAGGGATGCACGGCGATGCACTGGTCGCTGGCGCCGATCACCGCGTTCATCCGATTGAAGCCGCTCAGGGCCGCGCAACCGCTGCCGGGTTGGCGTTTGTTGCAGGGCATGGCGGTGTTGTAGAAGTAGGAGCAACGGGTGCGCTGCAGGAGGTTGCCGCCGGTGGTGGCCTTGTTGCGCAGTTGCGCCGAGGCGCCGGCCAGTAGCGCGCGGGAGAGCACCGGATAGCGCTCCCGTACCCGGGCATCGGCGGCCAGGGTGGAATTGCGGACCAGGGTACCGATGCGCAGGCCGCCCTCCTGGGTGGCGCTGATCTGGTCCAGCTGCAGGCGATTGATGTCCAGCACCTGGCTGGGCGTTTCGATCTCCAGCTTCATCAGGTCCAGCAGATTGGTGCCCCCGGCGATGAAGCGACTGCCCGCCTGGACGCCCTGGCGGCTGGCATCGGCTTCGGTCTGCACGCGTCGATAGTCGAAGACTCTCATGCCTGGCCCCCCGCCATCTGGATGGCCGCGACGATGTTGGGATAGGCGCTGCAGCGGCAGAGGTTGCCGCTCATGCGCTCGCGGATCTCTTCCTCGCTCAGCCGCATCGGCCCGTCGAGACTCGCGGAGACGTGACTGGGCATGCCAGCCTTGACCTCGTCCAGCAGGGCCACCGCCGAGCAGATCTGCCCTGGGGTGCAATAGCCGCACTGGAAACCGTCCTTGGCCAGGAAGGCCGCCTGCATGGGATGCAGGCGCTCGGCGTTGCCCAGGCCTTCGATGGTGGTGATGGTGTCGCCTTCGTGCATGGCCGCCAGGCTCAGGCAGCTGTTGATGCGCTGGCCGTTCACCAGCACCGTGCAGGCGCCGCACTGGCCATGGTCGCAGCCCTTCTTGGTGCCCGTGAGGTGCAGGTTCTCGCGCAGGGCATCGAGCAGGGTGGTGCGGCTGTCGACCTTGAGCCTGCGCGCCTCGCCATTGATCTGCAGGGTCAGCGGCAGCAATTGCGGCAGCCGCGCGGCGATGGCCTGGGGCGTCAGGGGCGCGCCGCCACTGGCCTGGGCGAAGGTGTAGCCGGGAATGGCGCTGGTCGCCACCAGCACCGCGGAGGTGCCGAGAAACTGCCGTCGCGACAGGCGCCAGCGTGCATCGGAGTCGGAAGCCATGGTTGGATTCTCATCGTTAGGGGCACATCACGGGAGTTCTGATGACTACCCCGGTGGCAGTGGGGTTCAGGCCACTGGGCTGCTGGCACGAACAGGCGCCATACCGAATGTGTCCTGTCCCTGGAGAGAGGCTCTGGATCGGCACTCTCACCATTTCGCTGAGCGGCTTTCAACGTTACGTTGAATACCGTTGGGCAGGGGTGCTGAACCGGTTCTGGTCGGGGACAGTCCCTTACCTGAGGTGGCCCTTCGCTGCTACCGCCTATTCCGACCACGGGGGCAATCTGCACCCCGCGGCTTTAACCGTGAGGTCCGCCATGAACGCCACCCCCGCGCGCCAGGTCCAGCCCCTGGCCGAACCCGAGTCCCATACCATCGCCCTGACTCTCAACGGCAAGCAGCTGCAACTGGCCGTGGAGCCCTGGACCACGCTGCTCGATCTCTTGCGCGACCACCTCGACCTGACCGGCACCAAGAAGGGTTGCGACCATGGTCAGTGCGGCGCCTGTACCGTCCTGGTCAATGGCACCCGTATCAACAGCTGTCTGGCCCTGGCGGTCATGCAGGATGGCGCCGAGGTCACCACCGTCGAGGGCCTGGCCCAGGGCGACCAGCTGCACCCCATGCAGGCCGCCTTCGTGGCCGAAGACGCCTTCCAGTGCGGCTATTGCACGCCTGGCCAGATCTGTTCGGCCATCGGCATGCTCAAGGAAGGCCACGCCCACAGAGAGGCCGAGGTAGCCGAGCAGATGAGCGGCAACCTCTGCCGCTGCGGCGCCTATCGCAACATCCGCGCCGCCATCGAGCGGGCGCGTCCGGATTGCCAGCAAGGGGAGGGCCGCGAATGAACCGCTTCGGTTATGCCAAGCCCAACGCCGTGCCCGATGCCATCCGCCAGCATGGCCCCCAGACCCATTTCATCGCCGGCGGCACCAACCTGCTGGACCTGATGAAGGAAAACGTCGAGCGCCCCGAGCAACTGATTGACGTCAACGGCCTGCCCTTGCGCGAGGTCGAGACCACCTCCGAAGGCGGCCTGCGCATCGGCGCCCTGGTCAAGAACGCCGAGGTGGCCTACCACCCCGAGGTGCAGCGTCGCTATCCGCTGCTGGCCAAGGCCATCCTTGCCGGCGCTTCCCCGCAACTGCGCAACATGGCCTCCACCGGCGGCAACCTGCTGCAGCGTACCCGCTGCTACTACTTCTATGACGTGGGCACTCCTTGCAACAAGCGCGAGCCCGGCTCCGGCTGCGGCGCCCGTGAAGGACAGAATCGCATCCACGCCATCCTCGGCCACAGCGAGCAGTGCATCGCCACCCATCCTTCGGACATGTGCGTGGCCCTGGCTGCGCTGGAAGCCCGGGTCGAGGTGAGCGGTCCGAACGGCGAGCGGGTCATTGACTTCGCCGACTTCCATCGGCTGCCCGGCGATACCCCCGAGCGCGATACCAACCTCGCCGCCGACGAACTCATCACCGCCGTGACCCTGCCAGCCGAAAGCCTGGCTGCCCACAGCGCCTACCTGAAGATCCGCGACCGCGCCTCCTATGCCTTCGCCCTGGTCTCGGTGGCGGCAGCGCTGGAACTGGATGGCGAGCGTATCAGGCAGGTCCGTGTCGCCCTGGGCGGCGTAGCCCACAAGCCCTGGCGGCTGCCGGAGGCCGAGCAGGCGCTGGTCGGCCAGGTGGCGGACAAGGCGGCCTTCGGTCAGCTGGCCGATCGCCTGCTGCAGGGCGCCCAGGGTTTTGCCCATAACAGCTTCAAGATCGAACTGGCCCGGCGCGCCATCGTGCGTGCCCTTACCGAAGCCGCCGGAGGTACCCTGCAATGACCGTCGTCCATCTGCAAAAAGCCGTTCCCCGCGTCGATGGTCCGCTCAAGGTCACCGGCCAGGCGCTCTATGCCGGCGAATTCAGCGTGCCGGATCTGGCCTTTGGTTTCGTGGTCAACGCCACCATCACCAAGGGTCGCCTGCTCGGCCTGGACGTCAGCGAAGCCCTGGCCCAGCCGGGCGTGATCGAGGTGCTCAGCCATCTCAATCGACCCAAGATGGCCAGCTACGACGAGAGCTATACCGACATGGATGCGGCTGACGGCAAGCCTTTTCGGCCGCTGTACAACGACCGCATCCTCTACAGTGGCCAGCCCATCGCCTTGGTGGTGGCCGAGACCTTCGAGGCCGCGCGTCACGCCGCCTCACTGATCCGCGCCCACTACAGCGAAGAGGAGCACGCCACCGACCTGGCCCAGGCTCGCGACCAGGCCCACGAAGCGCCCATGGAGTTGCCGGAGAATCGGGGCAATGCCCCAGCAGCCTGGGCCGCGGCGCCTACCCGCATCGAAGCCGAATACCACTCCGCGGCGGAATTCCATAACCCCATGGAGATGCACGCGTCCACCGTCATCTACCACAAGGATGGCAAGCTGACGGTGCACGACAAGACCCAGGGCGTGCAGAACAGCGCCCAGTTCGTCAGCAGCATCTTCGGGCTGGGTGAGGGCGACGTGAAGGTCATCTCGCCCTTTGTCGGTGGCGCCTTCGGTTCCGGCCTGCGTCCGCAGTACCAGCTGGTGCTGGCGACCATGGCCGCGCTGCAGCTCAAGCGCTCGGTGCGGGTCACCCTGACCCGCCAGCAGATGTTTACCTTCGGCTATCGTCCCGAGACCTATCAGCAGATCAAGCTGGCTTGCGACAGCGACGGCAAGCTGCAGGCCATCGACCATAGCGCCCTCGGCATCACCTCGCGGTTCGAAGACTTCACCGAGATGGTGCTGGTCTGGTCGGCATCGCTCTATGCCTGCCCCAACATCAAGCTGGCCTATCAACTGGCCGCGCTGGACGTCTACACCCCGCTGGACATGCGCGCCCCCGGCGCGGTGCTGGGCGTCTATGCGCTGGAAAGCGCCATGGACGAACTGGCCTATGCCGCCGACATCGATCCGCTGGAATTGCGCATTCGCAACTTCACCGATACGGATCCGGCCAAGGGCAAGCCCTATTCCAGCAAGGAATTGCTGGAATGCTATCGCCAGGCGGCCGAGCGTTTCGGCTGGGAACGGCGCAGCATGGCGCCGCGCTCCATGCGCGACGGCAACCAGCTGGTGGGCTGGGGCATGGCCACCGGGGTCTGGGAAGCCATGCAGCAACCCGCCACCGCCAAGGCGGTGATGAACATCGACGGCAGCCTGGTGGTGGCCAGTGCCACGGCCGACATCGGCACCGGCACCTATACGGTGATGACCCAGATCGCCGCCGAGAACCTCGGTCTGCCGCTGGACAAGGTGACCTTCAAGCTCGGTGATTCCACCCTGCCCAAGGCACCCCTCGAGGGCGGTTCCTTTACCGTGTCCTCGGTGGGCACCGCCGTGAAACTGGCCTGCGATCAGCTGCGTCAGCAACTGCTGGATGCGGCCAAGGAAATGGATGATTCGCCGCTGGCCAAGGCGGAGCTGGAGCAGGTGGTGTTCGCCGATGGCGGCATCAGCCTCAAGACCGATCCGGCCCAGCGTGTCGACTTCACCGCCATCCTCAAGGCTTCGGGGTCGCCGTCCATGGAAACCCTGGCCAGCGCCGAGCCAGCGGAAGAGCGCGACAACTACGCCACCGGTACCCACTCGGCGGTGTTCGTCGAGGTCAAGGTCGATGAAGACTTCGGCAGCGTCCAGGTCAGTCGCGTGGTCACCGCGGTGGCCGCCGGTCGCATCCTCAATCTCAAAACCGGCGAGAACCAGGTGGCCGGTGGGATCGTCTGGGGCATCGGCATGGGCCTGCAGGAAGAGGGGATGATGGACACCCACGAAGGCCGCTGGATGAACCACAGCCTCGCCGAATACCACTTCCCGGTGCAGGCCGACATCCAGCAGCTGGACGTGATCTTCGTCGAGGAGCACGACGAGATCGTCAATCCGCTGGGCGCCAAGGGCATCGGCGAGATCGGTATCGTCGGGGTGGCGGCAGCCATTGCCAACGCCATCTTCCACGCCACCGGCAAGCGGGTCCGGGATCTGCCCATCACCCTGGACAAGGTCTTCGCCGACGAGCTGGTGCGCTGACCCAACGTTGGGCTTGTTGGGCTTCGACGTTGGGGCTGTCTCAACCCAACCTGCGACGCTGTTGGTTGGGTCGAGCCCGGTGAAGCCCAACACCCGCGCCGGACTACCCCTCTCCCCCTGGGAGAAGGCTGGGGTGAGGGGTGCCGAGCACAATGTTGAGCCAGATGATGTTGGGCTTTACCCGCTCAACCCAGCCTACCCCAACTCCTCGTTCCACCCTGGAACGAAAAAGGCCCGCCTCCAAGAGACGGGCCTTTTTCAGGCAGTCGGTAAAAAGGTCTTTCGACTCACTCGGCGTGCGACGCGCCTTCGTGTTCGATCTGCTCCTTGTACTGCAGGGCATCGGCTTCGCTCTGGTAGACGCCGACCAATTCCCCTTCCTGTTTCACGTCCCACAGATGCATGCCCAGGCCACGGGCTTCGCGGGACATATGGTCTTCGTCACGTTCAGTTACGGTAATGGTCATGCTGTATCTCCTTGGTCGAGCCCGCACTACGGCAGGGCTTGAAAACCCATACTAGAGCGTTTCGCTTCAGGACCAAGGCGTATCTCGGCAACAAGTCGTTACAACTTCTGCGACAATCTGTCGCGCCCGCGATTGTCGTCCTGTGGCCATGGACCGCTCCTACGGGATCCGCAAGGGTGTAGGAGCGGCCCATGGCCGCGATAGGCGCAGATGGACATTGCCCGAGAAGCGCTGCTGGGTACTTACTCGCCTGCCGCGAGAGGCAGCTGTCACGCCTGCTTGGGCGTACGAAAGAAAACGCCCTCCGAAGAGGGCGTTCCGCTTGCCGCCAGGATCAGTTGGCGCCTTTCACCGTGCGCCCGTTGACCGAGCCTTCCTTGAGGCTGGTCTGGTATTCCTTGCCGTCGCTCTCCTGCTGGTAGAGACGTACCAGCAGATAGTCCCAATCCTTGGCGAACCACAGTTCGGTCTTGCGGCTGCTCTTGGTGGGATCACGCACGCGCTCTACCTTAATGGCATCGAACAGACCCAGCGGGGTGCGGATCCGCTCCGGACCGATGACGCGGAAGTCGTAGGTGTCGATGCTGTCACCGTCGACGATCTGGTAGCTCATGCTCTTCTTGCCGTCGGCCACGTCCTGCTGCAGCTTGAGCTGGTAGGTCGACTTGTCCAGCAGACCACGATCCAGTGGCAGGCTGACCGGATCGTCCTTGTCCTTGCCGGTGACCTTCTTGGCGGCCCAGTCGAAGGTCAGTTCGCTCTCGCGGCTCTTGCCCAGCCCGCTGCGCTTGTACTGGTAGGTGTCCGGCAGGAAGGCTTCGCCTTCGCGGCGGAAGGTGCTGGATTCGTTGAGGCCGGCGACCAGCATGGAGGCTTCGAACTTCAGCTCCCAGCGACCATCGGTTTCTTTCTCCAGCGAGCGTTCGGCCGAGCCGCTGACCGGCATCTGCTTCCAGTCGGCGGTGTAGCTGGCCGTGAACGGCTGCAGGTCGAAGGCGAAGGCCGAGGCGCTGCAGAGGGTGGCCAATAGGAACAACAGACGTCGCATCAGTTTCTCCTTGGATCAAGAAAGGGAGGCCGCGGCCGTCAGTGACGGCAACGTGGCCCCGGTAGGCGGCAATGCCTCGCCATCGAGCTCGGCACCCAGGGTACCCAGCCGCAGACGACCTTCGGCGAACAACCGCACGGCCACAGGATAAAGGAGGTGCTCGGCGGCGTGTACCCGTGTCGCGAGGCTCTCCGCCGTGTCTTCGGCCCGCACTGGCACCCGCGACTGCAGGACCACCGGACCGCCATCCAGTTCTTCGGTGACGAAGTGCACGCTGCAGCCGTGCCAGGCATCGCCGGCGTCAAGGGCGCGCTGGTGGGTGTGCAGGCCCTTGTACAGTGGCAGCAGCGAGGGATGGATATTGAGCAGGCGACCCTGGTAGCGCCGCACGAAGGCTGGCGTGAGGATGCGCATGAAGCCGGCCAGGACAACCAGATCAGCGCCCTGGGCATCGATGGCGGCCGCCAGGGCCGCATCGAAGCTGTCGCGATCGCCGTGGTCGCGATGGTCGATGACCCGGGTGGCGATCCCCGCCTGGCGGGCCCGCTCCAGGCCATAGGCCTCGGCGCGGTTGGCGATCACCGCGGCGATCCGCACCGGTGGTGTAGCGGCGTCGATCAGGGCTTGCAGGTTGCTGCCGTGGCCGGAGATGAGCACCACCACGGCGCAGTCGGCAGAACTCATCCGTGCTGTTTCAGATTGTTCAGCACGACCTGGTCGGCGCCCTCGGCGGCCTGTTCGATACGGCCGATGACCCAGGGCTGCTCGCCCTCGGCACCCAGCACCTGCAGGGCGCCTTCGACCTGATCCTGGGCCACGCAGATGACCATGCCCACGCCGCAGTTCAGCACGCGGTGCATCTCGGTCTCGTCGACGTTGCCCTGCTGCTGCAGCCAGTCGAACACCGCCGGACGCTGCCAGCTGGCCACGTCGAGCACCGCCTGGGCGCCCTCGGGCAGCACGCGCGGGATGTTGTCCAGCAGACCGCCACCGGTGATGTGGGCCATGGCCTTGACCGCGCCGGTGTCCTTGATCAGCTTGAGCAGCGGCTTCACATAGATGCGGGTGGGCGCCATCAGCAGTTCGGTCAGCGGCTGGCCGTCGAGCTGGATGTTCTCGATGTCGGCGCCGGCCACCTCGATGATCTTGCGGATCAGCGAATAGCCGTTGGAGTGCGGCCCGGAGGAGGGCAGGGCGATCAGGGCGTCACCGGTGGCCACCTTGGAACCGTCGATGATCTCGGACTTTTCCACCACGCCGACGCAGAAGCCGGCCAGGTCGTAGTCTTCGCCCTCGTACATGCCGGGCATCTCGGCGGTCTCGCCACCCACCAGGGAGCAGCCCGCCTGTTCGCAACCGGTGCCGATGCCGGTCACCACCTGGGCGGCGACGTCGACATTGAGCTTGCCGGTGGCGTAGTAATCGAGGAAGAACAGCGGTTCGGCGCCGCAGACCACCAGGTCGTTGACGCACATGGCGACCAGGTCGATGCCGATGCTGTCGTGCTTGGCCAGGTTCATGGCCAGGCGCAGCTTGGTGCCGACGCCGTCGGTGCCGGAGACCAGTACCGGCTGGCGATAGCCTGCCGGGATCTCGCACAGGGCACCGAAGCCCCCCAGGCCGCCCATGACTTCCGGGCGGGCGGTGCGCTTGGCGACGCCCTTGATGCGTTCTACCAGAGCCTCACCGGCGTCGATGTCTACACCGGCGTCCTTGTAGCTCAGCTGGGGTTGTTTGCTCATGAATCCTGGCCTTTGGCTAATGGCGAAACGAGCCGGCTGGCGCCAGCCGGCAATGAGGCGGGCGATTTTACCAGAAGCCGTGCCAAAGCACGCGGCCCGCCGCGGCCTCCGGTCCGGGTGGCGATGGCACCCGGCCAGCTCGCCGTGGTCTGAGCCTGGTCGCCCATCCGTTCGCCGGGCGGGCAGTCTCTGCGGCTACCTTCTGCGCAGCCCGCGACCCAGTGCCCTTGCTCGCGGATCGGGCGGCTTTTAAGGTATGCCCCTTGCCCTTTCTATGGAATCGCCATGCGCCGTCTCGTCCTTCCGTTGCTCGCTTCGCTACTGGTCCTGAGTCCGCTCGCCCGCGCCGAGGTGGTGGACAACCTTTACCAGGTCCGCGAGCCGGTGACCTCGCAACAACCGGACGAGCGCAATGCCGCCCTCAAGCGCGCTCTGCAGGTGCTGGCCGGACGCCTGACCGGTAATCCCCAGGCCGGCCAGACCCCGGGTCTCGCCAGTGCCCTGGCGGCGCCCGAATCCCTTATCAGCCAGTACAGCTATGACGCCGGCCCGCCGGAGGTGCTGGTGGCCAACTTCGACCCGGCCGCTACCGAGCGTGCCCTGGGCCAGGCGGGGCTCTCGGTGTGGGGCGCCAATCGTCCGGTGGTGATGATCTGGTGGCTCAACGACGCCGACAGCGGGGCGGCCCTGGTGGGTGATGGCCAGCCCGCCAGCACCGGCGTCCAGCGTGGCGCCCAGCGCGCCGGCCTGCCGATCCGCCTGCCGTTGGCCGATCTCAACGAGCAACTGGCCGGCACTGCCGCCAACATCGACGCCAACGACCCGACCGCCCTGCGCCAGGCCTCCGAGCGCTACGGCGCCAATGCCCTGCTAGCCGTGCATGCCAAGCCCCAGGGCAACGGCTGGCAGGCCCAGTGGCGCCTGTGGAACAACGGCGCCGCGGAGCAGGGCAGCAGCCAGGCGGCCGATCAGGACGCCCTGGCTGCCGCGGTACTGCAGGACGTAGCCGCGCGCCTGTCGAAGAAATTCGTTTCCCGTCCGGGCACCACCCAGCCGCTGACGCTGGTGGCCGACAATTCCAATTTCGAGCGCTATGCCCAGCTGCAGAAAGTCCTGGAGCCCCTGTCGAGCCGCCTGGTCAAGGTCGAGGGGACCCAGCTGACCTACGACCTCACCGCCAATCCGGACCAGTTGCAGGCGCAACTCGGTCTCGCCGGACTGCAGCCCGCCTCGGCGCCGGCCGCCCCTGCCACTCCGGCACCGGCGACTCAGGGGGTACCCGTCGACGCCACGGCCACGCCGAGCGCGCCTACGGCCCAGCCGGCCCCATCCGCTCAGCCAGCGCGTACCACCCTGTATTTCCGCTGGCCATGAGGACCAGCGCCCAAGACTGAAGCGGCTGCTGCGAGGGACCGGGGATTTGGTTAGACTTGGCGCCCTCGCGAAACTGCCAAGAGCCGTTCGAGCTGGCATGATGCCTTTACAGCTGCCCCTGGGCATTCGTCTGCGTGACGACGCCACCTTCGTCAATTACTACCCTGGCGCCAATGCCGCGGCGCTCGGCTATGTCGAGCGTCTCTGCGATGCGGATGCCGGCTGGACGGAAAGTCTGATCTATCTCTGGGGTGGCGCTGGCGCCGGTCGCAGCCATCTGATGCAGGCCGCCTGTCACCGCCTGGAGGAACTGGGCGAGCGCGCCATCTACCTGCCCATGGGTGAACTGGCCGACTACGGCGTCGAATTGTTCGACAACCTCGAGCAGTGCGAACTGGTCTGCCTCGACGATCTCGATGCCCTGGCCGGCCAGCGGCGCTGGGAGGAGGCGCTCTTCCACCTGTTCAATCGCCTGCGCGATGCCGGCAAGCGGTTGCTGATCTCCAGTACCGCTTCGCCGCGGCAATTGCCGGTGCAACTGGCCGATCTCAAGTCGCGACTAACCCTGGCGCTGGTCTTCCAGTTACGTCCGCTGTCCGACGAAGACAAGCTGCGCGCCCTGCAGCTGCGGGCCTCCCGCCGCGGCCTGCACCTGACCGACGAGGTCGGCCGCTTCATCCTCTCGCGCAACACCCGCAGCATGGATGCCCTGTTCGACATGCTCGAACGCCTGGATCAGGCCTCGCTGCAGGCGCGACGCAAGCTCACCATTCCCTTCGTCAAGGAAATCATGAGCTGGTAGCCGCGCCGGCGACTACTTCTTCTGCAAGCGACCCGCCAGGGTCGCCAGGCGCTTGCCCAGGGCCCGGCACAGTGCCGTCTCCTGTTCGTCCAGCGCGCGCTTGCCATCCGCCCCGGCGAAATGACTCGGGCCATAGGGCGTGCCGCCACCCTTGGTTTCCAGCAGGGCGCTCTCGCTGTAGGGCAGGCCGGTGATGAGCATGCCGTGGTGCAGGAGCGGCAGCGCCATGGACAGCAGCGTGCTCTCCTGGCCGCCATGCAGACTGGCGGTGGAGGTGAAGACCCCGGCGGGCTTGTCCACCAGGGCGCCGGTCAGCCAGAGGCTGTTGGTTCCATCCAGAAAATACTTCATGGCGGCGGCCATGTTGCCGTAGCGCGTCGGGCTGCCCAGGGCGAGGGCCGCGCAATCGCGCAGATCATCGAGGGTGGCATAGACCGCACCCTGCTCGGGCACCGCCGGGGCGACGGCGGCGCACTCGGCGGACACCGCCGGCACCGTGCGCAGGCGCGCGGCCATGCCGGCCATCTCGACCCCGCGGGCGACCTGGCGAGCCATCTCGGCGGTGGCACCATGGCGGCTGTAGTAGAGCACCAGGACGTAGGCTTCGGGGGTCATTGCAGGATCTCCAGGACACGCTCGGGGGGACGACCGATGACGGCGCGTTCGCCGCATACGGCGATGGGTCTTTCGATCAGTTTGGGATGGGTGGCCATGGCCGCGATCAGCGCGTCTTCGTCCAGCGCCGGATCGGCGAGGCCCAATTCGCGATAGGCCTCCTCCCCGGTGCGCAGCAACTGGCGCGCGCCCAGGCCCAGCTTGGCGAGCAGCTCGCGCAAGGCGGCTGCATCCGGCGGCGTCTCCAGGTAGGGCACCACGGATACAGCTAGCTCGCGGCTTTGCAGCAACTCCAGCGCCGCTCGCGATTTCGAGCAGCGCGGATTGTGATAGAGGACGATTTCACTCATAGGCTGATCCATAGAAGGTAAGATGGCCATTGTAGCGGGTTGGCGAGGACTGCCGCGCCAGCCCTTGACCGTGCCTTTCGAGGAACCGCCAATGCCGGCCCGCTTGCGTGAACTGCTGTCCTTCGTTCGCTACCTCGCCGACCGCTTCATCGAGGACCGGGCGCCCAACAACGCCGCGGCCCTGACCTACACCACCCTGTTCGCCGTGGTCCCGGTGATGACCGTGACCTTCGCCATGCTCTCGGCGATACCCGCCTTCCAGGGCACCGAGGTGCAGATCCAGGCCTTCATCTTCCGCAACTTCGTGCCCTCCACCGGGGCGACCCTGGAAGAGTACCTGCGCAACTTCATCGAGCAGGCCCGCCACCTGACCTGGCTGGGCGTGGCCCTGCTGGCCGTGACGTCCTTCTTCATGCTGGTGACGGTGGAAAAGACCTTCAACGACATCTGGCGCGTGCGCATTCCGCGGCGCGGGGTCTCCAGCTTCCTGCTCTACTGGGCGGTGCTCAGCCTGGGGCCCCTGCTGCTGGGCGCCGGCTTCGCCATGAGCACCTACCTGGCCTCGGTGGCCCTGGTGTTCGGCTCCTATGGCATGTCCGGTGCCCAGGCGCTGCTCAAGGTCACGCCGTTGCTGTTCAGCATCGCCGCCTTCACCCTGATGTATGCCGCCGTCCCCAATACCCGGGTGCCGCTGCGCCACGCGCTGATCGGCGGGGCCCTGACCGGGGTCCTGTTCGAGGCGGCCAAGAGCCTGTTCGGTCTCTATGTCTTCTATTTCCCCGGCTACCAGCTGATCTATGGCGCCTTCGCCACGGTGCCGCTGTTCCTGGTCTGGATCTATGTCTGCTGGCTGATCGTGCTGCTGGGCGCGGAGGTGGTCTGCAGCCTGTCCACCACCCACCACTGGCGCCGCGCGCCGCTGCCGGCCTTCTTCATCCTGCTCGCCGTGCTGCGGGCCTTTCTGGAGCGCCAGCAGAGCGGCTCCAGCCTGCACCTGGGGCGGCTGCACCAGGCCGGCTGGAAGCTGCCGGAGCATGAATGGCATGCGGTGCTGGCCTTCCTGCAACAGGAGCGTCTGGTATGCCAGAACGACAGCGGCCACTGGGTGCTCTGCCGTGACCTGCATGGCTATGCGCTGTTGGATCTGCTGGATCGCGCGCCCTGGGCGCCGCCTGCGCCGGATTGCTGGCCGCCCGCCGAACGCTTTCCCGGTGACTGGTATCCGCAGCTGCAGGCGGCTTTCGCGCGGCTGCAGGCACAACGTCATGAGCTGCTGGCCGGGAGCGTGGCCCAGTGGCTCAGGGTCGCGCCGGCGCTGGAAGAAAGGGGTGCCCCGCGATGAGGGACGGATCGGCGCGTCGTGGCCTGATCAGTGGGCGCGTACAGGGCGTCTACTATCGCGAGAGCACGCGGCAGGCGGCGCAGCGACTGGGCGTCAGCGGCTGGGTGCGGAATCTGGCGGATGGCCGGGTGGAGTGCCACCTGGAAGGTTCGGTCGAGGCCCTCGCCCATATGGAGCGCTGGCTCTGGCAGGGACCGGCAGCGGCCCAGGTGACCGGGGTGGTGCTGGAGGAGGTGGGCTGTGAAGGCTTCACCGACTTCCAGGTCAGGCGCACGGACGCCTGACCTGGAACGGTAGCCCTCAGCGGGCCTTGAGGAAATCGACGATCTCGGCCAGGGCGATGTTGTGGCTATCGCTGTCGGTACGGCCCTTGTATTCGACCAGGCCTTCATTGAGGCCGCGCTCACCCACCACCAGGCGATGAGGGATGCCGATCAGCTCCATGTCGGCGAACTTCACGCCAGGGCTGGTCTTCTTGTCACGGTCGTCCAGCAGCACGTCGAAGCCGGCGGCCTTCAGTTCGCCATAGAGGCGATCGGTCGCTTCCTTCACCGCGGCGTTCTCGTACTTCATCGGCACCAGGGCGACGTTGAACGGTGCCAGGGCAGCCGGCCAGCGGATGCCGCGCTCGTCATGGTTCTGCTCGATGGCAGCGGCGACCACGCGGGACACGCCGATGCCGTAGCAGCCCATGGTGAGAAGGGTAGGCTTGCCTTCCTCGCCCAGGACCGACAGCTTCATCGCCTCGCTGTACTTGGTGCCCAGCTGGAAGATATGGCCCACTTCGATGCCGCGCTTGATCACCAGGGTACCCTGGCCATCGGGGCTCGGATCGCCGGCCACCACGTTGCGCAGGTCGGCGACCTGGGGCAGCGGCAGATCGCGTTCCCAGTTGACGCCGAAGTAGTGCTTGTCTTCCTGGTTGGCGCCGATGCCGAAGTCGCTCATCAGGGCGACCGAGCGATCGACGATGCAGGGGATCGACAGATTCATCGGGCCCAGAGAGCCAGGGCTGGCACCGATGGCCGCGCGGATTTCGGGCTCGGTGGCGAACACCAGGGGGCTGGCGACTTCCGGCAGGTTGGCCGCCTTGATCTCGTTCAGTTCGTGATCGCCACGGACCACCAGGGCGATCAGCTTGCCTTCCTCGGCGCCACGCACGACCAGGGTCTTCACCGTCTTCTCGATGGCCAGACCGAATTTCTCCACCAGATCGGCGATGGTCTTGGTGTCGGGGGTATCGACCAGACGCAACTCTTCGCTGGCGGCGCCACGCGCGGTTTCCCGCGGTAGGGCCTCGGCCTTCTCGATGTTGGCGGCGTAGTCGGAGCTGTCGCTGAAGACGATGTCGTCTTCACCGGAGCCGGCCAGTACATGGAATTCGTGGGAACCGCTGCCACCGATGGAACCGTTGTCGGCCTGCACCGGACGGAAATTCAGACCCAGGCGGCTGAAGACGTTGCAGTACGCCTGGTACATGGCGTCGTAGGTTTGCTGCAGCGACGCCTGGTTCAGGTGGAAGGAATAGGCATCCTTCATCACGAATTCGCGGCCGCGCATCAGGCCGAAGCGCGGGCGGATCTCGTCACGGAACTTGGTCTGGATCTGGTACAGGTTGATCGGCAGCTGCTTGTAGCTGTTCAACTCGTTGCGCATCAGGTCGGTGATGACTTCCTCGTGGGTCGGGCCCACGCAGAAGTCACGCTGATGGCGGTCCTTCAGGCGCAGCAGCTCGGGGCCGTACTGCTCCCAGCGGCCGGATTCCTGCCACAGCTCGGCGGGCTGGATCGCCGGCATCAGCACCTCCAGGGCGCCGGTGGCGTTCATTTCCTCACGCACCACGGCTTCCACCTTGCGCAGCACGCGCAGGCCCAGCGGCAGCCAGGTATAGAGACCGGAGGCCAGCTTGCGGATCATGCCGGCACGCAGCAGCAGCTGGTGGCTGATCACCACGGCATCGGAAGGGGTTTCTTTGAGGGTGGACAGCAGGAACTGGCTGGTACGCATGGCTAGGCGGTCTGTCGGCATCGAGACGGGACCGGCATTGTACGGCGGGGTGGGGCAGGGCGTACAGGGACGCGGGCGGCGCCGACCGGAGGCCGGAAAAGAACAGCCCGGCGAATGCCGGGCTGCTGGATCGTACGAGGTACGCTGTCCCTTACAGGATGCTCAGCGGGTACTCGGTGATCAGGCGGAACTCGTTGACGTTACCGCTACCGCCAGTACCGGTGCTCGCGTCGCCACGGTGCCAGGTCTGGCGAATACGGAAGGACAGATCCTTGGCCGGGCCGCTCTGCAGAACGTACTTGGCTTCAAGGTTGGTCTCGTGTTCTTTATCGCCGTCTTGGTAGAGGTTGGCGTAGGCAGTATTGGCGTTGGGTGCATCGATGCCAGTGCCACGCACATAACGGGTCATGAAGCTCAGGCCGGGTACGCCCAGGGTGGCCATGTTCAGATCGTAGCGCGCCTGCCAGGACTTCTCGCCCGGGGCGTTGAAGTCGGAGAACTGGATGGAGTTGGCCAGGAAGATGCTGTCGCCACCGCTACCCAGGGCGCCGCCTTTGCCGCCTGCACCCACATAGTCGAACGGAGTGTCACCATTCACTTTCTGGAAGGCCAGAGTAAAGGTATGGGCATCGATGCTATAGGCAGCAGCCAGCGAGAAGGTGTTGTTGCTGATCTTGCCTGCGTCGGCGCTACCGGTGTCTTCAGTGTAGTAGTAGTTGGCGTCGAAGGTCAGGGACTGGTTCGAAGACAGCGGCTGAACGTAGTTCAGGTTGCCGTAGTACTGATTCCAGATGTCCTGGAGTTTGCCGTAGTACAACGAAGCACTCAGCTGATCGTTCAGCTTGTACTTGCCGCCCACGTAGTCGCCCGACTTGCTGGTTACGCCCGCGTACTCAGCACCCAGGTTGCCGTCGTGGTAGGTGTTGATGTTGTCGCGACCGGCGGTGAAGTGGCCCGCTTCCAGGAACAGGTTCTGGATTTCTTCGCTGGTCAGCATGAAGCCGGTAGCGGTCTGCGGGAACAGGCGGCTGCCACCCACGGCGAACACGGGCGAGGTCGGCTGCAGGTTGCCGTACTTCAGCACGGTATTGGAGATGCGCAGTTTGACTGCGGCGCCAGCGGTGGAGTACTCGTCGTTCGGGCGGCCATCGTTGCCGATCGGCAGGTTGCCGGTGCCGGCATAACCCTTGCCGCCATCGAGCTTGATGCCGAGGTAGCCGAAGGCATCCACACCGACGCCTACGGTGCCCTGAGTGAAGCCCGACGCGTAGTTAAGCAGGAAGCCATGGCTCCAGTCGCGACGGTCGTTCGAGCCGCCATCACGATCCCGGTTGAAATAGTAGTTGCGGTTCAACAGGTTCAGCTTGCTGTCTTCGACAAAGCCCTTGGATTCGGACTGCTGGTCGGCGAAAGCCAGTTGAGTGGTCCCTGCGGCTACTGCCAGGGCGAGAATGCTCCACTTCATCGCTTGCATCAGAAATGCTCCTTTGGGTTGAAAGTCAGCCATCGTGTCAGCCGTGGCTGTTTGTTCTAATGGCGGCACATATAGCACCTCTCTCGGAGGGGCGATAGGCTTCATCAAAATTTTGCATGTGATGAGCGGATTAACCGTGACTCTTAAGAAAGCGCTTTAAGAGTTCCCGTCCGATCGTCGTACCCGGATCGTGATAGCAAAAAGCGTGCACAAATCCTCAAACGTCGAGCACGCCTGTCTACCGCAAGGCTACTCCCCGGGTGACGGGCAGTTTCGGGAGGGTTGATTGCACCTTTGTGACACCAAAGGTTTCACGTTGCCCAAGCCGTGCACACTTTTAGTGCTGACTGGTGTTAGCAGGAGATGAGATGTTCCAAATAGATCCACGACTGGCCGGCGATTCCCTGGAAGTGACGTCCTTGACGCTGTGCCAGGTATTGCTGCTGAACGATCGCCGCTATGACTGGCTGGTGCTGGTGCCCCGCCGCGAAGGTGTTACCGAGGTCCTCGACCTGTCACCCCAGGACCAGGCACAACTGTGGCGAGAGGTGACACTTGTTGCCCAGGTGTTGCGTAACGCTCACCCTGACTGCAAATTGAACATCGGCGCCCTGGGTAACGTTGTCCGGCAATTGCACCTGCATGTCCTGCTGCGGCAGGAAGGTGATCCGGCCTGGCCCGGCCCGGTATGGGGGCACTCGCCACGCGAGCCCTATGGCGCCGAGGCCGGCCACGCTGCCGCCGAGCGCTGGCGGGTGCAGCTCGAACAGGAGGTACCGGCATGACCCTCGAAGAACGTATCGCCGACCTGGAGATGCGCCAGGCTTTCCAGGACGACACCATCCAGACCCTCAACGACATCATCGTCGAGCAGCAGCGGACCCTGGATCGCTGCGCGGCACAGATCCGCATGCTGGCCGAACGCCAGGTGGAGTTGCAGAGCGCGGGCGGTGGCGGCATGCCGGACGAAGCCCCGCCGCCACACTATTGAGATCCGTTCCGCAGCTGAATCTTGTTGTCGCCCTGACGTACGTGCGCAGGCGGCTTTGCCGGCTACTCTAGCGGCACTGCATCCTTGCACTTTTTTGGTGCAGTCCGGCCTCGTCCCTTGTGGAACTCGCTCCGGGAGAGGCCTGTCCTCTGCGGAGCGAAGCCCACAGCACCTTCAGGACGGAGTACGGTTATGGCGTTTTTCACCGCTGCCAGCCAAGCGGATTTCCAACAACAACTCAAGAATGCCCTCGCGGCCCATGTCGAAGGGGATACCCTCGAACAACTGGATCGCTTCACCGCCCAGTTCTTCGGCATCGTCCCGCTGGAAGAACTCACCCAGCGTCGGCTGTCCGATCTGGTCGGCTGCGTGCTGTCGGCCTGGCGCTTGCTGGACGTCTTCGATCCGGCGGAGCCGCGGGTACAGGTCTTCAATCCGGATTACGAGCGACACGGCTGGCAATCGAGCCACACCGTGGTCGAGGTGTTGCACGCCGACTCCCCCTTCCTGGTGGATTCGGTACGGATGGAGCTCAATCGCCAGGGCTACAGCGTCCATACCTTGCAGAACAGTGTCCTCAGCGTGCGCCGGGATGCCCAGGGTCGCCTGCTCGAGCTGCTGCCCAAGGGCCAGCAGGGCGAAGGGGTCACCCGCGAGGCCCTGATGTTCCTCGAGATCGACCGTTGCGCGGCCACCACCGAATTGCGCACCCTGGAGGCGGCGCTGCAGGAGATCCTCGGCGAGGTCCGGCTGACCGTCGGTGACTTCGCGGCCATGAAGGCCAAGGTCGCCGATCTGCTGACCTGGCTGGATCGGCGTCCGGCCGGTGTGGAGGAGGGTGAACTGGCCGAGGTGAAGGCCTTCCTCGACTGGCTGCGCAACGACAGATTCACCTTCCTCGGCTACGAGGAGTTCACCGTCGAAGGCGATGGCGAGACGGCGATTCAGCGCTATGTGCCCGAGTCCCTGCTGGGGCTGTCGCGCCGTTTGCGTGGCCGGCCCGAGACCGCCGAGATCACGCTGTCCGGTGATCCGCTGCGCTATCTGCGCGAGCCGGTGCTGCTGTCCTTCGCCAAGGCGGCCGACCCGAGCCGGGTGCATCGCCCGGCCTATCCCGATTTCGTTTCCCTGCGCGAGGTGGATGCCAGCGGCCGGGTGGTGCGCGAGCACCGCTTCATGGGCCTCTATACCTCCAGCGTCTACAACGACAGCGTGCGGGAGATTCCCTATATCCGCCGCAAGGTCGACGAGGTGCGTCGCCGCGCCGACTTCGATAGCAGCGCCCACCTCGGCAAGGAGCTGGCCCAGGTCCTCGAAGGCCTGCCGCGGGACGATCTGTTCCAGACCCCGGTGGACGATCTCTTCAGCACTGCCATGGCCATCGTGCAGATCCAGGAGCGCAGCAAGGTCCGCGTCTTCCTGCGCCGCGATCCCTATGGCCAGTTCTTCTATTGCCTGGCCTATGTGCCGCGCGACATCTACTCCACCGAAGTGCGCCAGCGCATGCAGCAGATCCTCATGGATCGCCTGCACGGCACCGATTGCGAATTCTGGACCTTCTTCTCCGAGTCCGTGCTGGCACGGGTGCAGTTCATCCTGCGCGTCGATCCGCTGCAGCCGCAGGACGTCGATCCGGCGCGCCTGGAGCAGGAGATGGTGCAGGCCTGCCGCAGCTGGAAGGACGACTTCGCCAGCCTGATGGTGGACAGCTTCGGCGAGGCCCAGGGTACCTCCATCCTGGCCGACTATCCGTTGGGCTTCCCGGCCGGCTACCGCGAGCGCTTCGCACCGCACCTGGCCGTGGTGGACATGCGTCACCTGCTGGCCCTGAAGGATGATCGCCGCCTGGCCATGGGCTTCTACCAGCCGCTGACCCAGACCGGCGACAACATCCTGCACTGCAAGCTCTACCACGCCGATACGCCCCTGGCGCTGTCGGACGTCCTGCCGATCCTGGAAAATCTCGGCCTGCGCGTGCTGGGCGAATTCCCCTATGAGCTGCGCCATCGCAATGGCCGCCGCTACTGGATCCACGATTTCGCCTTCACCACCGTGGCCGGCCTGGAGCTGGATCTGCAGCAACTCAACGACACCTTCCAGGACGCCTTCGTCCAGGTGGTGGACGGCCAGGCGGAAAACGACAGCTTCAACCGCCTGGTACTGACCGCCGGCCTGCCCTGGCGGGACGTCGCGGTGCTGCGGGCCTATGCGCGCTATCTCAAGCAGATCCGCATCGGCTTCGACATCGGCTATATCGCCGCCACCCTCAATGCCCACGTCGACATCGCCCGGGAGCTGGTGCGGCTGTTCCGCATGAAGTTCTACCTGGCGCGGCGCATGACCAGCGAGGACCTGGACGACAAGCAGCAGCGTCTGGAGCAGGCCATCCTCAGCGCCCTTGACGACGTCGCGGTGCTCAACGAAGACCGCATCCTGCGGCGCTACCTGGACCTGATCAAGGCGACCCTGAGAACCAACGTGTTCCAGACCGACGCCGCGGGCAAGCCCAAGGCCTACTTCAGCTTCAAGCTCGATCCCAAGGCCATTCCCGAGCTGCCGCGCCC
This sequence comes from Pseudomonas sp. SHLD1, assembly GCF_028640935.1. Taxonomy (NCBI): domain Bacteria; kingdom Pseudomonadati; phylum Pseudomonadota; class Gammaproteobacteria; order Pseudomonadales; family Pseudomonadaceae; genus Pseudomonas; species Pseudomonas sp. SHLD1. The sequence goes on from NZ_JAQZAD010000019.1 coordinate 45,687, forward strand.
GGTGCCGCGCTACGAGATCTTCGTCTACAGCCCGCGCGTGGAAGGGGTGCACCTGAGATTCGGCAACGTCGCCCGCGGCGGCCTGCGCTGGTCGGATCGCGAGGAAGACTACCGCACCGAGGTGCTGGGCCTGGTCAAGGCGCAGCAGGTCAAGAACTCGGTGATCGTCCCCGTGGGTGCCAAGGGCGGCTTCGTGCCGCGGCGTCTGCCCACCGGTGGCTCCCGTGACGACATCCAGGCCGAGGCCATCGCCTGCTACCGCATCTTCATCAGCGGCCTGCTGGACATCACCGACAACCTCAAGGATGGCGAGGTTGTCCCGCCGGCTGCGGTGGTGCGCTACGACGGCGACGATCCCTACCTGGTGGTGGCGGCCGACAAGGGCACCGCGACCTTCTCCGACATCGCCAATGGCATCGCCCAGGACTACGGTTTCTGGCTCGACGATGCCTTCGCCTCCGGTGGCTCGGCGGGCTATGACCACAAGAAGATGGGCATCACCTCGCGGGGCGCCTGGGTCAGCGTGCAGCGCCACTTCCGTGAGCGCGGCATCGATGTGCAGACCGATCCGGTCACCGTGGTGGGCATCGGCGACATGGCCGGCGACGTCTTCGGCAACGGTCTGCTGCGTTCGCGCAGCCTGGAGCTGGTGGCGGCCTTCAACCACCTGCACATCTTCATCGATCCCAATCCGGACGCCGAGCGCAGCTATGTCGAGCGCGAGCGGCTGTTCAACCTGCCACGTTCGAGCTGGACCGACTATGACGCCAGCCTGATCTCCCAGGGCGGTGGCATCTTCCCGCGCAGCGCCAAGCGCATCGCCATCAGCCCCGAGATGAAGGCGCGCTTCGATCTGCAGGCCGATCACCTGACGCCCAACGAGCTGATCAATGCCCTGCTCAAGGCGCCGGTCGATCTGATCTGGAACGGCGGCATCGGCACCTACGTGAAGGCCAGCTTCGAAACCCACGCCGATATCGGCGACAAGGCCAACGACGGTCTGCGCGTGGACGGCTGCGACCTGCGCGCCAAGGTGATCGGCGAGGGTGGCAACCTGGGCATGAGCCAGCTGGCACGGGTGGAATTCGGCCTGCACGGCGGCGCCTGCAACACTGACTTCATCGACAACGCCGGCGGCGTGGACTGCTCCGACCACGAGGTCAACATCAAGATCCTGCTGGGCGACGTGGTCTCCGCCGGCGACATGACCGTCAAGCAGCGCAATACGCTGATGGGCGAGATGACCGACGAGGTCGGCGAGCTGGTGGTCGCCAACAACTACATGCAGACCGGTGCCCTGTCCCTGGCGGAATATCGCGCGCGGACCCACCTGGCCGAATACCAGCGGCTGATCGTGGATCTCGAAGGCCGCGGCAAGCTGGATCGCACCCTGGAATTCCTGCCCAGCGACGAGGTGCTCGCCGAGCGCGCCGCCAAGGGGCAGGGGTTGACCCGTTCCGAGCTGTCGGTGCTGATCTCCTACAGCAAGATCGACCTCAAGGAACAGTTGCTGGCGTCCACGATGCCGGACGACGAATATCTCGCCCGGGACATGCAGGGCGCCTTCCCGCAACGCCTGACCGAGCAATTCCCCGAGGCGATGGCGCGCCACCGTCTCAAGCGCGAGATCGTCGCCAACCAGATCGCCAATGACCTGATCAACCACATGGGCATCACCTTCGTGCAGCGCCTGTGCGAATCCACCGGCATGAGCGCGGCCGATGTCGCCCGCGCCTATGTGGTGATGCGCGATGTGCTGCACCTGCCGCACTGGTGGCGTCAGGTGGAGGCCCTGGATCACCAGGTGCCGGCCGAATTGCAGTTGCGCCTGATGAGCGAGCTGATGCGCCTGGGACGGCGGGCAACCCGCTGGTTCCTGCGCAGCCATCGCAGTGGCCTGGACGCGGGCGCCGTGGCGGCCTTCTTCGGGCCGCGCATCGCCGCGCTGGGCGTACGGCTGGACGAGCTGCTGCAGGGCGAACCGCGCCAGGACTGGGAAGAGCGCTTCCGCGCCTATACCGAGGCGGGCGTGCCTGAACTGTTGGCACGGGTCGTCGCCGGGACCAACCACATCTATACCTTGTTGCCGGTGATCCAGGCCGCGGAGGTCACCGTCCAGGATCCGCTGGAGGTGGCGGCCACCTGGTTCGCCGCGGGTGATGTGCTGGATCTGGCCTGGTATCAGCAGCAGCTCAACCAGTTGCCGGTCGCCAATGCCTGGCAGGCCCTGGCGCGCGAGGCCTTCCGCGACGAGGTGGATCTGCAGCAGCGCACCATCACCATCGCCATGCTCAATCTGAGCGGAGCACCCAACGATCCGGAGGCCCGGCTTTCGCTGTGGCTGGAACGGCATCGGGCGGCGGTGGAGCGCTGGCGTGGTCTGCTGGTGGATCTGCGCAATGCCAGCGGTCAGGACTATGCGATGTACAGCGTCGCCACTCGTGAGCTGGCGGATCTGGCCAGCAGCAGCGTCTGAGGCAGAAGCGCGCCCGCGAAGGTATTTCGCGGGTGCGCTGATCCGACAGCCCAAGACCAAGGCGGCGTACCCTCGGGTGCGCCGCCTTTTTTTCACTCCTGGAATAGGGTCAGGGTTTCGATTGGGTCGAGGGTGGCTGGAGGGCGTTCAGCCCTTGCAGCAGCGCCTGGTGGAAGCGTTCCGGCGCCTGCATCTGCGGCGCATGGCCCAGGTCGTCGAATTCCACCAGGGTCGCCTGGGGAATGCGCCGGGCCGCCGCCTTGCCCAGTTCGGGATAGTGACCCAGCTGCGCCTTGAGGGCGGCCGGCGCCGCATCCTTGCCGATGGCGGTGGTATCGCGCTGGCCGATCAGCAGCAGGGTGGGCATGTGCAGCCGGTCGAATTCGTAGACCACCGGCTGGCTGTAGATCATGTCGTAGATCAGGGCGGAGTTCCACGCCACCCGCTCCTTACCCGGTCCTTCGTTGAGACCCGCGAGCATTTCCACCCAGCGATCGTAGGTGGGGGACCATTGGCCGGCGTAATAGGTGCTGCGCTCATAGTCGCGGATGGCGGCGGCCGAGGTCTTGAGCTCCCGGGCATACCACTGGTCGACGCTGCGATAGGGCACGCCCAGCGCCTTCCAGTCTTCCAGGCCGATGGGATTGACCAATACCAGCTGCTCGGTGGCCTCGGGATAGAGGAGGGCGTAGCGTGTCGCCAGCATGCCGCCGGTCGAATGGCCGATCAGGGTCGCCCGGGCGATGCCCAGGTGGTCGAGCAGGGCGCGGGTGTTGGCGGCCAGTTGCTGGAAGCTGTATTGATAGTGCGCCGGTTTGCTCGACTTGCAGAAGCCGATCTGGTCCGGAGCCACGATCCGATAGCCGGCAGCGCTCAGCACCTGGATGCTTTGCGCCCAGGTACCGGCGCAGAAGTTCTTGCCGTGCAGCAGGACCAGGGTCCGCCCGTTGGGTGTTCCGCTCGGCGCGACGTCGAGATAGGCCATTTCCAGAGGCTGTCGCTGGGAGTCGAAGCTGAAGGTCTTGACCGGGTAGTCGTAGGCGAAGCCTTCGAGACGTTCGCCATAGACGGGCGCCGCCTGGGTGAGCGGACTCAGCAGCAGGGCGGCCAGGGGGAGGGCGAGGCGCAGGGACATGGGCAGGATCCTGGGGTCAAACCAGTTCCGACCGGACGCCGGTGGCGAAGATTCCAGGTTGTCCCTCGAGTGCTGTCGGCCTTGCTGCCGGTGTCCGGGCTGCAGGCCGTTTCGCTTCGCCTCCCGCCCCGGGTCTGATAGTCTGGATGACCTTTGTTTCCGTTTCGGCGCACCGCTTTCCCTGCGCTTCTTCCCGATCACACGAGGTTCCCGGTTTGGCGCTCGAGTCACCTTCCAAGACGCAGCCCGACGCTCTGGCCGATTGTGCCAATGAGCCGATCCACATTCCCGGCAGTATCCAGGAACATGGCTTCCTGTTCGCCGTGGAAGAGCCGGATCTGCGCATCGTCCAGGCCAGCGCCAACGTGCGCGAGTACCTTGGCGTCGCCGTGGAGGAGGTACTGGGTCGCACGCTTGGCGAATTGCTGCCGGAGCGCGATCTGCCGGCCATGCTCGGGGCCCTGACCCAGGAAGAACAGAATCCCATCTATCAGGGCGACGTCACCCTGGGGCCGCAGCAGCAGACCTTCGCGCTGTTCATGCATCGCTTCGGTGGGGTGCTGATCGTCGAATTCGAGGCGCCGGTGGACAGCCGGCTCGGCCTCAATACCCTCTATCCCATGGTGCGGGTGTTCATCGAGCAACTGCACCAGGCCGGAACCGTGGATGCCATCGCCACGCTCGCGGTGCGCGAAGCCAAGCGCATCTCCGGCTTCGACCACACCATGATCTATCGCTTCGACGAAGAAGGTCACGGACAGGTGCTGGCCGAGGAGTGCGATCCCGGCGTACCCAGCTATCTGGGGCTGAGATTTCCCGCCTCGGACATCCCGGCCCAGGCCCGCCGCCTGTACCTGGCCAACCGCATCCGGGTGATCGGCAATGCCTACTACCAGCCGTCGCCGCTGCAGCCGCAGACCAATCCGCTGACCGGCCAGCCGCTCGACCTCAGCTTCGCGCAGCTGCGCAGCGTATCGCCGGTGCACCTGCAGTACATGAGAAACATGGGCACCCTGGCGTCCATGTCGGTGTCCATCGTGGTCGGCGGCCGCCTCTGGGGTCTGGTGCTCTGTCACGACCGCCAGCCGCAGCGGGTATCCTTCCAGACGCGGACCGCCTGCGAGCTGTTCGGTCGGGTGCTGTCGCTGCAGATCGATGCTGCCGAGACCCACGCGGAATCCGATCGTCGGCTGGCGCTGCGTCAAGCCATGGTGCAGATGCTCTCGACCATGGCCGACCGCGACAGCGTCTGCCAGGGGCTGCTGGAATTGCCCCAGGTCTATCTGGATTTCGCCCGGGCACAGGGCGCTGCCATCATCTCCTCCGACGGCACCGAGCTGATCGGTCAGGCGCCGCCGCGCGACGTGGTGGATAGCCTGGTCGAGTGGTTGTCGGTCAACGTCAAGGATCACTACGTCACCGACAACCTGGCCAAGGACATCGCCGCGCTGCCGCAGCTGGCCCAGTATGCGGCCGGGGTGCTTGCCGTACCCATCTCCGAATTGCATTCCCATTACCTGATCTGGTTCCGCAGCGAGCTGGTGCAGGTGGTCAACTGGGCCGGGCGGCCAGCCAAGCAGGAAGGCAGCGACGGACGCCTGTCGCCCCGGCAGAGTTTCGTGCTCTGGCAGGAGACGGTCCGCGGACTGTCGCTACCCTGGTCGCCGCTCGAGCTGGAAAGCGCCATCGAATTGCGCAATGCGGTGCGCGGGATCGTCCTGCGCAAGGCCGAGGAGATGGCCGAGCTGGCCGAGGAGCTGCAACGCAGCAACAAGGAACTGGCGGCCTTCTCCTACAGCGTGTCCCACGACCTGCGTGCGCCGCTGCGCCACATCGCCGGCTATGCCGAGCTGCTGGGCGACATCGAAGGCGGCAAGCTGTCGGACCGGGGGCGGCGCTTCCTGGAAAACATCGGGTCGTCGGCGCGCTTCGCCGGCAGCCTGGTCGACAACCTGCTGAGCTTTTCGCAGATGGGGCGCGCGGCGATCCGCTATTCCGACGTCAATCTGACCGCCCTGGTGGAAGCCATTCGCGAAGAGATGGCCCCGGACTATGCCGAGCGGCAGGTGGAGTGGCACATCGGGCCCCTGCCTGTCGTCATCGCCGATGCCGCCTTCGTCCATCTCGCCTTGCGCAACCTGCTGGCCAATGCCATCAAATACAGTCGCTACGAAGAACCGGCGGTGATCGAGATCGGCACCTTGCCGAGTGATTCCGAGGACATCATCTTTGTCCGGGACAACGGTGTGGGTTTCAATATGGATTACGTGGGCAAGCTGTTCGGCGTCTTCCAGCGCCTGCACCATGCCGATGAATTCGAAGGGGTCGGCATCGGTCTGGCCAGCGTCAGACGCATCATCGAGCGTCATGACGGTCGGGTCTGGGCCGAGGGTGCCATCGGCGAGGGCGCTACCTTCTATTTCGCCCTTCCCAAGCAACGACCGTCCCCGGTACACAAAAGGTAGTTCTGTTCATGCTCAAACCCATTGTGCTGGTCGAAGACAATCCGCACGATCTGGAGCTCACCCTGGTGGCTCTGGAGCGCAGCCAGCTGGCCAACGATGTCGTGGTCCTGCGCGACGGCGCCGAGGCGGTCAGTTACCTGCTGCGCCGCGAGCCCTATGCCGAGCGCGAACCGGGCAATCCCGCCGTGATGCTGCTGGATCTCAAGCTGCCCAAGGTCGATGGCCTCGAGGTGCTGGAGCTGGTGCGCAAGACCCCGGAGCTGTGCAGCGTCCCCGTGGTCATGCTGACGTCGTCGCGGGAAGAGCCCGACCTGGAGAAGGCCTACGAGCTGGGCGTGAACGCCTATGTGGTCAAGCCGGTCGAGTTTCGCGATTTCGTCGCCGCGATCAGCGATCTCGGCGTATTCTGGGCCGTGCTCAATGAGCCGCCGCCGGGATCGCGCCGCGTCGTCAGACGCACTGGTCGCTAACGAGTGAAGATCAGTGCATCCTTATCCAGTCACCCGCGACCGGCAGATATGCGCGACCCAGCTCCACTGAGCGAACAGATCCAAGGCCGACGTCCGTTTATGCCTCTCTCGAAACAGATCAAGATCCTGCTGGTAGAGGACAGCAAGCTCGATGCCGAGCTGATCCTGATCGAGCTGGAAAGGCACGGCTTCGAGCTGCAATCCAAGATCGTCTATGAACGTACCGGTCTGACCCTGGCGCTGAGCCAGCAGACCTACGACATCATCCTTTCCGACATCATCCTGCCGGGCTTTTCCGGTGCCGAGGCCCTGCGCGTGGCGCGGGCGCTGACGCCGGAAACCCCCTTCATCTTCGTCTCGGGCATCTTTGGTGAAGTGCACGCGGTGGAGATGATGCGCCTGGGCGCCAACGACTATGTGCTCAAGCAGAGCATGGAGCTCTTGGCCAAGGCGGTCGAGCGGGCACTGCTGGTGGTGCACGAGCGCCGCGAACGGCGCCGCGCCGAAGAGGCCCTGCACAGCCTGGAAGTCAGGTCCCGCCTGGCTATGGACGCCTCCCGGCTGGGCATGTGGGAGTACCTGCCGGCCAGCCGTACGCTGGTCTGGGATGAGCGCTGCAAGGCCATGTTCGGCCTGCCGGCCGATGCGGTGGTCGATCTCGGGGTGTTCGCTCGCCTGTGCGGCAGCGATGGCCTCGAACGCTTTCTCGACACGGTCCGCCAGGCGGGCGCCGACGAGCGCGACGATGACTACCGCAGCGAATACCGCATTCGCCTCGACGATGGCGCCCAGCGCTGGGTCGAGACCCGCGGGCAACCCTTCTTCGATGCCGGCGTCTGCACCCGCTTCCTCGGCGTGATGCTCGACATCACCCAGCAGCGCGACGCCGCGGAGAAACTCGAACGACTCAACGTCAGTCTCGGCGAGCGCGTCGAGGAGCGTACCCGTGAGCGCGATCGGACCTGGGATCTCACCCGCGATCTGCTGCTGGTGTGCAAGCCCGACGGTACCCTGGTGGCGCTCAACCCGGCCTGGGAAGAAAATCTGGGCTGGTCGCGGATGGAGCTGCTCGATTCCTCGCTGCTGGCGCTGGTACATCCCGACGAGCGCTTCATCACCGACAACGAACTCAAGCAGCTGGCCACCGGTGCGACCAGTCAGCGCTTCGTCAATCGTATCCGCCACCGCGACGGCAGCTATCGCTGGATTTCCTGGACGGCGGTGCCGGATGCCGGCATGACCTATTGCTCCGGACGGGACATCTCCTCCGAAGTCCTGGCAATGGAGGAGCTCGCCGCGGCGAATCGACAGTTGCGCGAGCAGATCGACGAGCGCGAGCGGGTGGAAGACACCCTGCAGCAGATGCAGCGCCTGGAGGCCGTGGGGCAGCTCACCGCCGGCGTGGCCCATGACTTCAACAACCTGCTCACCGTGGTGCTCAGCAGTGCCAGCTTCCTCGAGCGGGATCTGACGCGCCTCGAAGCGAGTGACAAGACCCAGGGGCGGGTGCAGAACATCCGCGAAGCGGGCGAGCGGGGCGCCAAGCTCACCGCCCAGCTGCTGGCCTTCTCCCGCCGTCAGCGTCTGGCGCCCAAGCCGGTCAAGCTCAACGAAACCGTCGAAGGCATGCTCGAACTGCTGCGCAGCACCATGGGTGGCAGCGTCTGGATCGAGACCCACCTGCGCGCCGATTGCTGGCACGCCCTAGTCGACCCGACCCAGATCGAACTCATCATCCTCAATCTGGCGATCAATGCCCGGGATGCCATGGCGGTCGGCGGCACCCTGCGGCTGAGCACCTCCAACCAGACCATCAGTGAGCCACCCCAGCGTCCGGAAGAACCCGAGCCGGGCGAGTACGTGCTGCTGGCGGTGCAGGATTCCGGCACCGGCATGAGCGAAGAGGTGCTGGCCAAGGCCTTCGAGCCCTTCTTCACCACCAAGGAGGTGGGCAAGGGCTCCGGTCTGGGCCTGGCCCAGGTGTTCGGCTTCGCCAAGCAGTCCGGCGGTGGCGTGCGCATCGAGACGCAGATGGGCAGCGGTACCACGGTGCTGGTCTATCTGCCGCGTACCGAGGCGGAAGATGCCGTGGATCCGGTCGGGTTACCGACCCCGGGTCGTGACGAGCAAGCCGCCGAGCGCCGTATCCTGCTGGTCGACGATGATCATGCGGTGCGCAACGTGACCGCCGCGCTGCTGGCGGATCTCGGCTATCAGGTGGTGGAGGCCAGCAACGGCTTCGCCGCCCTGAGCGCCCTGGAGCGCGACCCGCAGATCGATCTGCTGCTGGCCGATTTCGCCATGCCCGGCATGAATGGTGCCGAGCTGGCTCGCCAGGTGCGCAAGCGGTTGCCGCAGTTGCCGGTGGTCTTCATCACCGGCTACGCCGAACTGGGCGAACTCGACCCCGAACAGTCATTCATCGTGCCCAAGCCCTTTCGCGAGGCGGATCTGGCCGCACGGCTGCAGGCCGCCCTGCGCGGCGAGAAGCCCCAGCCTTCGCCGCTCTGAAGACCGAGGTCACTACGAGGTATTTGCGTGTCCACCATCCGTGAAATGTTGCGGGCCGAGGGCGGTGCCCTGCACCAGCAGGTCGATGCCACCTTTGGCCGCTATGCGTTGCAGACGCGACCCCATTACACCGCCTTTCTCCAGGCCCATGCCCAGGCCCTGATCGGCCTCGAGGAGTTGCTGGAGCGTTCCGGCATCCAGCGCCTGTTGCCCGACTGGGCGGAACGTCGCCGCCGCGGGGTGCTGATGGAGGATCTGCAGCGTCTGGCCGCCGACAGGCCCGAACCCGTCGTCCTCGAGCGCCTGCTCGACGAAGGCGAATGCTGGGGGGTGGCCTATGTGCTGGAGGGTTCTCGCTTGGGCTCGCGACTGCTGGATCGTCATGCCGGCGAGAGTCCGGATGAAGCGGTGCGCGACGCCCGGGCCTATCTGGGGCATGTGCCGCCCACGGGTGCCTGGCCGGGATTCCTGCAGCGACTGGACGAGGCGGGCAGCGATGCGCGGCTACACTCGGCGATGCTGGCCGGTCAGCGCCTGGCCTTCGAGGTGTTCCTGGCGGCGGGGCAGCGTCACGCGCCTGCGGTGGCTGCCTGCTGAGAGGCTAGCCTAGAACGCCTGCAGATAGCCGATCACCTCGGCGGCACCCAGGCGTTCGAGAATCTCGGCGAGGACCCGGGTGCTCGCCACTTCATTGGGTAGCAACAACCACTCCAGATCCTGACCAGGCGCGGGCAGCGGCAGGCGGGCATAGTCGAGCTTCAGCCCCAGCAGCACCTGGACGAAGTCCGGATGATTCCAGACCGCATTGGGCAGGGCATAGACCGCGAAGGCCTCCTGCAGGCGGTCGATGGCCGTCTGATCCAGGCTCAGGCACTGGATCTGCGCCGGCACTTCCACGGCGATACCACGGATGCGGGCGTAGGCGATGATGCTGGCAAAGGCGAGGGTGGTGGCCGCCTCGTTTTCCAGGAACAGCCGCGTACCCCGCCAATTGGCCTGGCGCAGGCGCAAGGGCTGCTCCGCAGAGAGATTCGGCAGGGTGCGATAGAGCGCCGCCTGGAAATCCCGATAACCGATGATCCGGACCTGCTCGCGAGCCGCAGGCAGGGCGGCCAGTTCTTCCAGCTGCACCGCCGAGTCAGGGGCGCTGTCGCCCAGCCGCTGGCAGAGGCCTTCGATGGCGCGCAGGTCCAGGGCGGCAACCTGCTGGGTATCGGCGATCACCAGCTGGCTGAGCAGGGCATGGGCGCGGCTCTTGATTTCCTGGGTCGGACCGGACAGAGCGGCGCGTGGCAGGCCAAGGAGCAGATGCAGCGGGTGGCCTTCATCCCACCAAAGACTGGCGCTGGGTGCGGGCAGGGGGAGGAAGGCATCGGCCAGGCGTTCCAGACAACGCTGGATGCGGCGGCTGGCCAGCGAGGGATGCAGATGCAAGGCCAGTGAAGACCAGGGGCTGCCCAGGAGGTTGGCACTGTTGCTCATGAGGTCTCCGGGGCGGATAGGAACTGCACGACCGATTCTAGCGTGGGACAGACCGCGTTATCGTCAAATGATTCCTGAAAGGTAGGATCTTTTGTGCGAGTGACCGTTCGGGTCCGCGGCGAGCGACGTATGGCGGGTGGCAAGCCTGTATAATGCGCGCTTTCCGAATTGCCTGTGAGTCCGCCATGTACGACGCGCTCCGTCCTCTGCTTTTCAAAATGTCTCCCGAAGGATCGCATGATCTGGCATTGGACCTGATCGGCGCCGCGGGTCGTCTGGGCCTGACGGGCCTCGGTCGGCGGCCGGGCCGGCTGCCGGTGCAGGTCATGGGTCTGGAGTTTCCCAATCCGGTGGGCCTGGCCGCCGGACTCGACAAGAACGGCGCCGCCATCGACGGCTTTGCCGGCCTGGGCTTCGGCTTCATCGAGATCGGTACCGTGACGCCACGGCCGCAGCCGGGCAATCCCAAGCCGCGGCTGTTCCGCCTGGAGCAGGCCGACGCCATCATCAACCGCATGGGTTTCAACAATGCGGGCGTGGATGCCCTGATCGAACGGGTCAAGGCTGCCCGCTTCCAGGGCGTGCTGGGAATCAACATCGGCAAGAACGCCAGTACCCCGGTGGAACGGGCGGTGGACGACTACCTGATCGGTCTGGAGCGGGTCTATGCCCACGCCAGCTACGTCACGGTGAACGTGAGTTCGCCCAACACGCCCGGCCTGCGCAGCCTGCAATTCGGCGATGCGCTCAAGAGCCTGCTGGAAGCCCTGCGCCAGCGTCAGGAAGACCTGGCGGTGCGTCATGGCCGGCGGGTGCCCATCGCCATCAAGATCGCCCCGGACCTGACCGATGAAGAGATCGTGCTGACCGCCCAGGCGATCCGCGATGCCGGGATGGACGCCATCATCGCCACCAACACCACGCTGGGCCGGGAAGGGGTGGAGAATCTGCCCTATGCCGCCGAGGCCGGTGGCCTGTCGGGTGCTCCAGTGCGGGAGAAGAGCACCCATGTGATACGGGTGCTGGCCGCTGAGCTGGGTGGCCGGCTGCCGATCATCGCTGCGGGTGGGATCCTGTCCGGGGAAGATGCGGCGGAAAAGATCGCGGCGGGCGCCAGCCTGGTGCAGCTCTACAGCGGCTTCATCTATCGCGGACCGGCGTTGATCCGGGAAGCCGTGGATGCGATCGCCGCGGCGCGCCCCTGAGGGGAGGGGGCTCGCTGGGAGCCCCCGTGGGACCGGGTCCCTGATCCCGGGAGAGGATCTGACTGGAAAGAAACCAGAACGCTGTGGAAGCCCAGGGCTTCCGCTAGTGAAATCGAATTAGCCTACGGCTTGAAGTTGATTCATGCGTTGAAGACCGGCGGTGCCTACGTAGCCGTCCCATTGGTCGCTACGGCCCTCACGCCAGCCATTGAGCCAGGCCTGCCGGACGGCGTCCTGGGTGAAGGGGCAGAGGTCCCGCGATTTGCCCACGATGCCGTGCTGATAACCACGCTGGAAAGCTCGTTCCATTGGATCACGCTTGAGTCTTCTCATAGGGTAGTGCCCTCGTAGGTTGACTTGCAGATTGTCCATGGCCCGTTGCAGGCCTGGATGCCAGAGCCGGCGTCCCGGCATCCGCCCCGCACCTTCGCGCTGCGGGTGGTCAATTACTAACCAAAGGGGCTCTGGCTGGGAACGACCTTTTAGCTATAAGCCGTAATCAAATCGAAATGAAATGGCGATAAACCGCCGCTGGAATGCCGTCACTGCGGCTTGTTGAGACGCAGTCAAACCTTCTCGCGAGGAGCTGTCCTTGGCGGTCAATCCGACCAAAGGCAGAAAGTTCCTTGCGCTAACCTATGGATTCAATGATGTCCGCGATGCAACAACTCATCCTCACCTGTCCCAAGGGGCTCGAGACCCTGCTGCTGGAAGAGGCCCAGGGCCTCGGCCTGCAGGAAGCCCGCAGCCAGACCGCGGCGGTGCGCGGCGAGGCGAGTCTCGCGGACGCCTACCGCCTGTGCCTCTGGTCGCGTCTGGCCAACCGGGTGCTGCTGGTGCTGGCCCGTTTCCCGGTGGAGGATCCCCAGGGGCTGTACCTGGGCGTGCACGGTGTGGAATGGGAAGAACACCTGGCCCCCGACGGTACCCTGGCGGTGGGTTTCAGCGGCCAGGGCGCCGGCATCGACAACACCCATTTCGGTGCCCTCAAGGTCAAGGACGCCATCGTCGATCGCCTGCGCGAGCGCACCGGGCAGCGGCCCACGGTCGACAAGATCGCCCCGGACCTGCGTGTCCACCTGCACCTGGAGCGGGGCCAGGCCATCCTCTCGCTGGATCTTTCCGGGCAGAGTCTGCACCAGCGTGGCTATCGCCTGCAGCAGGGCGCCGCGCCGCTCAAGGAAAACCTCGCGGCCGCGGTGCTGATCCGCGCCGGCTGGCCGGCCCTGGCCGCGGCCGGCGGCGCGCTGGCCGACCCCATGTGCGGGGTGGGTACCTTTCTGGTCGAGGCTGGCCTGATGGCGGCGGACATCGCCCCCAACCTGCGCCGCGAGCGCTGGGGCTTCTCCGCCTGGCTGGGCCACGTGCCCGCGCTCTGGCAGCAGCTGCACCAGGAGGCTGAGGCGCGAGCCGCCGCCGGTCTGGCCAAGGCACCGACCTGGATCCGTGGCTACGAAGCCGATCCGCGACTGATCCAGCCGGCGCGCAACAACATCGAGCGGGCCGGGCTGTCCGAGTGGATCAAGGTCTACCAGGGCGAGGTCGCCAACTTCGAGCCGCGTCCGGACAAGGGCCAGACCGGCCTGGTGATCTGCAACCCGCCCTACGGCGAGCGCCTGGGCGATGAAGCCAGCCTGCTGTACCTCTATCAGAATCTCGGCGAGCGGCTGCGACAGGCCTGCCTGGGCTGGCGCGCGGGGGTCTTTACCGGCGCGCCCGAGCTGGGCAAGCGCATGGGCATCCGCAGCCACAAGCAATACGCCTTCTGGAACGGCGCCTTGCCCTGCAAGCTACTGATGTTCGAGGTCGAGACCCGTCAGTTCGTCACCGGCAGCCGCAACGGCGAGCGTTCGGCCACCGACCAGGCGGCGGAACCGGCCAAGCTCAGCGAAGGCGGACAGATGTTCGCCAATCGCCTGCAGAAGAATCTCAAGCAGCTCGGCAAGTGGGCGCGCAACCAGGGCGTGCAGTGCTATCGCCTCTATGACGCCGACATGCCCGAGTATGCGGTGGCCGTGGATCTCTATGGCGATCGGGTGCACGTGCAGGAATACGCGCCGCCACGCTCCATCGATCCGGACAAGGCCCAGGCGCGTCTGCTCGATGCCCTGGCGGCCATTCCCCAGGCGCTGGACATCGATCCGTCGCGGGTGGTGGTCAAGCGGCGCGAGCGGCAGAGTGGTACCAAGCAGTACGAACGCCAGGCCGCCCAGGGCGAATTCCTGCAGGTGGAAGAGGCGGGTGCCAAGCTGCTGGTCAATCTCACCGATTACCTGGATACCGGTCTGTTCCTCGATCACCGTCCTCTGCGCCTGCGGCTGCGCCAGGAAGCCCAGGGCAAGCGCTTCCTCAACCTGTTCTGCTATACCGGCGCCGCTACGGTGCAGGCTGCGGTAGGCGGGGCGCGCAGCACCACCAGCGTCGACCTGTCGCGAACCTACCTGGACTGGGCCCGGCGCAACCTGGCCCTCAACGGCTTCTCCGAGCGGCATCGCCTGGAGCAGGGCGATGTGCTGCACTGGCTGGAAAACGATCGTGGCGAATATGATCTGATCTTCGTCGATCCGCCGACCTTCTCCAACTCCAAGCGGCTGGAGGGAGTGTTCGATGTCCAGCGCGATCACGTCGCCCTGATCGACTCGGCCATGGCCCACCTGAGTCGCAATGGCGTGCTGTACTTCTCCAACAACTTCCGCAAGTTCGAACTGGACGCAGGTCTGGGCGAGCGCTATCGCGTCGAGGAGATCAGTGCCAGCACCCTGGACCCGGATTTCGCGCGCAATCCCAAGATCCATCGCGCCTGGCGATTCAGTCTGCAATGAGGCCCGCCGCCTGAACTGCCGCTGAACGGGTCGGGCATCGAGCCGTTCAGCCTGTGATCCGGCGCAATCCAGCCTTTTCCCGGCAACACCCGACCCGCCCATGCCGTCCACAATGACGGCGCGGCGCTGGGTCGTGCCTGGCGGGACGAGGAGGGAAAGGTTCTACAATGCTGGTTTCACTGCAGGCTTTAAGGGCCCTGGCCGCCTGGCTGGTGGTCTTTCATCACTTCATGCAGGTGTTCTTCGACTTCCACGCCGACAGCCTCGGCGGCCATCTGCTCTCCACCCGGGGACAGGTCGGGGTCGACATCTTCTTCGTGCTCAGCGGCTTCGTGATCCACCTGTCCACCGCCGGCCGATCGCTCAAACGCAGCACCTTCCTCTGGCACCGCATCGCCCGCATCGTCCCGGCCTATTGGCTGTACACCGCGGTGACGGCGCTGATCCTCTATCTGGCCAGCGACGTGATGCCCATCTATGGCGTCGCCGCGCGTGAATTGCTGCTCTCGCTGTTCTTCATTCCCAGCGAGAATCCCGCGGGCTTCGGCCATTATCCGATCCTGCCGGTGGGCTGGACGCTCAACTTCGAGATGCTGTTCTACCTGCTGTTCGCCCTGTCCTTTGGCGTGGCCGAGCGCTGGCGCATCGGCGTGGTCAGCCTGCTGGTGATCCTGGTCAGCCTGGTGCTGGCCCGCGAGTCCTTTGTCAGCAGCTTCTATCGCAATCCGATCATCTTCGAGTTCCTGCTGGGCGTGAGCCTGGCCGCGCTCCATCGCCGTGGCGCCCTGCGCGGACCCAGGCCGCTGGCGCTGGCGGCGGCCCTGGCGGCCCTGACCTGCCTGGTGGCCTTTCCGGCCGACCATCCCTGGCGCCTGCTGACCTGGGGCGTGCCCAGTGCGGTCCTGGTGGGCGCCTGCGTGATCCTCGAACCCTGGTTCGCCGGCTCGCGCCTGTGCCAGGCGCTGGGGGACTGGTCCTATTCGGTCTATCTGGTGCACGTCATCGTGCTCTGGCTGGGCGACTACTGGCTGCACCAGCAGTGGGGCTTCAGCCCCTACCAGACCCTGGCGGTCTGTCTGCCGGTGATCCTGCTGCTGGCCTGGGGGAGCTATGAATGGATCGAGCGACGCCTCTCCCGCACCTTGCGCCAGCTGGGCGAACGCCTGGCGGGACGGCGTCCGCAGTGGGTGGCCGGTCAGTAGGACGCGCGTTCGGCGGCGGTGAGTTCGGGCAGCAGGGCCCGACCTTCCGCCGAGGAGCGCTGGGCGATTTCCAGCAGGGCCATCAGCGCGCAGGCCTGGGCGGGAGGGACGGGATTGGCGGCGCGCCCGGCGAGGGCCTCGACCAGGGCGAGGTAGTAGCGGCGGTGATCGCCCGCTGGCGTCGGCAACGCCTGGCGTTCGCCAGCGCCCGTGATGAGCCAGCCGGAATCCGGATCCTGGCCCCAGTCGGGCCCACCGGGGCGCACGCCGGCCTTGAGCGCGTCTTCCTGACGATCCGCTCCCTGCTTGATCCAGCTGCCCGCGGTACCCTGGGCAAGAAAGCGCGGCACACCGCCAGCGGCCAGCATCCCCGCTCTCAGGGTCACCTGGCGGGTACCGTAGTCCAGTTGCACCTGGAACCAGTCGTCGGTGAGGGCGCCGGCGCGTTGCCGCACCAGCTGCGCCTGTAGGCGCTCGGGCAGGCCGAACAGGCAGAGCGCCTGATCCAGCAGGTGGGGGCCGAGGTCGAACCAGAGTCCACTGCCGGGGAGCGCCGCTTCGCGCCAGCGCGTGCGCACCTCGGGACGAAAGCGCTCGATGCGCGATTCCAGGCTGGTCAGCTCGCCCAGGGCGCCACTGGCGAGCACCGCCTGCAGCCCGATGAAATCACTGTCCCAGCGGCGATTCTGGAACACCGACAGCAACCGGCCGGCCTGTTCGGCTTCCCCAGCCAGTTGCCGGGCTTCGGCCAGGGTAACGGTAAAGGGCTTGTCGACCACCACGTGCTTGCCGGCGGCCAGGGCAGCGCTGGCGAGGGGCGCATGGGTCTGATTGGGCGAGGCGATCACCACCAGGTCGATGGCCGGATCCTGCACGGCGGCCAGGTAGTCCGCGGTGACGCGTACCCCGGGCAGGTCGGCCTGCACGCGTGCGGCATCCCGTGAGGCCACCAGCTCCAGGCTGAGTCCGGGAATCGAGCCCAGCAGGGGGCCATGGAAGGTCTGGCCGACGAAGCCGTAACCGATCAGGGCGACGCGAAAGGGCGAGGGCATGAGGCATCCTTGTGCCGGGATGGAAAAGAGCGAGGCCGCTCAGGGAGCGGCCTCGGTTGAACGCGGAAACAAGAGGTTGCCCTATTTCAACTCGTGATCGTGAGCCAGTTGCTCTCTTTCGAGAAATTCGTCCTGCCGCAGGGAGTCCTTGAATTCCTCGGAGTCCTCCAGGGCCAGGGGGTCATTGAGTTCGCCGCTGGAAAGACGCTTCTTCTCCAGTTTGCCGGACAGGTGGGTAATGGCTCGCAGCAGCTTGTCCGCCGCGCCTTCCACTGCCAGGTCGAGGGAGTCGGCCTTGTGGGTTACCGAAAGCGGCTGGTGCCCCTTGATCCGGGCCTCCATCTGGCACCGCTTGTCCTGAGCGCCCGATTTGCTGGCGTTCTCGTCGTTGAGGTGCACCTCGACGCGGGTCAGGAGTTCGTCGAAGCGATCCAGGCGGTCTTCCACCACGGACGCCACCCAATTCTGCAAACCGGCACTGCTTTCGATGTTGTGATCACTGTTGACTTGGACTTGCATGCGGCTTCCTCTTTTTGACGGGCCTGACCATTGGATGAGGCCGGTCAGGCCGAGGTTCAAGGCTGTTCGTCCGGTGTGCGTGTCACCCGATGTTTCCTTCTGGCAGTGTTGAGGCGCGTCGCAACTTTCGAAAAACGACGCTCAAGTCGCGGGTCGCTGGCGTTTTGCCCTTATCCACTGATAATGCGCGACCTCTCATCGTCCGTCGCAGTGGGGATCGTCAATGCCAGATGTGCTCACGCGTGGCCGCAGTTTTGCCCGGCGGCTCTGGCTACCCCGTGCGATAGGTCTGTTGCTCAGCCTCAGTTGCATCGTCTCGGTGCAGATCACCCAGCCGGTGTCCATCGGCCTGTGGCTCCTGCTGCTGGCCAATGCGCTGTGCTGGTCTCCGCTCGCCTACTGGCGCGCCATCCGCGCGCGCGATCCCTATCGCGCCGAGCTGGGCAATCTGCTGCTGGATTGCGGCTCGGCCGGCTTCTGGGCGGCGAGCATGGGCTTCAATCTCCTGCCCAGCGTGACCCTGCTCGCCATGACCGGTATGAACATGCTCGGCGCCGGCGGCCTGGCGTTCTGGCGCCGGGGGCTGCTCGCGCAGCTGGCGGGCATCCTGGTCGGTCTCGTGGTGCTGCGCCATCCGGTCGCCCTCGAGACCTCCACCGCGCAGATCTATGCCTGCCTGCCGATGATCGTCGCCTATCCCTGGGCCCTGGGCCTGGTGAGCTTTCGCCTGGCGCAGCAGCTGTCACGGCGCCAGCAGGAACTGGAGCTGATCAGCAAGCAGGACGGCATGACCGGTCTGCATAACCGCACCCACTGGGATCAGCTGCTGCAGCGCGAATTCGCCCGCTGCAAGCGCAGCGGCGCCGCGGCCAGCCTGGTGATGATCGATCTGGACAACTTCAAGCTGGTCAACGATCGCTTCGGTCACCAGGCCGGTGACGAGATGCTGCGGCAATTTTCCGGCCTGCTGGCCCGGACCATCCGCACCAGCGACCTGGCCGGTCGTTTTGGTGGCGATGAATTCGGTATCCTCTTGCCCGACACCTCGCCCGAGCGAGCCCTGGACCTGATTCGGCGGCTGCAGGAGCGTTTGCACGAGATGCAGGCGGGCGGCCCCGGCGATCGCCAGAACGTGCGCGTCGGGATGAGCTGCGGCATCGCCGGGTTCGACCGGGCCTACGATGACGTTGCCCACTGGCTGCAGGCCGCCGACTTCGCCCTCTACCGGGCCAAGGCGCAGGGCCGCGGGCGGGCCGAGGTGGCCGATCCCCAAGGAGTGCTGGCATGACCCCGGCGATAGAACTGCTCAAGAAAAGCCAGGTGCCCCACGAGGTGCTGAGCTACCACCATGATCCCAAGGCCGCCTCCTACGGCCTGGAAGCCGCCGAGAAACTCGGTCTGGCGCCGGCGACGGTGTTCAAGACCCTGCTGGCGGCGAGCGAGAAGCAGGAGTTGCTGGTGGCCATCGTGCCGGTCGCCGGGACCCTGGATCTCAAGGCCCTGGCCCAGGCGGCCGGCGTCAAGAAGCTGGAGATGGCCAAGCCCGACCAGGCCCAGCGCAGCACCGGTTACCTGGTGGGCGGCATCAGTCCGCTGGGGCAGAGGAAGCGACTGCGTACCTACATCGACAAGTCCGCGGCGCAGTTGCCGAGCATCCATGTCAGCGCCGGACGCCGGGGGCTGGAAGTGGCCCTGGCACCGGCGGACCTCGCCCGCTTGCTGGATGCGCCCTTCGTACCGATTGGCAAGACCTGAGAAGCGGTACATCCGTAGCCTATCGGGTAGGGTGGAAAACCGCGTAGCGTTTTCCACGCGCCATCAGGCTGGTGGTGGACAAGGCTGCGCCGTTGTCCACCCTACGATGGGTTGGTTGCCGAAATTTAGTAGGGTGGAAAACCGCCTGGCGTTTTCCACCCCATCCGCCCGCTAGGCTATCCCGTAGCTCTCACGCAGCTGCTGCCGGTAGCGCTGGTAGGCCGCTTCATACTCGGCGACCTTCGCGGGATCCGGTTCGGCGCGGCTGGCCGGGTCCAGGTGCACGCAGCGTTCGGTGAGGCTGTCCAGCGACTCCGGGCGACCCTGTTCGTGACTCCAGCACCAGGCGGCCTGCAGCGCGCCACCCAGGGCCGCGGCTTCGCCGTGGACCGGGCAGACCACCGGGGTGTTCATCAGGTCGGCGATCAGCTGGCGCCACACCGGGCTCCTGGCGCCGCCGCCGATGAGTCTCAGGGTGTCGCCGGGCATGCCCAGGTCGCGTAGCAGGTCGAAGCCGTATCTCAAGGCGAAGCTCACCCCCTCGACCACCGCCCGGCACAGGTTGGCGCGGGTCAGGTTGGTGGCGGTGAGGCCATGCAGGCTGGCGGTGGCGGTCGGCAGCGCCGGCACCCGTTCGCCATTGAGGAAGGGCAGCATCAGCACTCCCTCCGCGCCGATGGGCGACTTCGCCACCAGACGGGTGAATTCGGCGAGATCCAGGCCGAGCAACTCGCGGATCTGGCCGCTGGCATTGGTCAGGTTCATGGTGCAGATCAGCGGCAGCCAGCCGCCGTTGGACGAGCAGAAGCCCGCCACGGCGGGATGCTCGCTGATGCGGGGTTCGTCGGAATAGCCATAGAGGGTGCCCGAGGTGCCCAGGCTCAGGGTGATCTGGCCGGCGCGGCTGTTGCCGGTGCCCAGGGCGCCCATCATGTTGTCGCCGCCGCCGCTGGAGACCAGCGCCTGGGCGTTGATGCCCAGTTGGCTGGCGACCTCCGGCCGCAGCCGCCCGACCGGCTGATCGGCCTCGATCAACTCCGGCAGCGCGCGCTCCAGGCGACCGCTGGGGTCGATGTGGCGCAGCAGTTCCAGGTCGTACTGGCGGGTGCGCACATTGAAATAGCCGGTGCCCGAGGCATCGCCGTATTCGGCCACGGCGCGTCCGGTCAGCCAGAAGTTCAGGTAATCGTGGGGCAGCAGCACCCGGGCGATCTGGTCGAACACCTCCGGGTGCTGCTCCTTGGTCCAGAGCAGCTTGGAGACGGTGTAGCCCGGCGCGATGGCCAGGCCCAGGCGCTCGATGGAGCCCTCCACGCCGCCCAGGTGTTCCAGCAGACGCTGGTTTTCCGGGGTGGATTCGGTGTCGCACCAGAGCTTGGCCGGACGCAGCACCTTGCCGCTGTCGTCGAGCAGTACCAGACCATGCTGCTGGCCCGAGACGCCGACGCCGAGGATGTCCTGCCCATCGCTGCCGGCCTGCGCCAGGGCGGCGCGGGTGGCCGCCACCAGCGCCCGGACCCAGTCCGCCGGATTCTGCTCGCGGCGGCCGTTGGCTGCCTCGGTCAAGGGGTGAGGCGCACTGCCTTCGCCCAGTACCACCCCGCGCTCGACATCCAGGATCACCGCCTTGGTGCCCTGGGTGCCGCAGTCGATCCCGAGAAACTTCATGCCTGGCCGCTCCTTGTTGTTGTTAGGGCTTGTATGAACTATCGACGCTGCCCAGGCAGTTTTCTGCCAAGGCTAGTCGCCGAGCAGGGTCTGCAAGGTGGCGCTGACCCCATGGGTACGCAAGTTGTACAGCTGCCGCTCGAAGGCGGCAACGAAGGCCGCGGATTTCGGGATGTGCTTACCGAAGATTTCCTCGGCGCCCAGCAGGCGCTCGGTGACGTTCTTCTGGTCCTGCACCAGTTCCTCGCAGTAGTTGACGCGCGGATCGGGGATGCGATAGGTCGCCCCGGTCTCGTCCACGCCACGCAGGTAGACCGCCCAGGCGGCCACCACCAGCGCGGCGCGATCCAGGGCCTGGTCGTCTTCGATCAGGCGGTTGATGGTCGGTACGGTGAACTTGGGAAACTTCGACGAACCATCGGAGCAGACCCGCTCCAGCTGATCGGCGATGGCGCGATTGGAGAAGCGTTCGATCAGGGTGTCCTTGTACTGGTCGAGATCGATGCCGGGCACCGGAGCCAGCTGCGGGGTCACGTCCTCGTCCATATAGGCGCGGATGTAGCGCACGAACAGCGGATCGGCCATGGTCTCGTGGACGAAGCGGTAACCCTTGAGGAAGCCCAGGTAGGTCAGCGCCAGGTGGCTGCCGTTGAGCAGCTTGATCTTCATCTCTTCATAGGGGGTGACGTCATCGGTGAACTGGACGCCGACGTCTTCCCAGGCCGGACGGCCGGCGACGAACCTGTCTTCCAGCACCCACTGCAGGAAGGGCTCGCAGACCACCGGCCAGGCGTCCTCGACCCCGTGTTCGGCCAGCAGCGCCTCGCGATGGGCGGTGCTGGTCATGGGGGTGATGCGATCGACCATGGCGTTGGGGAAGCTGACGTGCTCGGCGATCCAGCCGTGCAGCTCTTCGTCCACCAGGGCGGCATAGGCCAGCAGGGCCTTGCGGGTGACTTGGCCATTGTGCGGAAGGTTGTCGCAGGACATCACGGTGAAGGGCCCGGTGCCCTCGGCGCGGCGCTTGGCCAGGGCCGCCAGCAGGAAGCCGAAGACGCTGCGCGGATCGCCCGGATGCTGCAGGTCATGCTGGATCAGCGGCAGCTTGAAGTTGAATTCGCCGGTGCTGTCATCCATGCAGTAGCCGCCCTCGGTGATGGTGAGGGAGACGATGCGGGTGCTGGGATGGGCCAGCTTGTCGATCAGCGTCTGGGTGCCGTCCTCGGCCAGCAGCATGCCGCTGATGGCGCCGACGACGCGCACCTCGGTGTCCGGCTCGTCGGCCAGCACTACCTGGGTGTAGAGGTAATCCTGGCCGGCCAGGGCATCACGCATGGCGCGGTCTTCGGCGCGCAGGCCGACGCCGCAGATGCTCCAGTCCAGGTCGCGCCCCTGATTCAGCAGGGCCTCGGTGTAGATGGCCTGGTGCGCGCGGTGGAAGCCGCCGACGCCGATGTGGACGATGCCCTGGCGCAACTGGCAGGCGGCGTAGCCGGGCTTGGCGATGTAGTCGGGAAGTTGTTCGAGGTGCTGGCGATTGAGTTTCACGATGGCGATCCTGCAAGGCGGTGCCCCGGGCGCGCGCAGGGCGCCGGGGCCGGAAGGGGGGAGAGGGGTCAGGCAGCGTTGCGCAGCAGCGGCGCCACGGCGCGGCCCTGTTCGTCGAACAGGTGGCAGAAGTCGACGTCCAGGGCCAGGCGCTGGCGTTCGCCGTAGGCGACGGCGCAGTCACCCGGCACGCGCACGGTCAGCGGCTCCTCGGCCTCGGTGACCATGTGGCAATAGGTGTCGCTGCCCAGGCGCTCGGCCACATCGCTGATCACCGGCAACTGGCCGTCGGCGGCCAGGCGCAGGTGTTCCGGGCGAATGCCCAGGGTTACCGGGCTGCCGATCGCGAGGTCGTCACCACGGCGTGGCAGGTGCAGGCGCGGACCGGCTGCCAGCTCCACCTCCACGCCCTGGGCGTCGGTGGCCACCACCTTCCCCTTGAAGAAGGCCATCTTCGGCGTGCCCAGGAAGCCGGCGACGAAGAGGTTGGCCGGATGGTGATAGAGCTCCAGGGGCGAACCGACCTGCTCGACGCGGCCGCCGTTGAGCACCACCACCTTGGTCGCCAGGGTCATGGCTTCCACCTGGTCGTGGGTCACGTAGATCATGGTGGCCTGCAATTCCTGGTGCAGACGCGCCAGTTCCAGGCGCATCTGCACACGCAGGGCGGCGTCCAGGTTGGACAGGGGTTCGTCGAACAGAAAGATCTTCGGCTGGCGGACGATGGCGCGGCCGATGGCCACCCGCTGGCGCTGGCCACCGGAGAGCTGGCGCGGCTTGCGCTCCAGCAGCGGTGTCAGCTCGAGGATGCGGGCGGCATCGGTGACCTTGCGCTCCACTTCCTGCTTGTCGATCTTGGCCAGGTCGAGGGCGAAGGACAGATTCTTGCGCACGCTCATGTGCGGGTAGAGGGCATAGGTCTGGAACACCATGGCGAGGTCACGCTTGGCCGGCGACACCTCGGTGATGTCGCGGCCGTCCAGTTCCAGGGTGCCGCTGCTGACCTCTTCCAGGCCGGCGATGAGGCGCAGCAGGGTGGACTTGCCGCACCCGGACGGGCCGACGAAGACCACGAATTCGCGGTCGTTGATATCGAGGTCGACGCCCTTGATGATTTCCAGCGAGTCGAAGCCCTTGCGCAGGCTGCGGATTTTCAGATTGGCCATGACAGGAGTCCTCTTGTTCTTATTTCACCGCGCCGAACGACAGGCCGCGGACGAGTTGTTTCTGGCTGATCCAGCCAAAGATCAGGATGGGTGCGCAGGCCAGCGTCGAGACGGCCGACAGCTTGGCCCAGAACAGTCCCTGCGGACTGGAGTAGGAAGCGATCAGCGCGGTCAGCGGGGCGGCGTTGGACGAGGTCAGGTTCAGCGACCAGAAGGCCTCGTTCCAGCAGAGGATCAGCGACAGCAGCATGGTCGAGGCGATGCCGCCCTTGGCGATCGGCAGCAGTACCCGGACGATTTCCTGGTAGGTGGTGGCGCCATCCAGGCGCGCGGCCTCAAGGATGTCCTTGGGGATGTCCTTGAAATAGGTGTAGACCATCCAGACCACGATCGGCAGGTTGATCAGGGTGTAGACGGCGATCAGCAGCAGCCGGCTGTCGAGCAGTTCGAACTGCTTGGCCAGCAGGTAGATGGGCACCAGCACGCCGACGGCCGGCAGCATCTTGGTGGAGAGCATCCACAGCAGCAGGCGCTGGGTGTTCTTGGTCTCGTGGAAGGCCATGGAATAGGCCGCCGGCAGCGCCAGCAGCAGGCTGAGCAGGGTGGCGCCGAAGGAGATCACCACCGAGTTCAGTGCGAAGTGGAAGTAGTCGCTGCGCGCCTGGATGGTCAGGTAGTTCTCCAGCGTGGGCGTGAAGAAGAACTGCGGCGGCGTGGCGAAGGCGTCGATCTCGGTCTTGAAGCTGGTCAGCACCATCCAGAAGATCGGGAAGAACAGCACCAGGGCCACCAGCCAGGCGAGCAGGCCCAGCAGCAGGCTCTGCAGGCGCCGGGATTGCTTGAGCGTCAGCATGTCAGGGTCCTCACTGTTGGGTCAGGTTCTTGCCGAGCATCCGCACCAGGATGATGGCGGCGATGTTGGCGATGAGCACGGCGATCAGGCCACCGGCGGAGGCCAGGCCGACGTCGAACTGCAGCAGGGCCTGGTTGTAGATCAGGTAGGCGAGGTTGGTGGAGGCGAAGCCCGGGCCGCCACTGGTGGTGGTGTAGATCTCGGCGAACACCGAGAGCAGGAAGATCGTCTCGATCATCACCACCACGGCGATGGGCCGCGCCAGGTGCGGCAGGGTCAGGTGCCAGAAGATGGCGAGCGGGCCGGCGCCATCCAGGCGGGCCGCTTCCTTCTGCTCCTGGTCCAGCGACTGCATGGCGGTCATCAGGATGAGAATGGCGAAGGGCAGCCACTGCCAGGACACGATCAGGATGATCGACAGCAGCGGATGGGTGGCCAGCCAGTCCACCGGGGTGGCGCCGAAGAGTTTCCAGACCGCGGCGAGAATGCCGGAGACCGGATGGAAGATCAGGTTCTTCCAGATCAGGGCGCTGACCGTGGGCATGATGAAGAACGGCGAGATCAGCAGGACGCGGACGATGCCGCGGCCAAGGAACTCGCTGGCCTCCAGCAGCGCCGAGATCAGCACGCCGAAGACCACGCTGATCAGCAGCACGCTGCCCACCAGCAGCAGGGTGTTGCTCATGCCGGGCCAGAAGCCGGCATCGGTGACGAAGTATTCGAAGTTCTCCAGGCCGACGAAGGCGTGCTCGCCCGGATAGAGCAGGTTGTAGCGGATCAGCGAGAACCAGATGGTCATGCCCAGGGGCACCAGCATCCACACCAGCAGCAGAGCCACCGAAGGACTGATCAGGAACCAGCCGGGACCGGCACGATGGCGTTGACGACGGGCGGGAGCGGCAGGGGTTTCGACGGCGGGCGTCTTGAGGGTGGAGGTCTGCATGGCGATGCTCCGCAAGGCAGTGGGCCGTGACGAGGCGCTGGCGTCTCGCGACGCCAGCGACGGATCAGGCAGGAAAAGCCGCTAGGCCTGGGTCCGCGGGGCGCGGACCCAGGGCTCCAGCGCTACTTGGGATAGCCGGCGCGCTTCATTTCCCGGGCGGTGGACTGCTGCGCCGCCTGCAGGGCCTGCTCGACCGACATCTGCCCGGTGAGGGCCGCGGCGAACAGCTTGCCCACCGAGGTGCCGATGGCCTGGAACTCGGGGATGGTCACGTACTGGATGCCCACATAGGGCACCGGCTTGGCCGAGGGATGGGCCGGGTCGGCGTGCTGCAGCATGTCCAGCGAGACCTTGGCGAAGGGCGCCGCGTCCATGTAGGCCTGGCTGTAGGTGGACTTGCGGGTGCCCGGCGGCACGTTGGCGATGCCGTCCTTGTCCGCGACCAGCTTGGCGTAGTCCTTGGAGGTGGCCCAGGTCACGAAGGTCTTGGCGGCATCCTTGTGCTTGGAGGAGGTCGGGATACCCAAGGACCAGGCGTACAGCCAGGAGGAGCCCTTGTCGGTGACCTCGCGCGGCGAGCCGGCGAAGCCGACGCTGTCGGCGACCTTGCTCTGGCTCTTGTCCATGGTGAAGGAGCCGGCGACGCTGGCATCGACCCAGATGGCGCACTTGCCGCTGTTGAACAGCGCCAGGTTCTCGTTGAAGCCGTTGCTGGAGGCACCGGGCGGGCCGTACTTCTTCATGTTGGTGACGTAGTAGTTGGCCGCCGCGGTCCATTCCGGACCGGTGAATTCAGGCTGCCACTTCTCGTCGAACCAGCGCGCGCCGAAGGCGTTGGCCATGGTGGTGACCAGGGCCATGTTCTCGCCCCAGCCGGCCTTGCCTCTCAGGCAGAGACCGTACTGGTCCTTGTCCGGCTGGTGCAGCTTGCCGGCGAATTCGGCGATCTGCGTCCAGGTGGGCTGGGCGGGCATGGTCAGGCCAGCCTGCTGGAACAGGTCCTTGCGGTAATAGGTGATGGAGCTTTCGGCGTAGAAGGGCAGCGCATAGAGGGTGCCCTTGACCGAAAGGCCTTCGCGAACCGACGGGAAGAGGTCGTCCAGGTCGTAGTTGGCGGGCAGGTCCTTCATGGGCTCCAGCCAGTTCTGGGCGCCCCAGAGGCCGGTCTCGTACATGCCGATGGTCAGGACGTCGAACTGACCGCCCTGGGTGGCGATGTCGGTGGTCAGCCGCTGCCGCAGCACGTTCTCCTCGAGCACCACCCAGTTGAGCTTGATGTCGGGGTGCTGTTCTTCGAAGGTCTTGGACAGCCGCTGCATGCGGATCATGTCACTGTTGTTGACGGTGGCGATGGTGACCGTTTCGGCGGCCTGGAGGGCCAGCGAGAAGGTCAGGCCTGCAGAGAGGGTAACAGCGGACAATAAAAGCGCTTTTGGTGTTGTTTTCATCTTGCACTCCGCGTCCTGTGCAATGGCAGCAGACGCTTTTCTTGTTGTTGTAACCCACCACGCGGCCGGCTGTGACGGCCTTTGCAGCGGAAGCCACGGACCGATTACAGCCCGTTGCCGCCTGGGAAACAAATGCTGGAAGACACCAAAATCAGTATTTTTTTGCACATCCCCGCAAGGCTGCGCGGGACGCGCGATCCGGCCAACGGCTCTGTCTAGAGACTTTCCGCCTTGACCTTGGTGATGCCGTCCTCGCGATAAAGCTGCAAGGTTCCGGGGGTGGATTCGATCACCCGCTCGTTTTCGATGAGAAAGGAATAGACCGGCGTCGCGCTGCCCGGGGCGCGCAGGTTGCGATATTCGTAGACCACCAGGCGATCGAGCTGCGCGACTCGCTGCGGCGAGCCGAAACTCTGCCGGAGTTGTTCCTGGGTACGGCCGCCGAATTGCGACGGATCGGCCGGGGGAGAGCTTGGCGCCGAGCTGCACGCCGACAGGGCGGCCAGCAAAAGAGGGAATAAGCGTTTCATGGCAGCTCCGCGGGTACGTCAAATGGGCAGACAAATGAGCTGCCCGTAGAACCAGACGGACCCGCGAAAAGCGGATTCATTCCCTGGATGGCAGCAAAAAGACAGACGGTTGTCAGATCATCGGGTGGCGATCTAGAAGACCCAGCGCTGTTCCTGGACCAGCGTCTGACGTTCGTTCAGCCAGCGCGCGGCGTTGATCGGCTGACGCGTATCGCGAAACGAGGTCTCGCTGCTGGAGGGGAGGCTGTTGGTGGCTGAAGTCGGAACCTGCAGAACGAGGTCCGCCAGCTTGAGCGGGGGTATCGCGGGGAGGGAAGCAGCTTCGCCATTGAAGGCGGCAAAGGTTACGATGACGCTGGCCAGAATACGAATTCCCATTCCTTGGGTCTCCTGGTAGATCCGAAGCGCGAATCTACCACTCCACTGCCCATTTGGTTCCTGGTTAGTCTGACGTTAATGCGTAATTGTGACCCTGTTCGTTATCCGCTTGACCCGTGGGTCACGCCCTCGACGGGTCGACGTCGAGCCACTCAGGCGACAGGCAGCGCCTCTTGATGCTTGGCCGCCAGGTAGGCGAAGAGCGGCGGGCAATCCGACACCAGGCTGACCAGGGTCTGGCCACCTGCGGGCTCTTGCCGCAGCAGCACCTTCTCGCCTCGCACGTTGAGGTAGAGGGTGTATTCCGGCGTGCTGGACTGGGCCATGAATCCTTCGCCCATCAGGGCGCTGCCCAGGGCCATCCGTTGCGGCAGGTTGCAGCTGCCCTGCCACTGGAAGGCACGAATGCCAAGGTTCTCCAGGGTTTCGGCAACGGCGCAGTCGATGCTCAACGGCGGATGGTCGAAGAGCGGAAATTCTTGCGACAGCAACTCGAGGTGGCGTTCCAGACCTTCGAAATGCTGTCTGGGAATCAGTCGCCGCAACTGCTGCAGCTGACCATTGCCGTGGAATAGCGAAGTTTGTGCGGTCATGGCGTCCTCCCGGTACAACGAGCACTCAACTGTTCTGACGGCGGCGGGCGGATTTGGTGCGGTCCGTCGCTGCATTTCGCCGTCCTGAGTGCCAATACCCGACAGCCTGCGCCGCCGAGATGACACGGCCATGACCAGGGGTTTCTAGTCGGACCTTTGCCGACATTGGCAGAATTTCGCCAGTGCACGGCCGCGGTCTGACCGGGGCCAGTGGCAACGGCGGTGACGGGCAGGATCGCGACTATTCTTTTCCACCGGTGGAACTGGCACCCTGACGCCTTTTCCCGTTCCAGGAGCGCCCATGACCGCTATCGCCCCCGCCATCGCCGAACGCTACCGCGCTGTCCAGGACATCGCCCGGGAAGCGGCGCAGCTCGGCCTCGATTTCTATCGCCGGCGCGGTGCGCTGCAGGTGGACCACAAGGGCAGCGACCTGCAGGACGTGGTGAGCATCGCCGACAAGACGCTGGAGGATCTCATCCGCCAACGCCTGATCGAGCGCTTTCCAGAGGATGGCCTGCTGGGCGAGGAGGGCGGCGCCACCGACCTGTCCGCGCCCTACCTCTGGGTCATAGACCCCATCGACGGCACCGCGCCCTTTCTCAACGGCCTGCACAACTGGTGCGTGTCCATCGGCCTGATGCACGAGGGCGAGCCCTTGCTCGGCGCCATCATGGATCCGAATCACGCCGAACTCTTCCATGGCCTGCGCGGGCACGGCGCCTTCGTCAACGACCAGCCGCTGCGCGTCCATGCGGCCACCGAGATCCGCCAGGGCCTGACCGGGCTGGGTACCACCCACCGACGCGGCAAGGAACACTTCCTGCCGTTCGTGACCGGTCTGCTCGCCGAGGGTGGGCAATTCTTCCGCAATGGCTCGGGTGCCCTGATGACGGCCTATGTCGCCGCCGGCCGGCTGATCGGCTATTACGAGACCCTGATCCATGGCTGGGACTGCCTGGCGGGCCTGGTCCTGATCCAGGAGGCCGGCGGTCGCCACAACGCCTTCCTGCGCAACGACGGCCTGGTCAATGGCAATCCCCTGCTGGTGGCAGCGCCAGGCGTCTATGATCAGCTCGCCGCGCTGGTCGGGCCGTCGCTGGACGGTTGAGCGGAGCGACCCGGAAGCTCTCGCCTTTCAACGCCTGGAGGAATGCCGATGAAAGACCGAACCAGGGCAGTGCTGTTCGCGGCCACCTTGTGGCTACCCGGCCTGGCTGTCGCAGCCGACGGAGGCTGCGCGGCGAAACGCCTGACGCTGGAACGGCAGATCGCCCAGGCGCAGACACAAGGCGATGCAGGGCGGCTGGCGGGGTTGCGGCGGGCACTCGGCGCGGTTCAGGCGCACTGCACCGACGCCGGCCTGCGCCAGCAGCGGCTGGATGTCATCCAGGCCCGGAGCCGCGACGTGGCCGAGCGAGAACGGGATCTGCGCAGCGCCCAGGCCAAGGGCGACGCCGACAAGATCCGGGTGCGAACCCGAAAGCTGGCCGAGGCGCGCCGTGAACTGGAAGAGGCTCGTGCCAGGGCGAGCCGCTGAGCGATCTCAGCGCGGCTCCTTGCGATAGATGCTTGGCTTCCAGTAGTCCTTGAGCAGCAGGTGCAGGGGGCCGCGCCAGCCGCGCTTGCGCAACTGCCAGGCGATCAGCACGTTCATGATGCCGTGCCCCAGCAGCAGTACCGAACCGTGGCGTTCCGCCAGTTCGATGAGGTGATCGGCCGCCTGGCCGGCGCGGACCGAGGAACTGCCGATGGATTCGGTATGGGCGGCAAAGCCCAGGAACCAGGCGGATCTGAACAGCAGGCGCCAGGCCTTGACCGGCAGTCGCGGTGTCTCCAGCTCCAGATAGGGCAGATGGGCTTCGGCATAGCGGTCGTCCACCGGGCTGCCGGGGCGTCCCATCAGGTACTCGAGCGAGCGCACGCAGCGACTCAGGGGACTGCTCACCACGTAACCCGCCTCTTGCGCCAGCCGCCGCGTCTCCGCGGGCTCCTGGCCTGCGGGCACCGGCGCCTTCTGGTAGCGCGCGACCCAATCCTTCATCTCCCTTGGGGTGCAGCGGGCCTTGCTGGATAGATCGGGCTTGCCGTGACGGACCAGAATGATCTGCATGAAAGGTAACCTGGGAAAGATTGCTCACTAGACCGCTGCCGGTGCCGTTCGTCTCGCGGGGTCGTGATGGCATGAGTAGTGGCCAGGTGCCATTCGTACTACTTTGCGTGCCGCTTGGCTTGTTTATCTGGTAGAAGGTGACTGGGTTCACGAGTCTGGAGCCCTCACCGCTGCGCAGCAGGCTGCTTCAAGGTGCCATCCGAGGTCCTGCCGGCAATCCGTCGCCCTGCGGCGGCCACGCCCTTCCATCCAGGGAACAGGAAAGCATGAAGACAACACTGTTCGCATTGGCGCTGCTCGGGCTGCAATTGCTGGGATCTGCGCAGGTCACGGCCGCGGAAGAGGCGCATGTGGCGCTGATCAAGAGCGTCTCGGGCAACGTCAGGGTACTGCGCCAGAACGCCACCCTGGACGCTCAGGCCGGTACCACCCTGGAGGTGGCCGATCGCCTGCAGGCCGGCCCGGACGCCACCGCAGCCATCGTCTTCCTCGACGGCACCCTGCTCACCCTGGGCAGCGACGCCGATGTGCAATTGCGTGACTATCTGTTCGAACCCAAGCGCAGTCGCTATGGCTTCTCGCTGTACCTGACCAAGGGCTCCGCCATCTACTCGTCCGGCAAGATCGGCAAGGTCGCCCCCGACACGGTCAAGATCGAAACGCCGACCGCGACCATCGGCGTGCGCGGCACCCGTTTCCTGGTCCAGGCCCAATGAACGCGCTGGTCGCTGTCGCATCCCCTGGTCGTCTGCTGCTGAGCGTGCTGTTGTCCGCGCTGCTGCTGGGCGGCTGTGCCAGCCCGCCGCCACCGCAGACACGGGTCATCCTGATGCCCGATGAAGACGGCCATGTCGGCGCCGTTTCGGTGACCAGCCCGGCGGGTCGCCAGGCCATCGACCAGGGCTTCGGCGAGGTCACGGTGGGCGCACCGGGGCAGGCGCCGACCGCTGTGCAGGCGGTGGCCCAACCCCTTTTCGAGCAGCAGCATCGACAGGTGCTGGCGGCTCAGCCGTCGCCGCCGAAGACCTACATGCTCAACTTCCTCTCCGACAGCATGGAGCTCACGCCGCAGTCCAAGGCGCTCCTGCCCGAGGTGCTGGAAACGGCACGGCAGCGCATCCCCACGGAAATTTCGGTATTCGGCCATGCGGATGGCTCGGGAGCGCCTTCCTACAACCTCGACCTCTCGGGGCAGCGTGCCCGCAAGGTGGCCGGTCTGCTGCAGCGGCTCGATCCCAAGTTGCGCATCAATGTCGAGTTTTTCGGCGATACCGTGCCCCTGGTACCGACCCGTCCCGGCAAGTCCGAGCCACGCAACCGGCGTGTCGAAGTCCTGATTCTCTAGGATCGCGGGCATGAACCCCGTTGCGACCCTGCTGCGCCGGCGCGCGCCCTGGATGTTCCTGGTCAGCCTGGGACTATCGCTGGCCTTCGGCCTCGCTGCCCTGGCGCAGTTGTCGCCGCTGCAGTATCTCGACCGCCTGGCCTACGACCAGCTCAGCCGCCTTGCGGCCAGCACCGAGGATGCCACGGATGTCCAGGTGGTCAGCATCGACGAGGCGAGTCTGGCCGCGCTCGGGCAGTGGCCCTGGCCCCGCTACCGGGTCGCTCAGCTGCTCTCGCGCATCGCCGAGGCCGAGCCGGCGGCGATCGCCGTGGATGTCCTGTTCAGCGAGCCGGACCGGACCTCGCTCAAGGCCTTGCAGCAGAGTTTCCGCGACGACTTCGGTGTAGACCTGAGCTTTTCCGGGGTGCCTGCGGAATTGCAGGACAATGACGGTTATCTCGGCTACGTCATGGGCCAGACGGGGGCCGTCGGTGCCCGTTTCTTCTTTCTCGATCTGCAGCAACCCGTCTCCGGCGGGCTACGGCCAGGGGTCGGCTTCACGGGCGCCCTCGACGCCCTACAGCTGCCCGAAGCCAGAGGCGCGCTGGACAATGTGGCCCCCATCGCCAGCCAGACGCGCTTCAGTGGCTTCATCAACAGCCAGCGTGACAGCGATGGCATCCTGCGGCGCGTCCCCCTGCTGCTCAGTCATCAGGGCATCCTCCATCCGAGTCTGGCGCTGGCCGCCACCCTGCGCGCCCTGGGGCTGAACGAGGGCGTGGTGGAGAGCGGCCTTGCCGGGCCGACGCTGCGACTCGGTGATCATCGGTTGCCACTCGATCGCGAAGGCCAGGCGCTGCTGCGGCTGCACAGCGGGGCCGAGCACTATCCGGAAGTCTCGGCCCTGGCGGTGCTCAGCGGCGCGGTGGCCCCGGCCACCCTCAAGGGCAAGGTCGTCTTCGTCGGCGTCTCGGCCGCGGGCTTCAACGACCTGCACACGACGGCGCTGGGCCAGATCTTTTCCGGCGTCAGGCTGCAGGCCGCCCTGACCCAGGACCTGCTGGACGATGCCCTGGTACGAATTCCCCAGTTCGCCGGCGTGCTGCAACTGGTGCTCTGCCTGACAGGCGGCCTGCTGCTTGCCGTTGGCTTTCTCTTCAATCGCAGTCAGCGTCGCTTCGCCCTGTTGGCGGCCGCCTTGGTCGTCCTGCCGCAGCTGCTGGGCGCCTGGCTGTTCGTTCGCCATGACGTCTTCCTGCCGCTGGCCGCACCCTTGTTGCTGGTGGCGATGCTCTCGGCGCTGGCGCTGATCACCCGGATCATCCTGGCGCGCCAGCACGAAGAGCGCTGGCGCCGGCAGCTGGAACGCTCGCGGCAGGTCACCATCGAGTCCATGGCGGCGGTCGCCGAGACCCGGGATCCCGAGACCGGTGCCCATATCAAGCGCACCCAGTACTACGTTCGCGCTATCGCCGAGCAGTTGCGGCAGTCCGGCCACGCGCCGGAGCAACTCACGCCCGACTACATCAAGCTGCTGTTCCTGTCCGCGCCCCTGCACGACATCGGCAAGGTCGGCGTGCCGGATGCCATCCTGCTCAAGCCCGGCCGGCTGACGCCGGAGGAGATGCAGGTGATGCAGCGGCATGCCGAATTCGGTCGGCAGATCATCCTCAGCACGGCCAGCCATCTGGAGGATGACAATTTCCTTGCCCTGGCCGCCGAGATCGCCAGCACCCACCACGAGAAGTGGGATGGCAGCGGCTATCCCAACGGACTGTCCGGTACCGGCATCCCGCTGGCCGGCCGGATCATGGCGGTGGCCGATATCTACGATGCCCTGATCAGTCGGCGCTGCTACAAGGAGCCGTTCAGCCATGCGGATTCGCTGCAGATGATGCGCGAGATGCGCGGCAGCACCTTCGATCCCCTGGTGCTCGACGCCTTCCTGGCCATCGAGCCGCAGATCTGCGCCATCGCCCAGCGCTTTCATGATGAGGGGGTGGGTGGCTCCAGGCGGCTGGTCTGAACCGGCCCGCCGCCGTCTGCAGCTTTCCCCAGTCGCCGCGCTCTGTTTCCAAGCCCGCCTTCACACCACCGACAGACCGCCGCTCGCGCAACAGCTTTGCCCACTGCCGCGCAAACTAGGCAGGGCAGTCCCTGTTTCCTTGAAACATTTCCTCGAAAATAGTCCAGGCAGGGCGATGGAAGGCCGACACCTGCAGAGGCGCGTCCTTGAGCGCTTCCTAAGTGCAATCGGCTGCTTTGCGTTCGCTTATGATATTAATTTGCATTTACAGATGCATCCAGGTTGCATAGCCTGCGTTCCGCCGCGCAAGACGGCAACGGATACCGGTCCCTGGAAAGCCTCCAGCGAGTCCTTACGTGGGGTACGGACGGGTCGGTGTTTCCCTAGAGGACGACCAACGACATGCAGCTCTTCTCCCTTCGCCTCATCGCGCTTTCCGTCTCCCTGGGCGTGGCGACGCTCGCCCAGGCCGCCCCCGTGGCGCTGTCGCAACCGGCGCAGCCGCTGGCCGATGCCTTGCAGAGCTTCGCGCGCGCGAGTGGCTTCCAGGTGAACTACGATCCTGCTGCCCTGGTGGGCAAGCGAGCGCCGGCACTGGCGGGGCGGATGGAGCCGGATGTCGCCCTGCAGCGCCTGTTGGCGGGCAGTGGCCTGGCGGCCTCGGTCAGCGGCTCGGTCGCGACCGTCGCCCCGGTGGCCACCCAGGCGGCGGCCGGCAGCGTGGCGCTGGAGGCCACCACCATCAGCGCGGACGATGGCTCCCTGACGGGCCGGACGACCACCGAAGGGACGCGCTCCTACACCACCGGCGCCATGAGCACCTCCACCGGCCTGCCGCTGTCGATCCGGGAGACGCCCCAGTCGGTGAGCGTCATCACCCGGCAGCGCATGGAAGACCAGGGCATGACCGATCTCAATGATGTGGTCAGATATGCCCCGGGCGTAACGCTGCGCAAATTCGGCGGCGACCGCCAGGAATTCCTCTCCCGCGGCTTCCGTATCGACAACGTCATGTACGACGGCCTGCCCACCACGGCCGGGACCTTCACCCTCGACAGCCTGTCCTCGGCCGATCTGTCCATCTACGACCGTGTCGAGGTGGTCCGCGGCGCCACCGGCCTGATGACCGGCGCCGGCGATCCCTCGGCCACCCTGAATCTGGTGCGCAAGCGCCCGACCGCCTTCCCGCAGGTCAGCGTCACCACCAGCGCCGGCAGCTGGGACCGCTACCGTACCGAGGTCGACGCCTCCAACAAGCTCAACGAGGCCGGCACCCTGCGCGGTCGCGCCGTGGCCGCCTACGAGGACGGCCACAGCTTCCAGGACGTGCGCGAGCGCAAGCGCCAGACCTTCTATGGCGTCCTCGAGGCGGATCTCAGCGACGCCACCACCTGGACCATCGGCGCCTCCAAGCAGCGCGAGGACAAGACCTCCGACTGGGGCAGCCTGCCCAGCGGTCCCAATGGTGAAAACCTGCACCTCTCACGTTCCACCTTCCTGAGCGGCGACTGGGCCTACTGGGATCAGGACAACTACACCCTGTTCTCCGACATCACCCACACCTTCGACAACGGCTGGAAGGCCAAGCTGGCGGCGCAGCAGGTCTGGGCCAATTCCGATACCTACTCCAACTACCTGACGTCCACGGCCGCGGACTTTAGCTACAGTTCGGTCAGTGACTTTGGTACCGCCTCCGGCGCCTATCGCACCGATTCCGATCAGCTCAACCTTGATGCTTCGGTGAGCGGGCCCTTCCAGTTGCTGGGTCGCGAGCACGAACTGATGGCCGGGATCAGTCGGCGGCAGGATAAGTTCTATCAGCGTGGCGGCTACTCGGGTGCCACTCCGGTGGATATCTACAACTTCCGCCCCAGCAGCATCGTCAAACCGGCCAAGGACACGCTGACGCCCTATGCCAGCAAGAACACCACCACCGAAGAGGCGGTGTATGCGGCAGCGCGCTTCAATCCGGTGGACCCGCTGCACGTCATCGTCGGGGGACGAGTCAGCTGGTATGACTTCGACAACCTTTACAGTGACAACGACTACAAGGCCACCCGCGAAGTCACGCCCTATGCCGGCATCATCTACGACCTGAACGACACCTATTCGGTCTATGCCAGCTATACCGAGATCTTCAAGCCGCAAAGCGAGCAGAACACCGGAGGTTCGGTCCTGGAACCCATGACTGGCAGAAGCTACGAGATCGGTCTCAAGGGCGCCTATTTCGATGGCGCGCTGAATGCCTCCGTGGCGCTGTTCGACACCATCCAGGAGAATCGTGCCTACCTGCCAGCCAACCAGGCCACCTTCTGCCCTGGCTACCCCGCGCAGAGCTGTTACAGCGCTGCGGGCGAGGTCCGCAGTCGCGGTATCGACGCGGAAATCTCCGGCCAGCTGACGCCAAACTGGCAGGCGTCTGCGGCCTATACCCTGGTACTCAGCCAATACACCAAGGATGTCACCTACGAGGATCGCCGCTTCGCGCCCGAGCAGCCCAAGCACCTGTTCAAGGCCGCCACCAGCTATCAACTCGCGGGTAGCCTGAGCAACTGGCGTATCGGTGCCGATCTGCAGGCTCAAAGCGAGACCTTCGAGCGCGTCGGCACCGGCGAAGCCAAGCAGGATAGCTATGCCCTGGTGGGTCTGATGGCCGGCTACCGCTTCAACGAGCACTGGGATGGCCGGGTCAACTTCAACAACATCTTCGACGAGAAGTACTGGCAGGGCATCCCGACGGGTACCGGAAGTGGCACCTACGGCGATCCCCGCAACGTCATGCTCAGCCTGAAGTGGACCCTCTGATCCCGCGACGCGGTTAGCGAGCTTGCGCTTCGCCCTTGTCCGATCCCCCGGACCTGGGCGAAGCTGCGGACTTCCGCGAAGGAGTGCCGCCCATGTCCAGCTCGCTCGTCCATCTGGAACGCTATGCCGATCGTCACGCCGAGGGCCTGGCCGCCCTCTATGGCGATCCGGCGGTGGCGCGACAGGTGCTGCAATTGCCCTATCAGACCGCCGAGCAATGGCGGCAACGGCAGAGTGCCGAGCGCGAGGGCCGGGTGGCGCTGGTCGCCCTGCAGCAGGGGCGGGTCGTGGGCAGCGCCAGTCTCGAACAGCAGCCGCGCATTCGCCGCCAGCACTGCGGGGCCCTCGGCATGGGGGTAGCCCGCGATTGTCAGGGGCAGGGCATCGGCACCCAGCTGCTGACGGCCCTGCTCGACCTCGCCGACAACTGGATGAATCTGCAACGGGTCGAGCTGACCGTCTTCAGCGACAACGAGCCGGCCCTGGCGCTCTATCGCAAGCTCGGTTTCGAACAAGAAGGTCTGCTGCGCCGCTATGCCCTGCGCGATGGGGTGTTCACCGACGTCTACAGCATGGCGCGCTTCAAACCCTGATCCAGGTGTATGAGAGAAACTTGAGTTCATCACAAGAAACCTGAGTTTGTTTCATGCGTCGTGCGAGCAGACAATCTCCACCCTGTCAGGTGGAGGTGTGCAATGGTCAAGATTCATTCCCAGGGTTCCGCGCGGAGCGAGCAACAGGGTGACGCGTCCCTGGCGTCTCGCTACGATTGCGACCGTGCCGCCCTGATCGCCCAGGGACGCCAGCAGCGTCGGCAGGCGTGGCGTGCTCAGCAGGCTGCGGGTTGTGAGTGGCTCGCGGTAGGCGACTCTGGCTGGGGCGATCGGGTGCTGGCGCACTCCTATCTGGTAGGCGCTGCCGCCCATATCGAGGCGGCGGACGATCACGGGTTCGCCGGCACCTGCCAGGTTCCCGTATTCACCTCAGATCAGTCCTTTGCCATCGGCTGGGAGCAGCTGTTCGACGAGGTCGCCGAGGCCCAGGCGCTTGGTCTGGCCGTCAAGCCGGTAATCCTCGGGCCGCTGAGCTATCTGTGGCTCGGTCGCTCGCTGGATCCCGCCTTCGACCGCCTCGAGCTGCTGGAGTCGCTGCTGCCGGTCTATGGCGAAATCTTCGCGCGGTTGGCCGCCCAGGGCGTGGAATGGATCCAGCTCGACGAGCCGCTGCTGGCGCTGGAGCTGCCGCTGGCCTGGCGTACCGCCTTCGAAAGGGCCTACAACCTGCTGCAGCGCGAGCCGCTGAAGAAGCTGCTGGGCGTGCGTCACGGGGAGTTGATCGACAATCTGGGACTGGCTGTCGCTCTACCGGTGGAGGGGCTGCATGTCGACTGGCCGCGTTCGGTCCAGGCCCAGCAGGGGCTGCTCGATCGGCTGCCTGCCTACAAGACGCTGTCGCTGGGCCTGGTCGAGGATACCGCGGCCGGGCAGATCGGCCAGCAGCGGCGGCTGCACTTCGCCCGCCAGGTCGGCGAACGCCTGCAGGAGCGCCTCTGGCTGTCGCCCGCGGTCTTTTCCGGGGATGCCGACACGGCCCGGGCCGCTGCTCTGACAGCCGAATTCAACGCTCTGGTGCGGACCGCTCGCCAGGCAGCCGTGGACAAGCCGGTAGCGCCCAGGGAACAGCCCTGGTCGGCGATCGAGGCGGCCCTGGCCAAGCTGGGCGCCGCCCAGTCCGGGCTGGTGTCGTCCTGAATCAGCGGTGGGCGGTCAGCAGCAGACCGCCGGCGCCGGCAAAGAAGGCCCCGGTGGCCTGGTTGAGGCGGCGGACCCCGCGGGGGCCGCGGATGAAGCGGCGGATCTGCCGACCGAACAGGCCGTAGACGAAGGCCGCGACCATTTCCGCGAACAGATGGGTGCCCCCCAGGTAGACGAACTGCTGGGTCGTCGGCTGGCTGGGGTCGATGAATTGCGGAAAGACCGCGGCGAACAACAGGATCGCCTTGGGATTGCTGATGCCAATGAGGAATTCCTGCAGCATAAGTCGGTGCAGCGCCCGCGGTTGCGCCGCGCCGGTCTCGGTCAGGTCCAGCCCGTCGAAGGCCCGGCTGCGCCAGCTCTTCACGCCGAGGTAGAGCAGGTAGAGCGCGCCGATCCACTTGATGACGGTGAAGGCCGTCTCCGAAGCCAGCAGCATGGCGCCCAGGCCCACCGCCGAGATCACCAGGAAGATCACGAAGGCCACATCGCGACCCAGGGCCGCCAAGCCCGCGGTCACCGCGCCATGGCGGATGCCGTTGCCGAGCGAGCAGAAGTTGTTGGGGCCGGGGGTCAGGGCGATGAGCAGGGCGACCGGAAAGAACAGCAGGGCATCGACGAGGTTCATGGCGGTCGCCTGGCGCGCCACGCAGGCGCTGAAGAGGAGGGTGGTCGGCTATTTAAACCGTCTTTCCACGCCTTTCTCCACCAGAATCTTCGCCGAGATCTCCTCCACGGAAAAATGCGTGGTGTTGATGAAGGAGATGTTCTCGCGACGGAACAGACTCTCCACCTCGCGCAGTTCGAATTCGCACTGGGCGAAGCTCGCATAGCGACTGTTGGGCCGGCGCTCGTGGCGGATCGCCGCCAGGCGCTCGGCGTCGATGGTCAGGCCGAACAGCTTGTCCTTGTAGGTCTTGAGCGAGGCGGGCAGCTGCAGGCGCTCCATGTCCTCTTCGGTCAGCGGATAGTTCGCCGCACGGATGCCGTATTGCAGCGCCATGTAGAGGCAGGTCGGCGTCTTGCCGCAGCGCGAGACCCCCACCAGGATCAGATCGGCCTGCGCATAGTGGGTCGTGCGGGCGCCGTCGTCGTTTTCGAGTGCGAAATTGACGGCCTCGATCCGCTCCATGTAGTGACTATTGTGCATGATCGAATGTGACTTCCCTACCGAATACGAAGATTCGGCGGAAAGTTCCCGTTCGAGCGGGGATAAAAACGTGGAGAAGATGTCGATCATGAACCCGTTCGACTGGTCCAGAATGGCCCGGATGTCACGGTTGACGATGGTATCGAAGATGATGGGTCGCGCACCGTCCTGGACGGCGGCGGCATTGATCTGCTGTACCATCGCCCTGGCCTTGTCCAGCGTATCCACGTAGGGGCGCGTGATCTTTCTGAAGGTGATGTCCCCGAACTGGGCCAGGAGGCTCTGACCGAGGGTTTCGGCCGTGATGCCGGTACCGTCGGAAATGAAAAAGGCGGTTCGTTGCATGGAGGGACGTCCTGGTGGCGTACGGGGCAGGGATCGCTGCACTGTAACCTACCGCCGTCCACTGTCCATGGGGCGGGCGCCGAGGCGTACTGCTTTCCCACAAAGACACAAGATGGAGAGAAGACCTTGGACGAGTATGTAATTTCACTGGAGCAGCTTGGCGTGCACGACGTCG
This sequence comes from Pseudomonas sp. SHLD1, assembly GCF_028640935.1. NCBI lineage: Bacteria > Pseudomonadati > Pseudomonadota > Gammaproteobacteria > Pseudomonadales > Pseudomonadaceae > Pseudomonas > Pseudomonas sp. SHLD1. Next base: position 85,603 of record NZ_JAQZAD010000019.1, read on the forward strand.
AGCGCGTGGGCGGCAAGAACGCATCTCTCGGCGAGATGATCGCCAACCTGGCCAACGCGGGCGTCTCCGTGCCGGGCGGGTTCGCCACCACGGCCCAGGCCTATCGCGATTTCCTTGAGCAGAGTGGGCTGAACGAGCGTATCCACGCCGCCCTCGATGCCCTGGATGTCGACGACGTCGTCGCCCTGGCCAGGACCGGCGCCCAGATCCGCCAGTGGGTCATGGACGCACCTTTCCCCGAGCGCCTGGATGCCGAGATTCGCCGGGCCTTCGCCGAGATCTCGGCCGGCAACCCCAATCTCGCCATGGCCGTGCGCTCCTCGGCGACCGCCGAAGACCTGCCGGACGCCTCCTTTGCCGGCCAGCAGGAAACCTTCCTCAACATCCGCGGCGTCGACAACGTCATTCGCGCGGCCAAGGAAGTCTTCGCCTCCCTCTTCAATGACCGCGCCATCGCCTACCGCGTCCACCAGGGCTTCGATCACAAGCTGGTCGCCCTGTCCGCCGGCGTGCAGCGCATGGTGCGTTCCGAGACCGGCGCCGCCGGCGTGCTCTTCACCCTGGATACCGAATCCGGTTTCCGCGATGCGGTCTTCGTCACCGCCGCCTATGGTCTCGGCGAGACCGTGGTGCAGGGCGCGGTGAACCCGGACGAATTCTATGTACACAAGCCCACCCTGGAAGCCGGTCGCCCGGCCATCCTCAGGCGCAACCTGGGCAGCAAGGCGATCAAGATGGTCTATGGCGAAGAAGCCAAGGCCGGCCGCTCCGTCCGTACCGTCGATGTCGAGCCCGCGGATCGCGCGCGTTTCTCCATCACCGACGCCGAGGTCACCGAACTGTCCAAGCAGGCGCTGATCATCGAGCGCCACTATGGTCGGCCGATGGACATCGAATGGGCCAAGGACGGCGACGACGGCAAGCTCTACATCGTCCAGGCCCGCCCTGAAACGGTGAAGAGCCGGGCCAGCGCCACCGTCATGGAGCGCTACCTGCTCAAGGACAAGGGCCAGGTGCTGGTGGAAGGCCGTGCCATCGGCCAGCGCATCGGCGCCGGCAAGGTCAAGATCATCCGCGACGTCAGCGAGATGGACCGTGTCCAGCCCGGCGATGTCCTGGTCTCCGACATGACCGATCCCGACTGGGAGCCGGTGATGAAGCGCGCCAGTGCCATCGTCACCAACCGTGGCGGTCGTACCTGCCACGCCGCCATCATCGCCCGCGAGCTGGGTATCCCGGCGGTGGTCGGCTGCGGCAATGCCACCAGCCTGCTCAAGGAAGGCCAGACCGTCACCGTCTCCTGCGCCGAGGGCGATACCGGCCTGATCTACGAAGGTGAGCTGGATTTCGACATCCGCAAGAGCTCGGTGGATGCCATGCCCGAGTTGCCGTTCAAGATCATGATGAACGTCGGCAACCCCGACCGTGCCTTCGATTTCGCCCAGCTGCCCAACGCCGGCGTGGGTCTGGCGCGCCTCGAATTCATCATCAATCGCATGATCGGCGTGCACCCCAAGGCGCTGCTGAACTACGACAGCCTGCCCTTCGAGGTGAAGGAAAGCGTCGACAAGCGCATCGCCGGGTACTCGGATCCGGTCGGCTTCTATGTCGAGAAGCTGGTGGAAGGGGTCTCTACCCTGGCCGCCGCCTTCTGGCCGAAAAAGGTCATCGTGCGCCTGTCGGACTTCAAGTCCAACGAGTACGCCAACCTGATCGGCGGCAAGCTCTACGAACCCGAGGAAGAGAACCCCATGCTGGGCTTCCGCGGCGCTTCCCGCTACATCAGCGAGAACTTCCGCGACTGCTTCGAGCTGGAATGTCGCGCCATGAAGAAGGTGCGTGAAGAGATGGGCCTGACCAACGTCGAGCTCATGGTGCCCTTCGTGCGCACCCTGGACGAGGCGGCGCGCGTGGTCGAGCTGCTCGGCGAGAACGGCCTCAAGCGCGGCGAGAACGACCTGCGCGTGATCATGATGTGCGAGCTGCCCTCCAACGCCCTGTTGGCGGACGAGTTCCTCGAGCACTTCGACGGCTTCTCCATCGGCTCCAACGACCTGACCCAGCTCACCCTGGGCCTGGATCGCGACTCCGGCATCATCGCCCACCTGTTTGACGAGCGTAATCCGGCGGTCAAGAAGCTGCTGGCCAATGCCATCGCCGCCTGCAACCGGGCCGGCAAGTACATCGGCATCTGCGGTCAGGGTCCCTCGGATCACCCAGACCTGGCCAAGTGGCTGATGGAGCAGGGCATCGAGAGCGTCTCGCTCAACCCCGACTCCGTGCTCGACACCTGGTTCTTCCTGGCTGAAGGCAACGCCTGATCCCGGGGCTCACCCCGCCGGGCAACGGCGGGGTGAGCCTTTCCAGGATTAATTCCCTCATTCCCCACGAAGGTGGCGCCTGCGCCCTGCCCAGGGCCGCCTTTGCCGGATTGCTTGACCGGAAGCGGTCGCGATCCCTGCACGAGATCTCAGATGCAGCAGTACGACAGCGATGTGGAACAGGGCCTCATCTATGGCTATCTCCTCGATGGCCGTGGCGGCGGAAGACGCCTGAGTCGCCGGGAGCTGGCCGAGGCCGAGCCGGGCCCCGGCGAAGTGCTCTGGCTGCACTGGGATCGCAGCGTTCCCGAAGCCCAGGCCTGGCTCCGGCAATCCAGCGGCCTGAGCGAATTCGCCTGCGACCTGCTGCTGGAAGAGGCGACCCGCCCGCGGCTGGTCAATCAGCCCGACGACAGCCTGCTGCTGTTCCTGCGCGGGGTGAACCTCAATCCCGGCGCCGTGCCCGAAGACATGGTGTCGCTGCGGGTATTCGTCGACAAGCGCCGGGTGATCTCGCTGCGCATGAGACCCATGAAGGCTGCCGCCGAGGTCCAGGAAGACCTGGAAGCGGGCATCGGCGCCCAGAGCGCCGAGGAACTGGTGCTCTATCTCGCCAGCTACATGACCAGCCGGGTCGATGACCTGGTGCGCGGTCTGTCCGACCAGCTCGATGGTCTCGAAGAGCAGGTCGACCAGGACGAGAACAGCCTGCCCGACCATGCCCAGGTGCTCACCCTCAGGCGTCGTGCGACCGGGCTGCGCCGTTACCTGGCCCCGCAGCGCGACATCTATGGCGATCTGGCCCGTGGCAAGCCCGCCTGGTTCGTCGAGGCGGCCAGTCAGGGCTACTGGAGCGAATTGCACAACAGCCTGGTGCGCAACCTGGAAGAGCTCGAGGTGATGCGCGAGCGGGTGGCGCTGCTACAGGACGCCGAACAGCGGGCGACCACGGAAAAGACCAATCGCACCCTCTATCTGTTGGCCATCATCACCGGCTTCTTCCTGCCCATCAGCTTCATCACCGGTCTGCTGGGGATGAACATGGGCGGCCTGCCGGGTTCGTCGTCTCCCTTCGGCTTCGTGGCCGCCTGCCTGCTGATCGCGGCGGTGTCGATCTTCCAGGTCTGGCTGTTTCGCCGACTGCGCTGGCTGTGACCCGCCTCCACCTCGTTGCGTCAAGAGGAAACGACCAGCGAGGTGCTTATGCACGATCCTTTCGAAGCGTCCCTCAAGGCGCTCCTCAATACCCCGGCCAACGCTCAGGACGAGGAGGGCGATGACCAGGCGCGCTTGCACCGGGTGCTCAAGACCGCCAACCGTCAGGTGGGCGCGGGTGCGCTGTTCGATCTGATCGGGCGGCACTGGGTATCGGTGCTGCTGCTGGCGCTGGGCAACGGTGCCCCTCATCTGAAGCCGCGCTCCCGTCGCACCCGGCGTAGCGAATCTTCCCCGGAGATCCTGAAGTAGATGGAATTCGATATCTGGACCCAGAGTCTGCTGTCCGCCATGACCACCCTGTGGAGCAAGGTGGCCGGTTTCATTCCCAACGTCTTCGGCGCCCTGGTGGTGATCCTCGCCGGCTTCGCCGTCGCCAAGATTCTCGACACCGTGCTGTCGAAGGTACTCGCCAAGCTCGGCCTGGATCGCATCCTTGCCGGTGCCGGTGTGACCAAGCAACTGGCCAAGATCGGCATCCGCATCCCGGTCACCACCCTGATCGGCCGGATCGTCTACTGGTTTGTCCTGCTGGTGTTCCTGGTGTCGGCCGCCGAATCCCTGGGCCTGCAGCGCGTGTCCTCCACCCTGGACGTCATGGCGCTCTATGTGCCCAAGATCTTTGGTGCGGCCCTGGTGCTCATCGTTGGCGTGCTGCTGGCGCAACTGGTCAGTGGCCTGGTCCACGGCGCCGCCGAGGGTGTCGGCCTGGACTACGCCGCGGGGCTTGGGCGCCTGGCCCAGGGCCTGGTCATCATCATTTCGATTTCGGTCGCGGTCGGTCAGCTGGAGATCAAGACCGAGCTGCTGAACCTGGTCATCGCCATCGTGCTCACCGCCTTCGCCCTGGCCGCCGCCCTGGCCCTGGGTCTGGGCAGCCGGGGGCTGGTGTCGCAGATTCTGGCCGGCATCTATGTGCGCGAACTCTACGAAGTCGGCCAGTGGGTGACCCTGGCGGACGTCGAAGGCGAGATCGAGGAAATCGGGACCGCCAAGACCCTCATCATGACCGAGGAAGGCGATATCGTTTCGGTTCCGAACCGTCTATTGCTGGAGGCTCAGGTGCGCAGCCGCTGACAGGCGCCGCGGAGATGGCTATCATGCCCGCCACTTTTTGGTAGCCAACTCCGTCTTGAACAAGCCTGCCCCTCATGCCTACGACCCGACTACGCTCAGTGATGAAGAGCTGGTCCAGCGTGCGCATGGTGAACTCTTCCACGTGACGCGAGCCTACGAAGAACTGATGCGCCGTTATCAGCGCACCCTGTTCAACGTCTGTGCCCGCTACCTGGGGAACGACCGGGATGCAGACGATGTCTGCCAGGAGATCATGCTGAAGGTGCTTTACGGTTTGAAGAATTTCGAGGGGAAATCGAAATTCAAGACCTGGCTGTACAGCATCACCTACAACGAGTGCATCACTCAGTACCGCAAGGAACGCCGCAAGCGGCGGCTGGTGGAGGCATTAAGTCTGGATCCGATGGAGGAAGCCTCCGAGGAACGGGCGCCGAAGCTGGAAGAGAAGGGAGGGATGGATCGCTGGCTGGTCCATGTGGGTCAGGTCGATCGGGAGATCCTGGTGCTGCGCTTCGTCGCAGAGCTGGAGTTCCAGGAGATCGCCGACATCATGCGCATGGGCCTCAGTGCCACCAAGATGCGGTACAAGCGGGCACTCGACAAACTGCGTGACAAGTTCGCAGCTGAAGTTGAGGGCTGACCGGATGTGTCAGCCGTAAGTTTTTGAACTTCACGAAAACTTGTTGTCGAAGCCTCCGGAGATTGCCGGAATTAGTACCACTAAAATGGGGATACAAAGGATGAAACTGAAGAGCACCTTGGGCGTCGTTATCGGCTCCCTGCTGGCAAGCGCCTCGCTGAGCGCCCTGGCACAAGGTCAAGGCGCCGTCGAGACCGAGCTGTTCGGCAGCCGTCTGTTCACCGACAGCCAGCGCAACATGACCAACGCTGACCTGTACGGCGGTTCCGTTGGCTACTTCCTGACCGATGACGTTGAGCTGGCGTTGTCCTACGGTGAGTACCACAACGCCCGTGGCGACCACGACCTGGGTCACAAGAACATCAAGGGCAGCCTGGCCGCTCTGGATGCCTACTACCACTTCGGTCAGCCCGGCGTCGGCCTGCGTCCGTACGTGTCCGGTGGCTTCGCTCACCAGTCCATCAGCAACCGCGACATCAACGAAGGTGGTCGTGACCGCTCCACCTACGCCAACCTAGGTGCCGGCCTGAAGTACTACTTCACCGAGAACCTGTATGCCCGTACCGGCGTGCAAGCTAACTACAACATCGACTACGGCGACACCGAGTGGAGCGCTGCTGTAGGTGTTGGTCTGAACTTCGGTGGTTCCACCAAGAAAGAAGTCGCTCCGGCTCCGGCTCCGGCCCCCGTTGCTGACGTCTGCACCGATTCCGACAACGACGGCGTCTGCGACAACGTCGACAAGTGCCCGAACACCCCGGCCAACGTCACCGTTGACGCTACCGGCTGCCCGGCTGCTGCCGAAACCGTTCGCGTCGAGCTGGACGTGAAATTCGATTTCGACAAGGCCGTGGTCAAGCCCAACAGCTACGCCGACATCAAGAACCTGGCTGATTTCATGCAGCAGTACCCGCAGACCTCGACCACCGTTGAAGGCCACACCGACTCCGTCGGCACCGACGCCTACAACCAGAAGCTGTCCGAGCGTCGTGCCAACGCCGTGCGTAACGTCCTGGTTAACCAGTACGGCGTGCAGGGCGGCCGCGTGAACGCTGTTGGTTACGGCGAATCCCGCCCGGTTGCTGACAACGCCACCGAAGCCGGTCGCGCCGTCAACCGTCGCGTAGAAGCCGAAGTCGAAGCTCAGGCCAAGTAAGCTGCCTGATCCAGACTCGAAAAAGCCCGCCTTGTGCGGGCTTTTTCATGCCTGGCGTTTCTAGTGTCCGACTTCGATCCAGGTCCTGCAGGCATAAAAAAACCCCGCCGAAGCGGGGTTCTTCCTGGCGGATCGATCAGCCGCGATCGTCCGAGATGTCGCGTTGGGCAACGCCGGTGTACAGCTGGCGCGGCCGGCCGATCTTGTAGGGACCGGACAGCATTTCCTGCCAGTGCGAGATCCAGCCGACGGTCCGCGCCATGGCGAAGATCACGGTGAACATGCTGGTCGGGATGCCGATCGCCTTGAGGATGATGCCGGAGTAGAAGTCCACGTTCGGGTAGAGGTTGCGCTCGACGAAGTAGGGGTCCTTGCGGGCTAGTTCTTCGAGGCGCATGGCCAGTTCCAGCTGCGGATCGTTGATGCCGAGCTCGGCCAGGACTTCGTCGCAGGTCTGCTTCATCACCGTGGCGCGCGGATCGAAGTTCTTGTAGACGCGATGGCCGAAGCCCATCAGCTTGAACGGATCGTTCTTGTCCTTGGCCTTGGCCACGAACTTGTCGATGTTGGCCACATCGCCGATCTCGTCCAGCATCTTCAATACCGCTTCGTTGGCACCGCCGTGCGCCGGGCCCCAGAGGGCGGCGATACCGGCAGCGATACAGGCGAAGGGGTTGGCGCCCGACGAACCGGCCAGGCGGACGGTGGAGGTGGAGGCGTTCTGCTCGTGATCGGCATGCAGGATGAAGATGCGATCCATGGCGCGGGCCAGCACCGGGCTGATCGGTTTTTCCTCGCACGGGGTGTTGAACATCATGTGCAGGAAGTTTTCCGCGTATCCCAGGTTGTTGCGGGGATACATCATCGGCTGACCCATGGAGTACTTGTGCACCATGGCTGCCAGGGTCGGCATCTTGGCGATCAGGCGCATCGCCGAAATCTCGCGGTGCTGCGGATCGGTGATGTCCAGGGAGTCGTGATAGAAGGCCGAGAGGGCGCCGACCACACCGCACATGATCGCCATGGGGTGCGCATCGCGGCGGAAGCCGTTGAAGAAGTTCTTCAGTTGCTCGTGAACCATGGTGTGGTTCTTGATGGTATCAACGAACTGCGCCTTTTCTTGCGCGTTCGGCAATTCACCCTTGAGCAGCAGGTAACAGGTCTCGAGGTAGTCGGATTTCTCCGCCAGTTGCTCGATCGGGTAGCCCCGGTGCAGCAGGATGCCCTTGTCACCGTCGATATAGGTGATCTTGGACTCGCACGAGGCAGTGGACATGAAGCCCGGGTCGAAGGTGAACACACCAGTGGAGGTGAGGTTGCGAACATCGATCACGTCCGGGCCAAGGGTGCCGGACATAACGGGCAGGTCAACCGGATCCGCTCCCGAGATGATCAACTGCGCTTTCTTGTCAGCCATTAGGCCTCCTTATTTTGCTTTGAAATCATCAATAAACCCTCCACTCAGGGCCTCGCCCACTATAGAGGGATAAATTTGAAAGTCAATTTACGAAAATATCACCCTAAAGGCTCTTTCTGGGCGGATTGTGCGGCGAAAAGACCTTAACACGCAGGCTTCTGAATATCAGCTGGCGACGTCGGAATCGGGCATCCGCGTTTGTCATGAGTAGGCTAACTGTCTATAATTCTCGCCCGACCGTACCGGGTCGGCGAGCTGATGCCGAGCGGTCGAGACGCTTCCAACAGGAAGCGCGTAGCAGATGTGGAATCTCCTATAACTAGCCCGACCGCAATTGGGCCCTCAGTGTGAAAGAAGCCGTGAATAGCAAACGACCTGTAAACCTAGATCTCAGGACCATCAAACTACCTATCACAGCTTATACCTCGATTCTTCACCGTATCTCCGGCGTCATCCTGTTCCTCGGCATTGCAGTCATGCTCTATGGCCTGCACCTGTCCCTGGGCAGTCCGGAAGGCTTCGGCCAAGTGAAAGCTTTTCTGGCCTATCCGCTGGTCAAGCTCGTGATCTGGGGTCTGCTGTCTGCATTGCTCTACCACCTGGTCGCCGGCATTCGGCACCTGATCATGGATGGTGGCGCCGGCGAAACCCTGCAGGGCGGCAAGCTGGGTGCGCAGCTTGTGCTGGTCATTTCCGCAGTTCTGATCATTCTGGCAGGGGTTTGGGTATGGTAACCAACGTCACCAATCTTTCGCGTTCCGGTCTCTATGACTGGATGGCTCAACGGGTCTCGGCAGTCGTCCTCGCGGTCTACTTCCTCTTTATCATCGGCTACCTGATCCTTCATCCAGGGCTCACCTTCGAGCAATGGCACGGCCTGTTCTCCCACACCCTGATGCGCATCTTCAGCCTGCTGGCGCTGGTGTCCGTCTGCGTTCATGCCTGGGTTGGTATGTGGACCATCTCCACCGACTACCTGACCACCATGGCTATCGGCAAGGGCGCTACCGCCGTGCGTTTCCTCTTCCAGGCGGTATGCGGGTTCGCGATGTTCGCGTTCTTCGTCTGGGGCGTGCAGATCTTCTGGGGTGTTTGATCTATGTCCACAATTCGTCATATCTCGTTTGATGCCATCATCGTAGGTGGCGGCGGCGCCGGTATGCGCGCAGCGCTGCAGCTGGCCCAGTCCGGTCACAAGACCGCGGTGATCACCAAGGTCTTTCCGACCCGTTCCCACACCGTGTCCGCCCAGGGCGGCATCACCTGCGCCATCGCCTCGGCCGACCCGAACGATGACTGGCGCTGGCACATGTACGACACCGTCAAGGGGTCGGACTACATCGGTGACCAGGACGCCATCGAGTACATGTGCTCCGTAGGCCCGGAAGCGGTCTTCGAGCTCGAGCACATGGGTCTGCCGTTCTCCCGCACCGAGCAGGGCCGCATCTATCAGCGTCCCTTCGGCGGCCAGTCCAAGGACTACGGCAAGGGCGGCCAGGCCGCGCGGACCTGCGCCGCGGCCGACCGTACCGGTCACGCCCTGCTGCACACCCTCTATCAGGGCAACCTGAAGAACAACACGGTGTTCCTCAACGAGTGGTACGCCGTGGATCTGGTGAAGAACCAGGACGGCGTCATCGTCGGGGTCATCGCCATCTGCATCGAGACCGGCGAGACCGTCTACGTCAAGGCCAAGGCCACCGTGCTGGCCACCGGCGGCGCGGGCCGTATCTATGCCTCCACCACCAACGCCCTGATCAACACCGGTGACGGTGTCGGCATGGCGCTGCGCGCCGGTGTGCCGGTGCAGGACATCGAGATGTGGCAGTTCCACCCCACCGGCATCGCCGGCGCCGGGGTGCTGGTCACCGAGGGTTGCCGCGGTGAGGGTGGCTATCTGATCAACAAGCACGGCGAGCGCTTCATGGAGCGCTATGCGCCCAACGCCAAGGACCTGGCCGGCCGTGACGTGGTCGCCCGTTCCATGGTCAAGGAAGTGCTGGCCGGCAACGGTTGCGGTCCGGATGGCGACCACGTGCTGCTGAAGCTGGACCACCTGGGTGAAGACGTGCTGCACAGCCGTCTGCCCGGTATCTGCGAACTATCCAAGACCTTTGCCCACGTCGACCCGGTCGTCGCACCAGTGCCCGTGATCCCCACCTGCCACTATATGATGGGCGGCATCGCCACCAACATTCATGGTCAGGCCATCACTCAGGATGCCAATGGCAACGACAGGATCATCGAAGGCCTGTTCGCCGTGGGCGAAGTGGCTTGCGTGTCCGTGCACGGCGCCAACCGTCTGGGTGGCAACTCGCTGCTGGACCTGGTGGTCTTCGGTCGTGCGGCCGGTCTGCACCTGGAGAAGGCGCTCAAGGACGGCATCGAGCACCGCGGTGCCTCGGAAAGCGACCTGGAAGCCTCGCTGCAGCGTCTGTCCGGCGTCAACGAGCGGACCACTGGCGACGACGTCGCCACGCTGCGCAAGCAGCTGCAGACCTGCATGCAGAACTACTTCGGGGTGTTCCGCACCGGCGAGTACATGCAGAAGGGCATCGCCGAGCTGGCCGATCTGCGCGAGCGTATCGCCAAGGTCAAGATCAACGACAAGAGCCAGGGCTTCAACACCGCCCGTATCGAGGCGCTCGAGTTGCAGAACCTGCTGGAAGTGGCCGAAGCGACCGCCATCGCCGCCGAGAACCGCAAGGAGTCCCGTGGTGCTCACGCCCGTGAAGACTTCGAAGAGCGTGACGACGAGAACTGGCTGTGCCACACCCTCTATTTCCCCGGTGAAAAGCGGGTCAGTAAGCGTGGAGTCAACTTCGCGCCCAAGACCGTACCGATGTTCGAACCCAAGGTTCGGACTTACTAAAGGTGACCACCATGTTGAAAGTCAGCGTTTATCGTTACAACCCGGATCAGGACGGCCTGCCGTCCATGCAGGAGTTCCAGGTCGATACCGGTGGGAAGGACCTCATGGTGCTGGACGTCCTGGCTCTGATCAAAGAGCAGGATGAAGGCTTCTCCTACCGTCGTTCCTGCCGCGAAGGCGTGTGCGGCTCCGACGGCATGAACATCAACGGCAAGAACGGCCTGGCGTGCATCACGCCGCTGTCGGCCGTGGTCAAGAACGACAAGCTGGTCGTGCGCCCGCTGCCCGGCCTGCCGGTCATCCGTGACCTGGTCGTCGACATGAGCATCTTCTACAAGCAGTACGAGAAGGTGAAGCCGTTCCTGCAGAACGAGACTCCGGCCCCGGCCATCGAGCGCCTGCAGAGCCCGGAAGACCGCGAGAAGATCGATGGTCTGTACGAGTGCATCCTGTGTGCCTGCTGCTCGACGTCCTGCCCGTCCTTCTGGTGGAACCCCGACAAGTTCCTCGGCCCCGCCGCGCTGCTGCAGGCCTATCGCTTCCTGGCCGACAGCCGTGACACCAAGACCCAGGAGCGTCTGGCGGCCATGGACGATCCGTTCAGCGTGTTCCGCTGCCGGTCGATCATGAACTGCGTGGCGGTCTGTCCCAAGGGGCTGAACCCGACCAAGGCCATTGGCCATGTGCGGGCGATGCTGCTGCAGAGCGGTACCTGATCCACGTCCCGCCCGGCCAGTTGTGCCGGGCGGGTTCGTTAGCGACCTCGATAGCTTGATTCAACCAATGTCCATTCAGGGATACCCGGAACAGCATCCGGGCATTGGCGCAGCCGTAGGGAGGCCAGGTCTCGCGTCGAGACTGGTCATCGGCTGATGCTATCTCTGCCGAAGGGGTGAACTAGATGCACGAAAGTCAGATGCAGCAACTGTGGGACAGCGCTCACCTGTCCGGCAGTAACGCTGCCTATGTGGAAGAGCTCTATGAGCTGTTTCTGCACGATGCCAACGCTGTGCCGGAAGAGTGGCGCACCTACTTCCAGAAGTTGCCCGCGGTCACTGGCAATTCGCCGGACGTCGCGCATTCCGCGATCCGTGACCATTTCGTGCTGTTGGGCAAGAACCAGCGGCGAGCTCAACCGGTCTCGGCCGGTACCGTCAGTTCCGAACACGAGAAGAAGCAGGTCGAAGTCCTGCGTCTGATCCAGGCGTATCGTCTGCAGGGTCATCAGGCTGCCCAACTCGACCCCCTGGGTCTGTGGAAGCGTCAGCCGCCTGCCGATCTGCTGCTCAACCACTATGGGTTGACCGACGCCGATCTGGATACCACCTTCCGCACCGGTGAATTGTTCATCGGCAAAGAGGAAGCAACTCTCCGCGAAATCAGGGATGCGCTGCAAGAGACATATTGCCGCACGGTCGGTGCGGAGTTCATGCACATCGTCGATTCCGAAGAGCGCCGCTGGTTCCTGCAGCGCCTGGAAAGCGTCCGTGGCCGCCCGCAGTATTCCCCTGAAGTCCGCACCCATCTGCTGGAGCGCCTGACCGCCGCCGAGGGCCTGGAAAAGTACCTGGGCACCAAGTACCCGGGCACCAAGCGTTTCGGCCTGGAAGGTGGCGAGAGCCTGATTCCGCTGATCGACGAGATCATCCAGCGTTCCGGTTCCTATGGCGTCAAGGAGCTGGTGATCGGCATGGCCCACCGTGGCCGCCTGAACGTGCTGGTCAACACCCTGGGCAAGAACCCGCGCGACCTGTTCGACGAGTTCGAAGGCAAGAAGCTGGTCGAGCTGGGCTCCGGTGACGTCAAGTACCACCAGGGCTTCTCCTCCAACGTCATGACCCAGGGCGGCGAAGTCCACCTGGCGCTGGCGTTCAACCCCTCGCACCTGGAGATCGTCTCTCCGGTGGTGGAAGGTTCGGTGCGTGCCCGCCAGGATCGCCGCGGCGATCGCTCCGGCGACAAGGTCGTACCCGTCGCCATCCACGGCGACGCGGCCTTCGCGGGCCAGGGCGTGGTCATGGAAACCTTCCAGATGTCGCAGACCCGGGCCTACAAGACCGGCGGCACCCTGCACCTCGTCATCAACAACCAGGTCGGCTTCACCACCAACCGCCAGGAAGACGCGCGTTCCACCGAGTACGCCACCGACGTCGCCAAGATGATCCAGGCGCCGATCTTCCATGTGAACGGCGACGATCCCGAAGCGGTGCTGTTCGTCACCCAGCTGGCGGTCGATTACCGCATGCAGTTCAAGCGTGACATCGTCATCGACCTGGTGTGCTACCGCCGTCGCGGCCACAACGAGGCCGACGAGCCGAGCGGCACCCAGCCACTGATGTACCAGCAGATCGCCAAGCAGCGTACCACCCGCGATCTCTATGCGGATGCCCTGACCCAGGCCGGCGTCGTCACTGCCGAGCAGGTACAGGCACAGTTCGAAGCCTATCGCGGCGCCCTCGACGAGGGCCGTCACGTCGTGGCCAGCCTGGTCAAGGAGCCCAATCGCGACCTGTTCGTCGACTGGAAACCCTACCTCGGTCATGCCTGGACCGCCCGGCACGACACCGGCTTCGACCTCAAGACCCTGCAGGACCTGGCCAACAAGCTGCTGCAGGTTCCGGAAGGCGTCGTGGTCCAGCGTCAGGTCGGCAAGATCCTCGAAGACCGCCAGAAGATGACTGCTGGCGGCCTGCCCCTGAACTGGGGCTTCGCCGAGACCATGGCCTACGCCACCCTGTTGCACGAGGGCCATCCGATCCGCATCACCGGTCAGGACGTCGGGCGTGGCACCTTCTCGCACCGTCACGCGGTGCTGCACAACCAGAAGGACGCTGTCCCCTACGTGCCCCTGCAGCACCTGGCCGAAGACCAGCCGTCGTTCGAGATCTACGACTCCTTCCTCTCCGAGGAAGCGGTGCTGGGCTTCGAATACGGCTACGCCACCACCACGCCCAATGCGCTGGTGGTCTGGGAAGCCCAGTTCGGTGACTTCGCCAACGGTGCCCAGGTCGTCATCGACCAGTTCATCACCAGCGGCGAGATCAAGTGGGGTCGTCTCTGCGGCCTGACCATGCTGCTGCCCCATGGCTATGAAGGCCAGGGTCCGGAGCACTCGTCGGCCCGCCTGGAGCGCTACCTGCAACTGTGCGCCGAGCAGAACATCCAGGTCTGCGTCCCGACCACCCCGGCGCAGATCTATCATCTGCTGCGTCGCCAGGTGATCCGCCCGCTGCGCAAGCCGCTGGTGGTGCTCACGCCCAAGTCGCTGCTGCGCCACAAGCTGGCCATCTCGACCCTGGAAGACCTGGCCCATGGCTCCTTCCAGACCGTGATCAACGAACTGGATACCCTCGACGCCCAGCAGGTGAAGCGCCTGGTCCTGTGCAGCGGCAAGGTCTACTACGATCTGCTAGAGAAGCGCCGCAGCGAGAATCGTCAGGACATCGCCATCGTGCGTCTGGAACAGCTCTATCCGTTCCCGGAAGACGACCTGGCCGAGGTACTGGCGGGCTACCCGAACCTCGAGCGCGTGGTCTGGTGCCAGGAAGAGCCGATGAACCAGGGTGCCTGGTACTGCAGCCAGCATCACATGCGTCGCGCCGTGTCCGCCTACAAGCAAGGCCTGGGTCTGGAATACGCCGGTCGCGATGCGTCCGCCGCGCCGGCCTGCGGCTATGCCTCCATGCACGCCGAGCAGCAGGAAAAACTGCTGCACGATGCTTTCTCCGTTTGATTCGCCACGCGACTACTAGAGATCACTAAGGAAATTCATAGAATGGCTATCGAGATCAAAGCCCCTACCTTCCCGGAATCGGTCGCTGACGGCACCGTCGCCACCTGGCACAAGAAGCCGGGCGAAGCGGTCAAGCGTGACGAACTGCTGGTTGACATCGAGACCGACAAGGTCGTGCTGGAAGTCGTGGCGCCTGTCGATGGCGTCCTGGCCGAAGTCCTGAAGAACGAAGGCGACACCGTGCTGAGCGAAGAAGTCATCGCTCGCGTGGAAGAGGGTGCCACTGCTGCCGCCGCGCCGGCTGCCCAGCCGACCGCTGCCAGCGCTCCGGCTGCCGCGCCGGCCGGCGGTGGTGAAGAGGACCCGATCCTGGCTCCTGCCGCACGCAAGATCGCCGAAGAGAACGGCATCGACCCGGCTACCCTGGTCGGTACCGGCAAGGGCGGTCGCATCACCAAGGAAGACGCCGTCGCCGCCGTCGAGGCCAAGAAGTCCGGCGCCGCCGCTCCGGCTGCCAAGCCCGCTGCCGCCGCCGCTCCGGTGGTGACCGCCGCTGGCGACCGCACCGAGAAGCGCGTCCCCATGACCCGCCTGCGGGCCAAGGTCGCCGAGCGCCTGGTGGAAGCCCAGTCCAGCATGGCCATGCTGACGACCTTCAACGAGGTCAACATGAAGCCGATCATGGACCTGCGCTCCAAGTACAAGGACATGTTCGAGAAGAAGCACAATGGCGTGCGCCTGGGCTTCATGTCCTTCTTCGTCAAAGCCGCCACCGAGGCGCTCAAGCGCCAGCCGGGCGTCAATGCCTCCATCGACGGCAACGACATCGTCTACCACGGTTATCAGGACATCGGCGTGGCCGTGTCCAGCGACCGCGGCCTGGTGGTTCCGGTGCTGCGCAACGCCGAGTTCATGAGCCTGGCGGAAGTGGAAGGCACCATCGCCGACTTCGGCAAGAAGGCCAAGGCCGGCAAGCTGACCATGGAAGACATGCAGGGCGGTACTTTCACCATCTCCAACGGTGGTGTCTTCGGTTCGCTGCTGTCCACCCCCATCGTCAACCCGCCGCAGACCGCGATCCTGGGCATGCACAAGATCCAGGAGCGCCCCATGGCGGTGAACGGCCAGGTCGTGATCCTGCCGATGATGTATCTTGCGCTGTCCTACGACCATCGCCTGATCGATGGCAAGGAAGCCGTGACCTTCCTGGTCACCATGAAGGACCTGCTGGAAGACCCGGCTCGTCTGCTGCTGGACATCTGATCCGGCTCTCGCGGTGCGGGGCAGGGGCCACGCACCGCTTCAAGTTTTCCTGCCTGAAGCTGCTCCAAGGGGATTAGTGTATGAGCGACAAATTCGACGTAGTGGTGATCGGCGCAGGCCCTGGTGGCTACGTGGCCGCCATCCGCGCCGCGCAGCTCGGTCTGAAGACGGCCTGTGTCGAGCGCTACAAGGGCAAGGAAGGCAAGGTCGCCCTGGGCGGCACCTGCCTGAACGTGGGTTGCATTCCCTCCAAGGCGCTGCTGGACAGCTCCTACAAGTACCACGAGGCCCACGAGGGCTTTAAGGTCCACGGCATCGACGCGCCGAACGTCACCATCGACGTGCCCACCATGATCGGCCGCAAGGACCAGATCGTGAAGAACCTCACCGGCGGCGTGGCCACCCTGTTCAAGGCGAACGGCGTGACCCTGCTGGAAGGCAACGGCAAGCTGCTGTCCGGCAAGAAGGTCGAAGTCACCGGTCTGGACGGCAACGTCCAGGTGGTCGAGGCCGAGAACGTCATCCTGGCGTCCGGCTCGCGTCCCATTGACATCCCGCCGGCTCCGGTGGACCAGAAGGTCATCGTCGATTCCACCGGCGCCCTGGAATTCCAGAGCGTGCCCAAGCGTCTGGGCGTGATCGGTGCCGGCGTCATCGGCCTGGAACTGGGTTCGGTCTGGGCCCGCCTGGGTGCCGAAGTCACCGTGCTGGAAGCCCTGGACAAGTTCCTGGTCGCCGCCGATGAGCAGGTATCCAAGGAAGCCTACAAGATCCTCTCCAAGCAGGGTCTGAACATTCGCATGGGTGCTCGCGTGACCGGCTCCCAGGTCAACGGCGAAGAAGTCACCGTCAACTACACCGAAGCCGGTGAAGAAAAGCAGATCACCTTCGATCGTCTGATCGTCGCCGTGGGCCGTCGTCCGGTCACCACCGACCTGCTGGCATCCGACAGCGGCGTGGAAAGCGACGAGCGTGGCTACATCTACGTCGACGACCATTGCGCTACCAGCGTGCCGGGCGTGTTTGCCATCGGTGACTGCGTGCGCGGTCTGATGCTGGCCCACAAGGCCTCGGAAGAGGGCGTGATGGTTGCCGAGCGCATCGCCGGTCACAAGGCCCAGATGAACTATGATCTGGTCCCCTCGGTGATCTACACCCACCCGGAAATCGCGTGGGTCGGCAAGACCGAGCAGGCCCTGAAGGCCGAAGGCGTCGAAGTCAATGTCGGCACCTTCCCCTTCGCGGTCAGCGGTCGTGCCCTGGCGGCCAACGACACCGCCGGCTTCGTCAAGGTCGTGGCGGATGCCAAGACCGATCGCGTCCTGGGCGTCCATGTGGTCGGCCCGAGCGCGGCGGAGCTGGTGCAGCAAGGCGCCATCGCCATGGAATTCGGCTCCAGCGCCGAAGACCTGGGCATGATGGTGTTCTCGCACCCGACGCTGTCCGAGGCGCTGCACGAAGCGGCCCTGGCGGTGAACGGTCATGCGATCCACGCAGTGAATCGCAAGAAGCGGTAAGGGATTTACGGAACCACGGGGTTGCCGACCGCCGTGGAGCCGCAGGGCTCCACCGCAGGAAGGCACCTCGGACTCTTGTTAGTGGGGTGTTAGACACCCCACTAGGGCAGGGGTCACAGGTGGCGCGGTGCCCGCGACCGTCCGGAGGACGGCTCGGAGAACGCACAGCGTCGAATGCGCAATACCCAACGAAGACGGTAGACAAGCATGAATCTCCACGAGTATCAGGGTAAGCAGCTGTTCGCTGAATACGGCCTGCCCGTTTCCAAAGGCTACGCTGTCGACACCCCCCAGGAGGCCTACGAGGCTTGCGGCCGTATCGGCGGCGACGAGTGGGTCGTCAAGGCCCAGGTACATGCCGGTGGCCGTGGCAAGGCCGGTGGTGTGAAGCTGGTCAAGAGCAAGGAAGAAGCCAAGGAATTCGCCGCCAAGTGGCTGGGCCAGCGTCTGGTGACCTACCAGACCGACGCCAACGGTCAGCCGGTCACCAAGATCCTGGTCGAATCCTGCACCGACATCGATCAGGAGCTCTATCTGGGCGCCGTGGTCGATCGTTCCAGCCGCCGTATCGTGTTCATGGCGTCCACCGAAGGTGGCGTGGACATCGAGAAGGTCGCTCACGACACTCCGGAAAAGATTCTGAAGGCCACCATCGATCCGCTGGTGGGCGCTCAGCCCTACCAGGGTCGCGACCTGGCTTTCCAGCTGGGCCTGAAAGGTGACCAGATCAAGCAGTTCACCCAGATCTTCGTCGGTCTGGCCAAGCTGTTCCAGGACTACGACCTGGCGCTGCTGGAAGTGAACCCGCTGGTGATCAAGAAGGACGGCAACCTGCACTGCCTGGATGCCAAGATCAACATCGACAGCAACGCCATCTACCGTCAGCCCAAGCTGCGCGCCTTCCACGACCCGTCGCAGGACGACGCCCGTGAAGCCCATGCGCAGAAGTGGGAACTGAACTACGTGGCCCTGGAAGGCAGCATCGGCTGCATGGTCAACGGTGCCGGTCTGGCCATGGGTACCATGGACATCGTCAACCTGCACGGCGGCAAGCCGGCCAACTTCCTGGACGTCGGCGGTGGCGCGACCAAAGAGCGCGTGACTGAGGCGTTCAAGATCATCCTGTCCGACAGCAACGTGAAGGCCGTTCTGGTCAACATCTTCGGCGGCATCGTGCGCTGCGACATGATCGCCGAAGGCATCATCGGTGCGGTGAAAGAAGTTGGCGTGAAGGTGCCGGTCGTGGTTCGCCTGGAAGGCAACAACGCCGAACTCGGTGCCAAGGTCCTGGCCGAAAGCGGCCTGAACATCATCGCGGCAACCAGCCTGACCGACGCTGCCCAGCAGGTCGTCAAGGCCGCGGAGGGTAAGTAATGAGCGTCCTGATCAACAAAGACACCAAGGTCATCTGCCAGGGCTTCACCGGTAGCCAGGGTACCTTCCACTCCGAACAGGCCATCGCCTACGGCACCCAGATGGTCGGCGGCGTGACCCCCGGCAAGGGCGGCTCCACCCACCTGGGTCTGCCGGTGTTCAACACCGTGCGTGAAGCCGTCGAAGCCACTGGCGCCGACGCTTCGGTGATCTATGTGCCGGCTCCCTTCTGCAAAGACTCCATCATGGAAGCGGCGCTGGGCGGCATCAAGCTGATCGTCTGCATCACCGAGGGTATCCCTACCCTCGACATGCTGGATGCCAAGGTGAAGTGCGACGAACTGGGCGTACGCCTGATCGGCCCGAACTGCCCCGGCGTCATCACCCCCGGCGAGTGCAAGATCGGCATCATGCCCGGTCACATCCACCTGCCGGGCAAGGTCGGTATCGTGTCGCGTTCCGGCACCCTGACCTATGAAGCCGTGAAGCAGACCACCGACGCCGGCTTCGGCCAGTCCACCTGCGTGGGCATCGGCGGCGACCCCATCCCGGGTTCGAACTTCATCGATATCCTGAAGCTGTTCCAGGAAGATCCGCAGACCGAAGCCATCGTGATGATCGGCGAGATCGGCGGCAGCGCTGAAGAAGAAGCCGCGGCCTACATCAAGGCCAACGTGACCAAGCCGGTGGTGTCCTACATCGCCGGTGTCACCGCACCGCCCGGCAAGCGCATGGGCCACGCCGGCGCCATCATCTCCGGCGGCAAGGGTACTGCGGACGAGAAGTTCGCTGCCCTGCAGGACGCCGGTGTGAAGACCGTGCGTTCCCTGGCCGACATCGGCAAGGCCCTGGCCGAACTGACCGGTTGGGAAGTCAAGAAGGCCTGAGCCTGACTGACGGCAGAAAAGGCCGCCTTCGGGCGGCCTTTTTCATGGGCGCGACCGCGACGCCTCATCAGCTGCCGGCTGCCTTTTCGCCGGTAATTCGTTAGGATGGCAACCTTCCGCTCCAACGGCCACGCCGTGGCCCTGCCAAGACCTGCTCCCATGAGGGCGGGCTGCCTTGTTTTCCTCATTGCTGGTACTGCCTTCCATGAAAGCTTTGCAAAGCCGGGATGTCCTGGCCCTTGGATTCATGACGTTCGCGTTGTTCGTCGGCGCGGGCAACATCATCTTTCCCCCGATCGTCGGTCTGCAGGCGGGCGAGCACGTCTGGAGCGCCGCCCTGGGCTTTCTGCTGACCGCCGTCGGCCTGCCGGTGCTGACGCTGATCGCCCTGGCGCGCGTCGGGGGCGGCATGGACGCCCTGAGCAAACCGCTCGGCCAGACCGCCGCCCGCACCCTGGCCATCGTCTGCTACCTGTCGGTGGGCCCGCTGTTCGCCACGCCGCGCACCGCCACGGTGTCCTTCGAGGTCGGCGTCGCGCCGCTGCTGGGCAACGGACCCATACCGCTGTTCCTCTACAGCCTGGCCTATTTCCTGGTGGTGCTGGTGGTCTCGCTCTATCCGGGACGCCTGCTCGATACCGTGGGGCGCTTTCTCGGTCCGCTGAAGATCCTGGCGCTGGCGGTGCTGGGCGGCGCAGCGCTGTTCTGGCCGGCTGGCGGTCCTGCCACGGCGGCACCGGACTACGCCTCGCGGGCGCTGTCCCAGGGCTTCGTCAACGGCTACCTGACCATGGATACCCTGGGCGCCCTGGTATTCGGCATCGTCATCGTCAACGCCATTCGTGCCCGTGGCGTGACAGCGCCGCAGCTGCTGACGCGCTACACCATCATCGCCGGGCTGATTGCCGGGGCAGGGCTGGTGCTGGTCTACCTGAGTCTGTTCCAGCTCGGCGCCGGCAGCGGGGTGCTGGTGCCCCATGCCAGCAATGGCGCCGAGGTCCTGCATGCCTATGTGCAGCACACCTTCGGCAGCGTCGGCAGCGACTTCCTTGCGGTGCTGATCACCCTGGCCTGCCTGGTCACGGCGGTGGGCCTGACCTGCGCCTGCGCGGAGTTCTTCAGCGAATTCCTGCCGTTCAGCTATCGCAGCCTGGTGGTCCTGCTGGCGGCGTTCTCGCTGCTGGTGTCCAACCTGGGCCTGACCCAGCTGATCCAGATCTCGGTACCGATCCTGACCGCCATCTATCCGCCCTGCATCGCGCTGGTGGTGATGAGCTTCTTCACCGCCCGCTGGGCGGCGCCCGGGCGCATCCTCGGGCCGGTGCTGCTGGTGGCCCTGGCCTTTGGCATCCTCGATGGCCTGCAGGCTGCGCACCTGACGGTGCCCTATCTGAGCGGAGCCGTGCAGTGGCTGCCGCTGGCCGACTCGGGTCTGGGCTGGCTGTTGCCGGCCGTGGTGGTGGGCCTTGCCGCCCTGGCGCTGGAAAGCCTGCGGCCTGGCGAACGCGTCCAAGAGGACGAGGCCGAACCGGATCCCTCGCGCTCCTGAATCAGCCGTCCACAAAAAAGCCCGCATAAGCGGGCTTTTTTCGTATCCAGACAGCTTACGGCTTGGGCTGGGTAGCCGGCGCATTGCCGTTGGCGGTACCGGTGGCCGGGCTGACCGAGGTGGCTTCGCCTTTGGATTGCTCCTTGGCAGCCTCGTTGGCGGCTTCGTTGCGCTGCTCAGCAGCCTTGTTGCTCTGCTCAGCGGCTTTGTTCAGGTTTTCCTGGGCTTTCTGTTCGGTCTTGGCAGCATCCTGAGCCTTGTTTTCGGAAGGCTTGTCACAGGCGGCGAGGCCGAAGGCGGCAGTGAAGAGCAGGGCGATGGCGAAGGGCTTTTTCATGTGTTTTCTCCTTATGAACTACACGACAGCCGTTCGAGCGCACCGTTAAAAGTTAAGTTCCGCGTCTAGCCCAAGCATCGCGCAAATTCCTACCTGCATCGCGAACCGAGCGCGCCAAGGTTGAAATGTCACCGGGCGCCCCCATCTCCGCGACATCGCCAGGCATCTGGTGCGTACCTATCGATAGCGGAGTTCGTAGCATGAGTGTGGAGACTCAAAAGGAAACCCTAGGCTTCCAGACCGAAGTGAAGCAGCTGCTTCACCTGATGATTCACTCGCTGTATTCCAACAAGGAAATCTTCCTGCGCGAATTGATTTCCAACGCCTCCGACGCGGCCGACAAGCTCAGATTCGAGGCCTTGTCCAAGCCCGAACTGCTCGAAGGCGGGGATACGCTGAAGATTCGCCTGAGCTTCGATAAGGAGGCCGGCACGGTCACCCTCGAAGACAACGGCATCGGCATGAGCCGCGAAGAGGTGATCGCCCACCTCGGCACCATCGCCAAGTCCGGTACCGCCGATTTCCTGAAGAATCTCAGCGGTGACCAGAAGAAGGATTCCAACCTCATCGGTCAGTTTGGCGTGGGCTTCTACTCGGCCTTCATCGTCGCCGATCAGGTCGACGTCTACACCCGCCGTGCCGGCCAGCCCGCCGCCGAAGGCGTGCACTGGTCGTCGAAGGGGGAAGGGGAGTTCGAGGTCGCGAACGTCGACAAGCCCGAGCGCGGTACCCGCATCGTGCTGCACCTTAAGCCCGAGGAAACCGAATTCGCCGATGGCTGGCGCCTGCGCAACGTGGTCAAGAAGTACTCCGACCACATCGGCCTGCCCATCGAGCTGCCCAAGGAGCAGCAGGGGGGCGAGGACGAGCAGCCGACCGCAGCCGAGTGGGAAACCGTCAACCGTGCCAGCGCGCTCTGGACCCGTCCGCGTACCGAACTCAAGGACGAGGACTACCAGGAGTTCTACAAGCACGTCGGCCATGACTTCGAGAATCCGCTGACCTGGAGCCACAACAAGGTCGAAGGCAAGCTCGAATACACCTCGCTGCTGTACGTGCCGGCCCGTGCGCCCTTCGATCTCTACCAGCGTGAAGCGCCCAAGGGCCTGAAGCTCTATGTGCAGCGCGTCTTCATCATGGACCAGGCCGACCAGTTCCTGCCGCTGTACCTGAGATTCATCAAGGGTGTGGTGGACTCCAACGACCTGTCGCTGAACGTGTCCCGCGAGATCCTGCAGAAGGATCCGGTGATCGACTCCATGAAGTCGGCACTGACCAAGCGCGTGCTGGACATGCTCGAGAAGCTGGCCAAGAGCGAGCCGGAGAAGTACCCGTCGTTCTGGGGCCACTTCGGCCAGGTGCTCAAGGAAGGTCCGGCGGAAGACTTCGCCAACCGCGAGAAGATCGCCGGCCTGCTGCGTTTCGCCTCGACCCACAATGGCGACGATGCGCAGAACGTGTCCCTGGCCGACTACATCGGCCGGATGAAGGAAGGTCAGGACAAGATCTACTACCTGACTGGCGAGAGCCATGCCCAGATCAAGAACAGCCCGCACCTGGAAGTCTTCCGCAAGAAGGGTGTCGAGGTGCTGCTGCTGACCGATCGCATCGACGAGTGGCTGATGAGCTATCTCACCGAATTCGACGGCAAGCACTTCGTCGATGTCGCCCGCGGCGATCTGGATCTCGGCAAGCTGGACAGCGAAGAAGACAAGCAGGCCCAGGAAGAGGTCGCCAAGACCAAGGAAGGCCTGGTGGAGCGCCTCAAGCAGGCCCTGGATGCCCAGGTCAGCGAAGTCCGCGTTTCCCATCGCTTGACCGATTCGCCGGCGATCCTGGCGATCGGCGAGCAGGACCTTGGCTTGCAGATGCGCCGCATCCTGGAAGCCAGCGGTCAGAAGGCGCCGGATTCCAAGCCGATCTTCGAGATCAATCCGCAGCACCCGCTGATCGAGAAGCTCGATGGCGAGCCCGACGAGGACCGCTTCGCCGACCTGTCGCACATCCTGTTCGATCAGGCTGCGCTGGCTGCAGGCGACAGCCTCAAGGACCCCGCCGCCTATGTCCGCCGGTTAAACAAACTGCTGGTGGAATTGTCCGCTTGAAGATAGAAGCCCGCCTCGGCGGGCTTCTTCTTATCCACCCTCTGGAGGACCCCATGGTCGATGTCACTGTAAAACCCGTTGCCTACGAAATCGATGGTCAGCCGTTCGAGAGCCAGCTGGTGTACGCCACCAGCAGTAATCCGACCCGTCCAGGCGTGCTCTTCGCGCCCAACTGGATGGGGGTGTCCCATGGCGCCGTCGAGCAGGCCAAGGCGCTGGCCGAGGCCGACGGCCTGGCTTACCTGGTAGTGGATTTCTACGGTCGCAACGTGCGTCCGCAGAACGCCGACGAGTCCCTGGCGGCCATGACGCCGATCCGCGGCGATCGCGCGCTGTTGCGCCAGCGCATGCAGGCGGCTCATGCGGCGCTGCTTGCCCAGGCCGAGACAGCGGCGGTGGACGTCCACCAGATCGCGGCCATCGGCTTCTGTTTTGGCGGCTGCGCGGCGCTGGAACTGGCGCGCGACGGGGCCCGGCTGAGCGCCGTGGTGACCTTCCACGCCAATCTGGATACGCCCAACCCGGCCGATGCGGCCCGTATCACCGGTCCGGTGCTGGTGCTGCACGGCGCCGCCGACCCGATGGTGCCGGACGAGCAACTCACCGGCTTCCGCCAGGAGATGGATGCCGCCCAGGTGGATTGGCAACTGCTGAGCTATGGCGGCGCGGTGCATTCCTTCACCGATCCCGAAGCCAACAATCCGGGCAAGCAGCAATATCACCCGGTGGTGGCCAAGCGTGCCTTCCTGGCGATGCACAACCTGTTCGACGAAGTCTTCGCCCAGGGCTGATGATCTTCGCTGTCTGCCGGAACCCGGGTCGGGCCCGGCAGGGCAGGGTCAGCCGCGGATGACTTCCCGGGTGAAATCCAGGGGGCCGCGGCAGCGTCGGCACAGATAGCGTCGTCCCTTGCGCACCAGAGCATGACGCTGGGCGGTGAATTCGAAGCGACCGTCCGGACAGTTGCAGCGATACAGGTACAGGGTGCGGGCCCGTTGCGGCAATTCGTAGGTGTGGCAGCGATCCGGTGGCAAGCCATAGACGCCACGCATGATCAGCTGCCACTCCTCGCCATGCGGCCTGATGCTGCCGCCAAACAGCTGGTGCGCCACCAGATGCGCCACCTCGTGGGCCACGGTTTGTTCGAGAAAGTGAGCGCGATTTTCCTGATAGAGCTGCCCGTTGAATCTCAATCGGTTCTCGGTGAGATGGGCGACGCCGGCGCGCTGGCCGCGCAGGGCCAGGCTGACGTCCGGGCGTGGGAAGCGACGTTTGAAGAAGGCCTCGGACTGCCGATAGCAGTCTTCGACCCGGGCGTGGAGTTGTTCAGGCATGGGCAACCTCTGGCGAGGCGGATGATTATGCCGAAGCTCGTGCCTGCGCCCTAGCGTCCGCGGTCGGCTGGTGGCCATAGTGCCGCCTCAGCGTATCCATGGCCGCGTTGATGGTCTGCAGCCGACCGGTGCTGCCGCCACGATCCGGATGGTGACGACTGGCGAGCTGGCGATAGCGGCGGCGGATCTGGCCGTAGTCCGCCGAACGGTCCAGGCCCAGCAGGCGCAGGGCTTCCAGCAGTTCGGACTCGCCGTTGACCAGCGCCCAGAAGTGATTGAGCAGATTGGCCACGTCTTCCGGCGTGGTGGTCTCCAGCTGGGTGAGGTCCAGGTAATAGGCGCGCAGCGGATCGGCCACGATCAGCCCGGGCCGGGCGCGCAGATAGGGCCGCAGTTCGATACGCAGGGCGCTGATGACCAGTTCGGCGCGTTGCTCGGCACGCAACTGGTCGCGCAGCTGGTAGAGGGCGTTGAAGACGCGAAAATGCAGGCGGAAGAGTTCGTAGTTGTCGGTCACCGGGCGCGGGGGCACGAGGGGAGAACCCGCCCGGCGCAGGGCCTGCAGCAACTCGTGCTCCGACAGGCTGGTCTGGGCCCCGAGCAGTTCCTGATGGAGCGCCGTCATGAGCGCCTGGGTTTCGCTCATGGCTGCCGGTCGCCGCGGATTGACGTTCGGGGTAGGGCGGCGGAAGCTTTGCGCGTAAAATGCCGGCCTTTCGTTTTTTCCTTTCGCGGATTCATCCATGGGCACCCTTTCGGTCAACCAGAACAAGCTGCAAAAACGCCTGCGCCGTCTTACCGGCGAAGCCATCGCCGACTACAACATGATCGAGGACGGCGACAAGGTCATGGTCTGCCTGTCCGGTGGCAAGGACAGCTACACCCTGCTCGACATGCTGCTCCATCTGCAGAAGGTCGCGCCGATTCGCTTCGAGATCGTGGCGGTCAACCTCGACCAGAAGCAGCCGGGCTTTCCTGAACACGTTTTACCCCAGTATCTGAAGGAACTGGGGGTCGAGTACCACATTCTGGAACGTGATACCTATTCCGTGGTGAAGGAAAAGATCCCCGAGGGCAAGACCACCTGTTCGCTGTGCTCGCGCCTGCGCCGGGGCATCCTCTATACCTTCGCCGACGAGATCGGTGCGACGAAGATGGCGCTCGGCCATCATCGCGACGACATGGTAGAAACCTTCTTCCTCAATTTGTTCCATGGCGGCACCCTCAAGGCCATGCCGCCCAAGTTGCGCGCCGATGACGGCCGCAATGTGGTGATCCGACCGCTCGCCTACTGCAACGAGAAGGACATCGAGGCCTACGCCGTCCTGCGCGAATTCCCCATCATTCCCTGCAACCTCTGCGGCTCCCAGGAAAACCTGCAGCGCAAGGTGGTCAAGGAGATGCTGCTGGAGTGGGAGCGCAAGACGCCGGGGCGCACCGAGATCATGTTCCGCGCCCTGCAGAACGTGGTGCCCTCGCAGCTGGCCGATCGCGAGCTGTTCGACTTCGCCAGTCTCAAGATCGATGACAGTGCGACGCCGCGCTTCGTCCAGGTGATGAATCTCTGATGCGGGACTACGCCTGGCTGCTCGAATACGCCCTCAACCGCTGTGGCTCGCGCGCGGCCCTGGAAGCGCGACTGCCACAACCGGTGGACGCCGCGACCCTGAGGTCGGTGGGCGATGACCGCTATCTGTCGCTGCTGACCCGCCGCATCTTTCGCGCCGGACTCAAGCACAGCCTGGTGGATGCCAAGTGGCCGGCCTTCGAGGAGGTCTTCTTCGGCTTCGATCCGGAGAAGGTGGTGCTCATGGGCGGCGAACGCCTGGAGCGGCTGATGCAGGATGCGCGGCTGATCCGCCACCTGGGCAAATTGCGTAGCGTGCCGATCAACGCCCAGATGGTGCTCGACTTCCAGCACAGCCACGGCAGCTTCGGCCAGTTGCTGGCCGAATGGCCGACAGAGGACATCGTCGGCCTGTGGGAGCTGCTGACCAAGCGTGGCAACCAGCTGGGTGGCCTGTCGGCGCAGCGATTCCTGCGCATGGCCGGCAAGGACACCTTCCTGGCGACCGACGATGTGGTGACGGCGCTCAAGGCGCAGAACATCCTCGACAAGGCGCCCACCGCCAAGCGCGACCGGCAGAAGATGCAGGAGGCCTTCAACCTCTGGCAGGAACAGAGCGGGCGTCCGCTCTGCCAGCTGTCGGTGATGCTGGCCCTGACGGTGAATCATTGACCGACGCCCTGGCACGCGCCCGGGGTCTGCTCGCGCGGGCCGGGCGGGTGCTGTTCATCACCGGGGCCGGGCTTTCCGCCGACTCCGGACTGCCAACCTATCGCGGTCTCGGCGGGCTGTACAACGGCCTCACCGAGGAAGGCATCCCCATCGAGGCGGCGCTGTCGGGCAGCATGCTCCGGCAGCGTCCGGAGCTCTGCTGGCGCTACCTGGCGCAACTTGGCCGGGCCTGCGCCGCGGCCGTGCCCAATGCGGCGCACCAGGCGATCACCGATTTCGGCGTTCGACATCCCGGCAGTTGGGTGGTGACACAGAACATCGACGGCTTTCATCGGCAGTCGGGTTTTCCAGCGGAGCGGCTGATCGAGATCCACGGACAACTGGAGCCGCTCGCCTGCATGAGTTGCGCGCAGGCCGTCGAGGCGGCTCAGGATTACCTGGCCGGTCCGTTGCCGCCGCGTTGTCCCTCTTGCGGCGGCATTCTGCGGCCACCCGTGGTGCTGTTCGAGGAAGCCTTGCCGGGCACCGAGTTGCAGCGTCTGCAGGAGGCGGTGGAGGAGGGATTCGACCTGGTGATCGCGGTCGGCACCACGGCTGCCTTCGGCTATATCCAGGCGCCGATCGGACAGACCCTGGCGCAGGGTGGCGACCTCATCGAGATCAAC
The DNA here is from genome assembly GCF_028640935.1 of Pseudomonas sp. SHLD1. NCBI lineage: Bacteria > Pseudomonadati > Pseudomonadota > Gammaproteobacteria > Pseudomonadales > Pseudomonadaceae > Pseudomonas > Pseudomonas sp. SHLD1. The sequence continues at coordinate 113,304 of NZ_JAQZAD010000019.1, forward strand.
CCGGACCGCTCGTCGCTGAGCGGCCTGGCGACCGTTCAGCTCAAAAAAAGGGCCGTAGACGTCCTTCCTCGGCTTTTGAGTCACATCGAAGGCTAAAAAAACTTGCCATCTGTGATCCACGTCGGCAAGGTGTCGAAACTTTGAAAAAACGACACGGTCGTGCCCATGCCAAGGAACCGCCTCGCACCCCTCGTGCCCCTGTCTTTTGTCTGTCTGCTCGCCGCCTGTGCGAGTGCGCCGCAAAGTCCCGACACCATCGCTACCCAGGATTCGTCCACTCCCTCCCGGACGTTCCAGACCGCTTCGCTGCATGGCCTGGGTGGCGCTGGCAATGGCTCCGCGCCCGTGGAGGCCGAGGGTGCTCAGCAACGTCCGGTCTTCCCTCATACCCAGTCGCCGCATCAGCTCGACTGGGAGCGCGAGGTCGGCCCGCGCCAGGCGCTGCCGAGTCTGGCGGACCAGATCCTCAATCGTGCCACTCAGCTGGTGGGGACACCCTATCGCCGCGGCGGCAGCACCCTGGCCGGTTTCGATTGCAGCGGTTTCGTCAATTACGTCTTTCGTGAGCGCGCCGGTATGACCCTGCCGCGTTCCACCCGCGAGATCATCGATCTCGAAGTACCGGTAGTCAGCAAGAATGACCTGGAACCTGGCGACCTGTTGCTGTTCAATAGCAACGGCCGTGGCCGGGTCAGTCACACCGGTATCTACATGGGCGAAGGCAAGTTCATCCATTCCTCCAGTCGTCGTAGCGGCGGGGTGCGGGTGGACAGCCTGAACGACCAGTACTGGAAGGTGAGTTTCCTGGAAGGCAAGCGCGTATTGCGCTGAGGCGTATCGCCGCGATCTTCGCCGGTGCGCTTCGAGGACCCGTCGAGTCTGCGTGGCAGGCCGATGGTGATCGATGGATAACTAAGGATGTCTCCAATGCCGCATGCGGCTCGCCTCGGATTGTATTGCGCCTTTGTACTGCTGGCCGCCTGTGCCGGCAGGCCGCCCCAGGCCCCCGCACCGGTCTCCCCGGTCGTCTCCCGTCCCGTGCTGGAAAGCCAGGCCCAGGCGGCCAACGATGTACTCTTTCGGGCCATCGGCCTGGTCGGCACGCCCTATCGGTACGGCGGCAACACCCCGGCGGGTGGATTCGACTGCAGCGGTCTGATCGGCTACGTCTATCGCGATGCGGCTGGCGTGGCCCTGCCGCGCTCGACGCGCGAGATGATCACCCTCGGCTCGCCCAATGTGGCGCGCAACGCCCTGCAGCCCGGTGATCTGATCTTCTTCGCCACGGCCGGTGGTCGTCAGGTCAGCCATGCCGGCATCTATGTCGGGGAAGGGCGTTTCGTCCATGCGCCACGTACCGGCGGTACCGTGCGCCTGGACAGCCTGGCCAAGCCCTACTGGCAGAACAGCTACCTGCAGGCCAAGCGGGTGCTGGTCACGCCGAGTCTCGCCGGCGGCTATTGAACCCCGTTCCGCCCGGGCGGCTCGAATGGGCATCCAGCCCGTGTGGAGCCCATCATGCCCCAGGCGATACGTCTGCCGCCCCAGCCGGCTCGCTGCGAGCTGTGCGGTCGGGCGGCGCCGCTCACCCGCCATCATCTGATTCCTCGCTCGCTGCACGACAAGGCCTACGTGCGCAAGAGATTCGACCGCATCAGCCGGATCACCGCCACCCTCTGGGTCTGCCGACCCTGCCACAACCATATCCACCAGACCTTCGACGAAAAGACCCTGGCGCTGGAATACAACAGCCGCGAATTGCTGCTCAGCGATGCGCGCATTCGCCAGTTCGTCGACTGGCTGGCGGCCAAGCCCGATGGCTTCGTGCCCAAGCGCTGAGTAATACCACCCCTATGGAATTTGCATCTTGGGTGGTTTCCTTCCTGTTCGGAGTGACGGTAATCAGGGTCCGAGGCAGGCAGCGCTCCAGGCTCGCATCAGGACGCAGCCGGATCGGAGTGGGAATGTAAAGGCCGCCGTCAAGGTGCGGGCCGAAACTGTCGCCTGTATCTCACCTCCGGGGCCGAGCGCCACGGCGGCTTGCCGCTACGATTAGGATGACGGCAAAGCCACGGCGGAATCGGCCAGTCCGGTTCGACTTCACGAGGAGAGCTGATGAGATCCCTGGCCCTGCCCCTGCTGGCGGGGATGCTGCTCCTGTCCACCAGCGCGCTAGCCCGCGCCGACGAGGCGAACCTGGCGCGTGGCGAATATCTGACCCGCCTGGGCAATTGCCAGGGCTGCCATACCCGTCCCGATGGCGCGCCTTTCGCCGGGGGCGCCGCCTTCGAAACGCCTTTCGGGCGTCTCTATTCGAGCAACATCACCCCGGATCGCGAGCACGGGCTGGGTGACTGGACGGCAGAGGACTTTCGCCGGGCCTTGCATGAAGGCATCGGGCGCGAGGGTGAGCAGCTCTATCCCGCCTTTCCCTATACGGCCTTTACCCGCTTGAGCGACGAGGACATCGCGGCCATCTTCGCCTATCTGCAGGTCCAGCGCCCCGTACCCTATGCACCGCCGGCCAACGCGCTGCGTTTTCCCTTCGATCAGCGCGCGCTGATCCGTGGCTGGAAATTGCTGAACTTCCGTCAGGGCCCACTGCCCGCCGTGACGGACGCTCAGGTGGGGCGGGGCGCCTACCTGGCGGAGGCGGTGGGACACTGTCAGGAGTGCCATACGCCGCGGACCTGGAGCCAGGGTCTCGACAGCGGCCGGGCCTATGCCGGCGCGACCCAGCAAGGCTGGACTGCCTGGAATCTCACCGCGGATCCCCGCGGCCTTGGCGGCTGGAGTGATGCCAAGCTGGCCAGCTATCTGCGCGAAGGGCATCAGCGCGGCGAAGCCGTGGCGGCGGGGCCCATGGCCGAGGTGGTGAGCGGCGGTACCCGCCATCTGAACGACGCGGACCTCGGCGCCCTGATCGCCTATCTGCGGACCCTGCCGGCGCAGCCCGGAGCGGTGCCGGCGCGGGCCGAGGTGCAGCCGCCCGGGGAAACCGGGCCGCTCACCGCTGCCGAGGCGGAAAGCGCGGCCTTGCTGCAATCCGCCTGCGCCAGCTGTCATGCCCCGGACGACAGGGGGCCGGCCGGTCCCTATCCGCGCTCCTTTAGCAACTATTCGGCGGTGCGCGATCCGGCCGGGACCAATCTCGTACGCGTCCTGCTCGACGGCCTCGATCGCCAGGGGCGGACCGAGCATGCCTTCATGCCAGCCTATCGGGACGTGCTCAGCGATCAGCAACTGGCCGATCTGGCCACCTACATCGGCCGCCGCTTTGGCGGCCACGCCGCCGACATCCGTCCTGCGGACGTGGCGGCCGCGCGCGAAGGAGAGAAATAGCGGTGGCGGCCATCGAATTGAAGGTCAATGGCGAGCAGCGACAACTCGACGTCGATCCGCGCATGCCCTTGCTGGAGGCCTTGCGTGACGAACTGGGTTTCAAGGGTCCGAAGTTCGGCTGCGGCCTGGGCGAGTGTGGCGCCTGTACGGTGCTGGCGGATGGCAAGCCGGTGCGTGCCTGCCTGCTGCCGGCAGTCTCCTTTGCCGGTCGCGAGTTGCTGACCCTGGAAGGCCTGGGTACGCCTGAGGCGCCGCACGCGTTGCAGCAGGCCTTTATCGAGGAACAGGCGGCGCAGTGCGGCTATTGCATCCCCGGCATGGTGATGACCGCCCGTGCGCTGCTCGAACGCGTGCCCGATCCCAGCGACGCGCAGATCCGCCAGGCGCTGGCGGCCAACTTCTGTGGCTGCGGTACTCACTATCGCATCCTGCGTGCGGTCAAGCGGGCGGCGGTGCTCCTGCGCGACGGGCAGGCTCCGGCATGACGCTGTCACGCCGTGCCTTTCTCGGCGGCAGCGCAGTGCTGCTGCTGGGCTTCAGCCTGCAGCGGCCGGTCGCCGCCCAGGTGCTGCCTGCACCGGCTGACCCGGTGGACCTGGCCAAGACCCTCGATCAGCGCCAGCTGGATGCCTGGCTGGCGGTGGATGCCCAGGGCCAGGTCACCGTCTACAGCGGCAAGGTGGAACTGGGTACCGGGGTCGGCACGGCGCTGCGGCAGATCGTGGCCGAGGAGCTTTGCGTGGCCTTTGCCGCTACCCGGCTGATCCAGGGCGATACCCGGCTGACCCCGGACCAGGGCATCACCGCCGGCAGCAAGAGTCTGCAGGTGGGTGGCGCCCAGTTGCGCAAGGCCGCCGCCAGTGCGCGGCAATTCCTGTTTCTGGAGGGATCGCGGCGCCTGGGGTTGGATCTGGCGGTGGTGGACACGGTGGAGGGTCGCGTGGTCTATCGCGGCGATCCCACCGGACGCTCTGTCAGCTATGGCGAGCTGGTGGGCGGACGGCCCCTGGGGCGGCTGGTCAATCAGGCCGTGCGTACCCGCGCCGTCAAGGATTACCGCCTGGTCGGCACCTCGGTGCCGCGCGAGGACATCCCCGCCAAGCTGTTCGGCAGCTTCGACTATGTCCATGACCTGCGCCTGCCCGGCATGCTGCACGGCTGCATGGTACGGCCACCCTGCACCGGTTCGGCGCGGTTGGCGGGGGTGAGCCTTCGTGGTATCGATGCCAGCGCGCTGCCGGCTGGCGCGCAGCTGGTGTACGAAGGCGCCTTCGTCGCGGTGGTGGCCGAGCAGCCCTGGCTGGCGCGACAGGGCGCGGCGGCGCTGCGGGTGGACTGGAGCCTGGTGCCGGACCTGCCGCTGCCGGGCGAACTCTATGCCCGGCTGGAAGCCAAGGCCGGACCGGCCGACATCCAGCAGGAGGCCGGTGACGTTGAAGGCGAATTGGAGAATGCCGCGCAGCGGCTGGACGCCGAGTATCGCTGGCCTTATCAAAACCATGACTCCATCGGTCCCTCCTGCGCGGTGGCGGACGTGCGTGCCGACGGCGCCACGGTCTGGAGCGGTACCCAGGGCGTCTACCCGCTCCGGGCGGCACTGGCGGATCTGCTGGCGCTGCCGGAAGACAGTATCCATGTCATCTATCAGCAGGCTTCGGGTTGCTATGGCCATAACGGCGCCGATGACGCGGCGGCCGATGCGGCGCTGCTGTCCAGGCTGTGCGGCCGTCCGGTGCGGGTGCAGTGGAGTCGCGCCGACGAGCACGGCTGGAATCCCAAGGGCCCGGCCATGCTGCTGCGCCTGGCCGGTGGCCTGGGCGCGGCCGGCGATCTGCTGGCCTGGCGCTTCGCCAACTGGACGCCCACCCACCTGACCCGACCCAATGGCCAGACCGGCAAGGCTGCCCTGCTCGCCGGGCAGCTGGCCTACAACCTGCCGCTCAAGGGTGGGCGGGGTGGTGGCAATCGCAATGCGCCGCTGGACTACGACCTGCTCAACGTCCAGGTGGCGACCCACTGGCTGGAAGCCGGGGATTCGCCACTGCGACCCTCTGCCCTGCGCGCCCTGGGAGCGGTCGGCAATACCTTCGCCAACGAGTCCTTCATGGACGAGCTGGCCCTGGCGGCCGGGGTCGATCCGCTGGAATTCCGCCTGCGCTATCTGCAGGACCCTCGCGCGCGGGCGGTGCTGCAGGTCGCCACCGCCAAGGCCGGTTGGCAGCTACCCGCCAGGCAGGAAAAGGTCTGGGACGGTGCCCTGGCGAAAGGGCAGGGTCTGGCCTTCCTGCACTACGAAAACGAAAACGCCTATGTGGCCGCTGTGGTCGAGGTGGCGGTGAGCGAGGCGACGGGGATCCGGGTCACCCGGGTGGTGGTGGCCCATGACTGCGGTCTGATCGTCAATCCGGACGGCCTGCGCAATCAGCTGGAAGGCTGCGTGGTCCAGGGCATCGCCCGGACCCTCAAGCAGGCGGTGCGTTTCGATCACCAGGGAGTGACCAGCCTGGAGTGGGGTGCCTATCCGCCGCTGACCTTCAACGAGTTGCCCGAGCTGGAACTGGAATTGATCGATCGCCCGGAAGAACCGGCGGTAGGGGCGGGGGAGGCCACTACCGCCGCCATCCCCCCGGCCATCGCCAATGCCGTGGCGGCGGCGACCGGTTTGCGCCTGCGCGAGGTACCGCTGAATCGCCAGCGTCTGCGCGAGGCGCTGGCCGCCCGTCGCTAGGCGCGTTTCAGCCGCTGCTTGAAGAACAGCGCGGCGCCGGCGCCCAGCACGGCGACGATCGCCGCGCCGATCCACAGCGACTCGTTGCCGGCGAAGCTGAAGTGGTTGGCGCCCTTGGCCGCCAGATAACCCGGGCCCATCATCAGCGGCGCCCAGACGATGGCCGAGAGCACATTGGCCGACTGGAAGCGCAGCTGGTTCATCGCCATCATCCCGGCCACCAGGGGCACGGTGTTGCGGATCATGGTCAGGAAGCGTCCGCCGAATACCGCGAAGAAGCCATAGCGGCGAAAGAACAGCCGGGTCCTGGCCACCTGCTTGCGATAGCGCCGAAAGGGCGGGCGGTGGACGATACTGGGACCGAGCCAGCGGCCGATGATGTAGGAGCAGATGTCGCCGAGGATGGCGCCGACGATGGCGGCCAGCACCAGCGGCACCGGCGCGAGCACCCCGGAGCCGGCCAGGCCGCCGACCACCAGCAGCAGGGCCGTGGCCGGAATGAAGACGCCCAGCAGCACCAGGGATTCGCCAAAGGCGAGCAGGCCGACCAGCAGCGGCGCCCAGGCCTGGTGGGTTTCGATAAAGCCAAGCAGCGATTGCGTCAGGGATTCCATGGGAGGCCACTCTTGCCGAAAGTCCTAAGACTACGTGGCGCCTGTGGCCTGCCAGCCGTTTCAACAGCTTGAATCAATTTCCATTGCTGGAAGTGCGCAGGAGCGCGCATCGGCGCCCCCGGCCGGACGCCTCAGCGTTTCGCCAGGGCGTCCTGAGCAGCCTGCCAGCGCAGTTCGTGGCGCTCGCCGACGACGAAACGATCGCCCTGGAAGTCCCAGCGTTCCACGTCCACGGTCTTTTCCGCCCCTTCGCCGACCAGCAGGCGATTGAAGGAGTTGGGCGAGGTGCCGCGCACGCGAGACGAGAGGGCAGTGCCGGCCTGGACGATCCAGACCTCGCGGGGCAGGGTGGGGTACTGGCGACTCAGCGGCAGCACATAGGGCAGGTGGATATGCCCCCCCATCACCAGATCCAGTCCGGCGGCGGCCCAGGTGGCCAGGGCGTGATCGGCGTTGTGTTGCAGATTGCTCAGGTCACTGAGTTCGAGGGCGCCGAAGGGCTGGTGGGCGATGACAATGCGCAGCTTGCCAGGACCGGCGCGGCGCAGACGCTCGGCCACGCGCTCGATCTGCTCGCTGCTGACCGCGCCATCCTTGTGGCGTTGCGGGGCGGTGGTGTTGAGCCCGACCAGCAACAGCTCGTCGTTTTCGAAACTGGGCTCCAGATCCTGGCCGAAATGGCGGCGATAGTTGCCATAGGGCGTCAGGAAACGCGCGAAGATATTGTACAGTGGCAGGTCGTGATTGCCCGGGATGACCAGGGTTTGTGGAATGCCATGGCTTTCCAGGCGTTCGACAAAGGTCTTGGCGGCGGCGAATTGTTCGCGCCGGGCGCGCTGGGTGATGTCCCCGGAGAGGATGAGGACATCGGCGCCGTGTTCGCGGACATGGGCTTCCAGAGCCGCGACCACGGCGGGTTGCTCGGTGCCGAAGTGGGTATCGGAGATTTGCAGGAGGGTCGTCATGAGGACCTGGTTTCCAACGGATTCCCCTTTACGACCGCAACGGGCGCCAAGCTATCCGGCGAAGGCTAGTCAGAGGCTGTTCCAAGGCTCGCGAGCTAGAGCCAAACAAGGCGAAAATGGCTGAGGAAGCGGAGTTTACGAGTGGTAAATGAGCATTCCGAAGCCATTTTCAACGCAGTTTGGCCGACGCGCAGCAGCCTTCGAACAGTCTCTTAGACTTCGCCGTCGTGGTGCCAGGCGTCGTGCAGCTCGGAGGCGTTGGCTTCACCGACTTCGGCGCGGGCCTTGAGCCAGTCCAGCAGGGCAGTACGGTCTTCCGCGGTGGGCGAGGTGTAGCGCTTGTTGGCCATGATGGTGCCTTCGACCCAGGCATTGTCGAAGCCGCCGATGTAGTCCAGCTTGCGCTCTTCGACGTAGTCGATGAAGTCGCCCAGGAAGGTGTCCAGGTCGTCTTCGCTGAGTTCGTTCTTGAAGCTCACCTTGATTTCAAAGGCCAGCTCCTGGAATTCGCCCAGGTACTGCTTCTTGCGCAGGCGACGCTTCATGCGGCTCAAACGGGGATCTTGGTTGGTATCGGTCATGGCGAAGGCCTGGATATCGATTAAAGGGCGGGCATTATCCCTGGCGTCGACGGGTAATGCCAATGCCGACCGCTCCAGCGGTGGGTCGGCCGGGCCGTTTTGCCTGCGACCGGAGCGCGCAGTGGCGGAAGGACCTGCTCAGGCCGCCATGGCCGCGCAAGCGTCGGCGCAGGCTTCGCAGGCCCGGGCGCAGGCCTGGCAGTGATCGGCCTTGTGCTTGCCGCATTCGGCGGCGCAGGCGCGGCAGGTGGCCAGGCACAGGGCGCATGCTTCGGCGATGCGGTCGCTATCGCGCTGCATGAAGGTGGCGGCCAGGCGGCAGGCGTCGGCGCAGTCGCGGTCCAGGCGGACGCAGTCGCGCATCATGTCCAGATTGGCTTCGCCCAGGCAGGCGCTGGCACAGGTTTCACAGGCGGCGGCGCAATCGAGACAGGCCCTGATGCAGGCCGCGAGGGTGTCATCGTTCATTCGGTAGCTCCTGGTGAGGGGTATCTAGGGTGGACCCGGTCGGCTGGCGCCGAGTTCGGCCGGTGCGATCGATTGACGCTCTCCCGGGTAGTCCGTACCCTGCGCCCTTGCACGTGGTGCCCCGCCTGGCCGGGGTGAAACAGGGAAGCCGGTCGAGCCGGCGCTGCCCCCGCAACGGTAGTTGAGCAGTAGCTGCGCGATACCCACTGGCCCTGGCCGGGAAGGGGCGCAGCGGATGCCTCCAGGGCATCGGCTCACCAGCCCGGAGACCGGCCACGCTTGCGTTCATCTCGGCGATGCGGAGGGCGTCGCGCGGCGTCGCCACCTGCCTTGCGCGGGCGGCGTCTCTGCCCGTTTCTCCGCCACGCCCGCACCCGGAGAACCGCCCATGACCGATACCCCCGATTCGACCAGCCCCGAGCGCGACGAGCGCCACCGCGCGCGCATGGTGCGCAAGAAGGCGGTGATCGACGCCCGCATCGCCGAAGCCCAGGACGAGCGCGGTCTGCTGCTGGTCCACACCGGCATCGGCAAGGGCAAGAGTAGCTCGGCCTTCGGCATGGCGGCGCGCGCCCTCGGCCACGGCATGAAGGTGGGCGTGGTGCAATTCATCAAGGGCCGCCGTGACACCGGCGAGCAACTTTTCTTCAGGCGCTTCCCGGACGAGGTGCGTTACCACGTCATGGGCGAGGGCTTCACCTGGGATACCCAGGACCGTGCCCGTGACCTGCAGTCGGCGGCGGCGGCCTGGGCGGTGGCGGTGGAGCTGCTGCGCGATCCGGCCATCGGCCTGGTGCTGCTGGACGAACTCAACATCGCCTTCAAGCACGGCTACCTGGACGTCGACCAGGTGCTGGCCGATCTGGCCGGGCGCCCGGCGCACCAGCACGTGGTGGTGACCGGGCGCGGTGCGCCGCCGGCGCTGGTCGAGGCCGCCGATACCGTGACCGACATGAGTCTGGTCAAGCATGCCTTCCAGGCCGGCGTCCGCGCCCAGCAGGGTATCGAATGGTAGGCGAGACGCGGCATTGCCCGGCGCTGCTGATCGCCGCCCCGGCCTCCGGTCAGGGCAAGACCAGCGTCACCGCCGCCCTGGCCCGGTTGCACGCCCGCCAGGGGCGGCGGGTACGGGTGTTCAAGTGCGGTCCGGACTTTCTCGATCCGATGATCCTCGCCCGCGCCAGCGGCGCACCCGTCTACCAGCTCGATCTGTGGATGATCGGCGAGGCCGAGAGCCGGCGCCTGCTGTGGGAAGCGGCGGGGGAGGCCGATCTCATCCTCATCGAAGGCGTCATGGGCCTGTTCGACGGCCAGCCCTCGGCGGCCGACCTGGCCGAGCGCTTTGGCGTACCGGTGCTGGGAGTGATCGACGCCGCCGGCCTGGCGCAGACCTTTGGCGCCCTGGCCTATGGCCTGGCCCACTACCGGCCGGGCCTGCCCTTCGCCGGGGTCCTGGCCAATCGCAGTGGCAGTCCGCGGCAGACGCAGCTGATCCGCGGCAGCCTGCCGGCGGGCATGACCTTCTTTGGCAGCCTGCCGCGCGATGCCGGCATCGAGTTGCCCAGTCGTCACCTGGGGCTGATCCAGGCCGACGAGGTCACCGACCTGGATCGTCGTCTCGACATGGCGGCTGATGCTCTGGGCGCCAGTTCCACCCTCGAAGTGCCGCCGCCGGTGGCCTTTGCCGCACCGCCGGCGACCGTGGTCGAGCCGCTGCTGGCGGGGGTGCGGATCGGCGTGGCCCGGGATGCGGCGCTGGCCTTCATCTACCAGGCCAATCTCGATCTGCTGCGCGCCCTGGGCGCCGAGCTGCAGTTCTTTTCCGTGCTCACCGACACGGCGCTGCCGGCGGTGGACAGCCTCTATCTGCCCGGCGGCTATCCCGAGCTGCACCTGCAGACGCTGTCCAACAACCTGGGCATGCGCGCGGCCATTCGCGCCCACCATGCGGCCGGCAAACCGATCCTCGCCGAGTGCGGCGGCATGCTCTATCTGCTCGACGAACTGACCGACAAGGCCGGCGAATCCGCCAGCCTGCTCGGACTGCTGCCGGGCAGCGCGCGGATGCAGGCACGCCTCACCGCCCTGGCCTTGCAGTCGGTGGAGTTCGAGCAGGGCACCCTGCGTGGCCACACCTATCATCACTCGGCCCTGGAGTCACCCGAGGTGCCCTGGGCGCGCGGACTGTGCCCCAACGGCAAGGCGGTGGCCGAGGCGGTCTACCGCGACGGTCGCCTCACCGCCAGCTATATTCACTTCTACATGCCGTCGGCACCCGCCGCGGCCGCCGCGATGCTCAAGCCGTGACCACGACCTCCTATACCCCCGCCGAACAAGCCGCCGTCTACCGAGCCATCGCCGAGCGCCGCGACATGCGCCACTTCTGCGGTGGCGAGGTGCCCCCCGAGCAACTGGCCCGCCTGCTCGGTGCCGCCCACCAGGCGCCCAGCGTCGGGCTGATGCAGCCCTGGCGCTTCTTGCGCATCAGCGATCCGGCCCTGCGTCAGCGCTTGCACGAGCTGGTGGAAGAAGAGCGCTGCGCCACCGCCGACGCCCTTGGCGAGCGCAGCGACGACTTCATGAAACTCAAGGTGCAGGGCATCCTCGATTGCGCCGAGGTGCTGGTGGCCGCGCTCATGGACGGCCGCGAAGCCCATGTCTTCGGCCGCCGTACCCTGCCGGAGATGGACCTGGCCTCGCTGTCCTGCGCCATCCAGAATCTCTGGCTGGCGGCGCGCTGCGAAGGCCTGGGCATGGGCTGGGTGTCGCTGTTCGAGCCGGAAGCTGTGCGCAGCCTGCTGGAGATGCCGGAAGGCGCGCAGCCGGCAGCCATCCTCTGCCTGGGACCGGTGGAAGCCTTCTATCCGCGCCCGATGCTGGAAGAGGAGGGCTGGCGCCAGGGGCGGCCGCTGGAGGAGCTGATCTTCGAGAATCGCTGGGGCCAGAAACCATGATGCTGGCCTTCGCGGTCGTCAGCGGCATGCTGCTCGACCTGCTGTTCGGCGAACCCCGCCGCGCCCACCCCCTGGTGCTGTTCGGGCGCCTGGCCGACAGCCTCGAAGCCCGCTTCAATCCCGGTGGCCGTGGCTGGCGCAGCCATGGCGTTGTGGCCTGGAGCCTGGCCGTGCTGCCCTGGGTGCTGCTCACCGCCTTGCTCTGCCAGCTCGACTGGCTGGCCTGGATCATCCAGCCCCTGGCGCTGTATCTGGCCGTGGGACTGCGTAGCCTCGGCGAGCACGCCGAGCCGGTGGCCCGCGCCCTGCAACGCAACAATCTGCCCGAGGCACGGCGCGGGGTCGGCTACCTGGTCAGCCGCGAGACCAGCGAGCTGGACGAGACCGCCGTGGCCCGCGCCGCCACCGAATCGGTGCTGGAGAATGGCAGCGATGCCGTCTTCGCCGCGCTGTTCTGGTTCGCCCTGCTGGGTGCCCCGGGTGTGGTGCTCTATCGCCTGGCCAATACCCTGGACGCCATGTGGGGCTATCGCACGCCGCGCCTGGAGCGTTTCGGCTGGGCCGCGGCGCGGCTGGACGATGTCCTCAACTATATTCCTGCGCGCCTGGTGGCCCTGACCTATGCCGGTCTCGGCCGCTTCTGGAGCGCCATCGAAAGCTGGCGCACCCAGGCACCGCTGTGGGACAGCCCCAACGCCGGTCCGGTGATGGCGGCCGGTGCCGGCGCCCTAGGCGTGAGCCTGGGCGGCCCGGCTCGCTACCACGGCGAATGGCACGAGCGCCCGGTGCTGGGCCGCGGTCCGGCGCCGACCTTCCTGGCCATCACCCGCGCCCTGAAACTGGTGCGCCGTGGCGCCTGGTTGTGGACCGCGCTGATCGCCCTGGGAGGACTGCTGCTTGCTTGAGCACGGCGGTCGACTGCGGCGCGCGGCGCGCACCTATGACATTCCCCTGGGCGACTGGCTGGACCTGTCCACCGGTCTGGCCCCCTGGCCCTGGCCGCTGCCGGAGATTCCGGCCAGCGCCTGGGCACGGCTGCCGGAGCCCGATGACGGCCTGGTGGAGGCCGCCTGTGCCTGTTACCGGGCCAGCGCGGTGCTGCCGGTGGCCGGCTCTCAGGCCGCCATCCAGGCGCTGCCGACCCTGCGCGTACCCGCGCGGGTCGCGGTGCTGGCGCCCTGTTATGCCGAACACGCCCTGGCCTGGCGTCGCGCCGGGCACGAGGTGCTGGAGTGGGACGAAGGCCGGATCGCGACCCACCTCGACCAGCTGGACGTGGTGGTGGTGGTCAATCCCAACAATCCCACGGGCGAGCGCCTGTCGCCGGCCCGGCTGCTGGACTGGCACGCCCGACTCGAACGTCGAGGTGGCTGGCTGGTGGTGGACGAGGCCTTCATGGATCCCACCCCGGCGGCGAGTCTTGCGCCCTTCAGCGATCTGCCCGGGCTGATCGTGCTGCGCTCCTTTGGCAAGTTCTTCGGGCTGGCCGGGATGCGCCTGGGCTTCGTGCTGGCGGCGCCGAGCCTGCTGGCGCAACTGGACGAGCAACTGGGTCCCTGGACGGTGAACGGCCCCAGTCGTCATCTCGCCCGGCAACTGCTGGCCGATCAGCCGGCCCAGCAGCGTCAGCGCGAGGCCCTGCTTGGGGCCGGTGAACGCCTGGCCGCGGTGCTCGTCCGGCACGCCCTGACGCCCAGCGGTGGCTGCGCCCTCTTTCAATTGCTGCAGCGCGCGGATGTCGCGGATCTGCACGAACACCTGGCCCTGCAGGGCATCCTGACCCGTCTGTTTCCCGCGCTTGGCGCCCTGAGACTCGGCCTGCCCGGTGACGAGTCCGGCTGGCAGCGCCTGGACCAGGGCCTCGCCAGCTATCGGAGTCCCCTATGAGTACGCTGATGGTGCAGGGCACCACCTCCGACGCCGGCAAGAGCACCCTGGTGGCCGCCCTGTGCCGCTGGCTCTATCGCCAGGGCGTGGCCGTGGTGCCCTTCAAGCCGCAGAACATGGCGCTCAACAGCGCCGTGACCGCCGATGGCGGCGAGATCGGCCGGGCCCAGGCGGTCCAGGCCCAGGCCTGTGGCCTGGTACCCCATACCGACATGAATCCGGTGCTGCTCAAGCCCAATACCGATGTCGGGGCCCAGGTGATCATCCACGGTCGCGCCGTCACCAGCATGGATGCCAAGGCCTATCACGCCTACAAGCCGATCGCCCGGGAGGCGGTGCTGGCTTCCCATGCCCGCCTCGCGGCGGGCTATCGGGTGGTGCTGGTGGAAGGCGCCGGTTCGCCGGCCGAGATCAACCTGCGCCAGGGCGACATCGCCAACATGGGCTTCGCCGAGGCGGTGGATTGCCCAGTGCTGCTGGTGGCGGACATCGACCGGGGTGGCGTCTTCGCCCATCTGGTCGGCACCCTCGACCTGCTCGAGCCCAGCGAACAGGCGCGCGTCGCCGGCTTCATCATCAACCGCTTCCGCGGTGACCTGGCGCTGCTGCAACCCGGGCTGGACTGGCTCGAAGCCCGCACCGGCAAACCGGTGCTCGGCGTGCTGCCCTATCTGCACGACCTGCATCTGGAAGCCGAGGATCGCCTGGCCACCGGCCAGATCGCCAAGCAGGGACCGCGCCTGCGGGTGGCGGTGCCGGTGATGCCGCGGTTGAGCAACCACACCGATTTCGATCCCCTGCGCCTGCATCCCCAGGTGGAACTGCTGTTCGTCCGCCAGGGCGAGGCGCTGCCCGCCGCCGACCTGATCATCCTCGGCGGCTCCAAGAGCGTGCGCAGCGACCTGGCCTTCCTGCGCGCCCAGGGCTGGGACGCGGCCATCGCTCGCCACCTGAGATACGGCGGGCGGGTGCTGGGCATCTGTGGTGGCTTCCAGATGCTCGGCGAGAGGATCGCCGATCCCCTCGGGCTGGAAGGCGCGCCGGGCGACAGCGCCGGTCTGGGCCTCCTGGCCATGACCACCGAATTGGCGGCGGAAAAGCAGCTGCGTAACGTACGCGGCTGGCTGTGTGATGGCGACGCCGAGGTGGCCGGCTACGAGATCCATGCCGGTGTCAGCCAGGGCCCCGCCCTGGAGCGGCCGGTGCTGCGCTTCGCCGATGACCGCGTGGATGGCAGCCTCAGCGACGACGGCCAGGTGCTGGGCACCTACCTGCACGGCCTGTTCGAATCGCCCGCCGCCAGCGTCGCCCTGCTGCGTTGGGCGGGCCTGGCCGAACCGCAGCAGCTGGACTACCACGCCCTGCGCGAGCGCGATCTGGAGCGCCTGGCCGATCTGGTCGAACACCACCTGGACACCGGGCGCCTGCGCGCCCTCTGCGAGCTCTAGATGCGCGAATTCATCCTCGGTGGCGCTCGCTCCGGCAAGAGCGCCCTGGCCGAGCGCCTGGCCGCCGAGTCCGGCCTTGCCGTCACCTATATCGCTACCGCCGGCGGCAGCGACGCCGAACTGGCCCGGCGCATCGAACGCCATGCCGCCCGCCGGCCGGCGCACTGGGCGCTGGTGGAAGAACCCCTGGCGCTGGCCGAACGCCTGGCGGCCCTGGCGGCGGCGGATGCCTGCCTGCTGGTGGACTGCCTGACCCTCTGGCTGACCAATCTGCTCTTGCTCGACGATCCCCGGCGCCTCGACAGGGCTTGCGCGGAGCTGCTCGAGGTCGTGCCGCAGTTGCCCGGCCACCTCATCTTCGTCAGCAACGAAACCGGTCTGGGCGTCGTCCCGCTGGGCGAGTTGACGCGCCGCTATGTCGATGCCGCCGGCGAGTTGCACCAGGCCCTGGCCGCGCGCTGCGAGCGCGTGGTGCTGACCGTCGCCGGTCTCCCCCTGACCCTCAAAGGAACCCCGCTATGAGCATGCCCTGGTGGCAAGGACCCTGCCGCCAACCCGATACCGCCGCCGCCGAAGCCGCGCGCCAGCGGCAGGCGGTATTGACCAAGCCGAGCGGTTCGCTCGGCGATCTGGAAGTGCTGGCCATCCAGCTGGCGGCCCTGCAGGGCACGCCGCGGCCACTGCTGCAGCGTACCGCCATCGCCGTCTTCGCCGGTGATCATGGGGTGGTGGAAGAGGGCGTCTCGGCCTATCCGCAGTCCGTGACCGCCGAGATGGTGCGCAACTTCGTGCGTGGCGGGGCGGCCATCAGCGTGCTCGCCCGGCAACTGGACGCCGCCCTGGAAGTCATCAACCTGGGTACCGTCACGCCGCTGGAAGCCCTGCCCGGGATCATCGACCTGCCCCTGGGGCGCGGTACCGCCAACTTCACCCTGACCCCGGCCATGACCCATGACCAGTGCCAGGCCGCGCTGCAGGCCGGACGCGACGCCGTCCTGCGCGCCTGCGCCGGTGGCGCCGATCTGTTCATTGGCGGCGAGATGGGCATCGGCAACACCACCGCCGCCAGCGCCATTGCCAGCGTGCTGCTGGATACCTCGCCGCTGGCCCTGGCCGGGCCCGGTACCGGCCTGGACGCCGACGGGGTGGCGCGCAAGGTGGCGGTCATCCAGCGCGCTCTGCTGCGTCATGGCGACGCCCTGGAAGATCCCTACGAGCTGCTGCGCCGCCTGGGGGGTTTCGAGCTGGCCGCCCTGACCGGTGCCTATCTGGCCTGTGCCCAGCAGGGCCTGCCGACCCTGATCGACGGCTTCATCTGCTCGGTGGCGGCGCTCTGCGCCCAGCGCCTGCAACCCGATACCCGCGACTGGCTGCTGTTCGCCCACTGTGGCGCCGAGCCCGGCCATGCCGCTGTGCTGCTGGCGCTGGGCGGCGAGCCGCTGCTCGATCTTGGCCTGCGCCTGGGCGAAGGCAGCGGTGCGGCGCTGGCCGTGCCGCTGCTGCAACTATCTTGCCGCCTGCACAGCGAGATGGCGACCTTTGCCGAAGCCAGTGTCTCCAGCCGCGCCCATGACTGACTGCTGGCTGCTGCGCCATGGCGTCACCGAAGGCCCCGAAGGCTTTCGCGGACGCCTCGATCCGCCGCTGGCGGAGCAGGGCTGGGCGCAGTTGCGCGCCGCCGTCGCCGCGCAGCCGCCTTTCGAGCTGATCCTGACGTCGCCGCAACAGCGCTGCGCGCGCTTCGCCGAGTGGCTGGCGGCGGAGCAGGGCGCCGAGCTGGTGCTGGAAGCGGATCTGCGCGAACTGGATTTCGGCGCCTGGGAAGGTCGTAGCGCCGCGGAGCTCATGCAGGACCAGGCGGAAGCGCTGGGCCGGTTCTGGGCCGATCCCTATGCCTATACCCTGCCCGAGGGCGAGCCTGTGGCGGCCTTCGCCGAACGGGTCCTGGGGGCGGTGACGCGCTGGCGGCCCCGGCTGCAGGGCCGGCGCAGTCTGATCGTCACCCATGGCGGCGTCATCCGCCTGCTGCTGGCCCGCCAGCGGGGCCTGCCACCCAGGGACCTGCTGCAGGTCGAGGCGCCCTACGCGACCCTGCAGCCACTGGCGCTGGAGGAAGGCTGATGCCGCTACCCCTGCTGATCGCGGTGCAGTTTCTGACCCGCCTGCCGGTCCGGCTGCCCGGCATGCCGCCAGCCGAGGCCGTCGGCCGCTCGGTGCTCTGGTATCCGGCGGTCGGCCTGCTGCTGGGCGCGCTCCTCAGTCTGATCGCCTGGCTGGGCGCCGCGGGCGGCGTCTTCCTGCAGGCGGCCCTGGTGCTGGCCGGCTGGGTGATCCTCACCGGCGGCCTGCATCTGGATGGCCTGGCCGACACCGTGGATGCCTGGATCGGCGGCTATGGCGACTGCGAGCGGACCCTGGCCATCATGAAGGATCCAGCCTGCGGACCCATGGGCGTGCTGGCGCTGCTGCTGACCCTGCTGCTCAAGTGGAGCGCCCTGGTGGTGCTCCTGCCGCACGCGCCGGGCTGTCTGTGGCTGGCGCCCTTGGCCGGTCGCCTGGCGCTGCCCTGGCTGTTGCTGACCACCCCCTATGTACGCCCTGGCGGTCTGGGCGATGTGCTCAGTCGCCACCTGCCGCGGACGACATTGACCCGGGTGCTGCTGCTGGGTGCGCTAGCCATCCTCCTGCTGTCCCAGGGCTGGACCGCACTGCTGGTGACCGCAGTGGTCGCGCTGCTCGTGCGCCGCGCCTTGCGCCAGCGTCTCGGCGGTACCACCGGCGATACCGCCGGAGCCCTGCTGGAATTCACCGAGACCGGGGTGCTGGTCGCGCTGGCCCTGACGTTGGGCTGAAAAATCGGCCCAAGCGTGAGACACCCGGGGTTTTGCGACCGCGGTCCTTGAACGACGTCGGTTAAACCGTTAAGAAGGCGCCTGGTTGAGCGCCCAGCGAAACCGCCTCGGCACGAGCGGGTCCAGGGGGAGTCGTCGTCAGTTGGACAAGGAGCCCCAATGCTCGATGCGCCTCACAGCGCCGCCTCGCCCCGGGAAGTCGCCCCCGCGTCGCGGCTCCGCCTCAAGCCACGCAGCCTGTTCGCCAAGTTCTTTCTGGCGTTCATCCTGGTGGATGCCCTGGGCACCCTGCTGTTCACGCTGCACAGCTACCACCAGGCGCGCGAAGCCAGCAGCCAGAGCATCGACTATCGCTTGATGAGCGCGGCCCTGGCGCTGCCGGAAATTCTCGGCGAGGACTATCTCGCCCAATTGCAGGATCCGGCCCAGGCCGATCCCGATCGCTACCAGCGAACCCTGATCACCCTGGATCGCTATGCCCGCAAGGCCGGACTGGCCTCGCTCTATGCCTTCGTCAAGGAAGGCGCGAGCTTTCGCTTCATCATGGATTCGGCCAACGAGGAGGAAATCCGCGTTGGCTACTTTGGCGACTATCGCCAGCTCTACGATCAGGCACCCCCGGAACTCGCAGCGGTGTTTGCCGATCATCAACCGCGTTTCGCGGAATACCAGGATAACTTTGGCAGTTTCCGTTCCCTGTTCCTGGCCATTCCAGGACAGGACGGGCAAGCAGTCGTCATAGGGGCGGACATGTTCATGGAAGGAATAGCAGCGGCGGAGCAGTCGGCTCTGCTGGATTCGCTGCTCATAGGGGCGATCATCTTCGCGATGGGCGCTCTGGTCAGCCGGATCTTGGCGGGCGCACTCAATCGCTATCTGGTCCGCCTGGGTCAGGCCACCGAACGTATCGCCGATGGCGACTATCAGCTGGGCCTCAAGGAAGGCCGCGATCCGGTCGGTCGGCTGGGCCGTGCCATGAATCAGATGGGCGCCGCCCTGGCCGCGCGCGAGCGGCGCATCAGCCAACTGGCGTTTCGCGACATGCTTACCCGCCTGCCCAACCAGGTGCGGCTGGTCCTGGAGATTCGCCAGCGCATCGAGCATGCCGCGGCCGGGCGTTTCGCCGTGCTGCTACTGGACGTGGCCAACTTCCGCAACATCAACGAACTGCTCGGCCAGGAAGGTGGCGACAAGATCCTGCGCCACCTGGCGCGTCGGCTGAGGGTCGCGGCGCCGGAAGAGAATGGCGTGGCGCGGATCGGCGCCGACACCTTCGTCCTGCTGCTGCCCTGGTTCGACGACGCCTCGGCGGAGGCGGCGCTGCTGTCGCTGCGCAACCTGGTGGAAAAACCCTTCGTCAGCGGCAACCAGCGGGTGTCGCTGCGCATCACCTTCGGTATCGCCTGCTACCCCGAACATGGCGCCAGCGCCGAGGCCCTGCTGGCCAACGCCGAGACCGCGCTGCAGGATGCGCGCCGGCGCCAGCTGCCCTTCGCCTTCCACGATCCGGACCAGGAACGCCAGCGGCAGCAGGGCATCGCCATGCTCGACGCCCTGGACCTGGCCGTGGACCACGATCAGCTGCGCCTCTATCTGCAACCCAAGATCGCGCTACCCGACGGCCGCGTGGAAGGCGCCGAGGTCCTGATCCGCTGGCAGCATCCGGAACTGGGCCTGCTCAAGCCGGACGCCTTCGTCGGCATCGCGGAGCAGAGTCGCAAGATCTGCGACATCACCCTCTGGGTGCTGGAGCGCTGCATGCGCCTACAGCGCGAGCGGCAGCTGGGCGCCCTCAAGCTCAACGTCAATCTGTCGCTGCTGGACCTGGAGCACCCGGCCTTCATCGCCCGCATCGGCCGGCTGCTGGACGAGACCGGTGCCGTCGCCGCCGGCTTCTGCCTGGAGATCACCGAATCCCGCGCCATGAGCAATCCGGTGCAGGTGCTCGACTGCCTGCGCCAGCTCAAGGCCATGGGCTTCGAATTGTCGCTGGACGATTTCGGCGCCGGGCATTCCTCGCTGGCCTGCCTGAGCAGCTTTCCCATCGACGAGCTGAAGATCGATCGGCAATTCATCGAGCACTGCCAGCTGCCCGGCGATCAGGAGGTGATCAGGCTGCTGGTCCAGCTCGGCCAGTTGCGCGGGCTGCGGGTGGTGGCCGAAGGCGTGGAGACCCGCCAGGCCCTGCAGGTCCTCACCGATCTCGGCTGCGACCAGATCCAGGGCCAGCTGGTGGCCGGCGCCCTGTCGCTGGACGATTTCCAGCGCTGGTACGCGGAGCAGGAGCAGGGTTACTGGGGGCTCAGGGCGTAGACCAGGATCGCGGCTATTCGCCGCCGCGGATAGCTGATGCGCGATCCCGGTCCCGGAAAGCACGAAGCCGCCTGGCGGCGGCTTCGGTAGCGGACCCTGACGCCTAGAAGCGGTAGGTCAGCTGGGCGCCCAGACCGTGGGCGCTGTTGTCGTACTTGGCGTTATAGCCACCACGCAGGGCATCGGGGGCGCGGTTGACTTTGACGTTGTCTTCCCACAGGTACGCGTAGGCGACATCGATGGTCATCTCCTTGGTCGGAGACCAGCCGGCGCCCAAGGAGAAGGTCTTGCGATCGCCGACCGGGACGCGCACGTTGCGATCGGCGTTGTCCACTGGCGAGGGGTCAAGCGCCATGCCTGCGCGCAGCACCCACTGGGGATTCAACTGATAGGAGGCACCCACCGCGTAAGACCAGGTGTCCTTCCAGTTGAATTCTTCGGTGATTTCGCCAAGGCGGTTGCCTAGCACCGGCAGGGTGGGGGTGCCTTCGTTCTCGACGGTGATGGCGTCCAAGCGACTCCAGCGAGTCCAAGTAGCCCCAGCGTAGAGCGTCCAGTCGTTATTCAGGCGATAGGTAAAGGAGGCGTCGCTACTTTCCGGGAGAGTAATGTTGAGGTTGGCGTCATATTTGCCATTAAGCCGTCCCAGGAT
This sequence comes from Pseudomonas sp. SHLD1, assembly GCF_028640935.1. NCBI lineage: Bacteria > Pseudomonadati > Pseudomonadota > Gammaproteobacteria > Pseudomonadales > Pseudomonadaceae > Pseudomonas > Pseudomonas sp. SHLD1. The sequence continues at coordinate 134,108 of NZ_JAQZAD010000019.1, forward strand.
GGCGTTGAAGGTAGGGTTTGCACTTGCCGCGTCGGTGACCTCGGTGTGGCCCTTGAGCTTGTAGCTGACCTTGGAGTGATAGGTCAGGCCGAAGGTCAGGTCATCGGTGAGGTCGGCGAGTACGCCGACGTTAAAGCCATAGGCAGTATCGTCGCCCTTGATTTTCACCTGGGCATCGCCGCCACCGAACGCGCCAGCGTTCAGGTTGCTGTTGAGCTTGCCTTCAAGACGGTTGATGGTGGGGCCGAAGCCGATGGAGACCTTGTCGGTGATCTTGTAGCTGACGGTGGGCTGGATGGTGATGACTTCCACCTTGCTCGCCTGGCCCTGGTAGCGGCCTTGGAAAGCATGCTCATAGTTGCTGATCAGCGCATACGGAACGTACATGCCCAGACCGAAGTGCAGGCGGTCATCCACCGGCGTCACGAAGTAGCCGAAGGGCACCACCGAGTTGGGCACCATGTCGCCGTCGTTGCTACCCGGCACCTGTTGACCGTTGGCATAACGGGCGTTCACGTCCTTGATGTCGACCTTGGCGTGGATGTAGGCGCCGCCCAGGGACACCTCGCGACCCAGGCGCGACATGCCAGCCGGGTTGCCATAGATGGTGGAGGCGTCCTGCGCGGAGGAAGAGCGTCCGGCGAAGGAGGTACCCATCCCGCTGACACTCTGTTCGTTGATAGCCAGACCGTTCGCCAGGGCATAGCCGGAAGCGCTCGAAACGGCCAATGCAAGTAGGGTCAGTTTTATTGTTTTCATGCTCTTGCAGCTCCATTGAAAGGCGAGAAGCGCTTACCTCCGCGGATTCCCAAGTCCGAGTGAGTACCTGCGCACACTCAGCTTTTAGCAGGCCCTGCTTGCGAATACAAAAAAAACTATTCGGTCACGTTTGGTTCGGGTCGGTCATCAGGCGTTCATCCGACGAACCCGCCTGGAAAGCCGCTGAATGCCACGCTTCCCCGTGTGTGACAGGGGCGTCAAGCGGCACCGAAGAACCGGCCCGGGTGGCTTATACTGTCGGCTCATCTGTTCGGAGTGCGCCCTTGACTTCTGCCCCTCACTGGATCCGCGACGACGCGGCGCTGGCCGCCCTCTGCGCGCGCTGCCAGACCCTGCCCTTCATCGCCCTCGACACCGAATTCATGCGGGTCGACACCTTCTATCCCAAGGCCGGCCTGATCCAGATCGGCGACGGCCAACAGGCCTACCTGGTCGATCCCCTGTGCATCGGCGACTGGACAGCCTTCGCCGCGCTGCTGGAGGACCCGGCGGTGGTCAAGGTGCTGCACGCCTGCAGCGAAGACCTGGAAGTGTTGCTGCGCCTGACCGGCAGCCTGCCGCAACCGCTGTACGACACCCAGCTGGCGGCGGCCTATCTGGGACTGGCCCATTCCATGGGTTATTCGCGGCTGGTCGCCGAAGTGCTCAAGATCGACATCCCCAAGGACGAGACCCGCTCCGACTGGCTGCAACGCCCCCTGACGCCGCTGCAGGAGCGCTACGCGGCGGCCGACGTGACCTATCTGGTCGACGTCTATCTCTATCTCGACGCGCGCCTGGATGAACAGCGGCGTGCCTGGCTGCTGGAGGATGGCGCCGAGCTGGTGGCCAATCTGCGCCGTATCAGCGATCCCTGGGAAGCCTATCGCGACGTCAAGCTGGCCTGGCGCCTGTCGCGCCAGCAGCTGGCGGTGCTGCGGGTGCTCTGCCACTGGCGCGAGGTCAAGGCCCGCGAGCGTGACCAGCCGCGCAACCATGTCCTGCGCGAACGCTCGCTGTGGCCGCTGGCGCGTTTCCAGCCCACCGACAAGCAGGCCCTGGCGCGCATCGACGACATGCACCCGCGCACCGTGCGCCAGGACGGCGATACCCTGCTGGCGCTGATTGCCGAAGGCGCGGCCACCCCGGCTGAGCAATGGCCGGCGCTGCAGGCCGAACCCTTGCCCCACGAGGCGTCGCCGCTACTCAAGGCCTTGCGCGCCATCGGCGAACGGGATGCCGAGGCCCTGGGCATGGCGCCGGAACTGATGCTGCGCAAGAAGGTGCTCGAAGCCCTGCTGCTCACCGGCTGGCCCGATGGCGACTACCAGTTACCGGCGAATCTGCGCGGTTGGCGTCGCGAGCGCTTCGGCCAGGCCCTTCTCGATCACCTGCAGGCGCAACGCACCCCGCCGGCGCCCCTGGAAGACACCCCATGAAATTGCTCTGCTCCATCTACCGAAGCCCGCGCAAGCCGGAAATGTACCTCTATGTCGACAAGCTCAAAGGCCTGAAACCTGTCCCCGAGGGGCTGCTCACGGCATTCGGCCCCCCGGCGCTGGCCTTCGAGTTCGTGCTGACCCCGGAGCGCAAGCTGGCGCGGGAAGATGTCGCCAAGGTCCTCGAGAACATCGCCAAGCAGGGCTATCACCTGCAGATGCCGCCGCCGGAGCTGGAGCGCGATGACTACCTCGAGCACCTGCCCGAGGAGCTGCTGCGGCTCAACGATCCGCTATGACCGCCGTCCTGCTGCTGGAAGACGCGCCGGCCGGCTACGTCGATGCCTGGCGCCAGTGGGCGCCGGGGCTGGACCTGCAGGTACCGGCGGACCCGGCCGAGGCCGTGCGTCTGGCGCGGCAGCCGTGCTACTGGCTCGGCCAGCCCGATCGCGCCGCGGCCCTGTTGCGCGCGGGCGGCAGGCCGCTCTGGCTGCAATCGACCTGGGCCGGCTACGCACCGCTGCTGGCCGCGGATCTGCCCTGCGACTATCGCTTCAGCAGGGCGGTGGGCCTGTTCGGCCAGAGCATCGGCGAATACGTCCTGACCTATCTGCTGCAGTTTGAGCGCCAGGTGGCTGCGCGGCAGCTCAGTCAGCGGGAAGGACGCTGGGATACCCGGGCGCCAGGCACCCTGGCCGGGCGGCGCCTGTTGCTGGTCGGGGCGGGGGACATCGGCCAGGACATCGCCCGCCTGTTCGCGCCGTTCGGCATGAGCCTCACCGGCGTCGCCCGCAGCGCACGGACCCTGCCTGGCTTCGCCCGGGTGGTGCCGCTCGCGGAACTGCGCCAGGCGGCGCGGGATGCGGACTTCGTGGTCAATCTGTTGCCGGACAGCGGCAGCACCCGGGATCTCTACGATGCGGACTTCTTCGCCGCCTTGCCGGCAGGTGCCTTGTTCATCAATGCCGGACGCGGCACCAGCGTGGTCGACGCCGAGCTGATCGCCGCGTTGGAGAGCGGGCAGCTGGCCGGGGCGGTGCTGGACGTGTTCCGTCAGGAGCCGCTGCCGGCCGGGCATCCCTTCTGGCAGACACCCAACCTGCACCTCACCGCCCATGTCGCCGGGCCCACGCCGCCGGCGGCGGCGGTCCGGCTGTTTCTCGACAACCTCCAGCGCCTGCAACAGGGGCAGTCCCTGCGCGGCGCCGTCGACCTGGCCGCTCAGTCGAAGGTATAGGGCCCGGCCACCGCCAGCTCCTCGACGGTCAGGCGCGGACTGGGCAACTCGCGCCCCTGCAGGGACTCCGGCAGGCTGGCCTTGTCGCCCAGCCTGCCGATGGCCACCGCCAACTCGACCTTGAACGCTGCCGGCACCTTCAGCTCACGCTGGATGCCTTCGCGATCGATGCCCGCCATGCCGTGGGCGTGCCAGCCGGCATTGGTCGCCTGCAGCGCCAGGTAGGCCCAGGCCGCACCGGCATCGAAGCTGTGGCTGGGGAAGGGGACTTCCTCGCCACTGCTGGCGCGCAGCAGGGTGGTCTTCGACAGGATGATCACCAGCGCCGAGGCGTGCTGCGCCCAGCCGCGGTTGAATTCACTGATCAGCGACAGGAACAGCGCCCAATGGGCGTCGTCGCGTCGTGCATAGAGGAAGCGCCAGGGCTGGGCGTTGAACGCCGACGGCGCCCAGCGCGCGGCCTCGATGAAACCGAGCAGGGTTTCTTCCTCGATGGCGACCGGGTCGAAGGCGCGGGGCGACCAGCGCTGGACGAACTGGGGATCGACGGGATACTGGGGCGTACGGCTGCTGCTGGTCATGGCTTCACCACGGGAGGAAAGGGGAGTCCGGCACGGTAATCCGGTCGGGCGGAGTCGACAAGGGCGCGAACGGTGCTTGGCGCTCGCGGCGTGCGGCACTAGACTGCGCGCCCCCTTTCCTTGCCACGATCTCTGCCATGGCCGCCATCACTCAGCCGTTCTGGAAGCGCAAGACCCTCGATCAGCTCGATGCCCAGGAATGGGAGTCGCTGTGCGACGGCTGTGGCCTGTGCTGCCTGCAGAAACTCGAAGACGAGGACGACGGCGCCGTCTACTACACGCGCATCGCCTGCAAGCTGCTGGATCTCAAGACCTGCCAGTGCAGCCGCTACGCCGAGCGTACCCGCTTCGTCCCCGACTGCATCCAGCTCACCCCGGCCCAGGCCGACCAGTTCGCCTGGCTGCCGCCCACCTGCGGCTATCGCCTGGTGGCCGAAGGCAAGGATCTGCCCGAGTGGCACCCGCTGATCTGCGACGACCGCGAGGCGGTGCACAAGGCCGGCATCTCCCAGTCCGGCCGCATGCTCAGCGAGACCCAGGTCGCCGAAGACGACTGGGAAGACTACCTGATCTTCCGCGCGGGCTGATCCCGGCTTCAGACCACCGCGGGGCTGGCTCGCCGCAGTGTGGTCAGGCCCGTTGCGCGATGGCAGCGTACCTCCGCCAACTCACCTGGCAGTAGCGCCTGGGGTCGCTCGCAACCGGCGCCCGCCTGCGGACAGCGATCCCGAAAGAAACAGCCACTCGGCAGCACCCGGTTGCCCGGCAACTCGGTGCGCTGCGCCGCGGCATTGCCCGTGAGCGGCTGATCCAGCCGCGGCACCGCCTCCAGCAGGAGTCGGGTATAGGGATGGCTGGGATGCTCCAGCACCTCCGCCGCCGCCCCCAGCTCGACGATCTGCCCCAGGTACATTACCGCCACCCGGTCGGCCAGGTGGCGCACCACCGAGACGTTGTGGGAAATCAGCACGAAGGTCAGGCCGCGTTCGCGTTGCAGGTGGGCCAGCAGGTTGAGGATCTGGGCCTGCACCGAGATGTCCAGGGCCGAGGTGGGCTCGTCGAGAATGATGACGTCCGGATCCGACGACAGCGCCCGGGCGATGGCGATCCGCTGGCGCTGGCCGCCGGAGAACTGGTGCGGGTAGCGATCCAGGTATTCGGGACGGATACCGACCTGCACCGCCAGGCGCTCGGCCAGGGCGCGCAATTCGACAGAGGAGCTGCGACCCCGCACCACCAGCGGCTCGGTGATCAGCTTCCATACCGGCAGGCGCGGATCCAGCGAGGACTGCGGGTCCTGGAAGACGATCTGGATGTTGCGCTCGCCACGGGCCGTGCCCTGAAGGGAGCCGCTCACCGGCTCCACCAGCCCCATCAGGACCTGGGCCAGGGTGCTCTTGCCGCAGCCGGATTCGCCGAGCACGCCCAGGGTCTCGCCGGAAAAGAGCCGCAGGTCGATGCCGTTGAGGGCATGGGCCTGGCCCTTCGTGCGCCCGAGCCAGTCGCGGCCCACCGGATAGCGAACCTCGACGCCGCTGAGCTCGATCAGCGGTACGGCAGGCGGAGAAAGGGTGTTCATGCCGGAGCGTCCTCCGCCTGCAGCCAGCAGGCGTTCAGGTGATCGGGGGTGTCCGTCGGCAGCAGCGCGGGGCGCGTCTCGCAGCGCTCATGGCGCCGACTGCAACGATCCTTGAAGCTGCAGCCGTCAGGCAGCTGGGCCAGGTTGGGCACCTGTCCGGGGATGCTGGCCAGGTCGCTGCCCGGCACCGCCTTTTCCGGCAGGCAGGCCATCAGGCCCTGGGTGTAGGGATGCCGGGGTGCCTGCATGACCGCCGCGGTAGCGCCCTGTTCGACGATGCCGCCGGCGTACATCACATAGACGCGATCGCAGAATTGTGCGACCAGGGCCATGTCATGGGTGATCAACAGGATGGCGGTGCCCCGAGCCCGTGCCTTTTCGCGCAGCAGAAGCAGCACCTGACGCTGCACCGTGACGTCCAGCGCAGTCGTCGGCTCATCGGCGATCAGTAGCTGCGGATCGCAGGAGAAGGCCAGGGCGATCATGATGCGCTGGCGCATGCCGCCGGACAGCTCGAAGGGATAGCGTTCGAGGATCTGCTCGGGATCGGCGATGTGCATGTCCTTGAGCAGCTCGATGGCCTTGGCGCGGGCCTGGGCGGCATCCAGCGCGGTATGGCGGCGAATCACGTCCAGCAACTGGCGACCGATGCGCCGCGTCGGATTGAGCGCGGTCATCGGCTCCTGGAAGATCATCGCTGCCTCGCGGCCGCGCACTTCCATCAGCTGGCGTTCGCTCAAGGCGAGCATGTCGTGGCCCACCAGATTGACGCTGCCGCCGGTGACCCGGTAGCTGCCGGGTGGCAGGAGGCCGAGGGTGAGCATGGCGGTCACCGACTTGCCCGAGCCGGACTCGCCCACCACGCCGACGATCTCGCCGGGGGCCACGCTCAGGCTGACGCCGTTGAGCGCCTTGGCGCTGCTGCGAAAGCCGAGGAATTCCAGATTCAGCTGGTCGATGTGCAGAACGGGCTGGCCCATGTCATTTGCCCTTTTGACGAGGATCGAGCAGATCGCGGATGCCATCGCCCAGCAGGTTGAAACCGATGGCGGTCACCAGGATCGCCAGGCCCGGGAAGGTCGAGTACCACCACTGGTCGAGGATGAAATTGCGGCCGCTGGCGACCATCACGCCCCATTCCGCGGTGGGCGGCTGGGCGCCGAGGCCGATGAAGCCCAGTGCCGAGGCCATGAGGATGGCGTTGCCGATGTCCAGGCTGAATTGCACCAGCAGCGGCGGCATGGCGTTGCGTGCCACGTGCCAGTGCACCAGGTGCCATCTGCCGGCGCCGAAGGTGCGCGCCGCCTGGACGTAGGCCAGCTGGCGGATGCTCAGGGTCTGGCCGCGCGCCAGGCGCACATAGAAGGGGATGCGCACCAGGGTGATGGCCAGCATGGCGTTGAACAGGCTCGGTCCGAGGGCGGCAGCCAGGGCCATGATCAGCACCAGCGAAGGCACCGAGAGAATGATGTCCATCAGGCGCATCATCAGGCGATCGAAGGCGCCGCCGACGATGCCCGACAGGCAGCCGAGCAGGCCGCCGATGGCGCAGGCGGCAAAGGCCACGAACAGGCCGACGCCCACCGACTGGCGGCTGCCGTAGATCACCCGGCTGAGCAGGTCGCGACCCACCTCGTCGGTGCCGAACCAGTGCAGGGCGCTGGGTGCCTGCAGGCGGGCGGTGAGTTTCAGCGCGTTGGGCTGATAGGGCGCCAGCCAGGGCGCGGCGACCATGCACAGCAGCACCAGCAGGGTGATCACCAGCCCCGTGAGCATCAGCGGATTGCGGCGGATGCGCCAGGCCAGCCAGGCGGTCTGCTCGCGCCAGCCAGGGCGCGAGGCGGTCAGGGTCGTCATGCTAGTTCACCTTGCCGATGCGGGGATCGACCAGCCGGTAGAGCAGGTCGATGAAGCGGTTGAGCAGGACGTAGATGAAGGACACCACGATGGCGAAGCCCATGACCGCCGGGAAATCCAGCGCCTGGATCGACTTGACGACGTAGGCGCCCATGCCCGGCCAGGCGAACACGGTCTCAGTGAGCACCGCGCCATAGAGCAGGTCGCCCAGGGCCAGGCCGATCACCGTGATCGAGGGAATAAGCGCGTTGGGCAGCGCGTGGCGCAGCACCACGGTGGTCTGCGACAGACCGTAGGCGCGGGCGGTGCGGATATAGTCCTCGCCCAGCTGTTCGAGCATGGCGCCGCGGATCTGCCGGGTGATGACGCCCAGGTTGACGAAGGCCAGGGTCACCGCCGGCAACAACAGGTGCCTGGCCGCGCTGACGAAGCCGGTGAGATCCCCCGCCAGCAGGGTGTCGATCAGATAGAAGCCGGTCACCGCGGGCGGTGGTGTTAGCCCCTGGTCCAGGCGCCCGCCGCCCGGCAGCCAGCCGAGGTGCCCGTAGAACAGCACGATCAGCCCCAGGCCCAGCCAGAAGGCCGGGGTGGAGATGCCGGCCACCGCCAGGGTACGGCTGATGTGATCGATCCAGCGGTTGTTGTAGACCGCCGAGAGCACGCCCAGCGGCACGCCGATGAGGATCGACAGCAGCAGCGCCGCCAGGGCCAGCTCCAGGGTGGCCGGGAAGAACAGCCGGAGGTCTTCCAGCACCGGGCGATGGGTGCGGATCGACTGCCCCAGATCGCCCTGTAGCAGGTCCCCCATGTAGCGGAAGTATTGCTGGTAGAGCGGCAGGTCCAGGCCCAGCTGCTGACGGATGCCGGCGACGATCTCGTCACTGGCACGCTCGCCGGCGATCAGCCGCGCCGGATCGCCCGGGATCAGGTGGGAGATGACGAAGGTGATCAGGGACACCCCGATCACCACGATGAGGATATCGGTCAGCTGCTTGCGCAGCAGGTGGAAGAAGGCCATGGCATACCTCGCGAGGCGGGTGCCGGAGCGCGCCGGCACCCGTCGCCCTTACTTGGACATCGCAGCGAAATCGAAGACCTGCTCGAGCATGGGGTTGAACACGTACCCCTTGACCGCGGCGCGCATCGGCACTGTGTAGGCCTTCTGGTAGAGGTAGGCGTAGGCGGCGTCGCCCACCACGATCTTCTGGGCCTCCTGGTACAGCGCCTTGCGCTGGGCCACGTCACTGACGCTGGCGGCGTCGCGCAGCAGCTGGTCCACCTTGGGATTGCTGTAGAAGGCGCGGTTGCCCGCCAGCCCCGCATTGGTGCTGTCGAACCAGAAGTTCATGAACATGTAGGGGTCGGCGAAGTCCGGACTCCAGTTGCCGATGGCGACGTCGAAGTCGCCCTTGCCCAGGCGTTCGCGGAAGGTGGCGTTGGCCAGCTTCTCCATCTTCAGGTTGACGCCAAGGGTGCCCAGGCCTGCCTGCAGGGTCAGGCCGATGGGCTCCCAGGCCGGATCCTTGTCCGAGTAGAGGAATTGCAGCTCCCGCACCTTGGGCGCCTTGCCCAGGGCGGCCTGGGCGGCTTCCAAATCCTGCCTGGGCATTGGCAGGCTCGGATCATGCCCCCACATGCCGTCCGGGATCGGACCGTTCATGAGCTTGGCCTTGCCCATGGCGATGCCTTCGACGATGCCCTGGTAGTCGAGGGAGTCGACCACGGCTTTGCGCGCGTTGACGTCGTTCAGGGGCGCGCGCCTGTTGTTGAGGTAGAGGTAGGTCACCCGCAGCGAGGGGTAGGCGGTGGTGACGAAGCCGGACTTCTGCGCCAGGGCCTTGACCTGGTCTTCGGGCAGGTCCTCGATGATGTCCAGGTCACCCTGTTCCAGTTGCAGGCGCCGTACCGATGGTTCGGCGATGATGCGTATCACCACCTGCTTGAGCGTGGGCGCCTTGCCGGCGTAGTGCGGGTTGGGCTCCAGGGTCAGCGACTGGCCCTTCTGCCAGGCGGCCAGGCGATAGGCGCCGGAGCCGGCTGTGTGGCCGGCCAGCCAGGCGTCCACGTCCTTGCCGTGGGTGCCGGCCACCTTGGGGTTGATCACGCTGGCGCCGTCGTGGGCCAGGGCGAAGAGGAAGGGCGCGAAGGGCTTCTGCAGGATGAATCTGATCGTCTGCGGATCCACCACGGTCACAGCCATGTCCGCCGGGAAGATGCTGGACGGGCCCTGCTTGAGCTTCATCAGGCGCTCGACGGAGAACTTGACCGCCTCGGCCGTGACCTCGCTGCCATCGTCGAACCTGTTGCCGGGCTTCAGGGTGAAGGTCCACACCAGGTTGTCCGGAGAGACGGTCCAGCCGCTGGCCAGGTCGCCCTCGACGTCGGTGCTGCCCTTGCCGTCTTCCACCTTGTAGCGCATCAGGCGCTGGTAGGCCGGATAGGTCACGGTCCAGTCGTTGTTGTCGAAGGTCACGCCCGGATCGACGGTCTGCAGATCCGCAGGCTTGCCGATGACCAGGGTGTCGGTCGCGGTGGCGGCGCTGGCCGGTTGCCAGGCGCCGAGGCCCAGCAGGGAAACCAGGGCGAGCACGCGGGACGCCGATGAAACGTGGGTGCGCGAAGACGAGAACATGCCGGTACCTCGGATTGTTTGGGTTTATGGGTGTTTCGGCAGTGGGCAAGGCGGTCGAGCGAAGGGCTCGCGGCGCCGGATTCGAATGACCCGGTCGCCGGCAGGATCAGTTCAGCAGGGCGGCGAGCTCCTCCTGGCTGAGATGGTGGTAGTCGATCAGTGCATAGCGGCGGGCGTCGGGCAGTTCGAAGTGCCACCACTCGCTGGGAATGAAGGTGAAGCCGGCGCTCTGCATGATGCCCAGCAGCAGCAGGCGGTTGCGCTGGGCGGCGGCGGGCAGCGCCGGATTGAACAGGTGCGACAGCTCGCGCATGTCGTCGAAGCCGGTACCCATGTCCAGCGGTTCACCGGCCTCGTCGAGCAGGGTCACGTCCACGGCCACGCCGCGACTGTGGTGCGACCCCTGCGCCGGATCGCTTACGTACTGGGCGTCCGGCAGTACCCGCCACAGCAGCTCTTGGGCATAGGCCGGGCGGTAGGCATCCAGTACCTGCAGGCGCAGACCGGCCTGCTGCGCCAGCGCGCTGGCGCGTTGCAGGCGGACGGCGGCATCCCGATGCAGCAGGCAGTGGGCGTCCTGGTAGAGCACCTTGCCGGCCAGGTTGTCGGCGGTCGCATAGACCAGGTGGATGGCGACGCCGTAGTGGTCGGCGTCGATCTCGACGAGTTCTGGATGGTTCACGGTACGGGGTGCTTCCTTGGGATGAAGAAGAGGGCCAGGGCTCATTCGAATTGCCCGAAGCGCTGCTGCAGGGCGCGGTTGCTGGCCAGACGCTGTTCCAGGGCATCGCCCGAGCGATCCGCCACCGCTGACACCAGCAGGTTCAGCAGGCAGGCCAGCGGCGCCAGGGAGTCCCAGAACTGGCCAACCTCCAGGCGCAGTTGCAGCAGGTCGGCGGGATAGTCCCGCGCCCAGGGGCAGTGGTAGTCGGTGATCAGCGCCATGGGCAGCCCGGCATCGCGAGCGCTCTCGCAGAGCTTGCGGGTCACGCTGGAGTAGGCGCGAAAGTCGGCCACCACCAGGTAGGGCTGGGCGAAGCCGCTGTTGAAGATATCGGCGTAGGTGCCCGACAGGCCGTCGACGTAGAAGGCCTTGGGCCGGATGTATTCCAGCAGGCTGTGAAAACTGCCGAGCACCCCGCGGGTGGTCTGGATACCGGCGATGAACACGGCGTCCGCGCCGGTCAGCTGCTGCACCACCTGTTCGAACACCGGGCCGCGGGCCTGCTGGTAGACGTCCTCGATGGCGGCGAGCTCTGCGGCCAGAGAGCGGTCCAGGGCGTCGCTGCGTCCGCTCTGCTGGCGAAAGGCACTGAAGCGGTCGGTGATGCGCCAGGCTTCCAGGCCTTCATCTCTCAGGCTCTGCTTGACGTCGTCGAGGTTGCGATAGCCCAGCGAGCGCAGCAGCCGGCCCACGGAAATGCCGGTGGTGTTGGTGCGCTGGGCGATGCTGTCGGCGGTCTCGAAGGGCAGCTTTTCCGGATTGGCCAACAGGTAGCCCGCGACGCGTTTGCCGGTGGGCGTAAGGTCGGCGAAGGCGCCTTCAAGGGCTTGGAAGAACAGCGGCTTGGTCAAGGTGTAGATCCGCAATGTTATCGAGCTGTCATTAAAAGCTCCGTTGTTCGAAATCTAACATTGGTTTTCTAGGCGTCGCAAGAGGCCGCACGCCGGTTGTCACCGAGGTGTCGCAAAGCGGGTTCAGGGGTCGTTGGGAGATAAGTCGCTAGAGGCTGAATGGCCATGAGGAAGGTAGCGGCGTCCTGACGAGACGCCGCGGTACAGCAGGACATTAGCCCAGCGGCGACTCCATGTGCGAGGTGCGCTCGACGGCGCCATAGCGATCGCCAACCGCATGGGCGCGTTCCAGCAGCACCTTCAGCTCGGCCAGGTCCTGGGCGATGCGAGTGCCAGGGTCGCGGCGCAGCAGGCGGGCGAACAGATGGCCGAGGCGCCCGGCTGGCGGCTCGTAGGCCATGACCGCGGTCACCTCGGTGCCACCGGGCACATCGGCGAAGCTGACCCAACCCAGGTTGTTCAGGCCGGCGTAACCGCACGAGCGCCAGCCGATCAGCCGGCCCGGTTCGTCGTCGGTGACTTCGGCGTCCCATTCGAAACGCCCCATGGGCGCCTTGACCACCCAGTGGGAATAGCGGTCGTTGAGCACGTCCACGCGTTCGATATGGCGCATGAAGATTGGCAGATTGGAGAAGTCGCGCCAGAAGCGATAGAGCTCATCGCGGGGGCGGGCGATGACGACCCGGCGGGTCTGGGAGGCCGCCGAATGCCAGGCCAGCGAACGGCGGACGTCGCGCTCGAAACGCACCTTGGTCAGGGTGCGCTTGATCGAGCAGTGACCGCGCAGGCCACGGTTCAGCAGCCAGGCGCCAGTGGCGCCGGTCAGCAGGCCGAGCAGACCGCCACGCGCCAGGCCGCGGCTGATCAGCAGACCACCGCCGGCCACGGAGGCCAGGCGTTCGACGCCCTTGATGGCAGCAGCGTCGCGAGGCGGAGGAGCGAGAGTGGGAGTGGGGGCATCTAGGTGCATGGCAGATTCTCCTTTGGCTGTGGAAAAGACCTGCCCAGAGCCCCCGCCGTTCCCTAGCCGGTGAGGTCCAGTACCCGGAAGACGAAGGCATATTCCAGGGCCACGTCGCGCAAGGCCTGGTAACGCCCGCTCATGCCGCCATGGCCGGCGCCGAATTCGGTCTTGAGCAGAAGCAGGGGCGCCTGATCGGTCCGCCGCTCGCGCAGTCGCGCCACCCATTTGGCGGCTTCCCAGTACTGCACCCGGGTGTCGTGATAGCCGGCCACCGCCAGGATGGCCGGATAGGCCTGGGCCTTCACGTTTTCGTAGGGCGCGTAGCTGGCGATGCGCGCGCGCACCTCGGGCTCGTTCGGATCGCCCCATTCGTCGTACTCGGTCACGGTCAAAGGCAGGTCCGGCTTGAGCATGGTGTTGAGCACGTCGACGAAGGGCACTTCGGCGATGGCGGCGGCATAGAGGTCCGGACGCTGGTTGAGCACGGCGCCGATCAGCAGACCGCCGGCGCTGCCCCCACTGATGACCACCTGTTGCGGGGTCGTCAGGCCCTGTTCCAGCAGATGCTCGGTGCAGGCGATGAAGTCATCGAAGGTGTTCTGCTTGTGTTCCAGCTTGCCGCTGCGATACCAGGCCTCACCCAGCTCGCCGCCGCCGCGCACATGGGCGATGGCGAAGCGCACGCCGCGATCCAGCAGGCTCAGGCGGGCGTGGGAGAACCAGGGATCGAGGCTGTGGCCGTAGGCGCCGTAGCCATAGAGGTACAGCGGGGCGCTCTGCGGCAGGTCGCGACGACCGACCAGGCTGATGGGGATACGGGTGCCATCGGCGGCGGTGGCCCACAGGCGGCGGCTTTCATAGGCATCGGCGTCGAACGGACCTTCCACCGGGACCTGCTTGAGCACCCGCTGAGTACCGCTGGCCAGGTCCAGTTCGCGGATCTCGGCGGGGCGATTGAGCGCCTCGTAGCGCAGGCGCATGACCGGGCTGTCGAATTCCAGCACGTCCATGGCATCCAGGCTGTAGACCTCGTCCGGCAGGTCGACGCGATAGGGTGCCTGGCCGTAGGGCCGCACCTCCAGAATCGGCAGGCCGGCGGTACGCAGGCTCAGCACCAGCGCCTGGGCGCCGAGGCTGGCATCCTCCAGCATCACCGCCGGGTCATGGGGCACCAGCAGCTGCCAGTGCGCGCGCGTAGGGCTATCCTCGGCGGCCTGGTAGAGCGCGAAGTTGATGCCGTCCTGATTGCTGCGGATGTACCAGCCATCGACGCCATGGTCGGGGAAATACTCGTGGCCTTCCTTGCGGGGCGCCAGGCAGACAAAGGCCTCGTCCGACCGATCCGCGTCCAGCACCCAGGCTTCGCTGGTGGTCTTGCTGTGCGACAGGAGCAGCAGCTTGCGCTCGGAGCTCGAACGATAGCAGCCGAGGAAGAAGCGCCCGTCGGTCTCGTGGAAGACCAGTTGCGGCTCGGCATCGCCCAGGTGGTAGCGATAGAGCTTGTGCGGACGATGGGATTCGTCACGCTCGCCAAAGAACAGGGTGCGGCTGTCATTGGCCCAGGTCAGGCTGCCGTCGCACTCCTCGAAGGGCAGTTCGGTCACCTCGCCGGTGGCCAGTTCCTTCACGTAGAGCCGGTAGGTCTCGTCGCCGACCTGGTCGAGGCTGTAGGCGAGCCGGGTCTGGTCCGGGCTGATGGTGAAGCGGCCGACCGAGAGAAAGCCGCCGTCGGCGATGGCGTTGCCGTCGAACAGCAGCTCCTCGGTCGCCGGATCCGGCGTCAGGTCGCCATTGGCCGGGCGACGGCAGCGATAGTTGCGGCCGTATTCGTCGCCGGCCTGGGTGCGCTGATAATAGAGATAGTCGCCGCGGGGGATGGGCAGCGACAGGTCAGTCTCGCGAATGCGCGCGCGGATCTCTTCGAACAGCTGTTCGCGCAGGGCCGCTTCGGGCGCCAGCTCGGCTTCCAGGTAGGCGTTCTCGGCTTCCAGGTGCGCCAGCACCTCGGGGGCGTCACGGCTCTCCAGCCAGACGTAGGGATCGTCACCGGGGGCGCGGCGGGCAGTGGGGGCTTGGGTCATGCGGGCTCCTTGGGCGCCGCGCAAGAGCACGCGGGCGGGGCAAAACCGCTATCATAGGCTTCTCCTTTCCGCTATCGCCATGGATCGCAATGACCGAGCAAGAGTACCTGATCGCCTGGGCCGTCTACGCCATCGCCGCGCTGCTGCTGTTGGTGGTGTCTTTCAAGGCCACCGGCTGGCTCTGGCGCTGGCTGCGCGAACCCATCCGGCTGGTGGTGGCCGTGCTGCTGGTGACGCCGGCCCTGGTGGATGCCGAGCATGGCCTCTATGCCCCGGCGATCGCCGTGACGGTGCTGGATCTGGTGTTCAAGGTGGGCAACAGCGCCTGGTCGGCCGTGGCCAACCTGGCGGCTGCCGGCACCATCGGCGTGGTGCTCTACCTGATCTTCGTCCTCTGTCGCTGGCTGTACCGTCGCTCCCATCCACGTCCGGCACCGGTCGCCGCAGCAGCGCCGACGGATGATCCGCAACCGGAATCGCCGGTGGCTCCACGGGCCCCGGCAGCCCCGGTCGAGCGCCGCGAATCCCGGGGCCGTAGCGAGCGCGTCGAACCCCGTCTGTAATCCAGGCTTGCGCCCAGGACGTGACCCCTTCAGCATTCTGGCGAAGGGCAGCGGCTGCAGCCGCCGTTGAACCAGGCAGCCACCCCGGAGGGACGAACATGTGCGAATTGCTGGGCATGAGTGCCAACGTGCCCACGGATCTGGTCTTCAGTCTCCAGGGCCTCATGCAGCGCGGCGGCCGAACCGGTCCGCATCGGGACGGCTGGGGCGTGGCCTTCTACGAGGGCAGGGGTCTGCACCTGTTCAAGGATGCCCTGCCAGGCGCCGATTCCGAGGTGGCCAAGCTGGTCCAGGGCTACCCGATCAAGAGTCATACGGTGATCGGCCATATCCGTCACGCCAACGTGGGGTCGGTCAATCTGGCCAATACCCACCCCTTCGTGCGGGAACTGGGCGGTCGCTACTGGAGCTTCGCCCATAACGGCCAGCTGCAGGATTTCCATCCCGAGCCGCGTTTCTATCGTCCGGTGGGCGATACCGACAGCGAGACGGCCTTTTGCAGCCTGCTGGATCAGGTCCGCGAGCGCTTTCCCGAACCCGTCCCGGTCGAGATGCTGTTGCCGCAGCTGGTGAACGCCTGTGATGGCTTTCGCAAGAAGGGCGTCTTCAACTGCCTGCTCAGCGACGGCGACTGGCTGTTCAGCTTCTGCACAACAAAGCTCGCCCATATCACCCGCCGCGCCCCCTTCGGTCCGGCCCAGTTGCGCGATGCGGAAGTCCACATCGATTTCAAGGCCGAGACCACGCCCAACGACGTCGTCACTATCATCGCCACCGAGCCATTGACCTCCGACGAGGTCTGGACCCTGCACCAGCCGGGGGAATGGCATCTCTGGTGGGATGGCGAGATCGTCAGCCAGGGCCGCGTCTAGACAGGAAGCTACTCCACGATGCTGCGCAGTTATATTCGTCTGCTGTTGTTCACCCTGGCCTTGCTGGTAGGGGTGCAGATTCCCGGCTTCATGCTCGACTACGAGCAGCGCGTGGATGCCCATCGCCTGGAGTCCGATCAGGCCCTGAGCGGCTTCAGGCAGACCGCGCAGCAGTACTTCGAGGGCAGTCTCGAGGGTCTGCTGGCGCACTATCAGGCCAGTGAAGATCCGGTATTTCGCAGCGATGCCGATAGCCTTGGCATCCTGATACGTCGTAATGCGCTGTTCAACGAGGAATGGCAGGCGCTGCAGGGGCCCTGGTACCAGCGGGCCTGGCACATCCTGGTGTCGCCCAACAGCGAACTGCGCGACGAGACCCTGCGGCAGTATCGCTATCAGGTAGTGCTTACCCCCGAAGCCATCGGCTGGGGGATAGGGCTGGGATTGGCCTTGGCGGTGACGGTGGAAACCCTCGCGCTCTGGCTTTCAATCCTGCTCTATCCGCGGCGTCCAGCCCGGCGGGTGTCCTAGCTTTCAAAAAAATTTCACGTTTTCAGGCGTTTAGCTGAAAAAAGGGCTTGACGCTAAAGTCCCGCGCTGTAGAATGCGCACCCACAGCAGGCACGTAGCTCAGTTGGTTAGAGCACCACCTTGACATGGTGGGGGTCGTTGGTTCGAATCCAATCGTGCCTACCAAACAAAACCCGCACTGCTGGCGGGTAAGAAAAAAGGCGATCCGAAAGGGTCGCCTTTTTTCGTTTGGGGATGGATTGGGAAAGTGCCCAGTGGTCAGGGCTTCAGATCCGTCCTGGCGATTTGGGATTCGATGACCAATAGTGCGGCTCGGCCATTCCGCCGTCGCCCGCTGTCCTTGAATGGCCGCCAGGCCCTCACGGCGTGTCGCTGGGCTAGGGTCTTCGCCCCCAGGAAGGCGAAGCATTAGGCGGCTGGCTGGCGGGCGGTCATCGGCCACGTGAGCGCGACGAACGCCATTCCGCCACCTACCAGCAGCAGCGCTGCACTCAGGCTCCAATGCTGCGCGACGAAGCCGATCGCGGCCGGACCGATGAGAATGCCGGCGTAGCCGATGGTGGTAATCGCTGCGATGGCGTGGCTTGCAGGCATCCGGGTCTGCCTTCCGGCGGCACTGAAGAGCACGGGGACGATGTTGGAAGCTCCAAGGCCCACGAGTAGAAAGCCTGCGAAGGCAAAGGGCTGGCTAGGTGCCAGAACCGCCATCAGAAAGCCTGCCGCGGCGACTAGACCGCCGCCTACGACGACCTTCAGGCCGCCCAGTGCCTTCACGATCCGGTCGCCGATCAGGCGGCCAATGGTCATCGCCAACGCGAATACCGTATAGCCGAAGCCGGCCTGCGCCGGATCGACGTCATGCGCATCGATCAGGAACAGGGCGCTCCAGTCCAGGATCGCGCCTTCGCCGAGAAAGATCAGAAAACAGAGCAGGCCGATGAAGGCGACGATCCCGCGCGGCAGCGTGAACAGCGGGGTATGCCCGGCGTCATGATTGCCGTAGGGCAGCAGACCCTTGATTGAAGCCGCGAGTAGAGCGATCAGCAGCACGCTGAACACCAGGGTCGCAATCAGCGGTTGGATTCTAGCCCCCAGCAGAACGCTCATGCCGCCAGCGCCGACGATCCCGCCGACACTGAACAGGCCGTGGAAGCCGGACATCATGTTGCAACTACTGTCCTTTTCGACCATCACGGCCTGAATGTTGATCGCGACGTCCAGGGCGCCCACGCTTGCTCCGAACAGGGCCAGCGCTAGGGCCATGCCGAAAATCGAATCGGCGACGGCAAGCAGCGGCAGCACGAGGGCCAGAGCCACCGAGCTGGCCGCGATAACCGCGCGGCATCCTAGGCGGCTGGCAAGGATGCCGACGATGGGCATCGCGACGATGGATCCCAGGCCCAGGCAAAGCAGTAGAAGGCCAAGCGTCGAATCATCGGCGCCGATCCTGGCCTTGGCGACGGGCACCAGGGGTGCCCACGCGGCCATGGCAGAACCTGCAATCAAAAAGCCTGCGCGAGTTGCCCATTGCTCGATCGCTCCCGAAGGCTGTCTGATGGCGAATTGCACGTGTTGCATTGGCGGCTCCAAGATAAGGCGGCTGTAGAGGTGATCGCACCTCATACCAGTCTTAGCTGATCATGCATGATTAAGCAAGAGTGCGCAAAATCGTGCACTTAAGGCTGTATGCGTAGAGCTGGACGGCCATGCCTGATCAGAGCGCGGTGGCAGCCGCCTGGCGTCGAGGTATCGCAGTACCCGGTAGCTCTGCCTGCAGGGAGGGTGGGTGAAGACCGATGCGAATCCGTGGGTGGAGCGGAGCTTCAACGCGCCGACAGACTTGGGTGCAGCCACAAACCGATGGCCTCTCCTGCGGCGGCAGCCTCTGTCTGGGCATCTTGATGTCTTGGGCGCCAGCGACTGTGAGCAGGTCTCACCAGGGCCTTTTGCCGGAGGGGTATGGGTTTGGGCCCCGTCGGGCCTGGCAAACGAAATCTGCATCGGTGACAGGTAATGGAAAAGGGCGATCCGAGCGGTCGCCCTTTTCGTGTTTGCCCGTTCTGCACGCTCTGATCGAGGCGGACTTGCTGGGCATCGGTTTTTTAATAGGGCGACCTTGCGATCACCCTGTTTGCGTCCCAAGCCATCAGCTGCCTGGGGTAACGGTCTCGGTGAAGGAGCCTGCCGGCTGCAGGCCGTGCTTGTTCGCCGTGAAGTCCAGGGCCGTCGAGGCATAGCGCACGCCATCCTGAACCTGCTTGAGCGTCAGGTTGGCCTCATAGAACTTGTCGCTGGCCAGTTGCTTGGCCGCCTGGTCGACGTCCGTCATGGTCTGCTTGAGCGGTGCCAGGGCAATGGCCGTATCGATGTCCACATCGGCCAGGCGCAAGGTCTCTGCAGCACCCTTGGCGTCGCCCTGTTTGAGTTTGTTATTGGCATCGGCCACTGCCTTAACTTTCTGCGGACTGGCCATATAACTGTCCTGCACCACGGTATCGCCCCAGATCGGTAGCCAGGCCGTTACGGCAGTACTGGTATCGGCCTTGCCCTGATTGTCCTTGACCTGCAATTCACTTGCGGCTTTTTTCAATGCGGTATTATCCGACTGCGCAAGTTTGAGTGCCTGTTGAGCGTCCTTGACGTGGGACACCGCTTGCTTGGTTTGCCCCTGGAAGAGTTCCAGGCGTGCGGTAGAGATGTCGGTGAAGGCCCGTTGCCCCTGGGTGGACAGGGCCTGGAAGCTGCCCAGCTCGTTTGCCGAGGGGGCTTGGTTCGCGGCGATGACCGCAGACGAGCAGGCGGCTACGATGGCGACGACCAGCATGCTCTTTGCCAGTGTGTTCTTGACGTTCATTTGCTGCCTCCAGCGGATATGCAATTGAAGTAAGGCTATCGCTCAGGTACCAGAACCAGGTTCTGCAGTGCCTGGAATCGATACTCCGTCGTATCGCTTAACACCAAATTAATAAGGGCGGGGCTTTTCTTGAATAGCCGCTGAACAAGTTTGCGTGGATGAATTCGGGTGATCTTGCCGTGCCTGATCAAGATAAATATTTGATCGAGTCCGGCATGAGTTTGTTTGGCGCGGTAGAACTTTCCGGAAGTCCGGGTCGATCTTCTGCGGAGCTCTCGGGTAGGGGTGTGACCGCTTGCCTCGGTCGTGAGGCCCTGGGTTTTCACGTAGACTGGCGGACGATTTTTTCTTGGGGCTTTGTTGCTTCGCCAGGCGCGAGCAGGGCCCGTTACCGCGAGGAGCGAGTGATGACGCAGGGTGGTGAAGGCCGGCAGATCGGCAAGGGTGGTTGCCTGGGATTGATCCTGCTGTCGATCCTGTTCGCGGTCGTGGTCTTCGGCTCCATCATCTACGTCTATCGCCACAATGCGACGCCGGTCAGCCGCGCCAACGAGCAACAGGCCATCGACCAGTGCCTGGCGCGGGCCAACGCCGCGGACACCTCGCCGGCGGATCGCCAGGCGCTGATGGAAAACTGCCAGGAAATGCAGAAGCAGTTCCTCAAGAAGTATCCCGACGCGGCGCGCTAGGGAGACGACAGCCCCTTGCGAGGTTGCGCTAGGTCTCAGTTTCTGAAAGGATTTCCGTCCCAAACTTTCCAGTGATCCTTTCGCGTCGCCCGGAATGCCTTGCGGCCCTGCCACTGTGCGGCGGGATTTCCAGCGGTGCGGCTGCTTACTGGCCAATCCCACCATGTGGCCCTTGGTATGGGTCACCACTGAGTTGAGGAGGCGCCATGCCTGTCATTACTCTCCCCGACGGTAGCCAACGTCCATTCGACAAGCCCGTCACCGTAGCCGAAGTCGCCCAGTCCATCGGTGCCGGTCTTGCCAAGGCCACCATCGCCGGTCGTGTCGACGGCCAACTGCGCGATGCCAGCGATCTCATCGGGCAGGATGCGAACCTGCAGATCATCACCGCCAAGGACGAGGACGGTCTGGAGATCATCCGCCACTCCTGCGCCCACCTGGTGGGTCATGCGGTCAAGCAGCTGTTCCCGACCGCCAAGATGGTCATTGGCCCGGTGATCGACGAAGGCTTCTACTACGACATCTCCTTCGAGCGTCCCTTTACCCTGGATGACCTCTCGGCCATCGAGACGCGGATGCGCGAGCTGATCGACAAGGATTACGACGTCATCAAGAAGATGACGCCGCGCGCCGAGGTCATCGAGGTGTTCAAGGCCCGGGGTGAGGAGTACAAGCTGCGCCTGATCGATGACATGCCCGAGGAGCAGGCCATGGGCCTGTACTACCACGAAGAATACGTCGACATGTGCCGGGGCCCGCACGTCCCCAACACTCGCTTCCTCAAGGCGTTCAAGCTGACCAAGCTGTCCGGCGCCTACTGGCGTGGCGACGCCAAGAACGAGCAGCTGCAGCGCATCTATGGCACCGCCTGGGCGGACAAGAAGCAGCTGGCGGCCTACATCCAGCGCATCGAGGAAGCCGAGAAGCGCGACCATCGCCGCATCGGCAAGCAACTCGATCTCTTCCACCTGCAGGAAGAAGCGCCCGGCATGGTGTTCTGGCACGCCAACGGCTGGACCGTCTACCAGGTGCTCGAGCAGTACATGCGCAAGGTCCAGCGCGAGCACGGCTACCAGGAGATCAAGACGCCCCAGGTGGTCGATCGCATCCTGTGGGAGCGCTCGGGTCACTGGTCCAACTACGCCGAGAACATGTTCACCACGGCGTCGGAAAACCGCGACTTCGCGGTGAAGCCCATGAATTGCCCCTGCCACGTGCAGGTGTTCAACCAGGGTCTGAAGTCCTACCGCGACCTGCCGCTGCGCCTGGCCGAGTTCGGTGCCTGCCACCGCAACGAGCCGTCCGGCGCCCTGCACGGCATCATGCGCGTGCGCGGCTTCACCCAGGACGATGCCCATATCTTCTGCACCGAAGAACAGGTGGAGAAGGAGGCGGCCGATTTCATCAAGCTGACCCTGCAGGTCTATGCCGACTTCGGCTTCACTGACGTGATCATGAAGCTCTCCACGCGCCCGGCCAAGCGCGTCGGTTCCGAAGAGCTGTGGGATCGCGCCGAGAAGGCCCTGGCGGATGCGCTGGATGCCTCGGGTCTGGAGTGGGAATACCAGCCGGGCGAGGGCGCCTTCTACGGACCGAAGATCGAATTCACCCTCAAGGACTGCCTGGGCCGTAACTGGCAGTGTGGTACCCTGCAGTACGATCCCAACCTGCCGGAGCGCCTCGACGCCAGCTACATCTCCGAGGACAACAGCCGTCAGCGTCCGGTGATGCTGCACCGCGCCATCCTCGGTTCCTTCGAGCGCTTCATCGGCATGCTCATCGAGCACTATGCCGGTCTGTTCCCGGCGTGGCTCGCCCCGACCCAGGCGGTGGTGCTCAATATCACCGACAAGCAGGCCGATTTTGCCCAGCAGGTCGTCGGCGAATTGAACGCTGAGGGCTTCCGAGCCAAAGCCGACTTGAGAAACGAGAAGATCGGCTTTAAAATCCGCGAGCATACTTTGCTCAAGGTTCCCTATCTCCTGGTTATTGGAGACCGGGAGGTTGAGACACGATCCGTTGCCGTGCGTACCCGTGAGGGCGTTGACCTGGGCTCCATGCCCGTCGAACGTTTCCGCGAGCTGCTCACGCAAGCGGTTTCCCGGCGTGGCCGGCAAGATTCGGAGTAATCACTATCAAGCAGCGTGACATGAGACAAGACAAGCGAGCCGCCCCCCGGGCACCGATCAACGAAAATATCACCGCCCGGGAAGTTCGCCTTATTGGCGCCGATGGTCAGCAAGTAGGCATCGTCTCCATCCAGGAGGCCCTGCAGGCTGCTGAAGACGCCAAGCTGGATCTGGTGGAAATCACTGCCGACGCCCTACCTCCGGTCTGCCGGATCATGGACTACGGCAAGCACGTCTTCGAGAAGAAGAAGCAAGTCGCGGCGGCGAAGAAGAACCAGAAGCAGGCTCAGGTCAAAGAAATCAAGTTTCGTCCAGGGACGGAAGAAGGGGATTACCAGGTAAAACTACGCAACCTGGTACGTTTCCTAACCGAGGGGGACAAAGCCAAGGTCTCGTTGAGATTCCGCGGCCGGGAGATGGCCCACCAGGAGCTGGGCATGGAGCTGTTGAAGCGGGTCGAAGCTGACCTCGTCGAACACGGCGCCGTTGAGCAGCATCCTAAGATGGAAGGACGCCAACTCATCATGGTCATCGCCCCCAAGAAGAAAAAGTAACTACCAGGGCACTGGCAGGCCTTGCTGTTATGCGTAATCACTCAATGCGGAGTATCCGAACATGCCAAAGATGAAAACCAAAAGCGGCGCTGCAAAGCGCTTCGTGAAAACTGCTGGTGGCATCAAGCACAAGCACGCTTTCAAGAGCCACATTCTGACCAAGATGACCACCAAGCGTAAGCGTCAGCTGCGCGGTACGTCGCTGATGCATGCATCCGACGTCCAAAAGGTCGAGCGCATGCTGCGCCTTCGTTAATCCTGGTTAAGAATTTAAAGGAAGTTACTCATGGCTCGTGTTAAGCGTGGCGTTATCGCTCGTCGCCGTCACAAGAAAATCCTGAAGCTCGCAAAAGGCTACTACGGTGCCCGTTCGCGCGTCTTCCGCGTCGCTAAGCAAGCGGTAATCAAGGCAGGCCAATACGCCTACCGTGACCGCCGTCAGAAGAAGCGTCAGTTCCGCGCTCTGTGGATCGCTCGTATCAACGCTGGTGCTCGTATCAACGGTCTGTCCTACAGCCGTCTGATCGCCGGCTTGAAGAAAGCGGCCATCGAGATCGACCGCAAGGTACTGGCCGATCTGGCCGTGAACGAAAAAGCGGCGTTTGCTGCGATTGTCGAGAAAGCTAAAGCTTCGCTGGCTTAAGCCCCCCGGCAATCTCGCGCCTCTGGCGCGAAGCAACGTTATCAATAGGGGAAGAGCCTCATAGCTCTTCCCCTATTTTGTATCTGGAGTCCCTAGATGGAAAACCTGGATGCGCTGGTCTCCCAAGCCCTGGAGGCCGTGCGGCTCACCGAAGACACCAATGCCCTGGAACAGCTCCGGGTCAACTACCTGGGTAAGAAGGGTGAACTGACCCAGATCATGAAGACCCTGGGCCACCTCACGGCGGAGGAGCGTCCCCAGGCTGGCGCGCTGATCAACGCCGCCAAGGAACGTGTCCAGGACGCAATCAACAGCCGCAAGGCGACGCTGGAGCAGGCCGCCCTGGCCGCTCGCCTCGCCGCGGAACGCATCGACGTGACCCTGCCCGGGCGTGGTCAGGCCTCCGGTGGCCTGCATCCGGTCACCCGCACCCTGGAGCGCATCGAGCGCCTGTTCGCCAACATCGGCTATGGCGTCGCCACCGGTCCCGAGATCGAAGACGACTACCATAACTTCGAAGCGCTCAACATCCCCGGCCACCACCCGGCGCGGGCGATGCACGACACTTTCTACTTCAACGCCAACATGCTGCTGCGCACCCACACCTCGCCGGTGCAGATCCGCACCATGGAGAGCCAGCAGCCGCCGATCCGCATCATCTGCCCGGGTCGGGTTTACCGTTGCGACAGTGATCAGACCCACTCGCCGATGTTCCATCAGGTCGAAGGCCTGGTGATCGACGAGGAAGTCAGCTTCGCCGATCTCAAGAGCACCCTGGTGACCTTCCTGCGCGAGTTCTTCGAGGAAGAGCTGGAAGTCCGCTTCCGTCCCTCCTACTTCCCCTTCACCGAGCCGTCGGCCGAGGTGGACATCCGCCGCCCGAGTCGCGATGGCGAACCGGCTTCGCGCTGGCTCGAGGTGCTGGGCTGCGGCATGGTGCACCCCAATGTCCTGCGCATGGCCGGCATCGATCCGGAGAAGTACCAGGGCTTCGCCTTCGGCATGGGCGCCGAGCGCCTGGCCATGCTGCGCTACGGGGTCAACGACCTGCGCCTCTTCTTCGACAACGATCTGCGCTTCCTGGCGCAATTCCGCTAGCTGCCAGACGGGAGTCCTATGAAATTCAGTGAACAATGGCTGCGTAGCTGGGTGAACCCTGCGGCTACGCACGAGGATCTGGTTGCCCGGCTGTCCATGGCCGGCCTGGAGGTGGACGGCGTCGAAGCGGCGGCCGGGCGCTTCCAGGGCGTCATCGTCGGCGAGGTCGTCTCCGTCGAGCGCCATCCCGATGCCGACAAGCTCAACGTCTGCCAGGTCAGCAACGGTCAGGAATCCTTCCAGGTGGTCTGCGGTGCGCCCAATGTGCGCGCAGGCCTGAAGGTGCCTTTCGCCACCGTCGGCGCCACGCTGCCGGGCGACTTCACCATCAAGAAGGCCAAGCTGCGCGGCGTGGAATCCCACGGCATGCTCTGCTCGGCCAGCGAACTGCACATCAGCGACGACAACAGCGGTCTGCTGGAGCTGCCGGCCGCGGCGCCGGTGGGCGAGAGCATCCGCAGCTACCTGCAGTTGGACGACGCCATCATCGACGTTGACCTGACCCCGAACCGTGGCGATTGCCTGTCCATCGCCGGTCTGGCTCGGGAAGTGGGCGCCCTGTACAACGCTCAAGTGGAGCCGCTGCAGGTCGAGGCCGTAGCGCCTACGCACCAGGAGACCCGTGAGGTCGAGGTGCTGGCTCCCCAGGCTTGCCCGCGCTACCTGGGTCGCGTGGTCAAGAACGTCGACCTGTCCCGCCCGACCCCGGACTGGATGGTCGAGCGCCTGCGCCGCAGCGGCGTGCGCAGCATCGACGCCGCCGTCGACGTCACCAACTACGTGATGCTCGAACTGGGCCAGCCCATGCATGCCTTCGATCTGGACCAGATCAAGGGCGGCATCCGCGTGCGCCTGGCCGATGCCGGCGAGCGCCTGGTGCTACTGGATGGCCAGGACATCGAACTGCGCAACGACACCCTGGTGATCGCCGACCACGAACGCGCCCTGGCCATCGCCGGCGTCATGGGGGGCGAGCACAGCGGTGTGGCCGCCGGGACCCGTGACCTGTTCCTGGAAAGCGCCTTCTTCGACACCATCGCCGTGGCCGGCAAGGCCCGTTCCTATGGCCTGCACACCGATTCCTCCCACCGCTTCGAGCGGGGCGTAGACTTCGAGCTGGCGCGCAAGGCCATGGAGCGAGCGACCCGTCTGCTGCTCGACATCGTGGGCGGCGAACCGGGTCCGGTCATCGAGGCGGTCAGTGCCGAGCACCTGCCACAGGTCGAGCCGATCCTGCTGCGTGCCGAGCGCATCGAGCGCGTCCTGGGTCTGACCCTGGAGGACGCCCAGGTCGAGCGTCTGCTCAGCGGCCTCGGCCTGGCCGTGGCCCGCCTGGAGGCCGGTCGCTGGCAGGTGGGCGTACCCAGCCACCGTTTCGACATTAGCATCGAAGTGGACCTGATCGAAGAACTGGCGCGCCTCTATGGCTACAACCAGCTGCCGATTCGCTTCCCCCAGGCACGCCTGGCGCCGCAGCCCCTGCCCGAGAGCAAAGGCGAGCTGAGCCAACTGCGTCGCCTGCTGGTGGCCCGCGGTTACCAGGAAGCCATCACCTACAGCTTCATCGACGAAAAGACCTTCCGTCTGTTCGCCCCTGAAGCTCAGCCGGTGATGCTGGCCAATCCCATCTCCACCGACATGGCCGCCATGCGCTCGTCGCTGTGGCCGGGGCTGGTCAAGGCCGTGCAGTACAACCTCAACCGTCAGCAGGACCGCGTCCGGCTGTTCGAGTCGGGGCTGAGATTCGTCGGTCAGCTGGAAGGCCTGGTGCAGGAAAATGTCCTGGCTGGCGCGGTCTGTGGTTCGCGTCTGCCGGAGAGCTGGTCGTCCGGTCGTGAGGCGGTGGATTTCTTCGACGTCAAGGCCGATGTCGAAGCGCTGCTGGCCCAGTCGGGTGCGGGTACTGACTTCCGCTTCGTCGCAGGCGAACATCCGGCATTGCACCCGGGGCAGACCGCGTTGATCGAAAGGGCAGGGCAGCCGGTGGGCTACCTGGGCGCCCTGCATCCGGAAGTGGCACGCGAACTGGACGTGGATCGTCCGCTGTTCCTCTTCGAGCTGGTGTTGGATGCCCTGACCACCGGCAGACTGCCGCGCTTCGGCGAGCTGTCGCGCTTCCCCGAAGTGCGGCGTGACCTGGCGCTGGTGGTGGACGAAACCGTAGCCGCAGGCGACCTCCTGGCTGACATCCGCGAAAACGCGGGAGAAGGCCTCAAGGAGCTGCGTCTGTTCGACGTCTACCAAGGCAAAGGCATTGATCCACATAGAAAAAGCGTCGCCATCGGCTTGACCTTGCAACATCCATCGCGCACATTAACCGATGAAGAAGTCAACGAAACGACGCAGAAAATCCTCGTTTCTCTGGAAAGAAGGTTCAACGCCACCTTAAGGAAATAGCGCATGGGGGCCCTGACGAAAGCTGAGATGGCCGAACGTCTGTTTGAGGAGCTCGGTCTGAACAAACGTGAAGCCAAGGAATTGGTCGAACTGTTCTTCGAAGAAATTCGTCATGCGCTCGAAAGCAACGAGCAGGTCAAGTTGTCCGGTTTCGGCAACTTCGACCTGCGCGACAAGCGCCAGCGCCCCGGACGCAATCCCAAGACAGGGGAGGAGATACCCATCACGGCGCGCCGTGTGGTGACTTTCCGCCCCGGGCAGAAACTCAAAGCCAGGGTCGAGGCCTATGCTGGAACCAAGTCATAATGACGAACTGCCGGTTATACCGGGCAAGCGCTACTTCACCATCGGTGAGGTGAGCGATCTCTGCCTGGTCAAGCCGCACGTGCTGCGCTACTGGGAACAGGAATTTCCCCAGCTGAACCCGGTGAAGCGCCGCGGCAACCGGCGCTACTACCAGCGCCACGACGTGCTGATGATCCGCCAGATCCGCTCGCTGCTGTACAACGAAGGCTTCACCATTGGCGGGGCGCGGCAGCGTCTCACCCAGGGCGACGAGACCCGCGACGAGGGTTCGCAGTACCACCAGCTCATCCGCCAGATGATCAGCGAACTCGAAGAAGTCCTCGTCGTACTGAAGAAGTGAAAAAAAGCTTCCACTAATCAAAGCGTTGCAGTAAGATGCACGCCGTTCCCTAGAGGAACACAGTCGGGGCGTAGCGCAGCCTGGTAGCGCACTTGCATGGGGTGCAAGGGGTCGAGTGTTCGAATCACTCCGTCCCGACCAAATTAACGAGAAGGCTCAAGCACTTAGTGGCTTGGGCCTTTTTCGTTTCTGCGCTGAGATAAGATCTATCAGTGGTTGTGTTCATATCCAGGCGGTCACGCATGGGGCCAACCAGAATCCGGGTCTGAGATGAGGCTGCCGGCTGGTAGCTAAGTCGACCAGGCGCATGAGTCCTGCTAAATCTTGAAGGTCCGTAAAGTGCAGAAAAGCCTCCGAGGCGCGGTGTCGCTGCGTCTGCTGATACCTTCTTTTCTCTGCTGAAGCCTAACTGCCGTCGATGCCAGGTTAGGAAGTATCCCAGAGCCCGTGCAGCGATCAGGCGGCCAGTCATTTTCGATCAGACGTTCTTGCTGAATGAGCACGCTTGATGGAGAAGGGCCCACGATAGGGTTGGGCCCTTCTGATCACTCAATGTCCTTTGCTACATCCGCCCCCGCAGACGTCAGCTTTATGGGCGGCGTTAGAGCACGCTGTCCTTGAGTGTCTACCGACAGATGGCCTTTCTGGATAAGTCCATGTTCTTGCAGGTCCTGAAGGACATCCATGACGGCCTCTTCGCCGTGATGGTTGTCGAGAATTTCGTTACCCAGGCCTTCCGGATGCGAGTGATACAGGCGGCGCAAGATTTCAGCTTTGAGTTCTGCATTGATAGCCATGTGGTCTCCTCGTGTGTGTGCAAAGGTTATGACCGTCATTGAGAATGGCCAGTGCCTGCGAGGCAGGTGCCAAACATCTTTTGGAGCATCCTTATGCGCGGATTGCGGGCCTTTGCCGTACTTCGATGTTCGAAGCACGAGCGTTAGGTCGCTCTAGCTCAACTGCAGTATGGGTCAGCCACTCAAGGACACTTGATTTTGTGCCTACTATTTTTGTGCCGCGGCCATCGGCCTTTGTCCCATGCAAGAGCGTGCAGCCGCAGAACCAAGCGTCTAGCTGTTGGGAAAGGGGTTTAAAGCTGTCCCTCCCTCGGTCTGTCTATGACGTCCAACTCTGCAATAGGTCATTAGCAGCAGCTAGTCGAATGAATGGCCTCATATCCTGCTGACTATTTATGGCAAACCAACACGAGTTTTGTTAAGCAGCTTGGTGCGCTTGGCGATACTCACGATGGCGACCAAGATGCTCCCACTGGTGAGTAGAGGTGTATTGAAATCAGCCCTCAGTGTGGATAGTGCGTTGCATAGTGCTTTTGTAATGCCTGAATAAAGTCTGTCGCCAGCGGCGTTTGACCTGTCCCCGCGGGAGCAACCACGTAGACCGGAAACAGCAGCTCAGGCTCGAAACGGTGGATGGTGATGCCCTTGTGCAAGAAGTCTTGGGCGACGTTCGGGCTCATGAGGGCGGCGCCCATGCCGGCGGCGACCATCTCGCAGGTGATGGAGCTGTACTGGCCTTCCACGGCGAGCTTGCGTTCGACACCGGCCTGTTCGAAGACCCTGTCCATCTGCTCGCGAGTGCCGTCGCCATGGCAGAGGGAGACGAAGTTCTCGCCGTGGAGATCCTGAGCGTTGATGACCTCTCGTGACGCTAGGCGATGGCCTGGCGGCAGGACGCAGACGGCGCGGAGCCGGGTGATGAGCAGCGTTTCCAGAGGACCGGCGTCGCTGGGCTGGACTACTACGCCTAGATCGCAAAATTGAGACTGCACCCACTGCACCACGGTGGGCGAGGCGTTCATGTGCAGGGAAACGGTCAACTCTGGGCGGGTCGCGACGAAGTCCTTGATAACGTGTGGGATGAGCGTGAGTCCGGTGGACGGCACAGCGGCGATACGCAGTCGGCCGGTACCAAGGTTGCGGATGTTCTTGGCCGATTGGCGCAGGCTATCCAGCCCCACATAGGCCCGCTCCACTTCCTGGAAGAAGGCGCTGCCTTCTTTTGTGGGTATTAGCCTTACCCCGGCGCGCTCGAACAATTTGAGTCCGGTACTCAGCTCCAGCTGCGCGATCAGACGGCTGACGTTGGGCTGCGAGGTGTGCAGGGCTTCGGCGGCCGCGGTCATGGAGCCTAGACGCATCACGCTGCGAAAGGCCTCGATCTGTCTGAGATTCAACCGAGCTCTCCATATCAAATATGAATACTTAACCCGTACCTTCGTATTTGACCCTATGGGTTTAGGCTGACAATACTCGGTCACAAGCCAAATGGCCCCATAAAAAGAAAGCGTTTCCGAATGGCGGTTACCGCGATGTCCTCGGAGGCGGATGCCTAGATCTTCCGGTCGTGTCCTCACGACGTTCTCGATCTGCCGCAACGCAAAAAAGGGAGCATTGCCCGTGACCAGTCCGTATCTCGCCCGTACCTCATCCATCTCCTTGCGTCAGGGTCTGTCCGCGCTGCTGTTGGCCGCAGCCGGCACCGGCATGACGCTTCCCGCTCACGCCGAAACGACGCTGTATGTCGCGGGCGTCGGCGGTTCAACCGAGCAGATGTACAAGACCCGCGTCATTCCCGCCTTCGAAAAGGCGCATGGGGTGAAGGTCGTGTATGTATCGGGCAACTCGACTGAAACGCTGGCCAAGTTGCAGGCGCAGAAAGGGCGGCAGCAGATCAACGTCGCCATGATGGACGATGGCCCCATGTACCAGGCACTGCAACTAGGGTTCTGCGAAAAGCTCACGGATGCGCCTGTCTATCAGGACCTGTATCCCCTGGCGCGTCTGAGTCCCGAGGCCACGGCAGTGGGTATGGTCGCCACGGGGATCGGCTACAACGAAGAAGCCTTCAAGAAGCGCGGTTGGGCGGCTCCGACGTCCTGGACCGATCTTGAAGATCCGAAGTACCGGCAGCTGCTGGGCATGCCGCCGATCACCAATACCTACGGCCTGCATTCGCTGATCGAGATGGCGCGGCTGAATGGCGGCGGCGAGAAAGACATCGATCCGGGCTTCGCGGTGTTCGAGAAGAAGATCGCGCCAAACGTGCTGGCCTGGGTGAGTGCGCCGGGCGAGATGGACGGGATGATGCAGAACGGTGATGTGCTCATGGCGGTGTACGGCAGTGGCCGTGCGGTAGCGCTGCAGAACACCAGCTTTCCGCTCAAGTTCATCTATCCGAAGGAGGGCGCCGTAGCCCTCCAGGTCGCCGCCTGCGCCGTCACGCCCAATGCGCAGTCCGAACTCTCCCAGCAATTCATTCAGTACGTGCTGTCGCCGGAAATCCAGAAGATTCAGTCCGAAAGCAACGGCTTCGCGCCGGTGAATCGCACGGTGAAGCTGCCGTCAGAACTGGCTGACCGTATGCCCTACGGACAGGAAAAGGTCGACAGCCTGCTCAAGGTCGATTGGGACACCATCAACCAGAAGCGTTCCGAGTGGACGACGCGCTGGAACAGGACCATCGAGCGGTAAAAGGCGTATCGGCCAGACGGCGATGAAGTGACAGCGGGATTGCAACTGGAGAGGAGGGCGCCTTCGGGTTACTTCTCTACCTGCTGCAGCAACAAGCCGTGAGTCCATTTCGCCATCGTCCGGTTCCGACTCGCTCAATGATCGAGTGGCTGGTTTTTCCCTAGAAACCGGTCGCTCCCACCTCCCTTGGACGAACAGCGATCACGCCCTCGTGAGCGCCGGAGGCATGCCCATGGCTTTCCTGATCCTCGACGGCCTCGTCAAAACCTATGGTGACTTCACCGCCATCGCCGGGCTCGACCTCGCGGTAGAGAAAGGCGAATTTCTGTCCTTGCTCGGCCCTTCGGGGTGCGGCAAGACCACGACGCTGCAGAGCGTTGCCGGCTTCGTGCAGCCCACAGCCGGGCGCATCGTGCTGGACGGGCGTGACATCACCCATGTCCGCCCGGAGAAGCGCGGACTGGGAATGGTGTTCCAGAGCTATGCCCTGTTCCCCCACATGACCGTGGCCGAGAACGTCAGCTTCGGCCTGGAGATGCGCGGCGTGTCGCGTAGCGACAGAGGGGAGCGAGTGAAGTCGGCGCTCGATATGGTTCGGCTGCAGGGCCTGGGCGAGCGCTATCCCAAGGCCCTGTCCGGCGGGCAGCGTCAGCGGGTGGCCATCGCCCGCGCGCTGGCGATCCGCCCGGACCTGTTGCTGCTGGACGAGCCGATGTCGAACCTCGACGCCAAGTTGCGCGAGGACATGCACATCGAGTTGCGCGCCATCCAGCGCGACCTGGGTATCACCACCATCCTGGTCACCCACGACCAGGTGGAGGCGATGACCATGAGCGATCGCATCGCGGTGATGCACGGCGGGCGCATCGTGCAGATAGGTTCGCCGTTCGAGACCTACGAGCGACCCCAGTCGCCCTTCGCCTCGAGCTTCCTGGGCAAGACCAATGCCTTCCCCGGTGCCGTCCACAACCGCAAGCCACGCTGCTACGAAGTCAAGGTCGATGGCCTGATGCTGCATGTCCCTCATGAGGGGCATCAGTTCGACGGCGATGTAAACGTCTACCTGCGTCCGGAAAAGATCCGCCTGACCGATCCTGCCGAAGCGCGCTTGCGCGGCACGGTGCGCATGCGGGTGTTCCTGGGCAACCTCTGGCTGATCGGTGTCGAGAGCCCCCTGGGGCCGGTGAATCTGACGCAACCGAACCTCGGTGCGCCACCGCCGCTGGAAGGGGAGCAGGTGGGCCTGACCTGGCTGGACGACGACCTGCGGCTGCTCGGCCGGGAGGTGTCCCATGGCCACCTATGATGCCGAGCGCGTCGGCAGCGCCCCCTGGCTGCTGACCGGGCCTGCGCTCCTCGTGTTCCTGACCCTGCTGGCGGCCCCACTGGTGCTCACGGCCATGCTGTCGTTGAACCTGTTCAGCGATACGAAGGGCGTGATCCCGGTGTACTCGCTCGCCAACTACCTGGAGGTGTTCGGCGACGATTATTTCCACGAGATCTTCCTGCGCACCGGCGGCATGGCGCTCGCCGTCACCGTCTGCTCGGTCCTGATCGGCGTGCCGGAGACCCTCATTATCGCCCGCATGCGCGCACCCTGGCGGTCGCTGTTCCTGCTGGTGGTGCTCGGTCCGCTGCTCATCTCGGTCGTCGTGCGCACCCTGGGGTGGGCCATCCTGCTGGGCAACAACGGGCTGATCAACCAGGCGTTGCAGGCGCTGGGCATCATCGATTTTCCGATCCGCATGATGTTCACCCAGTTCGGGGTCGTGCTGGCGCTGACCCATGTGCTGGTGCCCTTCATGGTGATCGCCGTCTGGGCCAGCCTGCAAAAGCTCGATCTGCAGGTGGAGCAGGCCGGCCTGTCGCTGGGCGCCTCGCGGATGACGACCTTCAGGCGGGTGGTGCTGCCGCAGATCGTGCCGGGAATCCTCTCGGGCTCGATCATCGTCTTCGCTCTGGCGGCCTCGGCCTTCGCCACCCCCGCGATCATCGGCGGACGTCGCCTCAAGGTGGTCGCCACGGCCGCCTACGACGAGTTCCTCGGTTCGCTGAACTGGCCGCTGGGCGCTGCCATCGCCGTGCTGCTGCTGATCGCCAACCTGGTGATCGTGGTGGGCTGCAGTCGGTTGGCCGAGCGCCGTTTCAAACACGTCTTCGAGTGATCGCCATGTACCGAAACGGTTTCTTCTCTCTTGCCTTTCATACGCTCTTCATCGCCTTCATCGTCGCGCCGCTGGTGGTGGTGATGGCGGTGTCCTTTACCGGCGAAGGCTTCATCTCGCTGCCCTCTGGTGGCCTGTCGCTGCGCTGGTTTGAGGCGCTGTGGGCCAACCAGGAAATGGTCGACGCCTTCTGGCTGTCGCTCAAGCTGGGCCTGGTGTCGGCGACGGTCGCCACCCTGCTGGCGGTCCCCGCGGCGCTGGCCATCAGTCGCTACGACTTTCCCGGACACGGGGCGATCACCGGCTTTCTGATGTCGCCGCTGATGATTCCCTCGGTGGTGCTGGGGATCGCCTTCCTGCGCTTCTTTTCCCTCACCCAGGTAGGCGGCTCGCTGTGGGCGCTAAGCATCACCCACGTCATCGTCGTGCTGCCCTATGCCTTGCGCCTGACGCTGGCGTCCACCATTGGCCTGGAACGCGACGCGGAACACGCGGCGCTATCCCTGGGCGCCAATCGGCTGCAGACCTTCTGGCGGGTGATCCTGCCGCGGATCCGCACCGGCGTGGTCGGTGGTTGGCTGCTCGCCTTCATCCAGAGTTTCGACGAGTTGACCATGACGGTCTTCGTCGCCACGCCTGGCACCACGACCCTACCGGTCGCCATGTACAACCAGATTTCCCAGACCATCGATCCCCTGATCACGGCGGCCTCCACGGTGCTGATCCTGGGCACCCTGGCGGTGATGCTGCTGCTGGATCGGCTCGTCGGTCTGGATCGGGTGCTGATCGGAGAGAAGCAATGAACGACAGCAGCGTACCCACTTCGGCGGAGGTCATCGTGGTTGGCGGTGGACTGGTCGGCATGGCGGTGGCCTATGGCCTGGCGAAGGCCGGTACCAGGACGCTCGTGCTCGACCAGGGCGATGACGCCTTCCGCGCTTCCCGGGGCAACTTCGGTCTGGTCTGGGTGCAGGGCAAGGGCTTCGATCGCCTCGAATATTCTCGCTGGACGCGTTCCTCGGCATTGGCTTGGGCTGGGCTGGCCGAGGATCTGCTGGCAGAGACGGACGTCGATGTCCGCCTGAAGCAGCCCGGCGGCTTTCACATGTGCTTTTCCGATCAGGAGCTGGCGGAGCGGCAGGCGCGGCTGGCAGGTATGCAGGCGGGCCTGGGCGATTACCCCTTCGAGATGCTGGATCAGGCGGATCTGCGGGCACGCTTGCCCGGTATCGGTCCGAAGGTCGTCGGGGCGAGCTACACGCCCATGGATGGCCATGTGAATCCGCTCAAGCTCCTGCGGGCTTTGCATGCGGGAGCGCAGCACCACGGGGCGACGGTACTGGGGCGGATGCCGGTCGAGCGGATCGACTCCGCGCCTGGCGAATTCACCGTGGTCACCCCCGGTCAGCGCTTCACCGCGCCGCGCCTGGTGCTGGCGGCGGGCCTGGGCAATCGGCCGCTGGGGGAGCAGGTCGGACTGCATGCCCCGGTCGCGCCAAATCGTGGGCAGGTATTGGTCAGTGAGCGGGTTCGCCCCTTCCTGGACTACCCGACGATCAATGTGCGCCAGACCGACGAGGGCAGCGTGCAGCTCGGCGACTCGATGGAGGAGGTCGGCTTCAACGACCTCACCACCACCGACGTGCTCGCCAGGATCGCCCAGCGTGGCGTCAACACCTTCCCGCTGCTGGCTGACGTGCGCCTGGTGCGCGCCTGGGGCGCCCTGCGCGTCATGAGCCCGGATGGCTATCCGATCTATCAAGAGTCCGCCTCGCATCCCGGCGCCTTCGTCGTCACCTGCCACAGCGGCGTGACCCTGGCCGCAGCGCATGCGACCCGAATCGCGCCCTGGGTCCGCGGCGGTGAACAGCCGGAAGAGCTGGCGGTATTCGCCGGCGAACGTTTTCTCACGGGGGAGGTGTTTTCCCATGCCCACTGATTCCTTGTTTCGCCGCGTGGACGCCGAAGGCGGCCGTCTCATCACCCTGACCTTCGACGACCAGGCCTTCCAGGTGCCGAACGGTCTTACGGTTGCCGCCGCCTTGCTGCTGGCGGGCGTACGTCGGTTCCGCACCTCACCGGTAGGCGGTGAAGCCCGTGCACCCTATTGCATGATGGGCGTGTGCTTCGAATGCCTGGTCGAGATCGATGGGGTGCCGAGTCGCCAGAGTTGCCTGATCGAGGCGGCCGACGGCATGCGCATCCGTTCGCAGCAGGGCGCCCGGGAGCTGCCTTTCATCGCCGTCGAGCCCGTGGTGATGGAGGTGCAGCCATGAATCTCGAACCTATAGACGTCGTCGTCATCGGTGCGGGTCCTGCCGGCATGGCCGGGGCGCGAACCCTGGCGGATCTGGGGCTCTCCGTCGTGCTGCTGGATGAACAGGCCGCGGTGGGCGGGCAGATCTATCGCGGCATCGCCAGCGCCTCACCCGCGCGTCGCACCCTGCTCGGGCCGGACTATGCGGCCGGCGCCAGCTTGGCGGATGCATTGAAGAACACTACCGTGCGCCACGAGACGGGGGCGTCCGTCTGGCAGATCATCCGCGAGCGTCAGGTGCATTATCTCAAGGACGGACGGGTACGTTCATTCGCCGCCAGGGCTGTACTGCTGGCGACCGGCGCTATGGAGCGGCCCTTTCCCATTCCCGGCTGGACCCTGCCCGGAGTGATGACCGCTGGGGCCGCGCAGATCCTGCTCAAGACCGCCGGCATCGGTCCGCAGGGACCGGTGGTGCTGGCCGGGTGCGGGCCGCTGCTCTACCTGCTCGGCTGGCAATACCTGCGGGCGGGCATCCCCATCGCGGCCCTGGTGGACACTAGTCGCCGTGAGGACTACTGGCGCGCCCGGGGCCATTTGCTGGCGGCCCTTAGGGCCTGGCCCTACCTGCGCAAGGGCGTCTCGCTGCTGCGCGCCTTACGCAAAGGCGAGGTCCCGCACTACACCGGTGCCGAGCAACTGCAGGTCGAAGGGGAAGGGCAGGCGCAGGCGCTCAGCTTCGTCGTCGATGGGCAGGCACAGCGCGTTCGAGCCAACACCGTGTTGCTGCACCAGGGCGTGGTGCCGAACATCCAGTTCACCCAGGCCCTCCGGGCCCAGCATCGCTGGGATGATGCGCAGTTGTGCTTCGTACCTGAAACCGACCAATGGGGCGCGCTCGATGTGCCCTTCATCTCGGTGGCCGGCGATGGCGCGGGTATCGGTGGCGCCCAGGCCGCGGCCTTGCAGGGGCAGCTCGCGGCGCTCGGGCTGGCGCGCAGCCTCGGCCAGCTCACCCCGGCTCAGCGCGATGCCCAGGCCGCACCCTTGCGTGCGGAGCTGGAACGCAACCTGCGTATCCGTCCCTTCCTTGATGCCCTGTATCGCCCCCGCGAGGAGAACCGCATTCCCGCGCGTGACGACGTCACCATCTGCCGATGCGAAGAGGTCACGGCAGGCGATGTCCGCCGCTTCGTCGAGCTGGGCTGCAGTGGTCCGAACCAGGCGAAATCCTTCGGGCGCTGCGGCATGGGCCCCTGTCAGGGGCGCATGTGCGGACTGACCGTCACCGAGATCATCGCCAAGTCACGCGGGCTCACGCCCGACGAGGTGGGCTATTACCGTATTCGGCCACCGATCAAGCCCATCACCCTGGGAGAACTCGCCAGTGGCTGACAGGACGGCAGGCGTGATCGTCATTGGCGCCGGGCTGCATGGGTTGAGCACGGCCTGGCAGCTCGCGCAGCGCGGCGTGGGGGTAATCGTGCTCGAAGCCGACTACGCCGGACGGCATGCCTCTGGGGTGAACGCCGGCGGGGTGCGGACGCTCGGTCGGCATCTCGCGGAAATCCCACTGGCGCTGGCGTCGCGCGCGCTCTGGCACAACCTGCCGGAGCTGCTAGGAACCGATGCCAGTTTCGTTGCCAGCGGCCAGCTCAAGTTGGCCGAAACCGACGCAGAGCTGCAGGACTGTCGGGATCGAGTCGCCGAACTGCAGGCCCATGGCTTCACTCATGAGGTGCTCATCGATCGGCAGGAGGTTTTCGAACTCCTGCCAACGGTCGCGCCCCATGTGGTGGGGGGTATATGGGTGGCGGACGATGGCTACGCGACGCCTTACCGCGTAGTGACTGCGGTTCGGCAGGCAGCGGAGCGCCTGGGTGTGGTGCTGCATGAGCAGACGCCGGCGCTGTCCATCAGCCAGCGAGGCACGCGTTGGCAGGTCGAGACGCGCCAAGGGCGGTTCGAGGCGGACCAGCTGGTGGTGACGGCCGGTGCCTGGGCGGGACGGCTGGCTGCCGAGGTGGGCGAACCGGTCCCTACCTATCCACAAGGGCTGATGCTGATGGTGACCCATCGGGTGGCGCCCTTCTGCAGTCAGGTGCTCGGGGCCACTGGCCGCGCCCTATCCTTCAAGCAATTCGACAACGGCACAGTGGTCATTGGCGGCAAGTTGATCGGTGCTCTGGACTTCGACGCTCGCCATGGCGAAGTCGATATCGCTCGTCTGGTGACCAGTGCCCAGACCGTGACGGATCTCTTTCCGCACCTCAGGCACCTCGGCATCAACCGCGCCTGGTCCGGTATCGAAGCCTTCACCGAAGATGATCTACCCGTCATCTCGAACAGCAGTCGCGCCAGTGGCCTGACCTACTCGTTCGGTTACTGCGGCAGCGGTTTCCAGATGAGCCTCGGCACCGGTCAGCGGGTCGCGCAGCTGGTGCTGGGCGAGTCGTCATCCATCGATTTTGCGGCCTTTGCCATCGATCGCTTTCACAAAAATTCCTCAACCCCCAGGCCACCCAAGGAGCCTATATGCAACCCATTACCCGTATCGAAACCAACCAGCGCATGAGCCGGGTCGTCCAGTACAAGGGTGGCATCACCTTCGTCGGCGGCCAGACCGCCAACGACCGCACCCAGGACATCAAGGGGCAGACCGCGCAGGTCCTGCAGAAGATCGACGACTACCTGGCCAAGGTCGGCCTGGACAAGACGCGCATCCTCAGCGCCCAGGTGTGGCTGTCGGACATCCAGGCCAATTTCGCCGGCATGAACGAAGTGTGGGACGCCTGGGCCCCGGAAGGGCAGGCACCCGCGCGGGCCACGGTGGAATCCAGGCTGGCGGCGCCGGAATTGCTGGTCGAGATCGCCATCGTCGCGGCAGCGGAGTGATAGAAGGCGCATCGGCTCGCATGAGGCGGTGCGCCTATCGGTAATCACCAGCGGCTAGCGACGCCGGGATAGGTCGCTCAGGACACCACTTCGACGCGAACCAGGCCCTGCTGCCTGAAGGGGGTGAGGACGTCGCTCGCCGTGGCATCGGTGATCAGGGTCCAATCCGTCTTGAGCGGCGTCCAGTATTGCTGGCGATCACGCCCCAGCTTGGTCGAGTCGGCGAGCACGAAGACCTCGGCGGCCTGCTGGATCATCAGCTCCTTGAGGTAGGCCTGCTCGGTACTGGCCTCGCACAGGCCGCGGCCGGCCACCACGCCGTCCGCGCTGAGGAAGACCTTGTCGGCCGACAGCCGCTCCAGCATGGTGAAGGCCGCCGGGCCGAAGGTGGACATGCTGCCGGGGCGCAGGTCGCCGCCGAGCAGGGTGACGTGGCCTTCAGGCAGATCACGCAGCAGCGGCACCGCCAGCAGGTTGTTGGTGATGACGTGCAGGCCGCGTCTTTCATTGAGCAGCTTGGCCAGGGCGGCAGTGGTGGTGCCGCCGTCCAGCACCAGGGTGTCGTTATCCTTGATGTGGGCGAGGGCGGCGCGGGCAAGCAGGGCCTTTTCCGGGCCGGACTGGTTGCTGCGTTGCTCCAGGGATGGCTCGGGCTCACGGGTGCCGATGTGGGTCGCGCCGCCATAGGTCCGCAGGATCTGGCCTTCTTCCGCGAGGGCGGTGAGGTCGCGGCGGACCGTGGCTTCCGACACCCCCAGATGCCGGCAGAGGGTTTCGACGTTGGTGTGACCAGCCAGGACCAGTTCGAGGATGGCCTGGCGACGTTTGGCGACCTTCATGGGGAATCCATCGGGAGAGACCGCGCTACTCTAGCGCAGTCACGCTTCCCCCACATCACAGCGACGCGCCACCACAGACCGTCAGCGTCTGGCCGGTGAGGGCGCCGGCATCCGGACCGAGCAGGAAGGCGGTCAGGCCCGCGATCTCTTCAGGCTGCACGTAGCGGCCCAGCGGGGGCAGCCGCGGCGGGGTGCCGGCACGACCCGGATCACGCAGCATGGGCGTCTCGGTTGCCCCAGGCGCCACCAGGTTCACGGTGATGCCACGCGAGGCCAACTCCAGCGCCCAGGAGCGCACCAGACCCACCAGGGCCGCCTTGGTGGCGGCGTACTGGCTGCGTCCAGCGGCGCCCTGCATGGTGCGGCTGCCGATCAGCACGATACGACCGCCTGCGGCGAGGCGCTCGATCAGGCGATCCACCAGCCGGCTGGCCACGGCGACGTGCAGGTGCCACATGGCGGCGCCATCGGCCGGATCAAGGGTGCCCAGGGGCGCGGTACGCATGAAGCCGGCCGCGTGAACGATGGCATCCAGCGGACCGCTGTCGGCCAGCACGGCGTCCAGTGCCTGGTCATCGGCCAGATCGACGCCGATCCAGGTCAGCGCCGGATGCGGCTGTTCCGGCGGGCGGCGGCTGAGGCCGGTCACCCGCCAGCCTTCGGCGAGCAGGCGCTGGGCGATGGCCGCGCCGATGCCGGAGCTGACGCCGGTCACCAGGGCATGAGGCTGAGTCGTCATCGCCGTCTCCTCTAACGCAGCGCGGCCAGCGGCAGCCGGACGTGCTTGATGCGTTGGCGGAAGTAGGTGAAGGCCAGGTGCACATCCCCGTCGGCCGCCTGCACCAGGCTCGGGTAGGAGTACTCGCGATTGAGCTTCTCGGTGGAATTGTTGGTCAGGCAATAGCCATCGCCGGCCTCGACGTCCAGGCGCCGCCAGCTGTGACCCTCATCCGTAGACACGGCCAGACTCATCGGGCCGCGCGGCACGCCCCAGACAGCGGCGCGCTCGCCGTCCTTCGCCACCGGATCGACACGGCTGTCACCATCGTCGATCTCGTCGTAGAGCGAGGCGCGGCGCTCGCTGTAGTCGGCGGCGCTGGTGGGGTTGTAGGCCACGACCAATTCGCCGCTGGCGAGGCGAACGAACTGGATCGAGGAGTTGTTGTTGGGCAGGGCCGTCGGCGTGGGTGCGCTCCAGCTACGACCGCCATCCTGGGAGC
Source organism: Pseudomonas sp. SHLD1 (assembly GCF_028640935.1). Classification (NCBI taxonomy): domain Bacteria; kingdom Pseudomonadati; phylum Pseudomonadota; class Gammaproteobacteria; order Pseudomonadales; family Pseudomonadaceae; genus Pseudomonas; species Pseudomonas sp. SHLD1. The sequence continues at coordinate 174,655 of NZ_JAQZAD010000019.1, forward strand.
GGCTGGTGTGGATGAAGTCGGCCCAGCGACTGCGGAACAGCGCCAGCAGGCTGCCGTCACCCAGCCGCTGGATATTCATGTGCACGCAGCCGGTGCTCTCGGGTACCGGGTGCTCGTTCCAGCTGCGGCCCTGATCGCTCGACACCAGCACTGCGCTGGTGTCATGGCTGCCCACCCACTTCTCGCCGGGGCGGGCGATGCAGTGGAAGATCGGCAGCAGCCAGTCACCGTTGGCGAGCACCACCGGCGGCTGGCGCACGAAGGTCCCGGGGGTGTCGATCAGCGTCTCGATGGCGCCCCAGCTGTGACCACCGTCCATGGATAGCCGGCGCCGGACGATGGCGGTGTCCTGGTTGCCGGCCACCTGGGCCGTCCACAGCAGCCACAGCGGGCCGTTTGGCGCCTGGAACAGGATGGGATTCTGCTCGGAGCGAGCCGGGTCGTCCGACAGCTGTACGGGATCGCTCCAGGTACCTGTGACCGGATCGCGGCGGCTCAGCAGCACCGAGATATCGGCCTTGCCCTCCTGGGTGCCGGCGAACCAGGTGCACAGCAGGGTGCCGTCAGGCTGGGCCAGCAGGTTGGCGGCGTGATTTTGCGGGTAAGGCGTCGGCAGGAAGGCGTCCTGGCGGCCGGCGATGGCGATTTCAGTGGTGGACATGGGGGACCTCGGCAGGGGCGGCTTTGGCGGCGGACTGGGGGAAGAGACGTTCGATGACCACGACGATGGCGGGCGTCGCCAGGGCAACGTACATGTTGTCGATGCCATAGGGGTTGCCCAGCAGATACCAGACGCTGGTGGTGATGGTCGAGGCCAGCAGGCCGAGGGTCGCGCCCCGGTTGGTGGCGAACAGCGGCAGGTAGATGGCGATCATGGCGATCACCGCGATGGACAGGCGCAGCGCCCGGGTAAAGAACGACAGGTTGAGGATCTCGGGCACGAAGAACACGAAGAACAGCGGCACGAAGCCGATGATCAGGGAGATCACCCGGGTGGCCTTGAATTCACGCTCGGGCGTCGGCTTGCGCAGCGGCACATAGAAGTCGCGGACCACCAGCGAGGCGATGGCCAGGGCCACGGTGCTGACACTGACGAAGATGGAGGCGACCAGCGAAATGGTCACTACGCCGGCCAGCACCGGATGCATCGACTGCAGGAAGACGGGCAGGGCGTAGAGGCTGCTCATCTCCGGATGCAGGTACTTGGACGCGACCCCGATGAAGCCCAGCGCCAGGGAGATGGGAATGCACAGCAGCGAGGCGTGGAAGGTCGAGCGTTGGGCGGCGCGGGCATCCTTGGTCGAGGAAATCGCCTGGATGATGAACTGGGTGGAGAAGATTGCGCCGACGGTACCGATGATCCAGGCGAAGATCTTGCTGCCGCCGATGGCGCCGTCCCAGGTGAAGTAGTGCTCCGGCATGTTCTGCATGACCGGGGTGAAGCCGCCGGTCAGGTGCAGGGCCACGCCCAAGACGATGAACACGCCCACGTACTTGACCGCGGTGTGCAGGACACTGACGTAGGCCACGCTCTTCAGCCCGCCGAACGCGTAGTACAGGGTACTGACGATGGCGGTGATGAAGGCCGCAGTGGGCAGGTTGATCTTGAGCACGGTGGCGATGGCCGCGGCGCCGCTGACGTAGTTGCCCACGTTCACCAGCAAGAGGGCGTAGATCATGATGATCGACACCATCAGCTTGGTGGACAGGCCGTACTTCTGGGCGATGAAGCCGGAGATGGTGAATTCACCGGACGCATAGAGCTTGCGCGCCATCAGCAGGCCGAACAGCGGAAAGCCGATCGCCGCGGCGATCACCGACCAGGAGGCCGCGAAACCGCTCTCGAAGGCCGCCTGGGCAGTGCCCACCGTCGACTTGGCCCCGATGAATTCCGACATCATCAGGATACCCACCACGAAGGCGGGCATGCTGCGCGCGGCCACCATGAATTCGCCGCTGGTGCGGCTGCGCAGGCGGATGCTGAGCCAGGTGGTGAAGAGGATGTAGACCACTACCATCCCGATGATGATGGCAGTGCTTTGCACGTCGAACGTCTGCATGGAAATCGCTCCGTGTTGTTGTTGTACGAGCTTTTTCACAGGGCGCCGGCAGGCCGCCGACGCCCTGGGCGAGGAACGTCAGTGGCTGGGTTGGCCGGCGCCCAGCAGGTCCGCCTCCGGGTCATCCTCGGTGACGATGGGTTCCACCCGGCCGAGCAGGAACAGGTAGTTGAGGATGGCTGCCACGATCAGCGCCGCCGAGAACAGCAGGGCGATGTTGAAGGAACCGGTGCTGGCCACGATGAAGCCGGTGACGATGGGGCCGACCACGCCGCCCATGTTGGAAACCGAGTTCTGCAGGCCGGCCAGCATGGAGGTCATGCCGCGCGGGGCGATGTCTCCGGGCATGGCCCACACCTGGGTGGCGGCCACGGTGGTGCCGGACTTGGCGATGCACAGCAGCACGATCGCGATCCAGGCCGATTCGGCGAAGGCGGCCAGGCCGATGCAGGAGGCCATCAGCAGACCGACGATCAGAAAGGTCTTGCGGATCGTGGTCAGCGAATAGCGGCCACTGCGGTAGATGCGGTCCGACAGCCAGCCGGCGAAGACTTCCACCACCATGGCGATCAGCAGCGGCAGCGCCGCCATGAAGCCCATGGAGATGAGGTCCATGCCCTTTTCCTTGACCAGGTAGGTGGGCAGCCAGGTGATGAAGAAGTAGGAGTTGTAGTTGATGAAGAAGAAGCCCAGGCACATGGCCCAGACGTTGCGGTAGCGCAAGAGCTCGTACCAGCGCATGGCCGGCTTCTCGCCATTGCCTTCGCGGCGCCGCTGGCCTTCGCGGATGTAGCGCAGCTCGGCCTCGTTGATGCGCGGATGGTCTTCTGGATCGTTGCGGTAGAAGGCGAACCAGGCCAGGGCCCAGAGGATGCCGAGGGCGCCGCTGATGACGAACGTCAACTTCCAGCCGAACACCGCGATCAGGCCGACGATCAGCGGCATGGCCACCGCGCCGCCAAATTTGGAACCGCTGTCGAAGATGCCCGAGACAGTGGCGCGCTCCTTGTCGGGAAACCAGCGCGAGGTGATGCCGGCGTTGCTCGGGTAGGCCGCCGCCTCGCCGATGCCCAGGCCGATGCGCAAGGCGAACAGCGACTTGAAGCCCGTGGCAAGGCCGGTCAGGGCAGTCGCCAGCGACCACCAGAGCACCGCGCCGCCCAGGGTGGCCTTCTGACCGAAGCGGTCGGCCAGCCAGCCCGCGGGCAACTGCAGCAGGGCGTACGACCAGAAGAAGGCCGACATGATCAGCCCCATCTCGGTCGCGTTGAGGGCGAATTCCTTGCTGATGAAGGGCGCGGCGGCGGAGAGCACCACCCGGTCGATGTAGTTGATGGCGATCGCTGTCCACATCAGTCCGGCGATGATCCAGCGAATCCTGGTGGCCTTGTTGTTGTTATCCATGATCAGGTTCCGAAAGGGGTAGGGGGTCAGGGGGCGACGACGACGGACTCCAGAGCGCTGTTGCCGGTGAGGGCGGCGACCACGTTGCGGGCGCAGGTGAGGCTGAGGATGTCCAGCGCACCCGGGGTGTAGCCGGCGATGTGCGGGGACACCACCACGGTCGGCAGCTCGTACAGCGGGTGCTGGCTGGCCGGCTCGTCCTCGAACACGTCCAGGGCCGCACCGCCCAGGAGGCCGTTGCGCAACGCCTGGTAGAGCGCCTCTTCATCGACGATGCCGCCGCGTGCGGCGTTGATCAGATGGGCGCCCGGCTTCATCAGGCCGAGTCGCCGTGCGTCCAGCAGGTGGCGAGTGGCGTCGGACAGGCCGATGTGCAGGGTGACGAAATCGGCTTCGGCAAGGAGTTCGTCGAGGTCGTGAAACTCGATGCGTTCGCGGTCGGCGAAGGCCTGATCGGGATAGGGGTCATGGGCGATGACGCGCATGGCGAAGCCACTGGCGCGCCGTGCGACTTCCTTGCCGATGCTGCCCAGGCCGACGATGCCCAGGGTCTTGCCGTGGACATCCGCGCCGAACAGCCGTGGCCATTCGCCGGCGCGGGTTTCACGGTCGGCGCGGGCGACCTGGCGGGCCGAGGCCAGCAGCAGGGCGAAGGTGTAGTCGGCCACCGCGTGGCGGTTGGAGTTGGGCACGTTGCACACGGTCACGCCGCTGGCGCGGGCCGCGTCCAGGTCGATGTTGTCGACCCCGACGCCGTGCTTGCACACCAGGCGCAGCTGCGGCAGGGCCGCGAAGGTGGCGGCGTCGAAGACATTGAACGCGGTGATGGCCGCCTGGCAGTCGGCGGCCGCGGCGATGAAACCCTCGGTATCGATGTCGGCGGGCAAGGTCACCACATCGATGCCGTGGCGGGCCAGCAACTCTAGCGGTTCCCGGGAGTACTTGGCGAAGGACGGCGAGGTGCAGACAACTTTCATGGTCATGCTCCTCACGCAGCCCGGCTGGCGCGGTGTCGGCTGGCGAGTTCGGTGGCCTGGCGCAGCGCCTCGATGAGGCTGCGCTCGTCGGCGATGCCCTTGCCGGCGATGTCGAAAGCGGTGCCGTGGTCCACCGAGGTGCGGATCACCGGCAGGCCGACGGTGACGTTGACGCCGGCTTCCAGGCCCATGACCTTGACCGGGCCATGGCCCTGGTCGTGGTACATGGCCACGACGCAATCGAAATCGCCACGACCGGCGCGGAAGAACAGGGTGTCCGCAGGCAGCGGGCCTTCCACGCGCCAGCCGCGGGTGCGCAGTTCGTCGATGGCCGGCTGGATCTTGGTTTCTTCTTCCCCGTAGCCGAACAGGCCGTTCTCGCCGGCATGCGGGTTGATACCGCAGACGGCGATCAGGGGATCCTGGATGCCGGCCCGCTGCAGAGTCGCGTGGGCGCGCTCGATGGTGCGCTTGACCAAGCCCGGTTCGATGCGCGCGATGGCATCGATGATGCCGATGTGCGTGGTGACGTGGATGACCTTGAGGATCGGCGTCATCAGCATCATCGACACCTCCTCGGTGCCGGTGAGGTGCGCCAGCAGCTCGGTGTGGCCCGGGAAGATATGGCCGCCCGCGTGCAGGGCTTCCTTGTTCAGCGGGGCGGTGCAGATGGCATCGAGTTCACCGGCGGAGGTGAGCTGCACGGTGCGTTCGATGTAGCGATAGGCGGCGTCGCCGGCCAGCGCGGACAGCTTGCCGTAGGGCAGGTCGGCGGGAATCAGCCCGAGGTCGATGCAATCCACCACGCCGGGTTGGAAGCGCGCCTGATCGGGGCGCTCGATGGCGTTGATCTGCAGGCGACCGCCGACGATGCGATTGGCATCCTCCAGGCGACCCGCGTCGCCAATGACCAGCGGCTGGCAACTGTCGTACACCGAGGCGTGGGCCAGGGACTTCATGATGATCTCGGGACCGACGCCGGTGGCGTCACCCATGGTGATGCCGATGACGGGACGTTCAGACATGGTGGGCTTCCTTCTGCAGGCAGGCCGTGGCGGCCTGTGCGGGTAGGCTGGCGCGCAGGTGGCGCCAGGCGTCGAGGAGGGTGTCGGGTTGGCCGAAGCCGCCGGCCTTGGTCACTACCCGCAGGGCGCGACCACGCCAGCGGGTGCTAGCCAGGGCCACGCCCGGTGCGAGGGCGCCGTGCAGGTCCAGCGCCGTGATGCCGGCCTGGGCGAGCAGGGCGCGAGCGGTTTCGCCGCCAGTGGCCATGAGGGCGGCGGCCTCCTGCAGGGCGGGCTGCAGCAGTTCGGCCAGGGCCTGGCTTAGGGCCACGGCCTGGCGCGGATCCCGGGCCTGTTGGTCAAGACTGACCAGGACGTCTTCGCCGCGGGCGAGCTGCCGAGCGAGGGCCATGGCCAGCGCGGTACGCTCGGCGGCGCGCTGCGGCTCCAGCAGCCAGGCAGGGGCCAGCCGCTGCCAGTGTTGGCCGCTCCCCGCCACCAGACGCTCGGCCTGCGCCTGGGAGTGCCGCGACATGCTGCCCACCACCGTGAGGATCGGGCCGTCGCTCAGAGGGCGGAGCGCGGTATGGCCGGTCAGGCCCAGCGCTGCAGGCAGCGCCTCGGCCAGGCCCGCGGAGCCGACCCAGAACAGCTGCTGCGCCAGGGGCGCGGAAGCCCGGGCCAGCGCCTCAAGGTCCGTTTGGCGCTCGGCGTCGCAGACCAGCGCGGGCAGACCACTGTCCAGCGCGCGGCGCAGGGCGACGGCCAGGGCCACCGGCTGACGCAGGGTGGCGAGGTCGAGCCGGGCACAGCTGATGCCGTGATCGGTCAGTTGAGCGACCAGATCGGCACTGCCGGTCAGGCCCTCGTTGCGCCAGACATCGGTTTGGTCGACCGGTACGCCGTCCAGGTACTGGAGTCCACCCTGGGTCGTGCGGCCCAGTGCCGGGTAGGCGGGCGCAACCAGGGCCAGGCCGCGCGGGGCCAGGGCCGCCACCTCGGCGGCGACATTGCCACGCAGGGTGGAGTCGATCTTCTTATAGAGCGCGGCGCCCGCCAACGCCGGGTGCCCGAGCAATGCGGCATGGCGCGCGGCGGCCGCACGCGTGTCCAGTCGACGGCTGTCCAGATCCAGTGCTGTCACCGGCGCCTGGGCATCCAGGGCCTCGGCGTCGAGCAGCACCCGGGTCGCCTGGGCCTTGGCAAAGCCCAGGGCGCAGTCCGCGGCGCCGCTGAGGTCGTCGGCCAGGATCAGCAGGCGGGTCATGGCAGCAGGCGCCGGTACAGTGCCTGGATGTCGTCCAGGCTCAGCGGCTTGGGATTGTTGACCATCAGCCGGGTGACCTTGGAGGCCGCCACGGCCATGTCCGGCAGGTGCTCCTCGCGCACGCCAAAGGCGGCCAGGTCCTGGGGAATTTCCAGGGTGGCGGTCCAGGCGGCGATCTGCTCGATCAGCTTGTGCGCGGCGGCTTCGTCGCTGTCCTCCTCGCGGGCCAGGCCGCAGACCACGGCGGCGCGCTTCAGGCGCGGCGCGCAACTGTCCAGGTTGAAGGCCATGACATGGGGCAGCAGCATGGCATTGGCCACGCCGTGGGTGACGTGGAACTTGCCGCCCAAGGGATAGGCTAGCGCATGGACAGCGGCCGTGCCGGCGGCGGTCAGGGCCACGCCGCCATAGGTGGAGCCGAGCAGCATGTCGCTGCGGGCGCGTACCGAATCCGGCTGCTGATAGGCCTCGACGATGCTGCCGGCGATCAGGCGCATGGACTCCAGGGCGAAGGTATCGCTGACCGGATTAGCCTTGTTGGAGATGAAGGACTCCAGGGAGTGGGTGAAGGCGTCCATCCCGGTAGCCGCGGTGATGGCCTTGGGCAGGCTCAGGGTCAGCAGCGGATCGAGTAGCACCAGGGCGGGCAGCAGGTGGCGGCTGACCACGCCCACTTTCAGCTCTTCGTCGGGCAGGGTGACGATGGCATTGGGCGTCACTTCCGAGCCGGTGCCGGCAGTAGTCGGGACCAGCACGGTGGGCAGCCCGGCGCGGGCCACCTGGTCGATGCCGAGCATGGATTTGAGCGACTGCTCGTTGGTGAGCATGACCGCGAACAGCTTGGCGGCGTCCAGCACCGAGCCGCCGCCGATGGCCAGCAGGGCGTCCGGTTGGCGCGGTGCGACCTGCTCGCGAAAGACCTGCTCGATGTTCTCAAGGGTCGGCTCGATCTCGACGTTGTCGATCACCGCCACGTCGATGTCGCGGGCAGCCAGTTGCGCCTTGACGCGCTCGGTCACGCCCAGGCCATGCATGGCGTTCTGGGTGACCAGCACCACGCGGCGCAGCGGGACGTCGAGGAGGGCGAGCTTGTCGCCGAGCTGATCCAGGGCGCCGGCGCCATGGATCAGGTGTTTGACGGTCTGGAAATGATAGAGGGACATGGGCGCTCCGGATCAGTCGCGGTAGATGGCCAGCAGGCCTTTGAGCTTGTGCACCGTGGCTTCGTCCAGCGGCGCGACCGGGGCCCGGCAGGGGCCGACCGGGACGTTGAGCAGGTCGGCAGCCTTCTTCAGTACCGACGGCATGGTGCCCAGGGCGAAGGCATCGCGCAGCGGGCGCAGCTTTTCCTGGGCGGCACGGGCGGTGGCGTGGTCGCCGGCCTGGAAGGCGTTCCAGATGGTCATGACGACCTGAGGTACCGCGTTGGCCGTGGCTGCCACCGCGCCATCGCCGCCGGCCAGCAGGTTCCAGTAGATGAGGGAATCGGTACCGGCGAAGACGGCGAAGTCATCGCTGCGATACTTCATCATCTGCACCAGGGCGTCGAAGTTGCCGGCGCTGTCCTTGATGCCCTTGATCTGCGGATGCTGGCTCAGGGTGGCGACGGCGCCGATGCCGATGGACATGCCGGTCTTGGCCGGAATGTTGTAGAGCATCAGCGGCAGGCTGGACGCATCGCCGATAGCCTCGTAGTGGGCGATCAGCTCCTTCTGGCTCACGGCGTTGAAGTAGGGGGTGATGACCGAGAGGGCGTCGACGCCACGATCCGTCATCTTTTTGTTCAGTTCGATCACTTCGTGCGTGGCGAAGGCACCGGTACCGGCTACGACCGGGACCCGGCCGCCCGCGGCGTCTACTGTGAGCTCGGCGATACGCAGCTTCTCGGCTTCGGACAGGGCGAAGAACTCGCCATTGGTGCCCAGGACGAATAGGCCGTGGATGCCGGCGCCGATCAGATTTTCGATCAGACCGCGCAAAGCGGTTTCATCGACGCGCTGTTGCGCGTCGAAGGGGGTGACGAGGGCGGGAACGATGCCGCGAAATTTCATGGTCATGCCTGCTTTGTGATTGTTCTGATCACAATAAAGCATGGAATGATCTAATCGATCAATAGTGGCCGGACAGTTTTGTGCGGTGACTGATCCAGGGCCGCGGCGGGACAGGACAGCATGCCGTTGGCCACCCGACCCGGCAGCCTGCTGGGTCTGCCCCCAGCAGTACAGCAACGCCGGTCGCAGGCCGTCGGGGTGATGCGGCTGCCTGGAGGCGCACGGGTTTTCGCTCGGACACCCAAACAGCGGTGCGCTGATCAACCTGACAAAATTGTCACGCGGCAGTACCCGTTCCTGACCGAACGATTAGGATAAGTTGGCGGGGTCATCTCCTGGACCTCGAATCATGTCGCGCTTCCTTTCCTCCCTCACCTTCACGTTGCTGGGCGCTGCCTTGCTCGGCCAGGCGCAGGCGGCGCTGCCGCAGCACCCCGATCTCGACCTCGCTGCCGCGCAGCGCCTGGCGCAGGCTGCACCCTGCAGCGCCGCGCTCGCGGTGCTCGACCGCAGCGGTCAACTGATCCTCCTGCAACGCGATACCCGCGTCGGACCGCACAACGCCGAGGCGGCGCGGCGCAAGGCCTTTACCGCCCTGTCCACCCGTACCCCGTCGCAGGCGCTGGCCGAGCGTGCCCGGCAGAACCCGGACGCCGCCAATCTGGTCACCCTGCCCGAATTGCTGCTGCTGGGCGGTGGCATCCCGCTCTATGAAGGCGACCAGCTGGTCGGCGCCCTGGGCATTGCCGGTGCCGGCGGTGGCGGGGCGGACGAGCGCTGTGCGCTGGCGGCCGCTGAACACCTCAACCTCACCTCTCATCCTTGAAGGAGATCTCCATGAAGACGTTCGTGCTGTTGTCTGGCCTGGCCCTGTCCGGCTTCGCGGTCGCCGCGCCCAATCCCCTGAGTGTCCATGTGCTCAACCTGGAAGACGGCAAGCCGTCGGCGGGGGTGCATGTGACCCTGGAGCGCCAGGTAGGGCAGGGCTGGCAGCCGCTGGCGGAGGAGGTCACCAACGAGCAGGGCCGGGTGCCGGCGCTGTTTCCCAAGGAAAAGACCTTCGAGAAGGGTGAGTACCGGGTGGTCTTCAAGACCGGCGACTACTATCGTCAGCAGGGCCGCAGCGCCTTCTTCCCGGAAATCCCCGTGGTGTTCGACGTCACCCAGCCGGAACAGCACTACCATATCCCGCTGCTGCTCAGCCCCTACGGCTTCAGCACCTATCGCGGTTCCTAGCGGCGAGGTCTCCCAGGCTAGGGCTTGGCAGTAGAGCCTGGGAGTTGTCTGGACAGCGGCGCAATGGCTGGAAGTCAGACTTTGTAAGGATCCGGATACAAGGTGGCGACGGACTTTTACCTGGGGTAGAAACCCAGCTGAGGTAGGTTCACGCACAATGGGATCCAGGGCTGCAGCGTTACGGAGTGCTGGATGCCGTCCCGCGGTCCGTCCGACCGCTAGGGTCGGCGTACCAGGTCATCGTCACTCCAGGGAGTCGCACCTTGTACCTGTCGCCCCTCTCGTTTCGGTCGGCCGAACCGGTCAGTTCGGCTTCTGGCGCCTTCGCTGCCTGCCGCAATGCCTACCGCGGCCCCGTGCTGCTGATGGCGTCGGGGCCTTCGGCGGGCAGGCTCAACCTGCCGGTCTGGCGGGACATTCCGGTCATCACCATGAATGGCGCCATCGCCAAGTTGCTGGGCAGTCCCCTGAGTCCTCTGTTCTACGTCTGCAGCGACCTCAGCTTCGCGCAGCAGCAACCCGAGCTCTATCGGCAGGGACTCGAGCGGGCTACCCGGCTGGCGCTCTGGCCGGAAGCCATCCAGGCCCTGCCGGCGGAACTGGCCGCCAAGGCACATCCGCTGCACCGTGCGCCAGCCACGCGCCTGGAGCACCACCTGGGCGCCGAGCAGGAACAGGCGCAACGGCTGCCCGCCTGGTTCAGTCGTCGCGCCCGGGATATCGGCTTCAGCTGCAACCTGGATTACGGCATCTTCGATGTCCGCACCGTGGCCTTTATCGCCCTGCAACTGGCCTATCACCTGGGATTCACCGAGATCTATCTTGCCGGCGTCGATCTCGACAGCGACCGTCCGCGGTTCTACGAGGATGGCCGCTCGCCGGCGTCGCCCTGCGGCCTCGACGAGCACCTGCACAGTCGCATCCTGCCCGGCCTGCAGGTCATGCAGACCGCGATGCGCGCCGCGGGTCGCCAGGTGTTCAATCTGTCGAACTGCAGTCGTATTCCCGCCGACCTGATTCCGCTTGCCGATCTCGCCGCCGTGGAAACGCGCTGGTTGTGGCGACGCCGGCGTCTGCCGGGTTAGCGACCGGCCGGCGAGCCGGCTCAGCGCCAGCCCTGGGTAAGGCCCCAGACCACGGCGTAGCGCGTGGCCTTGGCCAGGGTCACCACCACTAGAAAGCGCCACAGCGGTTCGCGCATGACCCCGGCCACCAGGGTCAGGGGATCGCCGATCACGGGCGTCCAGCTGAGCAGCAGCGACCACCAGCCCCAGCGCTGGTAGGCCGCCTGGATACGGGCAAGGCGTTGCGGCGACAGCGGAAACCAGCGGCGTTGGCGAAAGCGTTCGAGATGGGTGCCCAGCCACCAGTTCAGCGTCGAGCCGGCGACATTGCCCAGCGTCGCGGCCAGCAGCAGAAGGGCCGTCGCATAGCGCTCGGTGAGCAGCAGTCCGGCCAGGGCCGCTTCCGATTGCAGGGGCAGCAGGGTGGCCGCGCCAAAGGCGAGGGCGGCCAGACCCAGGTAGACGCTCAGGGCTTCCAGGATGCAGCTCCAGCAGGGAAAGCCATGAGGGGGCTGTCTCGGGTCGGGACGAAGCCGCCGAGCATAGCGCGAGTAGCCGGGCTACGCTGCCTCCCGGCCCTGAGCCCTCCTGCTCAACCCAGCCGAGCGAGCCAGTCCGCGACCGAGTCCCCGCTGCTGATGTCGGGCTGCACCAGGCCATCGATCATGAAGGTCGGCGAGACGTGGATGCCGTTCTGCCGGGCGTACTTGCAGTGCCACTTGATGGCGTGCTGCAGGTCCGGATTGGCGAAGGCGTCGGCCAGGGCCAGGCCGCTGTAGCCTTCCAGGCGCGCGATGATGTCGTTGGGCGTGGCGTCGCGGTTGGGTCCGGTGGCGTGATCCTTGAATTCGAACTCCTCGCGATGGGCCGCCACCGCGGCCAGCACCGCCTTGGCGCTTTCCTTGCCGCCGTCGAGGGTGGCGGCGGCCAGCACGCAGCGCACCACGACGCCGGAGAACAGGTGCCAGGGTTGGGATTGCAGACGGATCTTCAGGGTGATCCGCTCGGGGCCGGCCTGGGCCAGCAGGTCGTCGAGCTTGTTGAAGGCCCTGACCGAAAAGGGGCAGGTGGGCTCGAGAAAGACTTCGAAGGTGCGGGGACCGTGGCCCCAGGTGAGGGTGTCGGCGTACAAGGCAGGACTCCTATGGCGAGGCGATGGGGTTGAGACCGCACGCCGTCCCGGGCGTTTTTCCTCACCCGGGACAACGCGGGATGCCTCAGGGAATCAGCCGCCGCCGACGCATGTCCTCCAGGTGCGCGAGCAGGACCTCGTCCGATCTCAGGGTCATCCGCGCGAAGCCGGCCTGCCGCGCCTTGGTCACGTCAAAGATGGCGTCCCTCTCGACATGAAAGATGAAGTCGCCGAAGGCCCCGGGTGCGATCCGCTCGGGATCGGCCTCGGCCAGTCCTTCGCGCTGCGCCAGCCCCTGCCACACCGGCTTCAGCGCGGTCAGGCGCTGGGCCAGGGAGATGGGTTGCGGCTCGCCCACGTCCAGCCCGAACCAGTCGGCCAGCTGCGGCCAGACGTGACTCCAGCGAAAGACATCGCCATTGGTGAGATTGAAGGCGCCATCGCGCTCCTCTTCGGCGGCCCAGACCGCGGCTTCACCCAGCAGCGGCGCGGCGGTGACGTTGACCAGGGCGCCGCGATAGGCCTGCTCCGTTCCGGGGAATTGCATGGCGGTGCCGGTCGCCTTGCACAGGGCGCCGTAGAGACCGATCAGGTTGCCCAGGTTCATGGCCGAGCCCAGCGAGTGACCGATGACGATGTCGGGGCGCAGGGCGGTCCAGCGAATGCCGTCGGCTTCGAGGCTGCGCACGAAGTCTTCATGGCGGAAATAGAGGTTGGGTGGGAAGTGGCGGCTGTCGTCCTCGCGGGCTGGGGTCTTGTACACCCCCAGATGGGCGCCATAGATCTTGCCGCCCTGGACGAAGGTGATGCGAGCCAGGGGGGCGCCGGCACCGCGTACCGCGTCGACCAGGTTCTCCAGCATGGCGGCATTTTCGTCCGCCTCGACGCCCGGGTCAGGGTTGGGCTTGAGGGCGCTGTAGAAGAGATGGGTCACGCCGGCGAGATCGGCCTTGGCTGCGGCCAAGCTGTCCGGGTACAGCAGGTCGGCCGTCAGGTGCGGAAAGCGACTCGGTGCCTGTTGCGAGCGGCCGACGGTGGTGATGGACCAGCCGGCCTTGGCGAAGGCTTCCAGCACGGCCTGGCCGATGATGCCGCTGGCGCCGGCGATGAGGAGCTGTCGTTCGGTCATGGGGTCTCCCGATAGCGTGGGTGGGCTGATGAAGGGGAGACCCAGGCAGAGGGCGATTTGTCCCCGTGTCGGGCTGGACGGTAGGTGGACGAAAGTCGGTGCCCTGCTCGCGCAAGCAGAGTTACTGTGAGAGCTCTGTCTGCTGCCGCGGAGGACCGTGCCTTGACCCACCCGTCCCGTACGCCTGCCATCTTTCAATCCCTGCTCGGCGAGTTCGTCACCGCCCTGGATCTGCCTACCGCCCAGGCGGCAAACCTGCAGGTCCGGGGCAACGACAGCCTGGCCTCTTGCTTTCCGGTCAGCGACCTTGCCACGGCGGCGATCGGGGTCGCCGGCCTGGCTGCCGCCGACCTGCTGGCCGAAGGGGCACCCGGATTGCCGGTGCAGGTGGACCGGCATCTAGCCGCGGCTTGGTTCAAGACCACCTTGTGTCCCCTGGGCTGGGGGCTGCCCACCGTCTGGGACCCGATCACTGGCGACTACCGCACCCGAGATGGCTGGCTGCGGCTGCACGCCAATGCGCCTCATCACCGCGAGCGTGCCCTTGCCATGCTCGGCTGCGCCAATAGCCGCGACGCTGTGGTAAAGGCCATGGCGGGCTGGTCGGGCGAAGCCCTGGAGACGGCCATCGTCGCCGCGGGTGGCTGCGCGGCGAGACTGCAAACCCAGGCGGAGTGGCAGGTGCATCCCCAGGGGCAGGCCGTTCGCGCCGAACCCCTGATCGCCCAGGAATGGACAGCCGCGGATATCGCCAGCCGTTGGCACCCCGATCCACAACGTCCGTTGCAGGGCATCCGCGTCCTCGACCTGACCCGCATTCTCGCCGGGCCGATCGCCACCCGCCTGCTGGCCGGGCTGGGCGCCGAGGTGCTGCGGATCGATCCGCCCGACTGGGACGAACCGCCCCAGGCACCCGAGGTGACCCTGGGCAAGCGCTGCGCGCGACTGGACCTGCGCCGGCCGGCCGACCGCCGGGTATTCGAAGCCTTGTTGGGGGACGCGGATGTCCTGGTGCATGGCTATCGCGCCGACGCTCTAGAGCGGCTCGGCTATGGCAGCGCCGAGCGCCGGGCGTTGAATCCGGCGCTGATCGACGTGTCCCTGTGCGCCTACGGCTGGACCGGGCCCTGGGCCCTGCGGCGCGGCTACGACAGCCTGGTGCAGATGTCCTGCGGCATCGCCGCGGCCGGGCGCGACTGGCAGGGCGGTGAGCAGCCGGTACCCTTGCCGGTGCAGGCGCTCGACCATGCCACCGGCTATCTCATGGCAGCCGCCGCCCTTCGCGGGCTGGCGCGGCGTCAAAGTGAGGGGCAGGCATTGACGGCACGGCTGTCCCTGGCCCGTACCGCCTGGCTGCTGACCGAGCGGCCAGGCGCAAACGGCGGATCGGCGTATCGAGGACCCGCGAAGGGGGACTACGGTGACGCTCAGGAACCCACCGCCTGGGGACCGGCGTTGCGCTTGCGGGCGCCGCTCCGAATGGGCGAGGTCGAGCTGCAGTGGCGTCGCCCCGCGACACGCCTCGGCTCCGCCACCGCGGACTGGAGTCGCTAGCGGCGGCGGAGCCATTCCGCCGCCGTCCGCTCTGCCGGATTAGTCGAAATCGCTGGCCGAATGCCGTTCGGCCAGTTGCTCGCCCGGCTCGCCCCAGGTGCGATTGACCCGCCGCCCGCGCTGCACCGCCGGCCGCGCGGCAATGGCCTTGGCCCAGCGCTGCACATGGGTGTAGTCCTGCACCGAGAGGAATTCCGCGGCGTTGTACAGTTGGCCCAGCACCAGGTTGCCGTACCAGCTCCAGATGGCGATGTCGGCGATGCCGTATTCCTCGCCGGCGACATAGCTGCGCTCGGCCAGCAGGCGGTCGAGTACATCGAGTTGGCGCTTGGCTTCCATGGCGTAGCGGTTGATGGGGTATTCGAGCTTTTCCGGCGCATAGGCATAGAAATGCCCGAAGCCGCCGCCCAGGAAGGGCGCCGAGCCCATCTGCCAGAACAGCCAGTTCAGTGTCTCGGTGCGTCCGGTGTGATCCTTCGGGATGAAGGCGCCAAAGCTGTCGGCGAGATAGAGCAGGATGGCACCGGACTCGAAGACGCGCAGCGGCTCGGCGCCGCGGCGATCCACCAGGGCCGGGATCTTGGAATTCGGATTGATCTCTACGAAGCCGCTGGAAAATTGCTCGCCCTCGCTGATGCGGATCAGCCAGGCGTCGTATTCGGCGTCGCCATGTCCGGCCGCCAGCAACTCTTCCAGCAGGATGGTCACCTTCATGCCGTTTGGCGTGCCCAGCGAATACAGCTGGAAGGGATGCTCGCCAACCGGCAGCTTCTTGTCGTGGGTCGACCCGGCGATGGGGCGGTTGATGCTGGCGAAGTTGCCGCCGGAGGTGGTAGGGGTCCAGACGCGTGGGGGCGTGTAGGGTTCGCTCATGATGGCTCTGTCCTCGGTCGCACGGATGGGTAGTTCGATCATAACCGAACTTTGCGCCAGGTCTGTTCAATGGCTCTCAAGCTGGCAACAAACCGGATCCAGGAAAGCCGCTCACCCGCTCAAGCGTTCTGTTCGGTCAGGCGCTGCACCGTCAGGGTGCGGTACTGGCGTGGGGTCATGCCCTTGAGCTGGTGGAAGCGTCGATTGAAGTTGGAGATGTTGTTGAAGCCGGCCTCGAAGCAGATGTCGGTGACTGGCATGCTGCTGTGGGAGAGCATCTCGCAGGCCTTGCTGATGCGCAGGCTGTTGACGAATTCGACGAAGGTGCGACCGGTGGCCTGACGGAAGAAGCGCGAGAAATAGGTGGGCGTCATACCCAGGTGTTCGGCCACTTCTTCCTGCGTGAAATCACGCTGGTAGTGATCGAAGATGAAATTCAGCGCCCGGTTGGTGCGATCCACCGCCTGTTCGCTGGCCGTGGCCGGCTCGACGCTGCCCGACAGCAGCTGGTAGCGCTCCGAGGTGGCCAGCGCTTCCATCAGCACCAGGAAATGGCCGAGGCGGGTGGCGCCGCCACTCTCCGAAATCTGTTGCAGCAACGCCTCGGCGCGGGCGATCAGCTGCGGATCCTGGAATTCGATGCCGTAGCGGGCGCGCTCCAGCAGCGGCGCCAGGCCGCTGAGTTCGGGAAACACCGCCGTGGCGTTATCCACGGTCTCGTTGGTGAAGTTGACCAGCATGTCGCGCTTGGCCACCACCTCGCCCTCGGCGACGCGGCTGATCCAGTTGTGCGGCAGATGCGGACCGGTGAGGAACAGGCTGCCCGGGTAGAAGTTGCCGATGTAGTCGCCGATGAAGGCGGTGCCCGAACTGGCCACGATCAGGTGCAGCTCGTATTCCTTGTGGAAATGCCAGCGCACCAACGGACAGGGAAAGCCATGCTCCCGATAGATCACCGAGTGACCGCTCAGGTCTTCCATCAACTCATAGGAAGGATTGCGCTTGCGCAGGGACTGACTCATGGGCGACCCGCCAATCGAGGTGGTCCTGATCCTGGCCCTGTTCGCCCTGGCGCGCAACCCCGCATCAGCCCACCCGCAGGATCACCGCCGCGCGCAGCTTGCCACGGCCGAAGCGACTCATCTTGTCGAACTCGGCGTGGGACACCGGGATGTGCTGGCAGTCCAGTTCGCGGCGGTGCTGGCTGTGGTCGACATCGGGATCGTGCAGGTAGACGAAGTCCTCGTCGCAGTCGGTGACCAGCACCCAGTGCGGCCCCTTGGCCTTGGTCAGCCGGAAGGAGCTGATCAGTACTAGCGGGAAGGCGCCCTGGTTGACCCAGTGGGCGATGTCCAGGCGCGTCCGGTAGAGACGCTCGATGGGCGATTGCTTGACCTCGGCGCTGAAGTCCTCGTGCACCAGGCGCATGACCTCCTTCTTTTCCTCGCTACGCACGCCGTCGAGGAACAGGGGCCCCCGGGTATTGACCTGCAGCGTGACCTTGAAGCCCCGGTGCAGTGCGGCCAGGGCCAGGCCATGGGGGCCGCAGCCGCCGTGCCCGGCGGTCATGTAGATGGTGGTGGCTTCGCGCCACAGCCGCAGTTCCTCGCGGCGCTCCAGCGGCCGGCCCGGTTGCAGGGCGCCCATGGCCATCAGCAGGCTGGCCGGGCCGCAGGTGAAATCGGTGGTCTGGCGATAGAAGGGCACCGGACGGGCCTGGCCTTCGCGCGGCTGGCGGATGCGCTTTTCGAAGCGCAGGGCCTGGCTGTGGTCCTCGTAGTAGTCCTCCACCGTGGCGAAGGGCAGGTAGCCGTTGCGCTCGTAGAGGGCGATGGCGGCGGCGTTGTCCGGGCGGACCTCCAGGCGCAGGTAGGCGCAGTCGCGCTCCACCGCCTCGGCTTCGGCAGCCTCCAGCAGGCGCTGGCCCAGGCGATGGCCGCGCGCCTCGGGATCGACGGCGATGGAATAGAGACGCGCCAGCGAGGTGTTCTGGTGGAACAGCACCAGGGCGTAGCCCGCCACCTGGCGGTCGTTTTCCGCCAGGATCAGCACGGCGTTTGCCCGGGTGAGCATGTAGTGGAAATTGCGCCGGGAAAGGCGGTCATAGCTGAAGCAGCGCGCTTCCAGATCGACCAGCGCCGCCAGATCGTCCAGCCCGGCGGGCCTGAGCGTGAAACTCATCGCGAAGGATTCTCCTGGAGCAGAGCGGGCAGCCTGGCATGGTTAAGCAACGGTTAATAGCACCCGCGTTACAACAGTTGGAGTGGTCCGGCGGCATCCGGGTTTCCGCCGGGACCACGCCCCGCAACCAGGAGGTCCAGTGAGCAAGCTGTATATCGTCGTGGAACGCAAGGAAGACTGGTCGTCCTACTATCCCAGCGAAGACGTCATCACCGCCCAGGAATACCTGGAGCAATCCAACGAACAGGACAATGGCAAGCGGGTGCAGGTGATCAACCTCTGCCGCAGCCAGAAGTACCTCGGCCACGGCTACTACTGCTCGCTGCTCGCCGAAGCCCGGGGGCACAAGGTCATCCCCTCGGTGCGTACCATCAGCGAACTGGCGCGCAAGTCGCTCTATGGCCTGGCACTGGAGGACCTGGACAAGCTGCTGACCAAGGCGCTCGCCGGTCATCCCTATGGCAGCGCCGACGGCTTCACCCTGACGCTCTATTTCGGCAACACCGACATCGCGCCCCTGCAGGACTTGGCTCGCCAGGTATTCGAGGCCTTTCCCTGTCCGCTGCTGCTGGTGGAGTTTCGCCGCGACCGCGCCGGCTGGCACATCGGCGGCCTCAAGCTGGGCAGCATCCACAAGCTGCACGAACAGCAGGAAGACCTCTTCGCCAACGCCCTCGACGGCTTCAGTCGCCGCGTCTGGCTCAAGCCGGGGCGGCGTGAAAAATACCGTTTCGACCTGGCCATCCTGCATGACCCCAAGGAAGCCTTTCCGCCGTCAGATGCCAAGGCACTGAAGAATTTCGTGCGCGTCGGCAAGCACCTGGGGCTGGACGTGGAGCTGATCGAAAAGAAGGATTACGCGCGATTGGGTGAATTCGACGCCCTGTTCATCCGCGAGACCACCGCCATCGACCACCACACCTATCGCTTCGCCAAGAAGGCCGAAAGCGAGGGTCTGGTGGTGATGGACGATCCACGCTCGATCCTCAGATGCACCAACAAGGTCTACCTGGCCGACCTCCTGCGCGCCCACAAGCTGGACATGCCCGCCACCGAGATCCTCTACAAGGACAACCCCGGCCAGCTCGAAGGCCTCGGCGAGCGCCTGGGCTTCCCGCTGGTGCTGAAGATCCCCGATGGCTCCTTTTCCCGTGGCGTCATCAAGGTCGAGGACGCGGCGCAGCTGCGCAAGGCCAGCGCCGAGCTGTTCGAGCGCTCGGTGCTGCTCCTGGCCCAGGAATTCTTCTACACCGAATACGACTGGCGTATCGGCGTGCTCAACCAGGAACCGATCTTCGCCTGCCAGTACTTCATGTCCAAGGGGCACTGGCAGATCTACGACCACAGCGCCAGCGCGACCGAGGTCAGCGGCGATTTCCGGACCCTGGCGGTGCAGGATGCGCCCCATGCCGTGGTCGAACTGGCGGTACGCACCGCCAACCTGATCGGCGACGGTCTCTATGGCGTGGATCTCAAGCAGGCGGGCGACAAGCTGGCGGTGATCGAGGTCAACGACAATCCCAACATCGATTGCGGGGTCGAGGACCTGGTGCTCAAGGACGATCTCTACGCCCTGGTGCTGGAGGAATTCATCCGGCGGCTGGAGTCGCAACGCGGCGGACAGCCCTGGTAACGCGCCAGGGTCGCGGAGGGGTAGGTTGGGCTGAGACGGCGCTATCGTCGAAGCCCAACATGGCAGGGTCAACCCAGGCTGTTGGGCTTCGCTGCGCTCAGCCCGACCCGCCGGGAAGTGCTCAGGCGCCGTGGCACTTCTTGAATTTCTTCTCGCTGCCGCAGGGGCAGGGATCGTTGCGACCCACTTCCTTCAGCGGATTGCGCACCGGTTCCTGGGCATGGCCATGGTTGCAGTGCGGGCCATGCACATGATGCGCATGACCGTGATCATGCTGATGGTCATGGTCATGATTGCAATCGGGACCGTGGACGTGTTGGTTCATCTCATAACTCCGGGATGTAGGCGCCAGGCACGAACTGCCCCTGGCGAGAAAAATGGACACTGCGCCCGAACAGCCAGCCGGTCTTCACGCGACCGCGCAGGCGATAGTTGATCGGCTGGTTGGGGTCTTCCAGCATGCGACCGACGTCCTTCACATAGCGCCACAGGTTGGTCTGCACCGGTACCGAAAAGCTGCGCTGACCATTGGCCGGCACCGACGAATGCAGGTTGGCGGTCCCCTGGGACAGCAGCAGATCGTTCAGGTAGACCGTGTAGGCCAGGTTGCGCACGGGCAGGGTGCTGTCGTTGGGATTCTGGACGCGGAAGTGCAGCACGAAGTCCTGGCTCCACAGCCGTGCGCGGATCAGCTCCACGCCGGTCAGTTCGACCTGGGGCTCCTCATAGTTGCGCCCGATGTAGGTACAACCGCCAAGGCTGCTCAGCAGGACGCCGAGCAGGGTGATGAACAAGGCCTGGCGAAGCATGCGGCACTCCCGTTTTCTGCGCAGTTTAACAAGCACCGATTGCTGCACAAGTCGGGGCCGCTTCGGCACAGGCTAACAAAAAAACGCCTGGGCCAGGCGACCGTGCGGACTGGACCCCTCCGGCGCGACGTTGCATCCTGCAGCTCTTGCCGTGACCGAGGAGGTCGTCATGTCCGCCGTGCTCTATGAAATCGCCTTCCAGGGCGAACTGGTCGCTGGCGCCGATGCGCAGCAGACCCGACAGAATCTGATGCGGCTGTTTCAGGCGGATGAACAGCGCATCGCCGTGCTCTTCTCCGGTCGCCGCATGATTATCAAGAATCGCCTCGACGCCGCCACCGCCGAGCGCTATCGCGCCACTCTGGCCCAGGCCGGGGCGCTGGTCGAGGTGGCGCCCATGGCCGAGACGATCGAGGCGGCTGCGGCGCCCGTCGAGACCCGGGAGCCAGCTGCCAAAGCGCCCACCGCCGCGTCTTCCACCGAGCGCGGATCGCTGTCGGTCGCTCCCCGGGATGCCGTGATGGCGGCCTTCGCCGATGTCCAGGCACCAGATTTCGGCCTGGCACCGGTAGGCGCCGATCTGCAGGATGAGGCCGCGCCGGTGGCGCCGCCGCGGGTCGATCTGTCGCACCTGAGCCTGGCGCCGGTGGGCAGCGATCTGGGGCCGGCGTCCGAGGCGCTACCGGTGGCGGTGCCGGATACCGATCACCTGACGCTGGTCAGGGAGTGAGCGCGGCCGGCGTTACAGGAAGCCGGCGCAGCACTTCTTGAACTTTGCGCCGCTGCCGCACAGGCAGGCGTCGTTGCGACCCGGCAGCGGCCTGGCGGTTGGATCGAGAAAGTACCAGCGTCCTTCACGCTGGACGAAACCCGAGCGCTCTTCATGACGATGGGCGCCGCGCCCATCCTCCCAGCGCGCCACGAAGCTGACCCGCGCATGGGCGGGATCGCCCGGCTCGGGGCGATGCTCCAGCACCTGCAGACCCTGCCAGCGACTGCCCAGACTCCAGGCCGTCAGGGCTTCCCTGTCCAGCTGTCCCTGCTGCGCAGGCGCCGTGGTGGCCACCAGATAGTCGATCAGCCCCAGCACATAGGCGCTGTAGCGCGAGCGCATCAGGCGCTCGGCATCGGGCGCCGGAGTGCCGGCATGAAAGGCTCCGCAACAGTCGCCGAGCGAGAGGTCCGAGCCACAGGGGCAGGGGGCCATGGAGTGCATGTCACCACCAGTACTTGCCGAAATTCTGCGGATTGGCCCAGAACCGGGCGTTGAGCCAGTCCGGGACCTGCTTGTAGTCGTGCAGATCATAGCTGAACAGGGTGACCACCTGACCGTCGCGGGCGAAGCGCTCGCTGGCCTGTAGGGCCAGGGCGTAGAAATCCGTCAGCTGCCATTCGCTGGCCGTCAGGTCCACCAGCACCGCCAGGCGCGAGGTATTGAGGTTGCGCAGGCCGCCGAGCAATTCGCGGCCCTGGCGCAGCGGCAGATGCTCCAGGCAATCGGCAAGGATCACCAGATCGTAGCGTTCGGCCAGTAGGCTCGGATCGCCCAGGGGGACCGCGGCCTGCACCAGCTGGCAGTGGGGATGGGCCTCGGCATAGGCCTTGAGCGCCGGTAGCGGCTCACGCGCCACGCAGAGCAGACGAGCCGGCTGATGATGTTCGAGCAGGCCTGCCAGAGCCTGTTGCGGGGTACGGGACGAGAATATGTTTGCCATTAAGGGAACCCTAATCAAATCGCGATTGACTAAGCAACCAGCGTTGTCAAGATGTGTACGCCACCATTAGTCTGACAGCGCCATAAAACGAAAGACGAGCCTAACTCGCGGCACCCGGTCTATAGGAGACCCTTCATGAGCAAGAGCATCGCAAGGACAGCTTTACCCCTCATCCTGGCAAGCACCGTGCTGGCTGGTTGTGCGGGCGGCGTACAGAAATCCGATTGGCCGGTCTGCGCAGCCGTAGGCGCCCTGGTCGGCGGCGCGGCGGGCGCTACCCAGAGCGGTAACGTAGCCGGCATGGCGGCCCTGGGCATAGGTACCACCGCCGGCGCCTACTGCTGGGTGCATGGCAAGGGCAACGAGCAGGTCGCCCGCATGGAGCCCGCTCCGGCCCCGGCTCCGGCGCCCGCACCGGCTCCCGCACCGGCACCGCTGCCCAAGCAGGAAGTGATCACCGCCCGTGATCTGCACTTCGCCTTCGATTCCGCCGAAGTCAGTCCGCAGGATCGTGCTCAGCTCGACGGTATCGCCGGTCGTCTGCGTGGCGAAGCCGCCAGCACCCGCCTGTCGATCACCGGCCACACCGACAGCAAGGGTACCGACGCCTACAACCAGCGTCTGTCCGAGCGTCGCGCCAAGTCGGTCAGCAACTACCTGATCCAGGCCGGTGTGCCGGCAGCCAGCGTCGTCTCCGTGAAGGGCATGGGCGAGCGTCAGCCGATCGCCACCAACGAGACCGCTGAAGGCCGTGCCACCAACCGCCGCGTCGAAATCCAGATCGACCGCGAGTGATGCACCGGCGGCGGACCCTGGTCCGCCGCCTTTACTTTCTCCGGCTCCAGGCGTTATGGTCCGATCCATCTCGTCCTCCTGCTGGAATCCATGAAAACCCTGTCCCTTACCGGCAAAGTTCTCCTCCTGCTGTTCTGGCTCGCCGCAGCCGCCGCTATCGCTCTGCCTCTCGCTCGTCCCTTTCCCCAATTGCTCGCCCTGGTCGCTCTGGCCCTGCTGCTCCTGCACCTGGGTGAAGTCTTCGCCAGCCGTCGTGCCCTGCGCCTGCGCCGCCATCCCTGGCTTGATCGTCTGAGCCTGCTGATCTTCGGCGCCTTTCATCGGCTGCCCCCGCAGCTGCCGGGTGCCTGAACGGCCGGCGACCTCAACGTCGGGCGCATCCTGGCGACAGGCGCGTTATCATAGCGCCCAAGATCCATTACTGTAGATGCATACAGCGCTCGTCCGCCGGACGTGGCGCTGCTTTGCCATCGCCCGGAACCAGGCATGCTCAGCACCGAACTCAAGACCCAGATCCAGGGCGCCTACACGCGTTTCCTCGAAGCCAAGTCGCTCAAGCCACGCTATGGCCAGCGGCTGATGATCGCAGAGACCGCCAAGGGCCTGGGTGGCATCGCCCAGGACGAGGAGGGCCATCGCGAAGGCGAGCCCGCCGTGGTGGCGGTGGAGGCAGGTACCGGTACCGGCAAGACCGTGGCCTATGCCCTGGCCGCCATTCCCGTGGCCAAGGCGGCCGGCAAGCGCCTGGTGATCGCCACGGCGACGGTGGCGCTGCAGGAGCAGATCGTGCACAAGGACCTGCCGGACATCCTGCGCAACAGCGGGCTGTCCTTCAGCTTCGCCCTGGCCAAGGGGCGGGGTCGCTACCTGTGCCTGTCCAAGCTGGACATGCTGCTGCAGGAGGGCCAGGCGCAAAATGCCACCGCCCAGCTGTTCGCCGAGGATGGCTTCAAGATCGATGTGGACGAGGCGTCCAACGAACTGTTCGGCAAGATGATCGAGCGCCTGGCCGGCAATCGCTGGGACGGCGATCGCGACAGCTGGCCGGAAGCCATCGAGGACGTCCAGTGGTCGCGCATCACCACCGACCATAGCCAGTGCACCAATCGCCATTGTCCGAATTTCCAGCAGTGCGCCTTCTACCGGGCGCGCGAAGGCATGACCAAGGTCGATGTCATCGTCACCAACCATGACCTGGTGCTGGCCGACCTGGCCCTGGGCGGCGGCGCCATCCTGCCCGACCCTCGCGACACCCTCTATGTGTTCGACGAAGGCCACCACCTGCCGGACAAGGCCATCGGCCACTTCGCCCATTTCACCCGGCTGAGATCCACCGCCGAGTGGCTCGAGCAGATCGCCAAGAACCTCACCAAGCTCCTTGCCCAGCACCCCTTGCCCGGCGATCTCGGGCGGCTGGTGGAGCAGGTGCCGGAGCTGGCGCGGGAGATCCGCACCCAGCAGCAATTCATGTTCACCGCCTGCGAGGCGCTGGCGGATTTTCGCGCGGGCGAGGACATGGAAGGCCGCGAGCGACCGCGGCACAGATTCGTCGGCGGGGTGATCCCCGAAGACCTGCGGGAAATGGGCATCGAGCTGAAGAAAGGCTTCGCCAAGCTCACCGACCTGTTCACCCGCCTGACCGAGATGCTCAAGCAGGCCATGGATGGCGAATCCAGCATTGGCCTCGCCAGCTACCAGGCCGAAGAGTGGTATCCGCTGTTCGGCAGTCTGCTGGCGCGATCCCAGGGCAACTGGGAGTTGTGGACGGCCTTTACCTGCGAAGACCCGGAAGACAGCCCGCCCATGGCGCGCTGGATGACCCTTGCCGAAGCGGGGTCGCTGTACGACATCGAGGTCAACGCCAGCCCCATCCTCGCCGCCGAAATGCTGCGCCGCCACCTGTGGAATGTCGCCTACGGCGCCCTGGTGACCTCGGCGACCCTGACCGCCCTGGGCACCTTCGACCGCTTTCGCATGAGATCCGGCCTGCCGCGCTCGGCGGCCACCGCCGTGGTGCCCAGTCCGTTCCGCCATGCCGAGGCCGGGGTGCTGCGGGTGCCGGATCTCAAGGCCGATCCGCGCAACGCGGCCGAGCACACTGCTGCCATCGTTCGAGAGTTGCCGGCCATGCTCGAAGGCGCGCGTGGTGCCCTGGTGCTGTTTTCCTCGCGGCGGCAGATGCAGGACGTCTTCGATGGCCTGGAGCGCGACTGGCGCAAGCGGGTGCTGATCCAGGGCAACCTGTCCAAGCAGGAGACCCTGAACAAGCACAAGAAACGCGTCGACGATGGCGAGGCCAGCGTGCTGTTCGGCCTGGCCAGCTTCGCCGAGGGGGTCGACCTGCCGGGCGCGTATTGCGAGCACGTGGTCATCGCCAAGATTCCCTTCGCCGTGCCGGACGATCCGGTGGAAGCCGCCCTGGCCGAGTGGATCGAGGCGCGCGGCGGCAATCCCTTCATGGAGATCGCCGTGCCCGACGCCTCGCTGCGACTGATCCAGGCCTGCGGTCGGCTGCTGCGCACCGAGCAGGACAGCGGCACCA
The DNA here is from genome assembly GCF_028640935.1 of Pseudomonas sp. SHLD1. NCBI lineage: Bacteria > Pseudomonadati > Pseudomonadota > Gammaproteobacteria > Pseudomonadales > Pseudomonadaceae > Pseudomonas > Pseudomonas sp. SHLD1. The sequence continues at coordinate 200,081 of NZ_JAQZAD010000019.1, forward strand.
TCTCGCTACTGGATCGCCGCCTGGTGACCCAGCGTTACGGCAAGGCCATCCTCAATGCCCTGCCGCCGTTCCGGCGGGAGATCCAGTAATTGGCGGCTAGGGTTACGCTAATTCGTAGGTTGGGCTGAGACGGTTCCATCGTCGAAGCCCAACGGATCCGGCGCCGACGCAACAGCTGTTGGGCTTCGCTGCGCTCAACCCAACCTACCGCGACCTTTGGCAGTGGCCGTATTAGCGGACCGTCTGACCCACGGCGCCAGAGCATCACCAGTAAGGAAAACCCATGACCGTCCACGGCTATCACGATCTGAGATTCGAATCCGTCCGCGAAGCCTTCGCCGAGTTGCTCGCGGCCAGCCAGACCCGCGGAGCGGCGCTGTGCGTCCAGGTCGGCGGTGAAACGGTGCTGGATCTCTGGGGCGGCATGGCCGACAGGGACGGTCAGACCCCCTGGCACACCGATACCCTGCTCAATCTGTTCTCCTGCACCAAGGCCTTCACCGCGGTGGCGGCGCTGCAGCTGGTGGAGGAGGGCAAGCTGGCCCTCGATGCCCCGGTCGCCGAACGCTGGCCGGCATTCGCCGCCGGCGGCAAGGGCGACATCACCCTGCGACAGTTGCTCAGCCACCGCTCCGGCGTCTCCGCCTTGCGCGAACGCCTGGCGGGTGACGCCCTGTACGACTGGGACACCATGACCGCTGCGGTTGCCGCCGAGGCACCCTGGTGGACGCCCGGCACTGCCCATGGCTATGCCCCCATCACCTTTGGCTGGCTGCTCGGCGAACTGATCCGTCGCGCCGACGGCCGTGGCCCGGGCGAGGCCATCGTGGCCCGGACCGCCGAGCGCCTGGACCTGGATTTCCACATCGGCCTGCCGGCCAGCGAAGACGAGCGCGTCGCCCATATCGTGCGCGGCAAGGGCGTGCTGGGCGATGCCGCCGCGCAGCGCCTGCTCAAGACCACCATGAGCGACCCCGCGGCTCTGCCGACCCTGGCCTTTGGCAATCCGTCCGGAGTGCTCACCAGCACCAACAAGGCCGAGTGGCGCCGCTTCCAGCAGCCGGCCGCCAACGGTCACGGCCATGCGCGCAGCCTGGCGGGCTTCTATGCCGGTCTGCTGGCCGGCGATCTGCTGGAATGGGAGACCCTGAGCGAGGCCCTGGTGGAGCACAGCCAGGGCGAGGACCGGACCCTGCTCACGCCGACCCGCTTCGGCCTGGGCTTCATGCTCGATCAGCCTGACCAGGCCAATGCCACCTACGGCCTCGGTCCCCAGGCCTTCGGCCATCCGGGGGCGGGTGGCTCGACCGGCTTTGCCGATCCGGAGCGCGAGGTGGCCTTTGGCTTCGTCACCAATACCCTCGGCCCCTATGTGCTGATGGATCCGCGCGCCCAGGCCCTGGCGCGCGCGGTAGGGGAGTGCCTCTAGGCTTTGTCTGGAAAGTGCCTGCGCTCAGCCATGCTGCGTTAAAAATCCGCTGGATCGCCAACCCGGCCGGAATGCTCATTTACCACTTGTGAACGCGAGCGCGAGCCCGGTCCACTTCCTCACGGATTTTTGCCTTGCCTAACCTTCGCTCGGCGACTTTTCAGACAAGCCCTAGCCCAGTTGGCTAACGGGCGATGGCCGCCTCGATGTCCTTGAATTCGATCACCCGGACATAGGGCGCGATCTCGCCGCTGATGGAGAAGTGCGCGCCGATCACCGTGACCTCGACCCCTTCGTTTTCCACCAGGTACTGCACCACCTCGTGGAAATCGCCGTCGCCCGCCACTAGGTAGAGCTTCTTCCAGCCGCGCTTGGCATGGGAGCGCATCAGGTTGAAGGCCAGGCCGACATCCACGCCTTTCTGGCTCTTGGTGGTGTACTGCTCGCCGGTTACCGGATGCAGTATCGGCCCGCCACCCACAGAGGCAGGCCACTCATGAGCCTTGCTCTGCAGCCAGTAGAGCTTGACCCTGAGACCGGCGCCCTTGGGTGGCGCGGAGCTCAGAAACTTGTTGAAGCCGGTCTGGGCGATGGTGGGCGGGTCGCTATCGCAGTTGAAGTAGTAGGCGTCGCCTATGGGTTCGCCCGCATCCTCTTCAATGAAAAGCCGTAGCTTGAGATAGTCGAATTTCGCGCCATAGACCGAACCATTCCAGGCGCTCAGTGCATAGGCACCGTCGACAAACCAAGCGACGCCCGTTCGAGTTGTAGTTGCCATCGTATTGCTGGGACCAGGTTTTTTTACCGTTGATGGGCGCACACCCGCACGCGGGATACGCGGCGCCTATTGTGGGCTTAATTCCCGGTTTGCGCCTCAGGTAACGCGAGGGGATTCCAAACGCTGCGATCTAGAGCGTCCGCCAGGGTGGAAAAATGGCCCTGGACGGCGAAAGAGGTCAGGTCGCCGTGGCTTCGCGGCCGTCATTGGCGTGGGGCGCATCGATGATCAGCGCGCTCTGCAGCAGGCGAATGCGCGGCGCCACGTGGTAGGCGCCATCGTCGTCATGCCGCAGGTAGAGGCGCTCGCAGCCCAGACACCGCCATACCGTGCTCTGGTTGTAGGGATAGAAGCGCGGCGCGATGGGGGCGTCAGCTGACCAATAGTGAGTACCCGCCGGGTGGTACTCCGCGATGATGGCGTCCTCGGGTGCGTGACGCGCCAGGGTGCCGATCTGCGCGAACTCCGTTTCCCGGTAGCCCACCGGCCAGGCCGTCCATCCCGACAGATCCCGCTGCAGACAGCGACAGTCACGGGTAATGGCTGCGGCGCTGGCAGCCAGCCGCTCCAGGGTCGCGACATCGATGAGTCCTTCCACAGTCCAGCCTCCTGGCGGGTAGCCATGCCTTGAAAACAACCTGCGCTCGCCGCTGACCCACCGGCATCACATTGGTAGGGGTTCGCCGGCGGCATTCCAGTCCTGCGTACCCCTGGCGCGACGCCAGGGTTCGCCCGGATTGTCCTTCGCTCGCCGCCAGAGGCACTGCCACTGGTCGGCACAGGCGCAAATTTCGTGACTCCACCGCTTTGCCCGGCGTAGGTTTGCGGCCACAATCTCGAAACTACTTTAAGTTCACTCATGCCGCCGGCTCTGGCCGGGGCATTGATTCACTCTGTCCTCCGGCTCGCCGATGGGAAACTTTGCATGAAGCTGATCAAATCCACCACCCTCATTCTTTGCATGGGCGTATCCGCCTGCAGCTCCTTCCAGGGCACTGGCGACCAGGCCGCCGCGCCTGCCAAGCCGGGCAACGCCCAGGCCAGCACCGCCGCCAGTGGCAGCCACTGGTGGTGGCCGTTCGGTGCTGGCGACCAGGCGGCCGAGCCGGCCAAGCCCGTAGCCAAGGCGGCCGAGCCCAAGGCTGACGCCAAGGTCACGGCGAGGGCGCCCGCCGTCAAGTCCGAACAGGCCGCTCCGGCAGGCGAGAAGGGCAGTCGCTGGTGGTGGCCCTTCGGCAGCGAAGACGTGAAGCCCCTGGCCAAGGCGGAAGTCCTCAAGCCGGTACCGGTCAAGGTCAGCAAGGCCTGGCTGGATGAGCACGAGCAGAAGCTGCGCGTCGCCGTGGCCGGCAGCAATGTCAAGGTCGAGCGTCGCGACGACGCCCTGGTACTGATCACGCCGGTGGACAGCTCCTTCAACCCGGATCGCGCCGAGATGCTGCTGCCGGTGATGCTCGGCCCGCTGTCGCGCTCGGCCAAGTCGGTGAGCGTGGATGAAGACAGTGCCGTCATCGTGCTCGGCTTCAGCGACAGCACCGGCGCCGCCGCGCTCAACGACAAGATCAGCCTGCAACGCGCCCAGGCCGTTGCGGCGATCTTCCGTCTCAGCGGCTACAGCGGCAATCGCCTGATCGTGCGCGGTCTGGCCGCCGCTCATCCGCGCGCCGACAACACCACCGCCGCCGGTCGTGCCGTCAACCGCCGCGTCGAGGTACTGATCCAGCCGCGCGCCACCGTGCTGGCCAGCCTGCAGTCGCTGGCGGCGCGCTAGCGACAAAGCTTGTCCTGAAGCAGGCGAGGCGGGCGGGACTTAGTTAAGCTAGGTCGATACCGACCTAGCAGGAGACTTCCATGTCACCGTCCCTCGCCGATATGCGTCGCGACTACACCCGCGACGGCCTGACCGAAGCCCAGGCGCCCGCCGATCCCTATGCCCTGTTCGGGCAGTGGTTCGAAGAGGCGGTGCGCACCGAGCAGCCTCCTGTCGAAGCCAATGCCTGCTGGCTGGCCACCGTCGATGACGAAGGCCAGCCCCATTGCCGCGTGCTGCTGCTCAAGGGCGTCGATGCCCAGGGCTTCGTCTTCTATACCAATTACGACAGCGCCAAGGGGCAGCAGATGGCCGCGCAGCCGCGTGCGGCCATGACCTTCTTCTGGCCGGCGCTGGAGCGCCAGGTGCGGATCGAGGGCCGGGTGGAGCAGGTGTCCGCCGAGGAATCCGACGCCTACTACCGGGTCCGTCCACTGGGCAGTCGCCTGGGTGCCTGGGCCTCGCCGCAGAGCCAGGCGATTGCCGATCGGCACGAGCTGGAACAGCGCCTGGCCGAGGTGCAGCGGCGCTTCGCCGACGGTGATCCCAGCCGGCCGCCGTTCTGGGGTGGCTATCGCCTCAAGCCACAGCGCATCGAATTCTGGCAGGGGCGCTCCAGCCGCCTCCACGATCGGCTGGATTACCAGCGCGTAGAGGGTGGATGGCAGCGCCAGCGCCTGGCACCTTAAGGCGTTCGCAAGGTGCCGAGGTTACAGTCGCCGGAAACCTCCCCGGATGCCCTGGGTCAAGGATAATAGCGATCTGCGCCCGTACCGCTGCCCGGTACGACCAGTGTCTTTCAACTGCCCCTGGAGTTGCCCCATGAACAGAGTCCTTCAGCTCGCCGCTTCCCTGACCGCCGTCGCCCTGCTGGCCGGCTGCGCCTCCGATCAGTCCGGCGACGTCTATTCGCGCGATGAGGCCCGGCAGGTGCAGACGGTCCGTACCGGTACCATCACCGCCCTGCGTCCGGTCACCATCGAAGGCACCAAGTCGCCCGTTGGCGCCGGTGCCGGTGCCGTGGTCGGTGGCATTGGCGGTAGCGCCATTGGCGGCGGGCGTGGCAGCTTCGTCACCGCCATCATCGGCGCGGTAGCCGGCGGCCTGCTGGGTGCGGCCACCGAAGAAGGCTTCACCAAGGCCAGCGGTGTCGAGATCACCGTGAAGGAAGACGACGGCGGCTCCCGCGCCTATGTGCAGGCGGTCAACAAGGGCGAGATGTTCCGCGTCGGCGAGCGGGTGCGCATCATGACCGTCAACGGCACCAGCCGCGTCGCGCCCAACTGATCTTCCGGGCGTACCCGAAGGTACGTCCATGCCCTTCCAGAGCGGGTGTCCGAATCGCTAGACTGCGAGTCGGACGCCCGTTTGCGTTTTCGCCCGTAAATAGTTGTCGCCTGGGCGCAATGCCGCGCCTGGAGGTCGTCCTACAATCCCCCTCAGTCACCGCCGTGATCGGCAGGAGAAATCCCGATGTCCGCTTCTCAACCCAATGTGCAACGCGCCGCCTTCGATGAGGTGATGGTCCCGACCTACGCCCCCGCCGCGTTCATTCCGGTGCGAGGAGAGGGTTCCCGCGTCTGGGATCAGGCCGATCGCGAATACGTCGACTTCGCCGGCGGCATCGCCGTCAGTGCCCTGGGCCATGGCCATCCCGCGCTGATCAAGGCCCTGACCGAGCAGGCCGGCAAGCTCTGGCATGTATCCAACATCTACACCAACGAGCCCGCGCTGCGCCTGGCACGCAAATTGGTGGACCATACCTTCGCCGACCGGGTGTTCTTCGCCAACTCCGGCGCCGAAGCCAACGAGGCGGCCTGCAAGCTGGCCCGTCGCTATGGTCACGATGTCAGCGGCGGCAGTCGCTACGAGATCGTTGCCGCCACCAACAGCTTCCATGGCCGGACCCTGTTCACCGTCAGCGTCGGGGGGCAGCCCAAGTATTCCGATGGCTTCGGTCCCAAGATCGAGGGCATCCGCCACGTGCCCTACAACGACCTGGCCGCCCTCGAAGCCGTGGTTTCGGACAAGACCTGCGCGGTCATCCTCGAACCCATCCAGGGCGAGGGCGGCGTGCTGCCGGCCGACCAGGCCTACCTGGAAGGCGCGCGTCGCCTGTGCGACGCCCAGGGCGCCCTGCTGATCTTCGACGAGGTGCAGAGCGGGGTCGGTCGCAGCGGTCATCTCTACGCCTACCAGCACTATGGCGTGGTGCCGGACATCCTCACCACCGCCAAGAGCATCGGTGGCGGTTTCCCGCTGGCAGCCATGTTGACCACCGAGAAGGTCGCCCAGCACTTCAGCGCCGGCGTGCACGGCAGCACCTATGGCGGCAATCCGCTGGGCTGCGCCGTGGGCGCCGCGCTGCTGGACATCGTCGCCACCCCGGAAACCCTGGCCGGGGTCGCCGCGCGCCATCAGCGCTTTGTCGCCGGTCTGGAGCAGCTCAATGCCCGCTATGGCCTGTTCGAACAGATTCGCGGCCTGGGGCTCCTGATCGGCGCGGTGCTCAACGACCGCTGGAAAGGGCGTGCCAAGGACATCGTCACCGCCGCCAACGAGGAAGGCCTGATGATCCTGCAGGCCGGTCCGGACGTGCTGCGCATGGCGCCAAGCCTGATCATCTCCGACACCGATATCGACGAAGGCCTCGCCCGCCTGGATCGCGCCCTGGCGCGACTCACCCAGGGCTAATCTCCGGACGCGGGACGCGTACCGCCGGCATCCAGGGATGGATCCGTACACAAGGAGTTCTCATGCTGGTAATGCGCCCTGCGCGCGCGGCGGATCTGCCCCTGGTCCAGCGGCTCGCCGCGGATAGCCCGGTTGGCGTCACCTCGCTGCCCGACAACCCAGAGCGGTTGCGCGACAAGATCCGCACCTCGGAGTCATCGCTGGCGGCCGAGGTGGGCTTTCATGGCGAGGAGAGCTATTTCTTCGTGCTCGAAGACACCCGCAGCGGCGAGTTGCTGGGCTGTTCGGCCATCGTCGCCTCGGCCGGATTCTCCGAGCCCTTCTACAGCTTTCGCAACGAGACCTTCATCCATGCCTCGCGCGAGCTGAAGATCCACAACAAGGTCCATGTGCTGTCGCTCTGTCACGACCTGACCGGCAACAGCGTGCTGAGCAGCTTCTACGTCCAGCGTCCGCTGCTCGACACGCCCCACGCCGAACTCAATTCCCGCGCCCGCCTGCTGTTCATGGCCGCCCACCCGGCGCGCTTCGCCGAGACGGTGGTGGTGGAAATCGTCGGGCTGGCGGACGACGACGGCGAATCGCCGTTCTGGAACGGGGTGGGGCGCAACTTCTTCGACATGGACTACGCCGCCGCCGAGCGCCTGTCCGGGCAGAAGAGTCGTACCTTTCTGGCCGAACTGATGCCGACCTATCCGCTCTATGTGCCCCTGCTGCCCGACAGCGCGCAGGAGGCCATGGGCCAGGTGCATCCCCGTGCCCAGATCACCTTCGACATCCTCAGCCGTGAAGGCTTCGAGACCGACAACTACATCGACATCTTCGATGGCGGTCCGACCCTGCACGCCCGCACCACGGCCATCCGCTCCATCGCCGAGAGCCGCCTGGCGCCGGTGAGCGAAGGTCTCCCGGCCGGCGACGAGGCGCCCTGGTTCCTGGTCGCCAACGACGGCCTGGAAAACTTCCGGGCGCTGGCCACGCCGCTGCGCTGGACGCCTGGCGAGTCCGTCGTCCTTTCCCCCGAGCAGATCGCCACCCTGGAGATCGCCGAAGGCGACCGGGTTCGTCTGGTAGCGCTGTAGCCGACCCTAGCGTCTTTGGAGGTCCGATGATCGTCCGTCCCGTCACCCGTGCCGATGTGCCCGCGCTGCTGCAGCTGGCGCAGGCGGCCGGCGCCGGTCTCACCACCCTGCCGGCCAGCGAAGAACGCCTGGCACAGCGGGTGGAAAATGCCGAGCGCAGCTTTCTGCGTCAGGTCGAATCCGCCGATGCGGATTATCTGTTCGTCCTGGAAGAGGACGGCGAAGTCATCGGCATCGCCGGGATCGCCGCCGCCCTGGGCCTGCGTGAGCCCTGGTACAACTACCGGGTTGGCCTGACGGTGAGCGCCTCGCGCGAGCTGGACATCCACCGGCAGATCCCCACGCTGTTCCTGGCCAACGACATGACCGGCAGCTCCGAACTCTGCTCGCTGTTCTTGCGCGCGGATCGGCGCGGCGGCGCGGCCGGGCGCCTGCTGTCCAAGTCGCGCTTCCTGTTCATCGCCGAATTCCGCGAGCTGTTCGCCGAGCGCATCATCGCCGAATTGCGCGGCATGTCCGACGACCAGGGTCGGTCACCCTTCTGGGAGGCCCTGGGCCGCCACTTCTTCAAGATGGAATTCTCCCAGGCGGACTATCTCACCGGCATTGGCAATCGCGGCTTCATCGCCGAGCTGATGCCGCGCTTTCCGCTGTACACCTGCTTCCTGTCGCCCGAAGCGCGCCAGGTGATCGGCCGGGTACACCCGGACACCGAGGCCGCGCGCCGGCTGCTGGAGGCCGAGGGCTTCAACTACCAGGGCTATGTCGACATCTTCGACGCGGGTCCGACCGTCGAGGCCGAGACCGCCAAGGTGCGCGCCATCCGCGACAGCCAGCGCCTGGTACTGGCGGTCGGCACGCCCGGCGACGATGCCGAGGTCTATCTGATCCACAACCGCAAATGCCAGGACTGCCGCATCACCAGTGCTCGCGCGCGCGTGGCTTCCGGCACCCTGGTGGTCGATCTGGCCACTGCCCGCGAACTGCGGCTGATGGCCGGCGCCCAGGTGCGCGCCGTGCGCCTGATGCCTTGAGGAGCGCTCATGGATAGCCTCTACATCGCTGGTCAGTGGCGCCCCGGGCGCGGCGAGACCTTCACTTCGCTCGACCCCTACGCCGGTACCTCGCTGTGGCAGGGCACCGCCGCGGACGCAGCGGACGTCGACCAGGCGATCGCCGCGGCGCGCCAGGCCTTTCCCGCCTGGGAAAGCCGCGGCCAGGCCGCGCGCCTGGAGATCCTGCAGGCCTTCGCCCAGGCGCTGCAGCAACGCCGCTCCGAGCTGACCCGGGCCCTGGCCGAGGAAACCGGCAAGCCGCTGTGGGAGGCCGATACCGAGCTCGGCAGCATGATCGCCAAGGTGGCCATCTCGGCCCAGGCCGAAGCGGCCCGTAGCGGCGAGCGCTCGGCCAGCGTGGCGGACGCCCGTAGCGTCACGCGCCATCGACCGCACGGCGTCCTGGCGGTCTTCGGTCCCTACAATTTTCCCGGCCATCTGCCCAATGGCCATATCGTGCCGGCGCTGCTGGCTGGCAACACGGTGGTGTTCAAGCCCAGCGAGCTGACGCCGCGTTTCGCCGCCCTGACCCTGGAATGCTGGATCGCCGCCGGGCTGCCGGCCGGGGTGCTCAATCTGGTGCAGGGCGGTCGGACCACCGGCGAGGCCCTGGCCGCGCATCCGGGCCTGGACGGCATCCTCTTCACCGGCTCCAGCGCCACCGGTGCGGCGCTGCATCGTCTCAACGCGGACCGCCCGCAGCGCCTGCTGGCCCTGGAGATGGGCGGCAACAATCCGCTGGTGGTGGCGGCGGTGGCGGATCTGGACGCCGCCGTGGTGACCATTGTCCAGTCGGCCTTCCTCTCCGCCGGGCAGCGCTGCACCTGCGCCCGCCGCCTGCTCGTACCCCAGGGGGCCTGGGGCGATGCCCTGCTGGAGCGTCTGGTGAGCGTCAGCGCCGGGCTCAGCATTGGTCGTTTCGACGCCGATCCGGCGCCCTTCATGGGCACGGTAATCTCTCTGGCCGCGGCCCAGGCCCTGCTGCAGACCCAGGCCCGGCGCCTGGCCCAGGGTGGCCGGGCACTGCTGAAGTTGCGGCAGCCGGAGCCCCATCGAGCGCTGCTCACGCCCGGGATCATCGAGGTGTCGGGGATCGCCGACCTGCCCGATGAAGAGGTCTTCGGGCCGCTGTTGCAGGTCCAGCGCTATGGCGACTTCGACGAGGCTCTGGCGCTCGCCAACGCCACTCGCTTTGGCCTGGCGGCCGGCCTGCTGGCCGACGATCCGGCCCTCTACGACCGCTTCTGGCAGGGGGTGCGCGCCGGCATCGTCAACTGGAATAGGCCTCTGACCGGGGCGGCCAGTGCGGCGCCCTTCGGCGGCGTCGGCGCCTCGGGCAATCATCGACCCAGCGCCTACTACGCCGCGGACTACTGCGCCTTCCCGGTCGCCTCGCTGGAAAGCGACGCCCTGACCCTGCCTAGCCAACTGCCTCCAGGACTACAGCTATGAGTCATCACGCCCCTGCTGCTCGGGAGGTCAATTTCGACGGCCTGGTCGGTCCGACCCACAACTATGCGGGCCTGTCCTATGGCAACGTGGCCTCCCAGGCCAGCAAGCAGCAATGCTCGAATCCGCGCGAGGCCGCGCGCCAGGGCCTGGCCAAGATGCAGGCGCTGATGGAGCTGGGTTTCGAGCAGGGTGTGCTGGCCCCCCACGAAAGACCCGACATCGCCTCGCTGCGCCGCCTGGGGTTCGCCGGCAGCGATGCCCAGGTACTGCAGGGCGCGGCGCGCGAAGCCTTGCCGCTGCTGCTGTCCGCCAGTTCCGCCTCGGCCATGTGGACGGCCAACGCTGCCACCGTCAGCCCCAGCGCCGATACCCGCGACGGCCGGGTGCATTTCACCCCGGCCAACCTGGCCTGCAAGTTCCACCGCAGCCTCGAACCCAGCACCACGGCGCGCATCCTCCAGGCGATGTTTCGCGATCCCGCGCATTTCCAGCACCATGCGCCGCTGCCCTCGGTGGCCCAGTTCGGCGACGAGGGCGCGGCCAATCACACCCGCTTCAGTCGCGACCACGGCGCCCCGGGCGTGGAATTCTTCGTCTTCGGCCGCAGCGCCTTCGATCCGCGTTATCCCGAGCCCCATCGCTATCCGGCCCGGCAGACGCTCGAAGCCTCCCAGGCCATCGCCCGCCTGCATGGCCTGAGCGAGGAGGGCGTGGTGTTCGCCCAGCAGAATCCGGCGGTGGTGGACCAGGGCGTCTTCCACAACGACGTCATCTCGGTGGGCAACGCCCAGGTGCTGTTCCACCATGAGGATGCCTTCCTCGACAGCGATCGCGTGCTCGACGAATTGCAAGCCAAGCTCGCCCGACGCGGTGCCACGTTGCAACGCCTCTGCGTGCGTCGCAGCGAGATCAGCGTCGGTGACGCCGTGCGCTCCTATCTGTTCAACAGCCAGCTGCTGGATCGGCCGGGGCAGGGCACATTGCTGGTGGTGCCCGACGAGTGCCGACAGAATCCGCTGGTCTGGGACTATCTGCAGGCCCAGGTCGGCAGCGCGGGCCCGCTGGCTGAGGTCAAGGTCTTCGATCTCAAGCAGAGCATGCAGAACGGCGGTGGCCCCGCCTGCTTGCGCCTGCGAGTGGCGCTCACCGCGGACGAGCTGGTCGCGGTGAATCCGGGGGTGCGCTTCACCCCGGCGCTGCATGCCCAACTGCTCGACTGGGTGGATCGCCACTACCGCGACCGCCTGACACCTGCGGATCTCGCCGATCCCCAGTTGCTGGGCGAAGTCCGCACCGCCCTGGACGAGTTGACCCAGTTGCTGGGCCTCGGCTCGGTCTATCCCTTTCAATTGCCCTGACCTCCGGAGCCTCCATGAGCAACCTTCTCGATCTCATCCTCGAACCCACCGCCGACGAGCAGCAGACGCTGCAGGTCCAGCGCCTGGCCATTCGCCTGGCCGGTCGCGACCTCTGGCTGGAAGCCGATGGCAGCGGCGGTCTCAACATCTTCGCCGACTCCCAGGATGATGAGGAGCAGACCCCGGTCCTGGTGCTGCGCCCTCAGGCCCTCAATGCCCTGGGCCTGTCCATCGCCTTGGAGACCTTCGCCGACGAAGGCGATGAGAATCATGTGCATGACGCCGATTGCGGTTGCGGCCACGATCATTGAGTATCTAGCCCGACGACACGTCGCTCAGCGGAGTAGAGCATGGCTGCATCTGAACGTTATCGGTTGGCGCTTGGCCGCCTGCTGGACCTGACCCTGGCCGGCCGCGAGCCGACCGAGAAGATTCAACTGACTGCCGACGGCACCCGTCTCCACTGGCTGACCGAAGGCGTGCTGGAAGTGACCCCGCCGGTGGCGCGCGACAACCGCATGGACCTGCTGCTCTCCGCGGGTATCCATGGCAACGAGACGGCGCCCATGGAGCTGCTCGACGAGTTGCTCAGCGGCATCGCCAGCGGCGCCCTGCGCCCCGCCTGCCGCCTGCTGTTCATGTATGGCAATCCCGACGCCATGCGCCGCGGCACCCGCTATGTCGAGCAGGATCTGAATCGCCTCTTCAACGGCCGCCATGCCCAGGCCGAAGGCTCCGAGGCGCAACGCGCCAACGACCTGGAACGCCTGTCCGCGCAGTTCTTCAGCAAGCCCGATCGGGCGCGTTTGCACTATGACCTGCACACCGCGCTGCGCGCCTCGGCGCTGCCGCGCTTCGCCCTCTATCCCTGGAGCGCCGGGCGCGAGCATTCGGAAGCCGAGCTGCAGCGCCTCGAAGCGGCCGGCATCGAGGCCGTGCTGCTCTACGACAAGCCGGGGATCACCTTCAGCGCCTACACCTACGCCGAATGCCAGGCCGAGGCCCTGACCCTGGAGCTGGGCCAGGCACGGCCCTTCGGCGAGAACAGCGAACTCGACCTGAGTCGCTTGCGCCTGCTGCTGGAAGCCCTGGTCGAAGGCCGCGAAGCCGAGCTGCCGCCACCGGATTCCTCATTGCTGAGATTTCGCGTGGCGCGCCAGGTGTACAAGTCCAGTCCGCGCTTCCAGTTGCACCTGGCCGACGACGTGGCCAACTTCTCGCCGCTGCGCCAGGGCTCGCTGCTGGCCGAAGACGGCAGCGAGCGCTGGATCGTCGACGAGGCCGAGGCGCGCATCATCTTCCCCAATCCCAAGGTCGCCGTCGGCCTGCGGGCCGGACTCATCGTGGTCCCGGCATAAGGAGCGAACGCTTGATCGATCTCCGCAGCGACACCGTCACCCAGCCCACGCCGGCCATGCGCCAGGCCATGCTGGCCGCCGAACTCGGCGATGACGTCTACGGCGAAGACCCCACGGTCACCCGCCTGGAGCAACGTCTGGCAGGCGATCTCGGTCTGGAAGCCGGACTCTTCGTGCCCAGCGGCACCATGAGCAACCTGCTCGGCCTGCTGGCGCACTGCGAGCGTGGCGACGAATACCTGGTCGGCCAGCAGGCCCACACCTACAAGTACGAGGGCGGCGGCGCCGCCGTGCTCGGCTCCATCCAGCCGCAGCCCATCGAGATGGCCGCCGACGGCAGTCTCGACCTTGATCTGGTGCGCAGCTACATCAAGGCCGATGACTTCCATTTCGCCCGCACCCGGCTGCTGGCGCTGGAAAACACCATGCACGGCAAGGTCCTGCCGCTGGCCTATCTGGCGGCGGCACGCGCCTTCACCCGGGAACACGGCCTGGCCCTGCACCTGGATGGCGCGCGGCTGTACAACGCTGCGGTCAAACTCGGCGTACCGGTGCGCGAGATCAGCCAGCATTTCGACTCGGTGTCGGTCTGCCTGTCCAAGGGCCTCGGTGCACCGGTGGGTTCGGTGCTCTGCGGCGAGGCCGCGCTCATCGCCAAGGCGCGGCGCTGGCGCAAGGTGGTGGGCGGTGGCATGCGCCAGGCCGGCATCCTCGCGGCCGCCGGTCTGCATGTCCTCGATCACCAGGTCGAGCGCCTGGCCGAGGACCACGCCCACGCGGCGCAACTCGGCACCGCTCTGGCCGAACTCGGCTATCAGGTGGAGCCGGTGCAGACCAACATGGTCTATCTCGCCATGGGCGACGAGGCGCCCGCCCTGCATACCTTCCTGGCCGAGCGTGGCATCCGCATCAGTCCGGCAGCGCGCCTGCGGCTGGTCACCCATCTAGACGTCAGCGCCGCCGATATCGAGGCGGTCGTCGCCGCTTTCTCCGCCTACCGCCGCCGCTAAGTCTTCCGACGACGTTTTTCCTGCGCAACCGGGGCGACACCGGGGCGCGGGCGTCGATATACTCCCAGACATGCGTGTCCGTTTTCCGCACGTGCCGCGTCTGCGGCGCCCGCTCCGTTCGTCTCGTCTGCGATCCAGTCGGATGCCCGTCACGCGCGTCGAAAAGCCCATTGTCTGGAATGAATATGAAAAGCGCCGAAATCCGTGAAGCCTTCCTCCGCTTCTTCGAAGAGAAGGGGCACACCCGGGTCGCCTCCAGTTCGCTGATCCCCGCGAACGATCCGACCCTGCTGTTCACCAATGCCGGGATGAACCAGTTCAAGGACTGCTTCCTCGGCATGGAAAAGCGCAGCTACACCCGCGCCGCCACCAGCCAGAAGTGCGTGCGCGCGGGCGGCAAGCACAACGACCTGGAGAACGTCGGCTACACGGCGCGTCACCACACCTTCTTCGAGATGCTGGGCAACTTCAGCTTCGGCGATTACTTCAAGCGCGACGCCATCACCTTCGCCTGGGAATTCCTCACCTCGCCCCAGTGGCTGGGTCTGCCCCGGGAAAAGCTCTGGGTCACCGTCTATGCCACCGATGACGAGGCCTACGACATCTGGACCAAGGACGTCGGAGTGCCCGAGGCGCAGATGGTGCGCATCGGCGACAACAAGGGCGCGCCCTACGCCTCGGACAACTTCTGGACCATGGGCGACACCGGTCCCTGCGGTCCCTGCACCGAGATCTTCTTCGACCACGGTGCCGAGATCTGGGGCGGCCCGCCCGGCTCGCCGGAAGAAGACGGCGATCGCTACATCGAGATCTGGAACAACGTCTTCATGCAGTTCAACCGCACCGCCGATGGCGTCCTGCATCCGCTGCCGGCGCCCAGCGTCGACACCGGCATGGGCCTGGAGCGGGTGAGCGCGGTGCTGCAGCACGTGCATTCGAACTACGAGATCGACCTGTTCCAGCAATTGCTGGCGGCCTCGGCTGAAGCCATCGGCTGCGCCAATGACGACGCCCCGTCGCTCAAGGTGGTGGCCGACCACATCCGCTCCTGCAGCTTCCTGATCGCCGACGGCGTGCTGCCGTCCAATGAAGGCCGCGGCTACGTGCTGCGTCGCATCATTCGCCGTGCCTGCCGTCATGGCAACAAGCTGGGCGCCAAGGGCACCTTCTTCCACAAGATCGTCGCCGCCCTGGTGGCCGAGATGGGCCAGGCCTATCCCGAGCTGGTCCAGCAGCAGGCGCACATCGAGCGCGTGCTGCGTACCGAGGAAGAACAGTTCGCCAAGACCCTGGAGCAAGGCCTGAAGATCCTCGAGCAGGATCTGGCGCAACTGCAGGGCGACACCATCCCCGGTGACCTGGTGTTCAAGCTCTATGACACCTACGGCTTCCCGGTCGACCTGACCAACGACATCGCCCGCGAGCGCAACCTCAACCTCGACGAGGCCGGTTTCGAGCGCGAGATGGAAGCCCAGCGCGAGCGCGCCCGTTCCGCCAGTGCCTTTGGCGTGGATTACAACAGCCTGGTCAAGGTCGAGGGCGAAACCCGCTTCCTCGGCTACGACACCACCAGCGCCTCGGGCACCATCGTCGCCCTGTACCGTGCCGGTCAGCCGGTGGACAGCCTGGCCGAAGGCGAGGAGGGCGTGGTCATCCTCGACCAGACGCCGTTCTACGGTGAATCCGGTGGCCAGGTCGGTGATACCGGTGCCCTGGAAAGCGCCGGCGTCGGCTTTGCCGTGCGCGACACCACCAAGACCCAGGGTGCCTTCCTGCACCATGGCGTGGTGACCAAGGGCAGCCTCAACGTCGGCACCGCGCTCATGGCCCAGGTCGACGCCAGCCGCCGCCAGGGCATCGCCCTGAACCACTCCGGTACCCACCTGCTGCACGCCGCGCTGCGCCAGGTGCTGGGCGACCACGTCCACCAGAAGGGCTCCCTGGTCAATGACCAGCGCCTGAGATTCGACTTCAGCCACTTCGAGGCCATCAAGCCCGAGGAGCTCAAGCGCATCGAGACCATCGTCAACGAAGAGATCCGCAAGAACAGCGCGGTGACCACCGAGGTCATGGCCATCGACGAAGCCAAGGCCCGTGGCGCCATGGCGCTGTTCGGCGAGAAGTACGGCGACGTGGTGCGCGTGGTCGGCATGGGGGGTGAATTCTCCGTCGAGCTGTGCGGCGGCACCCACGTCGCCCAGACCGGCGACATCGGCCTGCTCAAGCTGGTCAGCGAAGGCGGCGTGGCCTCCGGCGTGCGCCGCGTGGAGGCCATCACCGGCACCGCGGCCCTGGCCTACCTCAACGGCGCCGAGGAGCAGCTGCGCGAAGCCGCCAGCCTGCTCAAGGGCAGTCGCGACAACGTGCTGGACAAGCTGGCCGCGCTGGTCGAGCGCAATCGTCAGCTGGAAAAGGAAATCGAGCAGCTCAAGGCCAAGGCCGCCAGTGCCTCGGCCGGTGACTTGGTGGACCAGGCGCAGGACGTCAAGGGCGCCAAGGTGCTCACCGCCCGCCTCGACGGTCTCGACGGCAAGGCGCTGCTGGCGCTGGTCGACCAGCTCAAGAACAAGCTCGGCAGCGGCATGATCCTGCTGGGTGGCGAAGCCGATGGCAAGGTGGTGCTGGTGGCCGGCGTCACCGCCGACCTGACCGCCAGGCTCAAGGCCGGCGAGCTGATGAAGCGCGCCGCGGCCGTGGTCGGTGGCAAGGGCGGCGGGCGTCCGGACATGGCCCAGGGCGGCGGCACCGATGCCAGCCAGCTCGCAGCGGCCCTGGCCTGTGCCGGCCAGTACGCCGAGGAAAGCCTCTAAGAGCGCTGCGGGTCGCCGGGGAGGGCGGCCCGCTTCCTCCCTCAACAACTTGAATCAGATTTTTCTGCGGACGGGCAGCAAGCAATGGCATTGATCGTACAGAAATTCGGCGGTACCTCGGTGGGTACGGTGGAGCGTATCGAGCAGGTCGCCGATAAGGTGAAACGCTTCCATGAGGCGGGCGACCAGATCGTGGTGGTGGTGTCGGCCATGAGTGGCGAGACCAATCGCCTGATCGGCCTCGCCAAGCAGATCATGGAGCAACCCGATCCGCGCGAACTGGATGTCATGGTCTCCACCGGCGAGCAGGTCACCATCGGCCTGCTGGCCATGGCGCTGCTCAAGCGCGGCGTCCAGGCGGTGTCCTACACGGGCAGCCAGGTGCGCATCCTCACCGACAGCGCCCACACCAAGGCACGCATCCAGCAGATCGACGACGCCCGCATCCGCGCGGACCTCAAGGCGCGCAAGGTCGTGGTCGTGGCCGGCTTCCAGGGCGTCGACGAGCAGGGCAACATCACCACCCTGGGCCGTGGTGGCTCCGACACCACCGGCGTGGCCCTGGCGGCCGCGCTGAAGGCCGACGAATGCCAGATCTACACCGACGTCGACGGCGTCTACACCACTGATCCGCGCGTGGTGCCCCAGGCCCAGCGCCTGGACAAGATCACCTTCGAGGAAATGCTGGAAATGGCCAGCCTCGGCTCCAAGGTGCTGCAGATCCGTTCGGTGGAGTTCGCCGGCAAGTACAACGTGCCGCTGCGCGTGCTGCACAGCTTTCAGGAGGGTCCGGGCACCCTCATTACCCTTGATGAAGAGGAATCCATGGAACAGCCGATCATCTCCGGCATCGCCTTCAACCGTGACGAAGCCAAGCTGACCATTCGCGGTGTGCCGGATACCCCCGGCGTGGCCTTCAAGATCCTCGGCCCGATCAGTGCGGCCAACATCGAAGTCGACATGATCGTGCAGAACGTCGCGCACGATAACACCACCGACTTCACCTTCACCGTGCACCGCAACGACTACCAGGCGGCCCTGGAGATCCTCAAGCGCACCGGCGTCGAGATCGGTGCCCGGGAGTCCGTCGGCGACATCAAGATCGCCAAGGTCTCCATCGTCGGCGTGGGCATGAGATCCCATGCCGGCGTGGCCAGCCAGATGTTCGAAGCCCTCGCCAAGGAGAGCATCAACATCCAGATGATCTCCACCTCCGAGATCAAGGTATCGGTGGTCATCGAGGAGAAATACCTCGAACTGGCCGTCCGTGCCCTGCATACCGCCTTCGAGCTCGACGCCCCCGCACGCGGCGCCGAGTGACCGGTCGGATGAGGTCCCTGCCACAGG
>NZ_JAQZAD010000020.1:0-136654 GCF_028640935.1 Pseudomonas sp. SHLD1
TGGGCTGCCAGGTGCTGCTCAAGCGCGAAGACCTGCAGCCGGTGTTTTCCTTCAAGATCCGCGGCGCCTACACCAAGCTGGCCAGCCTCTCGGCCAGCGAGAAGGCCCGCGGGGTGATCACCGCCAGCGCCGGCAACCATGCCCAGGGCCTGTCCCTCGCGGCCCGCGAGCTGGGCGTGCGGGCGATCATCGTCATGCCGCGCACCACCCCCGAACTCAAGGTCATCGGCGTGCAGTCGCGTGGCGGCGAGGTGGTGCTGCACGGCGACGCCTTTCCCGAGGCCCTGGCCGAGGCGCTGCGCCTGGTCGAGGAGCAGGGCTACACCTTCGTGCCGCCCTATGACGATCCCGATGTCATCGCCGGCCAGGGCACCGTGGCCATGGAGATCCTGCGCCAGCATCCCGGGCGTTTGGACGCCATCTTCGTCCCGGTTGGTGGCGGCGGTCTGATCGCCGGCATCGCCGCCTATGTGAAATACCTGCGGCCCGAGATCAAGGTCATCGGCGTCGAGCCGGACGACTCCAACTGCCTGCAGCAGGCCATGGCGGCGGGTGAGCGGGTGGTCTTGCCGCGCGTGGGACTGTTCGCCGATGGCGTGGCCGTGGCCCAGATCGGCCATCACACCTTCGAGATCTGCCAGCGTTATGTCGACGAGGTGATCACGGTCAGCAGCGACGAGATCTGCGCGGCGATCAAGGACATCTACGACGACACCCGCTCCATCACCGAGCCCTCGGGGGCCCTGGGCGTGGCCGGGATCAAGAAGTACGCCGAGCGTGAAGGCTCCGGCGGCCAGGTGCTGGTGGCCATCGATTCCGGCGCCAACATCAACTTCGACCGCCTGCGCCACGTGGCCGAACGCGCCGAACTGGGTGAGCAGCGCGAAGCCATCATCGCCGTGACCATCCCCGAGCGGCCAGGGAGCTTCCGGGCCTTCTGCGAGGCCCTGGGCCGGCGGCAGATCACCGAATTCAACTACCGCTACCACACCGGCGAAGAGGCGCACATCTTCGTCGGCGTCCAGACCCATCCGCAGCGCGATCCGCGCGAGGCGCTGCTACAGGGGCTGCGCGACCAGGGTTTCCCGGTGCTGGACCTGACCGACAACGAACTGGCCAAGCTGCATATCCGCCACACCGTGGGTGGCCATGCCGCGCGGGTCGGCCAGGAGCAGGTGTTCCGCTTCGAATTCCCCGAGCGACCGGGCGCGCTGTTCGACTTCCTCGAAAAGCTGGGCGGACGCTGGAACATCAGCATGTTCCATTACCGCAACCACGGCGCGGCGGACGGCCGGGTGTTCGCGGGGCTGGAAGCCGGCCAGGCCGAGCGGCCGGAGCTGCTGGCGACGCTGGATGCCATTGGCTATCGCTATTGGGACGAGACGGAGAATCCGGCGTATCGGTTGTTCATTGGATAGACCGAGTCAGAGGGATAGCGGCCATGGCGGTCCGCAAATGTGGTCAATTCCGGAGATTGGAGTATCGCCAAATCGCGGCCATGGGCCGCTCCTACCTCGTACCTACGGTCATACCTGAGCCTGTAGGAGCGGCCCATGGCCGCGATTGGCACTGGGGCCTATCAGTGGAAAACGCTGCGCGGTTTTCCACGCTACGAAGCCCGGGTACAAGACGCTGGACCTCAATCCGCATCATAGCGGGCGCTGAAGGCCTGCACGAAGGCATTGCGCAGGATATTGAAGAAGGCCTGCAGCGGGCTGATGTCCTGGTTCTTCACACTGCCGGAGAGATCCACCCGGGTGGCGAACTGATCGCGGGGCTGGTTCTTGAGCAGCGTCTGGGCGGTGCCGACCACGGCTTCCCAGGCGCTTTCCAGGGCGTTCTTGTTGCGATTCTCGACGTCCTGCTGCCAGTCGAAGATGTCGACGTTCTTCATCAGGGGTTTGACGTAGCCGCTGAGCCGGCCATCCACCGCCTTGGCTTCCACCACCACGTCGCCGCTGCCGGCGCGGAAATCGAACTTGCCGTAGGCGCGGGCGAAGTCGTTGAGCTTGGGCAGGTCGATGTCGGTGACCCTCAGGCGGAAGTCGAAGTCGTTGAAGTCCTTGAAGGGATCGAAACGAGCGCTGGCTTCCAGCGGCGCGCTGCCGAGCACGGCGGCCTTGCCTTCGAAATGGGCGATGCGTTCGCCCTGGGCGTTGGTGGCGTTTGTCAGGTTGTAGAGGCTGGCGTTGACGTCGGTGGCCGCCAGATTCACCTGGGGCTTGGAATTGAAGTTGCGAAAGGTCACCCGCCCATTGACCACCCGTACCTCGTCGAGGGTGATGGAGATCAGCTTGTCGACCTGGTCCTGCCAGTCGGTGCCAGCACCGGTCTGCGACTGTTCCTTGCGCGTCCCGCCGTCGACGAAGTTGAGTTCCGGACGATCGAAGAGGAGGCGCCCGACGATGGCATGGTCCCGCCACAGCGAACGCCAGCTCACCGCGATGTCGATGCTGGGCGCCTTGAGAAAGGGTACCGGTACCTTGCCGTTGACCTTGACGATCTCCAGCCCCTCGATGCGATAGGCGCCGCGCCACCAGGCCAGGTCCACGTCGGTGACCTGGCCACGATAGTCGCCCATGTCCGCCAGCTTGTCGTTGAGGTAATGGCGGATCAGCAGCGGCGCGGCCAGGTGCAGGCACAGCAGCAGGACGACCAGGCCGATGAGGAGGTAAAGCGGCAGACGCAGGCGGCGGGACATGATGGCGACTCGGGACGGACCTATTCCCGGTCGACCCTGAGTAACGGGTCTGAGTTTCTCGTGAGTTTGCCTGGCGACCTGACCCGGGGAGCTGACATGGGCGAAAGGCTCTGCCTGGGCGGCCTGCATCCGTACCGGTCGTCGCTCCGCTGCGCCTGGTGTGCGCTACTCGAACGGCAGGCGCAAAAAAGCCGGCTTGTGGCCGGCTTTAGAGGGCGGGTTGAGCTGATTTTTGGTGAGCCCGGCCCGCCCGGGTTGCCCTTGCCGGGCAGATGAGAAAGAGGCCTGGGGCCTCCGGCGGCGATCGGCAGATGGCTGATCGGCGCAGAGTCGCGGATGGCGACGAGGGGTGCAGGGTAGTCGCTTTGCCGCCGGATAGGAAGCCCGGGATGGCCGGTGTGACGTCCGGAAACAGAAAAGCCCGGCGAGCCGGGCTTTTCGAAAGGAGCCTGGCTCAGCCCTTGTAGGCGGCCACGGCCTTGGTGATCTCGGCGCGGGCGGCGTCGGCGTCGCCCCAGCCTTCGACCTTGACCCACTTGCCCTTCTCCAGATCCTTGTAGTTCTCGAAGAAGTGCTTGATCTGCTCCAGCAGCAGGGCCGGCAGGTCGGTGTATTCCTTCACGTCCTTGTAGAGGACGCTCAGCTTGTCGTGGGGGACGGCGATCAGCTTGGCGTCACCACCGGCTTCGTCGGTCATGTGCAGCACGCCGACCGGACGGGCGCGGATCACGGCGCCGGGGGCGACCGGGTAGGGGGTCACGACCAGCACGTCCAGGGGATCGCCATCGTCGGCCAGGGTGTTGGGGATGTAGCCGTAGTTGGCCGGGTAGAACATGGGTGTGGCCATGAAACGGTCGACGAAGAGGGCGTCGCTGTCCTTGTCGATCTCGTACTTGATCGGCGCGTGGTTGGCCGGAATCTCGATGGCGACGTAGATGTCGTTCGGCAGGTCTTTGCCGGCGGGAATCTTGCTGTAGCTCATGAACGGGTCCCTCTGGTCGGTTGGGAAAAGTGGCCGGGAGTATAGGCGCTTTCAGATCGGGGTTCGAGCCTCGGACCCCGGGGGTGTCGGCTGTTGCACGCTCGCCAGGCTGACGGCGAGACGCTGGCGCGGATCCTGGCGGAACAGCTGCTGCAGCTGGGCATAGACCGCCGGATAGTGTTCGCCGAGCAGGTCGGGCGCGCTGAAGAAGTACTCGCAGGCGACGGCGAAGAATTCCTCGGGGCTTTCCGCCGCATAGGGGTCGAGTGCGGTCTCGGCGTCCGGATCGGCGTCGAGCTGGCGATTGAGTTCGTCATAGGCGTGCTGCAGGGCGCCGGTCCAGGCCGCCTGGGGCATGCCTGGGTGCAGTGGTGGCTGACCGTTGCACAGGCCGCCGGCGAGCAGGTCGAGGAGGTGGGCGAATTCGTGGATGACCAGGTTGTAGGCCTCCCAGCCGCCACTGGCCTGGATGCCGGGCCAGGCCAGCACCACCTGGCCGCGATCCCAGGCTTCGCCGTCGCGCTCCTCGTCCCATTCGTGCTCCAGGCCGCCCTCGTCGCGATGGCGCTGGGGACTGACGAAGGCGTCCGGGTAGACGACGATCTCGCGGACGTTGGGGTAGAGCGCCGCTTCCGGCAGGTGCAGCAGCGGCAGCAGGGCTTGGGCGGCCAGCAAGAGGCGGTCGCCGTCGTCCAGTTCCAGGCCCTGGAGCAGGGTAAGGCGCTTCTCGGCGAGAAACAGCACGCAGTGCTCGCGCAGCCAGGCGTCTTCCGCGACGGTCAGGCCATCGAGGATCGGCAGGCGCTGACGCAGGCGCGCCCAGAGCTCGTCGGCGATGGCGACCCGCGCAAGCAGGCGCCGCTCGCGCCAGGCGCGCCAGAAACCCAAGGACTCAGATTCCGCTCTGGACCGCGGCGCGTCGGCTCTTGATCAGGCCGAGGATCATCGGCAGCAGGGAGATGCCGATGATGGCCAGCACCATCAGGGTGAGATTCTGCTTGATGAAGGGCACGTTGCCGAAGAAGTAGCCCAGGCTCACCAGACCGCCGACCCAGAGCAGCGAGCCGAGCACGCTGTACGCCAGGAAGTAGGGATAGTGCATGCGGCCGACGCCGGCCACGAAGGGGGCGAAGGTACGGATGATGGGCAGGAAGCGCGCCAGGGTGATGGTCTTGCCGCCGTGGTGCTCGTAGAAGGCCTGGGTGCGCAGCAGATAGTCGCGGCGGAACACCTTGGAATGGGGATTGCTGAACAGCTTGTCGCCGGCGAAGCGACCGATCAGGTAGTTGGTGCTGTCGCCCGCCACCGCGGCGAACATCAGCAGTCCGGCCAGCAGATAGGGGTCCATGTCGCCGAGGGCGGAGAGCGCGCCGGCGATGAACAGCAGGGAGTCGCCGGGCAGGAAGGGCATGACCACCAGGCCCGTCTCGCAGAAGATCACGGCGAAGAGAATGGCGTAGATCCAGGTGCCGTACTGGGCGACCAACCCGCTGAGATAGACGTCGAGGTGCAGGATCAGATCGATCGGGTTGAATTCCATGGGGCGTGCCTACCGTGGTTGCGAGGGTCCGGCGGCGATTATAAAGGCAGCCGGGACCGGGTTTTGTGGCCTGGTCGAGATCGGCGCCGGGAAAAAACGCCAGCCGCTCAGAGGTCAGGGTAGGGCAAAGGTTCAGTCCCGCGCCCGGATGGGCGCGGGAGTGGCGAGCCGGTTCTCAGCTCAGCGCCATGTCGATCACCACCCGACCCTCGATGCCGCCGCCGTGCATGCGGGCGAAGATGTCGTTGATATTCTCCAGCGGTTCGGCGCTCACCGTGGCCTTGACCTTGCCCTCGCCGGCAAAGTCCAGCGCCTCCTGCAGGTCCAGGCGGGTGCCGACGATGGAGCCGCGCACCGTGGTGCCGTTGAGCACCATGTCGAAGATCGACAGCGGGAAATCGCCCGGCGGCAGGCCATTGAGGGCGATGGTGCCGCCGCGGCGGGTCATGCCGATGGCCTGTTCGAAGGCCTTGGGCGAGACCGCCGTGACCAGGGCGCCGTGAGCGCCGCCGATCTCCTTCTTGAGGTAGGCCGCCGGATCCTGCTCGCGGGCGTTGACCGTGACCTCGGCGCCCAGCCGGCGGGCGAGGTCGAGCTTCTTGTCATCCACGTCCACCGCCGCCACGTTGAGGCCCATGGCCCGGGCGTACTGCACCGCCATGTGGCCAAGCCCGCCGATGCCGGAAATCACCACCCAGTTGCCCGGCTTGGTATCGGTCATCTTCAGGCCCTTGTAGACGGTGACCCCGGCGCAGAGGATGGGCGCGATCTCGACGAGGCCGACGTTGTCCGGCAGGCGGCCGACGTAGCCGGCATCGGCCAGGGTGTATTCGGCGAAGCCGCCGTTCACCGAGTAGCCGGTGTTCTGCTGGGATTCGCAGAGGGTCTCCCAGCCGCCCAGGCAGTGTTCGCAGTGGCCGCAGGTGGAATACAGCCAGGGCACCCCGACCCGGTCGCCTTCCTTGACATGGGTGACCCCCGCGCCTACTGCCACCACATGGCCGACGCCTTCGTGGCCGGGGATGAAGGGCGGATTGGGCTTGACCGGCCAATCGCCCTGGGCGGCGTGCAGGTCGGTGTGGCAGACGCCGCTGGCGGCGATCTTAACCAGCACCTGACCGGCACCCGGGGTCGGCACCTCGACTTCGCGGAATTCCAGGGGTTTGCCAAAGGCGGTGACGACAGCGGCTTTCATTGTTTTGGGCATGACGAGTCCCTCATGGAGGCATGATGCGTGGATGAAGCCAGACGGGGCCTGCGCCGGGACGCACCTGTCCACCACGGGCGGCCGTTGCGTCTAGCGTCGGCCACCCACGGGGAAGGGGTGTTGATCCAGGTCAGGCGGGAGGCGCGCCCCGACGTCCTGCTGAGGCGCGCGATCCAGGCGTCGTCTTCGCGGAGCGGCGTTGGCTCCGGGGCACAGTCAGTGGCGGCCGTACCCCGGGGTCTGCCGGTCGCTCCTAGAAGAAGCCCAGCGGATTGATGTCGTAGCTGACCAGCAGATTCTTGGTCTGCTGGTAGTGGTCGAGCATCATCTTGTGGGTTTCCCGGCCGACGCCGGATTTCTTGTAGCCACCGAAGGCGGCGTGAGCGGGATAGAGGTGGTAGCAGTTGGTCCAGACGCGACCGGCCTTGATGCCGCGGCCCATGCGGTAGGCGCGGTTGATGTCGCGGGTCCAGACGCCGGCGCCGAGGCCGAACTCGGTGTCGTTGGCGATGGCCAGGGCCTCGGCTTCGTCCTTGAAGGTGGTGACGCCGATTACCGGGCCGAAGATCTCTTCCTGGAAGACGCGCATCTTGTTGTGGCCCTTGAGCAGGGTCGGCTGGATGTAATAGCCGCTGGCCAGGTCACCCTGCAACTTCTCGACGTTGCCGCCGGTGAGGAATTCGGCGCCTTCCTCGCGGGCGATCTCCAGGTAGGAGACGATCTTCTCGAATTGCTGCTGGGAGGCCTGGGCGCCGACCATGGTGTCGGTGTCCAGCGGATCGCCACGCTTGATCTGGGCGATCTTCTTCATCACCGCTTCCATGAAGGGGGCGTAGATGGATTCCTGCACCAGGGCGCGCGAGGGGCAGGTACAGACCTCGCCCTGGTTGAAGAAGCCCAGGACGAGACCTTCGGCAGCCTTTTCGATGAAGCTCGGCTCGGCCTGCATGATGTCTTCGAAGTAGATGTTGGGCGACTTGCCGCCCAGCTCCACGGTGCTCGGGATGATGTTCTTGGCCGCGCAGGAGAGGATGTGCGAACCCACCGGGGTGGAGCCGGTGAAGGCGATCTTGGCGATGCGGGTGCTGGTGGCCAGGGCCTCGCCGGCCTCCTTGCCATAGCCCTGCACCACGTTGAGCACGCCGGGCGGCAGCAGGTCGCCGACCAGCTCGACGAACAGGGTGATGGACAGCGGGGTCTGCTCGGCGGGCTTGAGCACCACGCAGTTGCCGGCGGCCAGCGCCGGGGCCAGCTTCCAGGCGGCCATCAGCAGCGGGAAGTTCCAGGGGATGATCTGGCCGACCACGCCCAGCGGCTCGTGGAAATGGTAGCTGGCGGTCTTGTCGTTGATCTCGGCGGCGCTGCCTTCCTGGGCGCGGATGCAGCCGGCGAAGTAGCGGAAGTGGTCGGCGGCCAGGGGTACGTCGGCGTTGAGCGTCTCGCGCACCGCCTTGCCGTTGTCCCAGGTTTCGGCGACGGCCAGTTTTTCCAGATTCTGTTCGATGCGGTCGGCGATCTTGAGCAGGATCAGCGAGCGGTCCTGCACCGAGGTGCGGCCCCAGGCATCGGCGGCGGCGTGGGCGGCGTCCAGGGCGCGCTCGATGTCGGCGGCGTCGGAGCGGGGGAATTCACCGATCACCGAGCCGTTCACCGGGGAGGTGTTGGTGAAGTACTGGCCTTTCACCGGGGCGACGAATTCGCCGCCGATATAGTTGCCGTAGCGGGCCTGCAGGGTCAGCAGGGCGTCTTGGGTGCCGGGAGCTGCGTAGCGCATGGTGGGTCTCCTGTTTGTTCTTGTAGGAAGAGCGGCGCTCCGATCCTGAGCAAGGCGCGGGCCAAGTCGGGCGAACCCGCATGGTTGCGGCCTTACGGTCTTTTCTAGGGAAAGCCGCTCCTTGTCACTGTGACAGAGGTGTCACCCCTTGGCGTGACAGCCTGTCACCTGGGGGTGACAGAGTGCCCAGTCCGCCCGATTTGGCCTATGCTGGGAGCCGCGCAGACGCCCCCGCGGAGGACAACAACAATGGCCGCCACCCCGTCCGATCGTCATGCCAGCCAGGTGCTCGAACTCGCTCGCGGCGCCGTCCTCGACGGCCCGGCCAGCGATCCGGCCATCGCCCGCTCCTGGCGGCGCTGTCTCGACGAGCACCAGCTCGACCCGGCCGCTCCGGTAGCGCCCTGGGTGCTGGAGCGCGCCCGCTTCGACGAGCATCGCCAGCGCCAGCAGCGGGTCCTGCAGATCGCCCGTGGGCAGATGAATGCCCTGCACCAGCAACTGGGCGGCGCCGGCCATGCCGTGCTGCTCACCGATGCCCGTGGGCTGATCCTCGATTGCGTCACCGCCGAGGCCGAGCGCGAGACCTTCCAGCAGGCCGGGCTGTGGCTGGGCGCCGACTGGAGCGAGGCCTGCGAGGGCACCAACGGCATCGGCACCTGCGTGGTGGAGCGCCAGGCGCTGACCATCCATCGCGACGAACACTTTCGCAGTCGCCATACCCAGCTGACCTGCTCGGCCAGTCCGGTCTTCGATCCGGCCGGTGAACTGCTGGCGGTGCTGGACGTCTCCACCGCCCGCCAGGAAGCCTCGCGCCAGGGTCAGTTCCACACCATGGCGCTGGTCAATCTCTCGGCCAAGCTGATCGAGAGTTGCTACTTCCTCGACCGCTACGCCGACGGCTATCTGTTGCGCTTCCATGCCCAGGCGGCCTATGTCGGCCTGCTCAGCGAGGGCCTGCTGGCCTTTGATGACGAGGGGCGGATCAATGCCGCCAACGAGACCGCCCTGATGCTGCTGGGGCTGGCGCGCAGTGCGGTGCTGGGGCAGCGGATGGAAAGCCTGTTCGAGTTGCGGCAGGACGACCTGCTGGAGCGTGCCCGCCCGCAACCCAGCGCCTGCTGGGCACTGCGTGGTCGCCAGGGCCAGGGCTTCCATGGCCTGGTGCGCGGCCCTCAGGTGCGGCCGGTCACCCCGGTGGCAGTGCCCAAGGCGCCCCTGCCCAGCGGCATCTGCCTGGCCGATCCGGCCCTGGCGCGGGATTTCACCCGGGCGCTCAAGGTGCTGGAGCGCGACGTGCCGGTGCTGCTGCACGGCGAGACCGGCACCGGCAAGGAAGCCTTCGCCAGCGCCCTGCACCGCGCCAGCAGTCGCGCCGGCCAGGCGTTCGTCGCCCTCAATTGCGCGGCCATCCCGGAAACCCTGATCGAGAGCGAGCTGTTCGGCTATCGCGGCGGCAGTTTCACCGGGGCGCGCAAGGAGGGCATGGCCGGCAAGTTGCAGCAGGCCGATGGCGGCATCCTCTTTCTCGACGAGATCGGCGACATGCCGCTGGCCCTGCAGACCCGACTACTACGGGTGCTGGAAGAGCGCCAGGTGGTTCCTCTCGGCGGTGGCGCACCGCGTGCCCTTGACCTGCGCCTGGTCAGCGCCAGTCACCGCGATCTGGAGGCCCTGGTGGCCGCTGGCGGCTTTCGCGAAGACCTCTACTATCGCCTGCGCGGTCTGGTAGTGACCCTGCCGGCGCTGCGTGAGCGCAGTGATCGCGGCGAACTGCTCGATCTGCTGCTGGCCGAGGAGGCCCGCGGCGAGTCGATCCGTCTCGATCCGGCCGCCCGTGCCTGCCTGCTCGCCCAACCCTGGCCCGGCAACGTCCGTCAGCTGCGTACCGTGCTGCGCACCCTGGTGGCCCTGAGCGAAGACGGTCATATCGGCCTGGACGAGCTACCTGCCGATTGCCGTGGCGCCCGGCTGCCCCTGCACGCCAGCGCGGCGCCGGTCGACAACGCCCGCGAGGAGCTGCGTGCGGTGCTGGACGACTGCCACTGGCAGATGACCCGCGCCGCCAAGCGCCTGGGGGTGAGTCGCAACACCCTCTATCGCTGGCTGCACCAGCACGGCCTGCAGCGTCCCCAGGACTAAGAGCCTGTTCAACGTCTGCTGCGCGTCGGCCAAACGGCGTTGAAAATGGCCTGGAAGGCCAGCCCCGTCGGAATGCTCAGTTACTCTTTGTAAACTCGAGCGCGAGTCCGATCCGCTTCCTCGGCTATTTTCGCGGGGCCACCTAGGCCTTGTTTGTCTCTAGCTCGCGAGCCTTTGAAAAGGCTCTAACGCGCCTTTTTGCCCAGGTGGGCGATGCAGGGCGAGACGAACAGACTGCCCCGGTAGGCGCCCGCCAGGGTGCGGCTGGCGACTAGGAGCCATAGCAGGGCCAGCAGCAGCACCAGCACGGCGCCCAGGCCGGTGAAGAAGGGTGCGGCCAGGGCCTCGCCCAGGCGCAGGGTGGCCAGGGCATAGACACCCAGGGGAAAGGTGAAGCCCCACCAGCCCAGGTTGAAGGGCATGCCCTCCCGGGCCTGGCGCTGGGTCACCAGCACCGCCAGCGCCAGCCACCAGAGTCCCAGGCCCCAGAGCAGCACCGCGCCCAGCAGGCCCAGGCCCTGGACGATCTCGCCAATGCCGACCAGGCCATGGGCGTCGAACACCGCGGGCGCAGCGCGGCCTAGCACCAGTAGCCCCAGTGCGCCGGTGGCGATCGGGCCCAGCGCCAGCCAGCTCGATGCCGCCATGCTGGCCGGCGGCAGTTTGTGCAACGCCAGACGCAACAGCAGGATCACCAGCAGGCTGAGAGCGACCGGAACCGAATAGGCCCAGAGCACATAGCTGGCGACGAGTACGGTGAATTGCTCGCCGGCCGCCAGATGCGGCACCAGCAGGCCACCACTGGCCGCCGCCACCTCCGCGGCTACCACCGGCAACAGCCAGACGGCGGTCATCTGGTCGATGCGATGCGCCTGGCGGGTAAACATCAGATAAGGGATCAGCACCCCGCAAGCCAGTGCCATGGCCACATCCAGCCACCAGAGGCCGAGTGCCAGGGGCAGCACCGCCGCGCCCCAGCGCGGCAG
Source organism: Pseudomonas sp. SHLD1 (assembly GCF_028640935.1). Classification (NCBI taxonomy): domain Bacteria; kingdom Pseudomonadati; phylum Pseudomonadota; class Gammaproteobacteria; order Pseudomonadales; family Pseudomonadaceae; genus Pseudomonas; species Pseudomonas sp. SHLD1. Next base: position 11,333 of record NZ_JAQZAD010000020.1, read on the forward strand.
GCCGAACAGCAGCAGGCCGTTGATCAGCGTGGCCAGGCCCATGGGGATGGTACCGATAGACATCGAGACGGTGGCGTGGGCGAAGATCTCGCGAGCCTCGTCGAAGAACAGCAGCCAGCGCGCGGCATAGAGCCCGGCGAACAGGCAGAACAACAGCACAGCGAGCAGCCAGAGGCCCTCGGCGAGGGCGGGCAATCCAGGCAACCGCCAGGGAAAGGCGGCCAGGGCGAGGGCCAGCACGCCGGTGCCCATGGTCACGGCGAACCAGTTGGGGGTGAACTGGCGGATGACCTCCAGGGGGCGGTCGAGCTGGCTGAAGGGTCTGAGGGCCTGCGCTGGGACAGCGGCGAAAAACGGCATGGCCGGGCTCCTGAAAGGGAAGGCCCTCAGGCTATGCCTGCTCGCTTATCATTAAAAATGAATGATCATGAAATATTAAACCATAGGATAGATAAGGCGCTGCCCGCACGGGGCAGACAGCGCCCGGGCATCAGGGCTTGGCCACGTGCCAGACCTGATTGACGCCATCCCCGGTGGTATCGCCCGGCTTGCTGTCCTTGACCCAGGTATACAGCGGCTTGCCCTGGTAGGCCCATTGCTGGCTGCCGTCGTCGCGAGTGACCAGGCTGTAGCCATCGGCAGCCTTGGCGCCCGCTTCGGCTGTCAGCGGTGGCCAGTTCTGGGCACAGGGACCGTTGCAGGCGGACTTGCCCGCGCTGTCCTTGGCGAAGGTGTAGAGCGTCATGCCCTTGCCGTCGACGAGCACCTTGCCCAGGGCGGTGTCGGCGACCTTGGTCGGCGCGGCGGCCAGGGCCAGGCTGGCGAAGGAGAGGGTTGCAGCGGTGATCAGCAGGTGTTTCAGCATGGTCGACCTCTTGTGCTTGTTATCAAGGCGAACGGACCTACGGCTATGAGGGCATCCGGAAAGCCAGGGATGCCTTGCGCACTCTAGTCGAAATCCTGCCGGCCGGGGCAGGCGCAGCGCCGGGTATCCGCGACGGCCATCGCTCCGGCGGCGCGGCCCCCCGTGCTAACCTTGCCGCCGTTCAATCTGCAGCGGAGCCCGCCTGTCATGCACATCCACATCCTCGGTATCTGCGGCACCTTCATGGGGTCGCTCGCGGTACTGGCCAAGGAAGCCGGCCATCGCGTGACCGGCTCCGACGCCAACGTCTATCCGCCCATGAGCACCCAGCTGGAGGCCCAGGGCATCGAGCTGACCCAGGGCTACGATCCGGCACAACTGGATCCGGCACCGGACCTGGTGGTGATCGGCAACGCCCTGTCGCGCGGCAATCCGGCCGTGGAATACGTGCTGGATAAGGGCCTGCCCTATGTCTCCGGCCCCCAGTGGCTGGCCGAGCACGTCCTGCAGGGCCGCTGGGTGCTGGCGGTCGCCGGCACCCATGGCAAGACCACCACCACCAGCATGCTGGCCTGGGTGCTGGAGCACGCCGGCATGAGTCCGGGCTTTCTCATCGGCGGGGTGCCACAGAATTTCGGCATCTCGGCGCGCCTGGGCGGCACGCCCTTCTTCGTGGTGGAAGCCGACGAATACGACAGCGCCTTCTTCGACAAGAGGTCCAAGTTCGTCCACTACCGACCGCGAACCACCATCCTCAACAACCTGGAATACGATCACGCGGACATCTTCCCGGATCTCGCGGCCATCGAGCGGCAGTTCCACCATCTGGTGCGGACCATCCCCAGCAGCGGCCTGATCATCCACCCCACCGCCGAAACGGCCCTGGTGCGGGTGCTGGAGATGGGTTGCTGGACCCCGGTGCAGACCACTGGCGCAGGTGGCCAGTGGCAGGCCCGCCTGCTGGCCGACGACGGCTCGCGCTTCGAGGTGATGTTCGACGGCGCGGTGCAGGGCACGGTGAACTGGGAACTGACCGGCCAGCACAACGTGGCCAATGCCCTGGCCACCCTGGCCGCGGCTCGTCATGTCGGCGTGGTACCCGGCCTGGGCGTCGCGGCCCTGAGCGAATTCCGCAGCGTGAAGCGGCGCATGGAAAAGGTCGCCGAGGTGCGCGGCGTGACCGTCTACGACGACTTCGCCCATCATCCCACCGCCATCGCCACCACCCTGCAGGGCCTGCGTGCCCGGGTCGGCAGCGAGCGGATCATCGCCGTCATCGAGCCGCGCTCCAATTCCATGAAGCTGGGCGCCCACCGTGACGGCCTGCCGGCCAGCGTCACCGGCGCCGACAGCGTCATCTGGTACGCCCCGCCGAATCTGGGCTGGGACCTGGCCGGCACCGCCGAGGCCTGCGCCGTACCGGCCGTGGTCTGCGATTCCCTGGAGGCGATCATCACCCGGGTCCAGGCCGAGCTGGACGGCCCCACCCACGTGGTGATCATGAGCAACGGCGGCTTCGGCGGCCTGCACGGCAAGCTGGCCGCCGCCCTGGAGCAGGCATGATGGCCGGCCCGGAACGCATCACCCTGGCGCTGACCGGCGCCTCCGGCTCCCAGTACGGCCTGCGCCTGCTGGACTGCCTGGTGCAGGAGGAGCGCGAGGTGCACTTCCTCATCTCCAAGGCCGCGCAGCTGGTGATGGCCACCGAGACCGACGTGGTGCTGCCGGCCAAGCCCCAGGCCATGCAGGCCTTTCTCACCGAATACACCGGCGCGGCGCCGGGCCAGGTGCGGGTGTTCGGCCAGAGCGACTGGATGGCGCCGCCGGCGTCCGGTTCCAGCGCCCCGGCGGCCATGGTGGTCTGCCCCTGTTCCACCGGCACCCTCTCGGCCATCGCCACCGGTGCCAGCAACAACCTCATCGAGCGCGCCGCCGACGTGGCCCTCAAGGAGCGGCGGCAACTGATCCTGGTGCCGCGCGAGTCGCCGTTCTCCAGCATCCACCTGGAAAACATGCTCAAGCTGTCCAACCTGGGCGTGACCATCCTGCCGGCCTCGCCGGGCTTCTACCACCAGCCGCAGACCCTCGACGACCTGGTGGACTTCGTGGTGGCGCGCATCCTCAACACCCTGGGCATCCCCCAGGACATGCTGCCGCGCTGGGGCGAACATCACCTGTCCGGCAACGATGACTAGGTTCTGTACGAAAAGTCGCCGAGCGAAGGTCAGACAAGGCAAAAATCAGCGAGGAAGCGGACCGGGCTCGCGCTCGAGTTTACGAATGGTAAATGAGCATTCCGAGCTGATTTTTAACGCAGCATCACCGAGCGCAGGCAGTTTTCGTATGGAACCTAGGGCCGTCGCGCGCCTCGGCCTGCTGCTGACGACCGTGCTGGTCCTCGGCGGCTGCGCCACAGCGCGCACCCTGGATGCCGCCAAGCCCGGCGCGCCGGTGGTCTATGCCGGTACCCGGCTGAATCTCTATGCCCTGCAGGGCGGCTGCTGCGCTTGGGAGCGCTTCGGCGCCGAGGCGCCGGCCTGGCCGGTGCTGGACCTGCCCGCCAGCGCCCTGCTCGACACCCTGCTATTGCCGCTGTCCCTGCCGGCCGCCATTGGTGGGCGGGGCAGCGTGCGGGGCGGGCTCTAGAACGCCTTCAGCAACTCGCCGAGCCTGGCCATGGCCGCCTCGCTGCGCGCGTCCCAGGGATGGCCGCAGTTGAGTCTGATGCAGTTTCGAAAGCCCTGCTGCGCGGAAAAGATCGGCCCTGGCGCCAGGCTGATGCCCTCGGCCAGCGCCTGGCGATACAACGCCAGGCTGTCCACGCGAGAGGGCAGTTCGAACCAGAGGAAGTAGCCGCCCCGGGGCCGGCTGACGTGGGTGTCGGCGGGAAAATGGCGCCGCGCCGCGGTCAGCATGGCCTGGCGCTGGCGGTCGAGACTCAGGCGCAGGCGACGCAGGTGGCGATCGTAGCCGCCATGCTGCAGATAGTCGGCCAGGGCGGCCTGGGCCGGCATCGAGGGGGTGATGGTGGTCATCAGTCGCAGTCGTGCGACGGCACCTGCCTGGCGGCCGGCGGCGATCCAGCCGATGCGATAGCCGGGCGCCAGGCACTTGGAAAAGGAGCCGCAGTGCAGCACGAGGCCGTCGCGGTCGAAGCGCTTGACCGGGCGGTGCGGTTCGCTGCCGCTGTAGAGCTCGGCATAGACGTCGTCTTCCAGCAGGGGCACCCGATGGCGTTGCAGCAGGCCATAGAGGCGCTGCTGGGCATGGTCGTCGAGACTGACCCCGGTGGGATTCTGCAGGCCGCTCATGAACCAGCAGGCCTTGATCGGCAGGCGGTTCAGGGCCTCTTCGAGGGCATCCAGGTTGAGGCCGCGCTCGGCATCGACGGGAATCTCCACCGCCTTGAGCTGCAGCCGCTCCAGCACCTGCAGGCTGGCGTAAAAGGCCGGGCTTTCCACCGCCACCAGATCACCGGGGCGGGTCAGACTCTGCAGGCCCAGGTTGAGGGCCTCCAGGGCGCCGTGGGTGATCACCAGTTCTTCGCCGACCTCGGGCATGCCGGCCAGGCCGTAGCGCCGGGCGATCTGCCGCCGCAGTTCGGGATGGCCGGGGGTGATGTAGGCGGTGAGGTCCTGGGCGGGCAGGTCGCGCAGGCCGTGGGCCATGCTGCGGGCCAGGCGCGCCAGGGGAAAGAGATCGGGGCTGGGAAAGGCCGAGCCGAAGGGCACGATGTCCGGGTCCTGCAGCGACTGCAGCACCGAATAGACCAGGTCGCTCACCGCCACCTCGGTGCCTTCCAGGGGCGCCAGCAAGGGCGCCGCGTCCCGCGCCCGGGCCGGTTCGCGGACGAAATAGCCGGATCGCTCGCGGGCCTCGATCAGGCCGCGACTCTCCAGCAGGTAATAGGCCTGGAACACCGTGGAGGGGCTGATGCCGTGGGTCTGGCTGGCGTTGCGCACCGACGGCAGCCGCTCGCCGGGGGCGAGGACGCCGCGGGTCATCAGGGTGGCAAGCTGGTCGGCGAATCTTTCGTAGCGCTTCATGCAGAGCCAGGGCAGGGGAGACCGTCACTATAGCGAGCACGGCTCCATCTGATCCGGTTTTTCCTGTGTCTACCTGCTGCTGTAACGCGAGCGTCTTGAGGCCTAAGCTTTACCCATCCCTTTCTGGCATCCCTCGGAGGCAGCCATGGACGATGGTATCTTCATGATTCTCTTCAGCCTGCTCGCGCTCATCCTGCTCGGCGGCGGCTACTACGCCTGCGTGGTGCTGAACAAGGACCGGCGCGACGTGGAAAAGAACGATCAGCTGCGCTGATCGCCCAGCGCGCAGACATCCACCCAGCGCGCCTCGCTGAGGGCGGCCAGCCGCTCCGGAGTGAGGCGCACGCAGCTGTGGATGGCACCCGCGGCCGGGAGCACCTCGTCGAAGGCTTTCAGCGACTCATCGCAATAGACCGGCAGCGGGGTGGCCAGCCCGAACGGACAGACGCCACCCACCGGATGCCCGGTAAGGCCCTCCACGGTGGCGGCATCGAGCAGCTTGGCCTTGCCACCGAAGGCGGCCTTGAGCTTGCGGTTGTCCAGGCGTGCATCACCGCGAGCCACCAGCAGCAACAGCTGCTCTCCGACCTTGAGTCCCAGGGTCTTGGCGATCCGCCCCGGCTCCACGCCATGGGCGGCCGCCGCCAGGCTGACGGTCGCGGTACTGGTGGTGGCCTCGAGGATCTCGAGGTCAGGCGCGATGCGCGCGAGGTGCTGGCGGACGGAGTCGAGGCTCATGGGCGTTCCTGGTGTCTAGGTCAGAGCCGACCCTGCCGTTTCAATCGGCTGCTGTCCAGTTCTCACAAGCCAGATCAGCGACCCGGCTGAATTCCCGCAGATTGTTGCTGACCAGGATCAGTGCCCTGGCGCGGGCATGAGCGGCGATCCACAGGTCGTTGTTGCCGATGATCTTGCCCTGACGCTCCAACTCGGCGCGAATGGCGCCATAGTGCTCGGCACAACCCCTATCCAGCTCCAGTACAGCGATCTGCTGCCGGAGTTGTTCCAGGATCGCCCGGGTGCGCTTGGGTTGCTGACTCTTGGCCGCGCCATGACAGAGCTCGCCCCAGGTGATCGCGGACATCGCCAGCTCATCGCGGCCGTGCCGGGCAAAACGTTCGCGGACCTGCGGCGGATTGTGCTTGGCGATGTAGATGCAGATGTTGGTGTCGAGCAGGTAGCGAGCAGCCACTAGAGCTCTTCCCGCCCCTGGGGTGGACTATCTTCCCGTTCCAGCGTCGCCAGTGACAGCGCGGCCAGGGTATCGAAGATATCGGCGGCATCTGGCCGCAGCTCCCGCAGGACGATTTCGTCGCCGCGGCGGAAGATTTCCACCCGATCCGATTCGAAGCGAAACTCCTTGGGCAAGCGCAAGGCCTGGCTGTTACCAGACTTGAACACACGGGCTTCGGCCATGAACAGCTCCTCGAGGCGTATATACATGTGAGTATATACGCCGCACTGGAACGATCAAGCGTCTCTCAACACTCCACGAAGGTCACGGCCAGGCCGCCGCGCGAGGTTTCCTTGTACTTGCTATGCATGTCCGCGCCGGTTTCCTTCATGGTGCGGATCACCTGGTCGAGGGAGATGAAGTGCTCGCCGTCGCCGCGCAGGGCCATCTGGGCGGCATTGATCGCCTTGACCGCGGCGATGGCATTGCGCTCGATGCAGGGCACCTGCACCAAGCCGCCGACCGGATCGCAGGTCAGTCCCAGGTTGTGCTCCAGGCCGATCTCGGCGGCGTTTTCCAGCTGCGCGGGACTGGCGCCCAGCACCTCGGCCAGACCGGCTGCGGCCATGGCGCAAGCCGAGCCGACCTCGCCCTGGCAGCCCACCTCGGCGCCGGAGATGGAGGCGTTCTTCTTGCACAGGATGCCGACCGCGGCAGCGGCCAGCATGAAGCGCACCACGTCGTCGTCACAGGCGTCGGGATTGAATTTCATGTAGTACATCAGCACCGCCGGGATGATCCCGGCCGCGCCGTTGGTGGGGGCGGTGACCATGCGCCCGCCGGCGGCGTTCTCCTCGTTCACCGCCAGGGCGAAGAGGTTGACCCATTCCATGGCGGAGAGGGTGGAACCGATGACGTTGGGCTTGCCGATGGCCTGCAGACTCTGGTGCAGGCGGGCGGCGCGCCGGCGCACCTTGAGGCCGCCGGGCAGGATGCCCTCGTTGGCGAGACCGTTCTGCACGCATTCGCGCATCACGTTCCAGATGCGCAGCAGGCCGCTGCGGATCTCGTCCTCGGAGCGCCAGCTCTTTTCGTTGGCCAGCATCAGCTCGGCCACGCCCAGGCCATGGCTGCGACACAGGTGCAGCAGCTCGGCGCCGCTGGAGAAATCATAGGGCAGTTCGGTGGTGTCGTTGTCCAGCACGCCGCTGGCGGCCTGGGCGGCGTCCACCACGAAGCCACCGCCGATGGAGTAGTAGGTCGCCTCGGCCACCTCGCCGGTGGCGCCAAAGGCGGTCAGGGTCATGGCATTGGGGTGATAGGGCAGGCTCTCTTCCAGCAGCAGCATGTCTTCCTGCCAGTCGAAGTGGATCGCCTGGCGCCCGGCCAGCAGCAGCTGGCGCTCGTTGCGCAGGGCTTCGATACGCGGCTCCACGGCAGCGGGATCGACGCGATCCGGCCATTCGCCCATCAGGCCGATCAGGGTGGCGCGGTCGGTGCCATGGCCGACGCCGGTGGCCGACAGCGAGCCATAGAGGCGCACCTCGACCCGCTTGACCTGCTCCAGCAGACCTTCGTCGACCAGGCGCTGGGCGAACAGGGCGCCGGCCCGCATCGGGCCCACGGTATGGGAGCTGGACGGACCCACGCCGATTTTGAACAGGTCGAAGACGCTGATGGCCATGTCGGTAATCCCTGATTGAGCTTGAATGGTCGCCAGACAAGGTGCCGGCGGATGGCTCATAGTGGTGATAAGCCTCCAACTCGCACAAACGAAAGCTTCTAAGCGATCCTTTAGCGGAACTCATCGATGAGCCGGATCCTCAATGCCCAAACCCAGGCCTGGTTGCAGGTGTTCGTCTGCGCCGCACGCCATCTCTCCTTCACGCGCTGCGCCGAAGAGCTGCATGTGACGCCTGGCGCCATCAGCCAGCAGATGCGCCAGCTGGAGGAGCGCCTGGGCTTCAAGCTGTTTCACCGGGTGGCCCGTGGCCTGGAGCTGACCGCCGAGGGCCAGCGCCTGGCGACCACCCTGAACCAGGCCTATGGGCTGATCGACGCCGAATTGCGCCGCCTCAATGCCGGCCAGTTCGGCGGTGTGGTGCGGCTCAGGTCGATTCCCTCGTTCCTGGGCAAATGGCTGACCCCGCGGCTGCCGCGGCTGCAGGCACGCTTTCCCGATCTGCAACTGCGGCTGGTGGCCGAGGACAGCAGCTGGTCGCTGCGCGAGGGCGAATTCGACCTCGCCATCGATCTCAACGACGGCAGCTATCCGGGACTGGCCTCGACGCCCCTGATGGAGGAGGAGATCTTTCCGGTCTGCGCCCCCAGTCTGCTGGAGGGACGGCCAGCACTGCAGCAGCCGGAGGACCTAGAGTTCTATCCGTTGCTGCACGACATCACCGCCTGGCGCGGCAGCTACGAATACGCCGAATGGGAGTTCTATCTCGCCAGCATCGGTGCACCGGCGCTGGATGTGCGGCGCGGCCACACCTTCAACCGCAACCACCTGACCATCGAGGCGGCCATCGCCGGCATGGGCGTCGCCATCGCCCGCCGCGCGCTGATCACCGACGAACTGGCCCGTGGCGTGCTGGTGGTGCCGCCCTTCGGCCGCTCAGTGCCGGCGCATAAGAGGTACATGCTGCTCTATGCCCAGGGCGCCCTGGCCGATCCTCGCCTGCGCGCCCTGCACGACTGGCTGGTGCAGGAAGTCGACCAGATGGTGCTGGCGCAGCCGGCGTAGGAGCCACTGTCTGATCGCGACCAGATTGCTCTGCCGATGCGGCCGCTCCTGGAGTCCGGCGTAGGTTGGGTTGAGCGCAGCGAAGCCCAACAGTGTTTGCCTCGGCACCGGCATGTTGGGCTTCGACGATGGAGCCGTCTCAGCCCAACCTACGGTCGATAGCGGCCAAGCCCTCAACGTCCCAGCTTGCGCAGCTCGTCGGATTCCACCACCCGCACGCCCTTGCCTTCTTCCAGGGCCAGGCGCCACAGCGCGCGGGCCAGGACGGCGGCTTCGATGCCGTGCCATTTGCCAGGCAACCACTGCGACAGGGGGGCGGCCAGGCGCTCGCCGAGGCGTTCTTCCTGGCGCTGGCCGATCAGCAGCGACGGCCGCGCCAGGGTCAGTTGCGTCCAGCCCTGGGCACGCAGGGCTTCTTCCAGCTCGCCCTTGACCTTGTTGTAGAAGATCGAGGACTGGGAGTCGGCGCCGATGGCGCTGACCACGATGTAGTGGCGGGCTCCCAGTTCCAGGGCGCGCTGGCCGACCGCCAGCGGCAGGCCGTAATCCACGGCACGAAAGGCCGCTTCTGAGCCAGCCTGCTTCATGGTGGTGCCCAGGCAGCAGAAGGCCACGTCCAGTGGACCTTCCAGGGTCGGCAGCAGGCTGTTGAGATCACCCACCGGATTGTCCAGCCGGGCGTGCTCCGCCAGCGGACGGCGGGTCGGCGCCAGCACCCGGGGGACCGTCGGCTCGTTGAGGAGGCGGTCGAGCAGGTGTTCGCCGGTCAGGCCAGTGGCGCCGGCGATGAGGGCATGCTGAGGCGTCAGGTACACGGGGCTCTCCTTGTAGCGGCGACCGCTGATGTCAGGTTGGACCTCAGACGTTCCGGTTGTTCGTCAAAGCCCTGGTCAAAGCGGGCAGTCAGCGACTCGCGCGCCAGGCACGCCACTTCTGCAGGACGGCCGGCGGCGCCCAGAGCTGGGGCTCGGACGGATCGAAGCCTTCGGTCTTCTCGCGTACCGACACGGTGTCGCGGGCACGCTGGAAGGCCTGCTCGGGATCGTCGGTGTGCTGGAAGGCCTCGGCGAACAGGGCGCGGCCGAAATAGGTGAAGTCGGCTTCGTCGGTGCAGCCGAAGGAGGTGCGATCGGCCTTGGAAGCGGTCATCACCAGGGTGTGGTCGTCCTGCAGTTGCGGGATGAAGCCGCCGCTGTAGCAGCTGGAGACGATGATCAGCTTGTCGCGGCCGCGCAGGGGCGCGAGCAGGCGGCCGAGCTCCGCTGCCGGCAGGCTGGAGAGGTCCAGGCCCGGCTGGGAGAGCACCAGCTGATGGTCGGCCGAGCCATGGCTGGTCAGGTAGATGAGGATCAGGTCCTCCGGGCCGGTGCGCTGGGCCAGCGCCTGCAGGCTCTGGTAGAGATTCTCGCGGGTGGCCAGCGGATGGTCGCTGCGGATGTCCTTGGCGTTGATCAGGTGGACGACGTCGCGGGCACCCCAGGTGGTGGTCAGGAAGTTGGCCACATAATTGGCTTCGCGCTGGAACACGCCCTGGCCACCGTCACCGGCCAGGACCAGGCCATAGAGTTCGGTGGCAGGGGTGGACGCCGGGATCTGCTGCAATTCCTGGTCGAGCACCTTGCCCTGGTCGAGCAGGGCGCGTTCCAGGGGATCGGCGATGTACTGGCCCTGGTCGTCGCGGATGCGCTTGCCGCCCTCCCAGAGACCCCGTTCCACCTGGCCGTCGGCGCGGGTCAGGACGCCCATGCCGGCATAGACGCCGTCGGCGAAGTTGCCGCGGTAGACGCTGCCGTCGCTGTTGGTGAGCACGCCCTGGCCGTCGAACTTCCAGTTGCGAAAGGCACCACGATACTGGCTGCTGTCGCTGCCGACGAATTCGCCGTTGCCGGTCAGCTCGCCGCCACTGAAGCGCCCGCGCCAGAGATCACCGCCGGCACTGCGATAGACGCCGGCGCCTTCGAACTGGTCGTCGACGAATTCGCCGTCATAGCGATCGCCGCCCGGCTCCTGCCACTGGCCGACGCCGTTGAGGTGGCCGTCGTTGAAGGTGCCGATGGTCTGGGTGCCATCGCTGTCGAGCTTGGAGCCCTGGCCCTGCATGCGACCGTTGACGAAGCTGCCGTGGTATTCCCAGCCGCTGCTGCTGATCAGGTTGCCCTGGCCATGGTAGAGACCGCGGCGAAAGGTGCCCTGGTAGTAGGTGCCGTCGGCGAATTGCTGCTCGCCGGGCCCCTCGGCCAGGCCATCCTTGAAGCGGCCCTTGAGCCAGTTGCCATTGGGCCACTCGATGCGTCCGCTGCCATTGAGCAGGCCGCTGACGAATTCGCCGGTATAGACCCCGCCATCGGGCAGTCTCACGCTGCTCGCATTGGGCGCCGCCTGGACAGCGCAGGCCGCCAGCAACAGCGCGGCAAGGGCGAGACGGGGCAGGAGGGCGCTCATAGGTGGGGTCGGCGGGCGCGTTACCGCGCCTCGAGCCGGACCAGGTGACGCTCCAGCGTCGCGGAGTAGGGTTCCAGGAGACGTTCCACGCAACTGGCCCCGGCGGGGCTGGCGATGGTGCGGATACGGGCGCGTTTACGCAGCAGCTCGTCCTCGGCGATGCTCTGCTCGACCAGCAACAGGTTGCGACTGTGGCGACTCAGCGCCTGGGCATTGCGTACGGTGGTGTTTTCCAGCAATTGGGCAAGCTCCAGGCCGGCGAGGCGTTCGCCCTGCGTCAGACCCAGTTGCAGCTGCAGGGTTGCACCGCTGCCGACCACTTCCACCTGCAGCGCATGACCGAGGGCGCGCATGATCTCGCCGCAGCAGAGCGCGCGGGTCAGGTAGTCGTCGTCGTCGCTGCGTTCGTGGAAGAGGATCAGGCTGCCGCCATCCTTGAGGGTGTGGAGTTCGCCGTCGTAGAGCTCGGTGGCCTGCTGCAGGCAGTCGCGATAGCGCTCCAGCAGCTGTTCGAGGCGGCTGCGTGGCAGCCGGCTGAGCTGGTCCTGGGCGCCGAGCTGGATGGACAGCACCGCCGAGGTGACGATGTCGGGCTCGGTGGGCACCGCCGGGGCCGGGGTGGGTGGCGGTTCGGTAAAGGACTCAGGTACCAGCTCGGCGAAGGCATCGGCGTCCAGTTCGCTGTCGGCACCCGCGGCGGGCGCCTTGCGCGCGGCCGGTCTGGCGGCGGCAGCCTTGCGTGCGGGCGGCTTGACGCTCAGGCCACCCTGCTCGTCGGCGAAGGGATCGTCGTCCTCGGCCTCGGCCACTTCCGCCTTGGGCGGCTTGGGCGGGACCAGGCGACTTTGCAGCTGGCGGGCCAGGTCGCCCAGTTCGTCGAGACGGCCGGCGCCCGGTGCGGGGTCATCGGGATCGCGCAGCCAGACGCGCAGTTCCAGCAGCGGAATCGACAGCTGACGACCCAGCCGCAGGCTGAGAATCAGCGTGAGCGCCAGCAGGATCAGGCCCAGTAGGCCCATGTTCTGCAGGCTGACCATCATCGGCTGCTGGAACTGGTCCATGTCCAGCGCCAGGCGCACCTGACCGGCGGTGACGTCCTGGAAGCGGATCGGCGTGCTGTAGATGCCATCGGTGGCGGTCAGCAACCCCTGGCTCGGGCGCGTGCCGGACTCGGCCAGCACCCGGTTGTCCGGGCTGTAGACCGCGGCATGGGCCACCAGCGGATTGCGCGCCAGGTTGCTCAGCAGCACGTTGAGGCTGAGATTGTCGTTGGCCACCAGCAATTCGGCGGCGGAATTGGCCGTCTGGGTCACCAGGCTTTGGCCGACGGCGTCGGCCTGCTGCTGCATGGCATGGCGGAACTGCATGCTCATGATGCCGGCATAGATCACCAGGGCAGCCGCCACCAGCAGCAGGCTGTGGGAAACGATGCGCAAGGCCACCGGCACACGACGCTGGCGCAGGGCTCGGTAGATCAGCAGGAAGAAATTATCGGGCTTGACGGTCGCGGGGCGGGTCACAGAAATCGTTTCTTTGGACAAAAAATGTGCGGCCAGTATAACCAGCGCGCCAGGGGTGCGAAAACGGCGAATGCAGGGCTTCGCCCGCAAAAGAGGCCGGCGGTGGACTCACTCCGCCAGCCGGTGCCCACGGCTCGGCACCGCCGAGGCGAAAGGGTAGACTGCGCGCTTTTCCGCGAGGGGATCGCCATGCAAGACGTTATCGGACTCCAGGCCGTGGGCATCCTGCCCGCCGACTGGCTGGCTGCTCTCACCGGCGCCCTGGCCGCGGCCGGTGCCCGGCTGGAATCGCTGCAGCAGCAGGGTCTGGACAACAGTGCCGCGGTGACCCTGCTGGTCAGTCCGGCGAGTGCCGGCGCGGCGCTGGGTCAGGCGCTGCAGGCCTTGGGTCTGCAGGTGGCGCCCCTGGCGCAGCCCGCGCCGGACACCGCCGAAGCCCATGTCCTGACGCTGATGGGTCGCACCCTGGCCGATCTGCCGCTGACCCGCCTGGCCGCGCTGTGCCGCGAGCAGGGCTTGAACATCCACGCCATCCGTCCCCTGAGCGAGCCGGGCGCGACCGCGCGCGCCGCCCTGGAGCTGCGCGTCACCGGCGAGCCGCACGAACCCCAGGCGCTGCGCGCAGGCCTGCTGGCGCTGGCCCAGGAAGGCCAGGCCGACATCGGCTGGCAGCCGGATGAGCTGCAGCGTCAGCATCGCCGGCTGGCGGTGTTCGACATGGACAGCACCCTGATCCAGGCCGAGGTCATCGACGAGCTGGCCAAGGCCGCCGGTATCGGCGAGCGGGTCGCGGCCATCACCGAGCGCGCCATGCGCGGCGAGATCGACTTCCGCGCCAGCTTCAGCGAGCGCATGGCGCTGCTGCAGGGCCTGTCCGAGGAGGTGCTGGAAGACATCGGTGCCGGGCTGCGCCTGACCGAAGGGGCGGAGCGGCTGTTCGCCGAGCTGAAGCGGCTGGGCTACAAGACCGCCATCCTTTCCGGCGGCTTCACCTACTTCGCCCACCAGGTGCAGGCGCGGCTGGGCATCGACTATGTCTATGCCAACGAACTGGAGATCGTCGACGGCAAGCTGACCGGTCGTGCCGTCGAGCCCATCGTCGATGCCCAGCGCAAGGCCGATCTGCTGCAGGAACTGGCCAGCCGCGAAGGCCTGACGCTCGAGCAGACCATCGCCGTGGGCGATGGCGCCAACGACCTGCCGATGCTGGCCCTGGCCGGTCTGGGCGTGGCCTTTCGCGCCAAGCCGCTGGTGCGCCAGTCCGCTCGCCAGTCGGTGAGCGTGCTGGGCCTGGATGGCGTGCTCTATCTGCTCGGCGTGGAAGATCGCCATACCCGGGCCTGAGCCTGCCCTCGCGGCCGCTCCTGCGTTTGCCTCGCGCATCCGCAGGAGCGGCCCATGGCCGCGATGAAGCTGTCCCAGGCTGGATCGCCGCTACTCTGCCTGGAACTCGTAGTCCATCGCCTGGCTGGGCTCCTGCAGGTAGTAGCCCTGGATGAAGTGCACCCCGACCTGCCAGAGCTGGGCCAGCACGCTGGCGCTCTCGACGAAGGGGGCGATGGTCTGGACGTTCTGCGCGCTGAGTTCGGCGACCAGGGTCTTGAGGCGCTCCTGCTGGTCCGGTTGCGCCAGGTCCTTGATCAGCTTGCCCGACAGCTTGACGTAATCCGGTACCAGCAGGCGCAGCGCCGCCAGCGGCGGATCGCCGGCGGCAAAACCGCTCAGCGTGACCGGATGACCCTGGCGACGTAGTCGCTGCGCCATGGCCAGGGCCTGCTCCGGCTGGGCCAGCAGGTCTTCTTCGCTGAGCTGGAAGATCACCGCCTCGGCGTCCAGCTGCTGCGCCTGCAGGGTTTCCCGCAGCCAGGGCAACAACTCCAGATCGCCCAGGGTCGCCCCCGAAAGATGCACGAAGATGCGCGTGCCATGACCGCGGGCGCGGTGCTCGCCGAGCTGGCGCATGGCCTGGTGGATCACCCAGCGATCAATCTGGCCGCTCAGGCCGCTGTCGCGGGCGGTGCGGGCGAATTCGGCCGGTGAGACCTCTTCACCCTGCGGATTGATCAGGCGCAGCAGCGCCTCGTAGTACTCGTGGCTGCCGCCGCGCAGGCCGATCACCGGCTGGAACAGCAGGCGGAAGCCGTTCTGCTGCAAGGCCTGCTTGACCATGGCCACCAGATTGCCGCGATTGGCGGCGGCGGCCAGCTCTTCCTGGGGGTCGTAGCGTTTGCAGGCATTGCCGCCGCGCTGGGCGACCTGGCGCGCGGAGCGGTGCGCGCGGTCCACCAGGTCGCCGGCGCTCTTGGTACGGCTGTCCAGGCTGACCACGCCGATGGAATAGCTGATGGCCAGGGTGCGCCCGGCCAGGGTCAGCGGCTGGCGCTCCTGGCGGCCGAGCAGGCGCTCGAAGGCACTGTCCAGGCTGGCGTCGGCCGCCTGCGGCAGGAGGGCGGTGAAGGCGTCGTCGGCGAAGCGCGACAGGGTCACCAGGGTGCCGAAGTGTTCGCGCAGGCGCTCGGCCAAGACCACCAGCAGTTCGTCCATGGCGCCTATGCCCAGCTCGGCCACCAGGGTCGGATAGCGATCGATGCTCAGGTAGGCGAAGCTGGCCGGCGCGCCGAGCCGGGCGCGTTCCAGGGCATCCTCGAGCAATTCGAGCATGCGGCTGCGATTGAGCAGACCGGTCAGGATGTCCTGGAAGCGCACCTCGCGCAGCTGTTCCTCGAGGGCCTCGGCGGCCGGGGCCGCGCGTTCCTCGCGCAGGTGCAGCTGCACGCAGGGTTCGTCGAGATAGATGGCCGGCGTCAGGCGCAGGCGCACGCCAAGGGTGCTGCCGTCCTGGCGGACGCACCGGCAGTCCAGTTCGAGGGGGCGGGGATCGTCGCGCAACTGGCGAAAGGCCTCGCGCAGCGCCGGCTGGTCGGCGGCGGCGATGAGGTCCATCAGCGGAGTGATTTCCAGGTCTTCCGCGGAGGGATAGCCCAGCAGTTCCACATAGGCCGAGTTGACATGGATATGCAGCCCGTCGTGGACATAGGCGACCGCGTCCACGGCGTTGGCCAGCAGCAGCTGGCAGCGCTGCTCGGCCTCGGCCAGCGCCTGTTCCAGGCGCCGGCGTTCGTGGCGCTCGGCCAGGTTGCCGAGTTCGCGCAGGCTGGCCAGCAGCAGGTGCTCGTCGTTGTCGCTGGCGATGCCGTCGCGGGCGCCCAGACGCAGGGCATCGAGCACCGCCGCGGGATCGTCCGGCGCCACCCGCTGGATGACGGCGAGCTGGGGTGCGCGGCGGCGCAACTGGCACAGGGCGGCCAGGCTGTCGAGCTCAGGCGAGGGTGGGGCAAGGATGGCGAGGTCCCAGGACTGGGACAGCAGTTCGTCGAGACCCGCGGGGTCGGCCAGGCGCTGGGCCCGCGTCGCCCGTCCGGCATTGCGGAACAGGCTGACCAGGCGTTCCGCCTCGTTCTGCGATGCTTCGAGCAGTAACAGGCGGATCGCGCTGTGTTCGGCGGCCATGGTCTATTCGCGCCTTGGCGATAACGATGATTTATCGAAGCTACAGAGACTTCCACAGCGAGTCAAAGTCTTCTTCCTGACGCGCCCCGCCGCCAGTGGATCCGCCGCTGGGCTGCGTACCGCTCTGCTCCAGCAGGTGATATTCGAAGACGCTGAAGCTGACCGTCATACTGCGCCGCCGGTCGAGCATGCCGCGCTGCTCGTTGCCCTGCTGATTGATCTGCACCTTGCTGCCTTCCTGGAAGGGCAGTCGCGGCGCGATCAGTGTCGGCGCCTGGTCGATGGCCTTGATCTCCGGCAGGAGCAGGGCGCGCAGGTACTGACTGTTCTGCTCGGCCTTGCGCAGCAGCTGCAGCCCACAGGGGCGCGCAGTGGGCGCCAGCAGTTCGACGCCCATCTGGGTCCCGCTGCCGGGCACCTGGCGGACCCAGCGCACCACCGCCGGGCCCCAGTTGTGATCCTCGGGCAGGCGCACGCCGAGCAATTCGCCGGCCTGCAGTTGCTCGGGCACCTCGCCGCTCCAGCTCAGGCAATAGCCGCCCGGACTGTGGTTGACCACCTGCACCGCATGGATCGGAAAGGCGGGACTGGCCCCCTCGCCTTCACCGGGCAGGGCGTCGTAATGGATTTCTTCCAGGCCCTCGGCGCTCCAGTCCAGGGCATCGGGGGTCCGGGTGTCGGCGTCGAAGGCCAGCGACCAGACGTCTTCCTTGGGCTTGGGCGCAAAGGTGTCCGGCGCGACCACGGCCGACAGGCGCAGGGTGTCGGCGAACACCTGGCCACCCGAGAGCTGGTAGTGCAGGGCGCTCATGCCGATGCAGACCTGCACCTGACCCTGGCCGGGCATGCGCTGGAAGGCGCGATCCGCCTCCTGGCCCCAGGCCCCGACGAGGTGTTGCAGCAGATCCAGGGACAGATCGCCGTGCACCGGCAGGCGCGCGCGGGGGCGCTGCTCCGGGGCCAGCGCCAGGTAGTCTTCGATGGCCTGCACCAGTTGCTGCGGGGCGAGGCCGAGAAGACCGTTGAGATTGGCTTCGCGCAACAGCGAGCGATAGCGCGGCGGGGCGTCGATCTGCGGCGCCACCACCATCAAGGTACCGTTCTGCTCGGGACCCTGCAGGCGGATCAGGCTGGCCCAGTCGTCCAGGTGCAGCGTCAGCTGGGCGATGTGGCTCTGGCGCAACTGGTTGCAGCGCGCAGCGCCGAACAACAGGGCGGCGCCATAGGCCTGGGTGATGGTCTGGCTGCCGTCGCCGGGCAGCAGTTCATCGCGAATCCTCTGATTGTGCAGGCCGGTGGTCACCGCCAGCCGGTAGAGCTGGTGCAGCTCCAGCCAGAGGTTGTCGTGCACCGGGGTATAGAGCTGGGCGGCGCGGATCAGCGGCCCGAGCAGGGCGCGCAGGGCACGCTGGATGGCGGTCGCGAGCAGCGTACTGCGTTCGCCACGGTCGCTTTCCTCGACCACGATCAGCTTGTAGCCGGCCGCCAGCAGGTTCTGCAGCGCCTGGCAGAGATTGGCTACCTTGCGCGAACGCTCGTCGAGCACGATGGCTTGGTTGAGCACATGGCGTTCCAGCAGCTGACAGACCCGCTGCACGTCCGGGCGCAGGGATTCGAGCAGGCGCAGACGCGCTTCCGGCGTCAGGACCAGCCGATTGAGCTCCAGCAAACCCTGGTAGAGCAGCCGGGCGAATTCGCCCAACTTGGCCCGCGGCAATTGCTCCAGCCAGCGCTTGAGGCCGGCCGGGGTGGCGTCACAAAACGTCAGGCTGCGCTGATCGGGCGTCGGTACCCGCAACATGAGCTGTGGCCTTTTGCTATCCATTCGCCGCGCACACTCCTGTTTCGATGGGCAATGAACCGCGCATCTAGGCGAGAGGCCCTGGCTCGGAAACGGTGGTCAAGGGGGTCGACGTGGTCGGAACCCCCAGCAGTTGCCCCATGTTGACGGTGGACAGGGCGCCGAGTTCAGCGGACCAGTTCACCGCGTCCGGGCCAAACAGCACGATGGCGGTGGAGCCCAGCTTGAAGCGACCCAGCTCGTCGCCGGTGCCCAGGGTGATGGGTGCGCGCGCGGCCTCGTCGTAGGCGAAGCGCTTGAGTTCGCGCTTTGGCGGCGTGACCAGACCGGCCCAGACCGTCTCGATGCTGGCGACGATCATGGCGCCGACCAGGATGACCGCCATGGGCCCCACGGCGGTATCGAAGATGCACACCACCCGCTCGTTGCGGGCGAACAGCTCGGGCACGTTCTCGGCGGTGAGCTGGTTGACCGAGAAGATGCGCCCGGGCACATAGACCATCTCCTTCAGGGTACCGGTGAGCGGCATGTGCACCCGGTGATAGTCCTTGGGCGACAGGTAGATGGTGGCGAAATGACCGCCCATGAAGGGCGCGGCGCGCAGGCCGTCGCCGCCGAGCAGCTCCAGCAGGCTGTAGCTGTGGCCCTTGGCTTGGAAGATGCGGCCGTGCTCGATGCGGCCGAGCTGGCTGATGGCGCCGTCGCTCGGACTGACCACCACGCCGGCTTCGGCCGGCAGCGGGCGGGCGCCGGGCTTGAGGGCGCGGGTGAAGAAGGCGTTGAAGTTCTCGTAGGCGGTGGGGTCTTCCACCTGGGCCTGGCGCATGTCGACGTCATAGTGACGGACGAACCAGCGGGTCAGCAGATTCTTGAACCAGGGCACCCGGCACTCGGCGAAGCCACCGATCAGCCGCGACAGCAGATGGTGCGGCAGCAGGTGCTGGGCAAGGATGAACAGACGGTCTTGCAGTTTCATGAGAGGTCCTTGGCAATCATTCGATGGGGGTGTCGGGGTGGTTGCCCCATTCGCCCCAGGAGCCGGCATAGGCTTTGACGCGCGGATAGCCCAGGGCCTTGGCCGCGAGATAGGTGAAGCCGGATCGGTGATGGGTCTGGCAGTGGGTGATGATTTCCTTGTCGCGGGTGATGCCCAGGCGCTCCAGTTCGGCGGCCAGGTCTTCACGGATGCGCAACTGGCGCTCGCGATCCATGCCGGCGGTCCACTCGAAGTTGATCGCGCCGGGGATGTGGCCGCCACGGGCGGTCAGCACCTTTTCGCCGCGGTATTCATCGGCGCCCCGGGCGTCCCAGATGGCCAGGTCCTCGGCGCCCAGCCGGCTCTGCAGGTAGGCACGGCTGGCGGTGGGCTCCTCGTGCAGGGTCAGGGCGACCGGCGCCCCGGCCGTGGCGGGGACCGCCGTGCTCAGCGGCAGGCCGGCGGCGATCCAGCCCTGGCGCCCACCGTTGAGGTAGTGATAGTGGCCGTGCCCGATGACGTCCAGCAGCCAGATGAAGCGTCCGGCCCAGCCGCCGCCTTCATCGTCATAGACCACGTAGACAGCCTCGTCGCGTTGCCCCAGTTCGCCGAACAGCTGCTCCAGGTCCGCCTGGGCCGGCAACAGGCCGGGCGCCGGCTTGCTGCCCAGCTGGGTGCGGGCGGGCGCGACATGGCGCGCGCCGGGCAGATGGCCCTCGGCATAGTGGGCAGCGCTGCAGAGATCCACCAGGATGAGTTCGGGCGCATCCAGGCGCGCCGCGAGATCGGCCGGTTCGATCACCAGGGGCAGGGCGGAAAAGGGCATCGCGGATTTCCCGTCGGTCCGTAGCAAAGGTGAAGTGTACCGAGGTTGACCGGCCAGCGTCAGGTCGGTCGTACCCGCGGACGGTTGGCAAAGGTACCGATGGCGCGCTCGATGCAGGTGAAGGTCTTGTCCAGCGCTGCGCTGCGCCGCGGATCCGCCGGCTGCAGTTCGCTGTCCAGGATCGCCACCAGTACCACCCGTTCGCCAAAGCCCAGGCTGCGCAGCCAGAGCCGTTCGTTGCTGAACAGCCGGCGCAGATCGGCGGGCAGGTGCGGCGCGAAACGTGCTCGGTTGTCGTCATCGATGCGCAACTGGCCGGGGCCGCCAAACAGCTTGGCCAGCAGCGGATGGCTGGCGATGTCCAGCTGCAGGCCGGGGGCGTCGTCCAGGCCATGGTGCAGCTGGACATTGCCCTTCTGGCCGTTGCGATCCGGGGTCAGCAGCAGCAGCCGCGGCAGGCCGCAGGCCACCAGCGCCTGGCGGGCGCAATCGAACAGCTGGGGCAGGGTGGCGAAGGCGCTGGGCGTGTGCAGCAGCTGCTCGCAGAGTCCGCGCCAGCGCTGTGCCTGACTCTCGCTGGCGACCTGTACCCGGGGCACCGGCTTGAGGCGCCGTTCGCCCGGAGGCCAGACCAGGCCCTCGGCCGGATGCCAGAGGCCGGGTCGGGCATGGCGCTGGGCATCCTGCACCGCCAGTTCATGGCTGCGACTCTGCACCCGTGCCAGCGGCAGTTGCAGATAGAGGGCGCTGAAACGCTGCCAGCGCAGGGTATGAGGACCATCCCAGGCGTGGTGGCTGGCCAGGGCCAGACCGTTGGCCAGCAGGATGGTGTTGCCGGGATGGGTCAGCCAGCGCCGCAGGGTGGGGTCGTCGTCGAGGCGCTGCTGCTGCTCGAGGGGATCGTCGCCATGGGCGATGTGCAGCGCCCTGACCAGTTGCCGGCGATCCTGGTCCAGCAGGCGATAGCCTTCCACGATCCACTCGGGCAACTGCCAGTGACGGGCCAGCGCCTGGCACAGGCGGATCGCCGGCACGCCGAGCAGTTCGCGCTCGACCTTGAGCGCCGGTTCGCCTTCGCCCAGCACCCGCCGTTCCCATTCCTCGAAGAGTTCCGGATAGCGGGTCGCCAGCGGCCAGAGTGGCGCCAGAAAGAGCAGGGCGGCCAGGCGGATGTCCGGCCACAGCCGCGCCAGGGGCACGCCGAACAGGCCCAGCCCCAGGGTCATGGCGTGCTGGCTGACCAGGCATAGCTGCCGCAGCGGACGCGGCAGACGCTCCTCGGCCAGGGTCGGCTGGCGGGCGATCAGGTATTCCGCCGGCCCGAGACCGACGCGGCCGAGCACGGCCTCCAGACTGGCGGCCG
Source organism: Pseudomonas sp. SHLD1 (assembly GCF_028640935.1). Lineage (NCBI taxonomy): Bacteria > Pseudomonadati > Pseudomonadota > Gammaproteobacteria > Pseudomonadales > Pseudomonadaceae > Pseudomonas > Pseudomonas sp. SHLD1. Next base: position 32,602 of record NZ_JAQZAD010000020.1, read on the forward strand.
GATCGCCAAGGCTGGCATGGCCGCGATTGGCCTCGCGCAGCAGGGCCAGCGCCAGGGGGGGTGACTCGCAGAGCCGTTCGGCGATCTCATGCAGCGCCAGACGGCCATCGGCCAGGGCGCGGCGCAGACGCTCCGCGGTGGCGGTGGCCACCGGCAGGCGTACGCCTTCCAGGTGTTTGACCCAGTCTTCGACGGTGTTCGGGCGGCTGGACATACGACGGTCGCCTTGAAATTTGATGAAAGGCCTTCAGTCCGGGGCGCCGGGTCCGATAAAGGGGACGTGAGGGCAGATCCCCGGCTCAATTTTCCTTAGCACACAGTATTCCCAACCATGGCAAAAATCATCGGCATCATCGTGATATTCGCGGCTGTCCTCGGCGGCTACATCCTCGCGCATGGCAAGATCGCTGCGATCATCCAGCCGCTCGAGGTCCTGATCATCGGCGGTGCCGCCCTGGGGGCCTTCTTGCAGGCCAACCCGGGCAGCACCTTCATGCAGGTGTTCAAGAAGTCGCTGAAGATGTTTGGCAACCGCTTCACCCACGCCTTCTACCTGGACGTGCTCAAGCTGCTCTACGAGATCCTCAACAAGAGCCGGCGCGAGGGCATGATGTCCATCGAGGCGGACGTCGAGGATCCCAAAGCCAGTCCGATCTTCAGCAAGTACCCGAACATCCTCAAGGATGAGCGGATGACCGCCTACGTCGCCGACTACCTGCGGCTGATGTCCTCCGGCAACATGGCCCCCCACGAGCTGGAAGGCCTGTTCGACATGGAGCTGGCCGGCATCAAGGAAGAGCTGGAGCATCCGTCCCACGCGGTATCGCGGGTCGCCGACGGCCTGCCCGGCTTCGGCATCGTCGCCGCGGTACTGGGTATCGTGATCACCATGGGCATGCTCGGCGAGGGTGACCAGGCGGCCATCGGTGGTCACGTCGGCGCCGCCCTGGTGGGTACCTTCCTCGGTATTCTCGCCGCCTACGGCTTCTTCGGTCCCCTGGCGACCTGCCTGGAGCACGACGCCAAGGAAGAGCTCAATGTGCTGGAGGCCATCAAGGCCTGTTTGGTCGCCGCCGCCAGCGGCATGCCGCCCACCGTCGCCGTGGAATTCGGCCGCAAGGTGCTGTTCCCGGCGCACCGGCCGTCCTTCAGTGAGCTCGAGCAGGCGATGCGGGGCAGCTGATGGACAACAACCAGCCGATCATCGTCAAGCGCATCAAGAAAAGCGCCGCCGGCCACCACGGCGGCGCCTGGAAGATCGCCTTCGCCGACTTCGCCACCGCCATGATGGCGTTCTTCCTGGTGCTCTGGCTGATGTCCTCGGCTACCCCGGAGCAGAAGAAGGCCATCGCCGGCTACTTCCAGGATCCGATCGGCTTCACCGAAAGTGCCAGCCCCTATGTCATCGACCTGGGCGGCACGCCGACGCCGGCGCCTGACCGCACCCTGAATCCCGAGATCCAGGCGCAACCGGATTCGACCCAGAACAAGGTCAATCCGGACGTGCAGGAGCGCGCCGACCCCAACGATTCCAACCGCGTCGCGCCCGATCCTACCCAGGCGCCCGATCAGTCCGACAAGCGCCAGCCCAACGACGCGGCCCAGCAGCAGAAGGATGCCAGCCAGGCGAAGATGGATCCGAGCCAGGCGGAAAAGATCGCCGAGCAGGTGGACAAGGAACGCCTGGAGCTGTTGCTGCAGGAGTTGCAGAACAAGATCGAGCAGAATCCGGAGCTGCAGAAGTTCAAGGACCAGATCCTGCTGGAGATCACCCAGGACGGCCTGCGCATCCAGATCGTCGATGCCGAGAACCGGCCGATGTTCGATTCCGGCAGTCCGCGGCTGAAGTCCTATTTCGAGGACATCCTGCTGGCCATGGCCGACACCATTCGCCAGGTGCCGAACAAGATCAGCATCAGCGGCCATACCGACGCCGCGCGCTACGCCGGCAAGGGCGACTTCAGCAACTGGGAGTTGTCCGCCGGTCGCGCCAACGCCGCACGCCGGGCGCTGATCGCCGGTGGCTATCCGGAAGAGCAGGTGGCGCGGATCGTCGGCTATGCCTCTTCGGCACCCTTCGATCGCGAGCATCCGCTCAACCCGGTCAACCGCCGCATCGACATCATCGTGCTGACCAAGAAGGCCCAGCAGGCCATCGAAGGCCGCGCCGGCGGCAACCAGGCACCCAAGCCCGCGGCCGGTGCCACACCGGCGGCGAGCCGGAGCGGAGTCTCCAGCGGCGGCGTCAGCGCCACCGGCAACCTGGCGCAGCCGATCAACAACGCGGCTTTCAAGAATCAGGTCAATGCCTTCGATGCCGGCGTCATCCAGGGCAAGCCCTGAAGGGTGGCGATGATCGATAGGAAAATTCGCTGCTAGCGTTCGGTTTTTTCGTCCGTTGGCCTGCGCAGGGCTGGGTAAGCTGCAGGGGTTTCATGCTGGATCGGGCACCTTGCGCCCTGGCGCGCGGTCTCCCGATCTCCGATTCCCTTGCAGGAGCCTTCCGATGAGCAACGCCTTTATCGACACCATCAAGCGCCGCCGCAGCCAGTATGCGCTGGGCAAGAACCTGCCACTGGCCCAGGACCAGGTCACCGCGCTGATCCAGGAAGCGGTCAAGCTGTCGCCCTCCGCCTTCAACTCGCAGAGCTCGCGCGCGGTGATCCTGTTCGGCGCCGAGAGCGACAAGTTCTGGGGCTTCGTCATGCAGGCGCTGCAGCAGATCGTGCCGGCCGACGCCTTCGCCGCTACCGAAGGCAAGATCAACAGCTTCGCGGCCGGCGCCGGCACCGTGCTGTTCTACGAGGATCGGCATGTCGTTGCCGGCCTGCAGGACAAGTATCCCGCCTACGCCGACAACTTCCCCATCTGGTCGGAGCAGGCCAGCGGCATTGCCCAGTTCTCCGTGTGGACGGCCCTGGCCAACGCCGGCATCGGCGCCAGCCTGCAGCACTACAATCCGCTGCCCGATGCCCTGGCCGCTGCCGAATGGAAGCTGCCGGAGACCTGGCACCTGCGCGCCCAGATGCCCTTCGGTTCCAACGAGGGCGACTTCCCGGAGAAGGGCTTCATGGACGACGCCGAGCGCTTCCGCGTCTTCGGCTGATGGTCTTCGCTCGACGATAGAAAACGCCGGGCTTGCCCGGCGTTTTCCTTAGTAGCGAGATTCGCCTTCCAGGCTGGCCAGGATATGCCGGTAGCTGGCCATCCGCTGCAGATGGATGTCACCGCGCTCCAGGGCGGCGAGCAGGGCGCAGCCGGGCTCGCGCTCGTGCTTGCAGTCGCGGAAGCGGCAGTGGCCAAGGTAGTCGCCGAATTCCTTGAAGCCGGCTTCGACGTCGTCACGGCTGACGTGGCTGAGGCCGAATTCGCGGATACCGGGCGAGTCGATCAGATCGCCGCCATCGGGAAAGTGGAAGAGCCGGGCGGTGGTGGTGGTGTGGGTGCCCTTGTTGGTCAGCTCGGACAGCGGTCCGACGCGGGTATCGACGCCCGGCAGCAGGGCGTTCACCAGCGACGACTTGCCCACCCCCGACTGACCGACGAAGACACTGACGTGCTCGTCCAGCTCGCTCTTGAGCTGGTCCATGCTCAGGCCGTTGTGAGCCGAGACTTCCAGCAGCGGATAGTCCAGCTCGCGGTAGACGCCCAGCAGTTCGTCCAGCGCCGGGCCGTTGTGCGCGTCGATCAGGTCGGCCTTGTTGAGCAGCAGCAGCGGCTGGATGCCGGCATGCTCGGCGGCCACCAGGTAGCGATCGATGAGATTGGCGTGAGGCGTGGGTAGCGGGGCGAAGACGATCACCAGGCGGTCGACGTTGGCCGCCACCGGCTTGAGCAGACCGCGCATGTCCGGTCGGCAGATCTCCGAACGCCGCGGCAACTGGGCGACGATGACGCCGTTGCCCTGGAGGCTGGGACGAAACACCACCCGGTCGCCGGTGACCAGGGTCGGCAGGTTGGCGCGCAGGTGACAGCGCTGCAGCTGGCCTTCGTCATCCTCGACCTCCACCTGAACGCCGAAGTGGGCGATCACCAGGCCTTGTTGCTCCGGTCCCAGATCGCCGCCTTCGAGTTCGTCGATCAGCTTGGATTCGCGCTTTTCCGCGCGAGCGGCGCGTTCGGTCTGGATTTTTTCGATCCGCCAGCTCTGGCGACGGGTCAGGTGGCGTTTGGCCATGGGATATCCGCGGGTTTCAGGACCGCTGAGTCTAGCATTGGCCGCCTCTCGCGGATTACCTAAACTTGGCGTACCTCGTCGCTCCGGAGCCCCCATGCTGGCCCATCTCGCCTCGCGCTATCCGCTGTTGCTGGCCGTGCTGGTGCAATTGGCCGCCCTGGTGGTCGCCGTCGTCGGCATTCGCCTGTGGGCCGGCTTCGCCGGCCAGCGCCCCTCGCTGCTGGCGCTGGTCTGCCTGCAGGCGGTACTGGCGGCCCTGTTGGGCGAGCTGCTGGGACTCGCCCGCTGGTGGGTGTTCATCAATCTGCTGTTCGCCCCGGCGCTCTACCTGGTCAGCGGTCGCGGACTCTCGGCGGGCATCGCCGCGCTCGGCTTCCTGCTGCTCCTGCTGCTGAACTGGAACAGCCTGCGCGAGCGGGTACCGCTCTACCTTACCGGCCGCCAGACCCGCGAGCGGCTGGCCGAACTGCTCGTCGAGCGCGAGCCGACCTTTCGCTTCGTCGACCTGGGCTGCGGCCTGGGCGATACCCTGGTCGATCTGTCCCGGCGCTTTCCTCAGGCCACCTTTGTCGGGGTGGAGACGGCGCCGCTGAGTTTCGCCCTGGCCTGGCTGCGCTGCCTGCCGCGGCGCAACTGTCAGGTACGCTATCGCGATCTCTGGCGGGTGGAGCTGGGCGAGTTCGACGTCGTCTACTGCTTTCTCTCGCCGGCGCCCATGCCACGCCTGGGCGACAAGGCCCGCACGGAGCAGCGGGCCGGCAGCTGGCTGATCAGCAACACCTTCGAGATTCCCGACCAGCCGGCGGATCAGGTGCTGGAGGTAGGCGACCTGCGTGGCAGCCGGCTGCTGCTCTGGCGCCGGTAGGTACGCGGCAGGCGCGCTGCTACACTGGTGCCATCATCAAGGAGTTCACCATGACCGCCCCCAATCCGCAGCACCTGATCTGGATCGACCTGGAAATGACCGGCCTGGATCCGGATCGGGACGTGATCATCGAGATGGCCACCATCGTCACCGACAGCGACCTCAATGTGCTGGCCGAAGGCCCGGTGCTGGCCATCCACCAGTCGGACGAGATCCTGGCCGGCATGGACGAGTGGAACACCCGCCAGCACGGTGGCTCGGGGCTGACCCAGCGGGTGCGCGAGAGCACCGTCGATACCGCCCAGGCCGAGGCCCTGACCCTGGAATTCCTGCAGCAGTGGGTGCCCAAGGGCAAATCGCCGATCTGTGGTAACAGCATCTGCCAGGATCGCCGCTTTCTCTATCGCCGCATGCCGGAGCTGGAAGCCTATTTCCACTACCGCAACCTGGACGTCTCCACCCTCAAGGAACTGGCCGCGCGCTGGGCGCCCCATGTGCGTGACGGCGTGAAGAAGAGCGGTAGCCACCTGGCGCTGGACGACATCCGCGATTCCATCGCCGAGCTGCGGCACTACCGCGAGCACTTCATCAAGGTCTGACGGCCGCCCGTCCGTGCTGCTGTCCATCCTCTACCTGGTCGCGATCACCGCCGAGGCCATGACCGGCGCCCTGTCCGCGGGGCGCCGCGGCATGGACCTGTTCGGCGTGGCGCTGATCGCCAGCGTCACCGCCCTGGGCGGCGGCTCGGTGCGTGATGTCCTGCTGGGGCACTATCCGCTCGGCTGGGTAAAGCACCCGGAGTACCTCGCGCTCACCGTCGGCGCGGGCCTCGCCACCGTGGCCATCGCGCGGGTCATGCGCTATCTGCGCCGGCTGTTCCTGGTGCTCGACGCCCTGGGCCTGGTGGCCTTTACCGTGATCGGCTGCCAGGTGGCCCTGGAGATGGGCCTGAGTCCGGCCATCGTCATCGTCAGCGGCACCCTCACCGGCACCTGCGGCGGCATCCTGCGCGACATCCTCTGCAACGACGTACCCCTGATCCTCAGGCGCGAGCTCTATGCCAGCGTGGCGGTGCTCTCCGCCGGCTGCTACCTGCTCTGCCGCCCGTGGCTCGGCGAAGAGCAGGCGCTGCTCATCACCCTGGCCGCGGGGTTGCTGCTGCGCCTGCTGGCGCTGAGATTCAACTGGCAGATGCCGACCTTCACCTATCCGGACGATCCTCACGGCTAAGGCAGTGATAAATTGCGCGGTATCGCGCTGAAAGGCTTGTCCTAGAGCCTTTTGTGCGGCATTTTTCAGGCCCCAGTTACCGATAGGGAGATCGGTCATGTCTGGAAAGCCTGCTGCTCGCCTGGGCGACGCCGTCGCCTGCCCCAAATGCGGTACCACGGCCCTGAGTCAGGGCTCCGCCGATGTCGCTTTCGATGGCCTGCCCGCCGCCACCCTGGGCCATGCGTGTGGCTGTAGCGCGGTCCTGAGCGCCGCGGTCGTCCCCACTGTCCTGATCAACGGCCGGCCTGCGGCGGTGCTCGGCAGCCTCACCAGCCATGGCGGCGTGGTGATCGGCGGCTCGGGCAGCGTCATCATCGGCCTGGATGCAGGCGGCGTGGCCAAGGGCGCCTGCGCAAGCCATGCAGGCACCACCGGCCTGGCACCGGGGCCGGGCAAGCCTTCGGCGCTGCGCAACCGGGAGCGACCGGTTATCGAGGAGCCTGCCAAGCACCCGGAGGGCGTACCCGTTGCCAGGGACGAAGTCGCCGAACAGGCGGAACGCCCGCTAGAACAGCGCATCACCCTGCGCATCGGCGTCTTCTTCGACGGCACCGGCAACAACCTCTTCAACGCCGCCACCGGTGCGGCTTGTCGCGCGGAAGAGCAGGGCTTTCGCCAGGACCAGGCGCGTAGCATCGCAAGGCACTGTGAGACATTCATGCTCAATTCCGATGGCAGCTATGCGGGGGCGGAGACGAATATCGCGCGGTTGTATCGGCTGTATCGGGACGATACCCAGCGGGCAATCGAGCGGGACGAAAGCACTGCGGTCATACCTGTCTATATTGAGGGTATTGGTACCCTGGCCGGTCAGCCGGATAATTTGCTTTCGATGGGGACGGGGCTGGGTAGCAGTGGTGTATTGGCTTGTGTTGAGACATTTCCATCAGCCTTTGCTAAACAGCATGTGTTATTTCAGCGGAGCAACCCTGGCGTCGTTGTCGATACTATTGAATTCGATCTTTTTGGATTTAGCCGCGGTGCGGCAGCGACTCGCCACTTTGCCAACGAAGTGCTTAAGGTAGAAGGGGGTATCGCCGCAGCAGGCCTGGCACCGTGCTTCCTTTGGCAGCGTGCCAAAGTGAAACTCAACTTCATCGGCCTGTTCGATACCGTGGCGGCGATAGCCGATCCCCTGCGAGGCGATTTCAGTCCGGCCAATGCAGTAAATCCTGGACTCAATCTTTATTTACCATCCGGTTGCGCGCTCAAGGTAGTGCAGTTGGCTGCCCAACATGAGTACCGCCGTAACTTCGCCCTTACCAAAGTGGCACCTGAGCACGAAGAGATCTTCCTGCCTGGTGCTCACGCTGATATTGGTGGCGGCTATTCTGCCGAGATGCAGGAGCGATTGCTATTGACCCGGCCGAGGGCTTCCCGCGAGCCCCGGGGCACGGATAGCCACCAGGCCTGGAGCTATCGTCAGGCCGAACTGGAGTTACGGCGCCTGCAAGGGGCGCCTTGGTACGACTCAACCAGCACTCGTCTTGGCATCGATACCTGGCGTCTCGAGTTGCCCCGCGTTCGCGGTGACCTGCCGGAGGTCGAGGTCTTCGCGGCGATACGGTTGGAGCGGCAGGTTCGTGGAGAGCTATCCCTGGTTTATCTGCGGATAATGCACCGTCTCGCCAGCGCCCAGGGTGTGCCCTTCATGGCTCTTGACGAAGAGGATCCGGAGTGGCGCTTGCCGGCCGACCTGGTTCCTATAGCCAGCAAGCTTCAGGCAGGCAGTCCGCCTGCGCCCGAGACACTCAGTCAGGCCGAGAATCGTCTGCTGCTCGGTCGCTATGTGCACAGATCGGCTCACTGGAATGCGCGCATGGGTAGTGGCCTGGGCAATGTGGATGCAATCTTCGTCGATGCACCCACCGCCGATGCTAGGCGCAGCCTCTATCCCAATCGTCCGCAAGCGGGGTACCCGCGATGAGTCGCTGGCTGCCGTCTCTCGTCCTGCTACTGGGCCTGGCAGGTTGTCAGTCTGACGCCGCGAACAAGCTGCCCTATGACGGCTGGTACCTGGGCTTTCTGGCGCCCAACTATATGGAAGTTTGGCTGGAGCAAGCCAACATTGGCGACAACAGTGGGCGCATCTTTCCCAATGCCATGGGAGGAGTGGTCGCCATGGGGCAACCGGCTAGTCTATCGGCTACCGCTAAAGGCTGGCCCAGGCGAATCGGCTCAGGCAAAGGCCGTACTCTGACCGGCCTGGATCTGCCCTACGTCGTCTCATTGCGTTGGCAATCTATGGTCGAACCCCAGACCTATCACGCGCTCTTCACTATTCCCGACTGGGCCAGGGAAAAGATGGTCGAGCGTATCCCGGGCCAGTGTCCGAGCGGCTACCACTTCGACTATCGCGAAGCCCTTACCATCGGCCTGGCCCCGGGTGGCGTGGTCAAGGTCTGGATCATGGGCCCCTGCCTCGATCCCATCGAAGTCCTGACCCTCCAGGCCGAGATCGAGCTCAAGGGGCCCTATGGTGGCAAGTCGGGCGGCAAGTACCGACCGCTGTCGCCGGTGGTTAAAAGCTATGTCGATAAGTACGGCGTGCCCTATGGCAGCTGGTGGGCGCCGATCCCCTACACCACGGTAGGGCCCTGATCTCCTGGCCTGCCGCTCAGGCTGCACCATGCCGCTGCAGCGCCCATTCCACGTGCTCGCGCACCAGGGGTGAGGGGTGTTGGCGCTGCAGCTTCAGGGCTTCCACCACCGGGATGCTGGTGGGGGCATTGCCCAGGCCCACGGCCAGGTTGCGCAGCCAGCGCTCGTAGCCGGCGCGGCGCAGGGGCGAGCCTTCGGTGCGACTGAGGAATTCGGCTTCGGTCCAGCGGAAGAGTTCGGCCAGGCTGGCGCTGTCCAGGCTGTGGCGCGGCTGGAAATCGCCTTCGGCGGTGGGCTTGGCGAAGCGATTCCAGGGGCAGACCAGCTGGCAGTCGTCGCAGCCGAACACCCGGTTGCCGATCAGTGGCCGCAGCTCCGGCGGGATGCTGCCCTTGAACTCGATGGTCAGGTAGGAAATGCAGCGCCGGGCGTCCAGCTGATAGGGGCCGACGAAGGCCTGGGTCGGGCAGATGTCCAGGCAGGCGCGGCAGGTGCCGCAGTGGTCGCGCGGGGTGGGTTCGTCCACAGGCAGGGGCACGTCGACGAAGAGTTCGCCGAGAAAGAACCAGCTGCCGGCCTTGCGATTGAGCACCAGGGTGTTCTTGCCGATCCAGCCCAGGCCTGCCTGTTCGGCGATGGCCTTTTCCAGCACCGGCGCACTGTCGACGAAGGCGCGATAGCCGAAGGGGCCGATCTCGCCCTGGATGCGCTCGGCCAGCTGTTGCAGGCGCTTGCGGATCAGCTTGTGGTAGTCGCGGCCCAGGGCGTAGCGCGAGACGTAGGCGGCCGCACCGTCGGCCAGGCGCTCGCTCATGCGGGTGTCGCCGGGCAGGTAGTCCATGCGCAGGGAAACCACCCTCAGGGTCCCCGGGACCAGTTCGGCCGGTCGCGAACGTTTGCTGCCGTGCGCGGCCATATAGTCCATCTCGCCGTGGAAACCGGCGGCCAGCCAGCGCTCCAGATGTTCCTCGTGACGTGCCAGATCCAGCCCGGCGATGCCGGTCTGCTGAAAGCCCAATTCCCGACCCCAGGTCTTGATGAGGTCGGCCAGGGCGGCGAGATCGAGAGCGACAGCGGACATCGACGGGAACGCACAGGCAGGAGGGCCGCCTATTTTGCCAGACTCCGGAGGCTTTCCCAGCATGCACGACGAACTGCCGTTCCAGCTCTACAGCGCCCAGCAGGTACGGGATCTCGACGCCCAACTGATCGCCGGCGGTCTGCCCGGTCTCGAGTTGATGAGACGCGCGGCGGCCGCGGCCTGGCGCTCGTTGCGCCACGGCTGGCCCCATGCCGGCGCCCTCTGCGTGCTGGCCGGCGGCGGCAACAATGCCGGCGACGGCTATCTGGTCGCTGCGCTGGCGCGCAAGGCCGGCTGGCAGGCGCGGGTCTGGCACCTGGCCGATCCGGCCGGACTCCAGGGCGATGCTGCTCTGGCCCATGCCGAGGCGCTGGCCGCCGGCGTGGACATCCAGCCCTGGCGCGCGGACGCTCCCCTGGAGGGGCTGGTGGTCGATGCCTTGCTGGGCACCGGGCTCAAGGGCGCCGCACGCGAGCCCTATGCCGCGGCCATCGAACGGATCAACGCCAGCGAATTGCCGGTGGTGGCCATCGACATTCCCTCCGGACTGGATGCCGACACCGGCGCTGCGGCGGGCGCTCTGGTGCGCGCCGATCTGACCATCACCTTCATCGGCCTCAAGCTCGGACTGTTCACCGGCAAGGGCCCGGATCACGTCGGCAGTCTGGTGTTCGAGCCGCTGATGGAGGAGCCGCAGAATCCTGCTCATGCCACCGCCCAGCGCCTGGCGCCCGGCAACCTGCCGCGCCTGGCGGCGCGTCCGCTCAATGCGCACAAGGGGCAATACGGTCATCTGCTGGTGATCGGCGGCGACGAAGGCACCGGTGGCGCGGCCATCATGACCAGCGAGGCGGCGCTGCGCTGCGGCGTCGGCATGCTCAGCCTGGCGACTCGGCCGTCCAATGTCACCGCGGTGCTGGCGCGGCGGCCGGAAGTGATGGTCGCCGGGGTGCATTCGAGTTTCGCCGTGCTGGAGCTGGCCAAGAAGGCCGATGTGCTCGCGGTCGGGCCGGGCCTGGGCCAGGGCGCCTGGGGCAAGGCCCTGGCCAGTGCCGCCGCGACGCTGGACGTCGTCCAGGTCTGGGACGCCGACGCCCTCAACCTGCTGGCCGCCGGCGTGGTCGAGGCGCCACGCGGGCCCTGGGTGATGACGCCCCATCCCGGCGAAGCGGCGCGGCTGCTGGAGGTCTCGATCAAGGACATCGAGGCCGATCGCCCCGGCAGCGCCCGCGAACTGGCGCGGCGCTACGGCGGCGTGGCGCTGCTCAAGGGCTTCGGCACCCTGATCGCCCACCCGGACGGCCGCATGGCGCTGTGCGGCGAGGGGCATCCGGCGATGGCCACGGGTGGCCTGGGAGACATTCTCACCGGTATCATCGCCGCCCTGCTGGGGCAGGGGCAGGCGCCCTTCGAGGCCGCCTGCCTGGGTGCCTGGCTGCACGGCCGTGCCGGCGCCGAGCTGGGTCGCCAGGGCCGCGGTCTCGCCGCCAGCGATCTGCCCCCGGTCGCCCGCCAGTTGCTCGAGGAACTCCAGCCATGCCTGAACTGACCCTGCACGCCGCCGACGAAGACGCCATGTATGCCCTGGGTGCCCGCCTGGCCCAGGCCAGTGGGGGTCGTGGCGTGCTCTATCTGCACGGCGATCTCGGTGCCGGCAAGACCACCCTGTCGCGGGGCATCCTGCGCGGTCTCGGCCACACCGGGGCGGTAAAGAGCCCCACCTTCACCCTGGTCGAGCCCTACGAACTGGCCAGTGGCGCGGTCTATCACTTCGACCTCTACCGCCTGGCCGATCCGGAAGAGCTGGAGTTCATGGGGATTCGCGACTACTTCACACCCGAGGCCTTGTGCCTGGTGGAATGGCCGGAGCGCGGTCAGGGCTTTTTGCCAAAGCCCGACCTGGACATTACCATTACGCCACGCGCCGACGGCCGTGATCTACGCCTGGTCAGCCAGGGCGCTCACGGCGAGGCCTGGTGCGCCGCCCTCGCGCCCTAGGCGCCGATCCTTCGTTCTCCAGCTATACGGTCGCAGGCATGCGCAAGTGTTTTTTCAGGTCGGGACTCGGCCTGTTGTTGTTGATTCTCAGCAGTCAGTTGCTGGCCGCCACCCAGATCAAGGGCATGCGCGTCTGGCGTGCGCCCGACAATACCCGTCTGGTGTTCGATCTGACCGGCCCGGTCAAGGCCAGCGTCTTCACCCTCAGTGCCCCGGATCGCATCGTCATCGACCTGTCCGGCGCGCAGCTCGACGGTGGGCTGAACGAAAAGCCGCTGCGCAATACGCCCATCACCGGCCTGCGCGCGGCCCAGCGCTCGCCGGGCGAGGTGCGCCTGGTGCTGGACACCAAGGGTGCCCTGACGCCCAAGAGTTTCACCCTGGCGCCCAACAAGGAATACGGCAATCGCCTGGTGGTCGATCTCTACGACCAGGGCACCGATCCAGCCGCCAGCGACATCCCCGCCACCGTCACGCCCAATCTGCCGGCCACCCCGGTGACCCCGGCCCAGCCGGCGACTCGTCTGCCCTCCAGCCCCAGTGGCAAGCGCGACGTGGTGGTGGTGATCGACCCCGGTCATGGCGGTGAGGATCCGGGCGCCATCGGCCGCGGCCGGCTGTACGAGAAGAACGTGGTGCTGGCCATCGCCAAGCAGCTGCAGGCCAATCTCAACCGGCAGAAGGGCTTTCGCGCCGAGCTGACCCGCACCAGCGACTACTTCATCCCGTTGCGCCAACGACAGGTCATCGCCCGCAAGAAGGGTGCCGACCTGTTCATCTCCATCCATGCCGACTCCGCGCCCAGCGCCAGCGCCGAGGGCGTCACCGTCTTCGCCCTGTCCCAGCGCGGCGCCACCTCCGAGGCCGCGCGCTGGCTGGCCGATGCGGAAAACCGCTCCGACCAGGTCGGTGGGGTGTCCGATGCCCTGGACAACAAGGACCCGATGCTCGCCGGGGTGCTCATGGACCTATCCATGACGGCCACCGTGGCCTCCAGCCTGGAGGTCGGCCAGACCATCCTCGGTCAGGTCGGGCGCGCGACCAAGCTCCTGCATTCGCGGGTGGAGCAGGCGGGTTTCATGGTGCTGAAGTCGCCGGACATCCCCTCGATTCTGGTAGAGACCGGTTTCATCACCAATGCCAACGAATCGGCCAAGCTGGCCAGTCCGGCGCACCAGGGCCTGCTCGCCCGGCAGATCCAGGCCGGTATCGTGCAGTACTTCCAGCATCGTCCGCCGCCAGGCACCTACCTGGCCTGGCAGCGCGAGCAGCGGGGCGACAAGGTCGGCAGCGTGCGTGGCTTCGATCAGCACCGGGTGCAGCCGGGCGAAAGCCTGAGCCTCATCGCCCGTCGCTATGATGTCGACCTCTCCACCCTGCGCGCCGCCAATGGGCTGCGCGGCAATCGCATCCGCTCCGGTCAGGTGTTGACCATCCCCACCCACGAACTGGCGGCCAGCAATGACTGAACCCCGGCGCATCCAGCTGCTCAGCCCGCGGCTGTCCAACCAGATCGCCGCCGGCGAGGTGGTCGAGCGCCCCGCCTCGGTGGCCAAGGAGCTGCTGGAGAACAGCCTGGACGCCGGTGCCCGGCGCATCGACATCGAGGTGGAGCAGGGCGGGGTGAAGTTGCTGCGCATCCGCGACGACGGTCACGGCATCCCGGCGGATGACCTGCACCTGGCCCTGGCGCGCCATGCCACCAGCAAGATCTATCACCTGGACGAACTGGAAAGCGTCACCAGCCTGGGCTTTCGCGGCGAGGCCCTGGCGTCGGTCAGTTCGGTATCGCGCCTCACCCTGACCTCGCGCTTTCGCGGCGAGGACCAGGCCTGGCAGGTGGAGACCGAGGGCCGCGAGATGCAGCCACGGGTACAGCCCGCCGCCCATCCCCAGGGCACCTCGGTGGAGGTGCGCGACCTGTTCTTCAATACCCCGGCGCGGCGCAAGTTCCTGCGCGCCGAAAAGACCGAATTCGATCACCTGCAGGAAGTGGTGCGGCGCCTGGCGCTGGCGCGCTTCGACGTGGGTTTTCATCTGCGACACAACGGCAAGAGCGTGCTGGCCCTGCATCCGGCGAGCGATCCCCAGAGTCAGGGGCGGCGGGTCGGTGCCGTGTGCAGCCCGGCCTTTCTCGAACAGGCGCTGCCGCTGGAGCACGAGCGCAACGGCCTGCGCCTGTGGGGCTGGGTTGGCTTGCCGACCTTTTCGCGCAGCCAGGCGGATCTGCAGTACTTCTACGTCAACGGCCGCATGGTGCGCGACAAGCTGGTCGCCCACGCGGTGCGCCAGGCCTATCGCGACGTCCTCTACAACGGTCGCCATCCGGCCTTCGTGCTGTTCCTGGAAGTGGATCCGGCGGTGGTGGACGTCAACGTCCATCCCACCAAGCACGAGGTGCGTTTCCGCGACAGCCGTCAGGTGCACGACTTCCTCTACGGCACCCTGCACCGCGCCCTCGGCGATATCCGGCCCGACGACCAGCTCGCCGTGGTGGCGCCCACGGCACCGGCGCCGCTGAGCGGTCCGGCCGCCGGTGAATTCGGCCCCCAGGGCGAGATGCGCCTGGCCGCCGCCGTCTTGCACGACAGCCCTGCGCCGCCGGCCCAGCCCTTCGCCGGTGGCGGCGGATCCGGTGGCGCCGCGCATTACGCGCCCACCCCGCAGCCCTATGCGGGCGCGCCGGTGGCCGAGGTGCAGAGCGCCTACAAGGCTTTCTTCGCGCCGCTGCCTGAGGGTGCCGACACCGCGTCCCTGCCGGTGGAGCAGGGCGACGTACCGCCGCTGGGCTATGCCCTGGCGCAACTCAAGGGCATCTACATCCTCGCCGAGAATGCCCAGGGCCTGATCCTGGTGGACATGCACGCCGCCCACGAGCGCATCACCTACGAGCGGCTCAAGGTGGCCATGGCCAGCGAAGGCCTGCGCGGTCAGCCGCTGCTGGTGCCGGAATCCCTGGCGGTCAGCGAGCGCGAGGCCGATTGCGCCGAAGAACACGGCCAGTGGTTCGAGCGCCTTGGCTTCGAATTGCAGCGGCTCGGTCCCGAGACCCTGGCCATCCGGCAGATCCCCGCGCTGCTCAAGCAGGCCCAGGCCGCGCGGCTGGTGCAGGACGTGCTCGCCGACCTGCTGGACTACGGCACCAGCGATCGCATCCAGGCGCACCTCAACGAATTGCTCGGCACCATGGCCTGCCATGGCTCGGTACGCGCCAACCGGCGGCTGACCCTGCCGGAGATGAATGCCCTGCTGCGCGACATGGAAACCACCGAGCGCAGCGGCCAGTGCAACCACGGTCGGCCCACCTGGGCCCAGCTCAGCCTGGACGACCTGGACAAACTCTTCCTGCGCGGCCGCTGACCGCCCCGCCGTGTCCTGCGCGGCGCCCTTCGAGAATCCCTCATGACCGCCCCCCTGCCGCCCGCCATCTTCCTCATGGGGCCGACCGCCTCCGGCAAGACCGATCTCGCCATCGAACTGGCACGGCTGCTGCCCATAGAGCTGATCAGCGTGGACTCGGCGCTCATCTATCGCGGCATGGACATAGGCACCGCCAAACCTGACGCCGAGGTGCTGGCCGCCCATCCGCACCGGCTGGTGGACATCCGCGATCCCGCCGAGAGCTATTCCGCCGCCGAATTTCGTGCCGATGCCTTGGCGGCCATGGTCGAGATCACCGCGGCCGGACGCATCCCCCTGCTGGTGGGCGGCACCATGCTCTACTTCAAGGCCCTGCTCGAAGGTCTGGCCGACATGCCCGGTGCCGATGCCGGGGTGCGCGCCGAGATCGAGGCGCTGGCGGCCACGGCGGGCTGGGGCGAGATCCATCGTCAACTGGCCGAGGTCGATCCGGAGTCGGCCGCGCGCATCCATCCCAACGACCCCCAGCGGCTCCTGCGCGCCCTCGAGGTGTATCGCGTCAGCGGCCAGTCGATGACCGCGCATCGCGCGCTGCAAATGCGCGCCAATGCCGATTCGAACGGCGCGCCCCAGACGCAATTGCCCTATACTGTTGCCCAATTGATCCTGGCGCCCGGTCGGCGTGAGGTGCTCCATGCGCGTATCGCCGAGCGCTTCAATCTGATGCTGGAACAGGGCTTCATCGACGAAGTTTCAGCCTTGCGGGAACGTCCCGATCTGCATCCTGGTCTGCCGTCCATGCGATCCGTAGGCTATCGTCAGGTGTGGGAGTTCCTGGAAGGGGATTGCACCCGGGAAGAGATGGTGGCGCGTGGCGTTGCGGCGACGCGGCAATTGGCGAAGCGGCAGTTGACCTGGTTGCGTGGCTGGCCCGCCGCGCACACCTTCGACAGCCTGGCTTGTGACAATCTGCCGCGGATCTTGAAATGCCTGGCCGGTGACACCATATCGCCCCACAGCTGAATCGTTTTTGTCCGCGTGTCCATGGTGGGCAGCGGAAACTGGCATGTCGCCAGATCGGTATTTTCATTTCCTTAGGAGAGCGACACGATGTCAAAAGGGCATTCGCTACAAGACCCTTACCTGAACACCCTGCGTAAAGAGCGCGTTCCGGTTTCCATCTATCTCGTCAACGGTATCAAGCTGCAGGGTCAGATCGAGTCCTTCGACCAGTTCGTGATTCTGCTCAAGAACACCGTAAGCCAGATGGTCTACAAACATGCAATCTCCACCGTGGTGCCGAGCCGCCCGGTCCGTCTGCCCAGCTCCGAGACGAGCGAGTCGGATAGCGAATAAATAACAAGAGGAGCGCCCTGTTGTTCTTCGAGCGTCACGAAGGTGGTGAGCGGGCCATTCTGGTCCATTTGGAAGGCCTGCATCCCGAGGCGCGCGAAGATCCTCAGGAGTTTCTCGAACTCGCGCGATCGGCGGGTGCGGAGACCGTGTCTTTCGTCACGGTGAATCGCAGCCAGCCGACCGCGCGTTATCTCATCGGTACCGGCAAGGTCGAGGAACTGCACGATCAGGTGCACGCCCATGCCGCCGATCTGGTCATCTTCAACCATGACCTCACGCCCAGTCAGGAGCGCAACCTCGAGAAAGCTTTCGAGTGCCGCGTCCTCGACCGCACGGGCCTCATTCTCGATATCTTCGCCCAGCGCGCCCGGACCCACGAGGGTAAGCTGCAGGTGGAGCTCGCCCAGCTCGAGCACATGAGCACGCGGCTGGTACGCGGCTGGACCCACCTCGAACGGCAGAAGGGCGGTATCGGTCTGCGCGGTCCGGGTGAAACCCAGCTGGAGACCGACCGCCGTCTCCTGCGGATCCGCATCCGCCAGATCCGCCAGCGCCTGGACAAGGTGCGCAGCCAGCGCGAGCAGGCCCGTCGCGGGCGCCGCCGTGCCGAGATCCCCTCGGTGTCCCTGGTCGGCTACACCAACGCCGGCAAGTCCACACTGTTCAACAGCCTGACCGAATCCGGCGTCTACGCGGCCAACCTGCTGTTCGCCACCCTCGATCCCACCCTGCGCCGTCTGGAGCTGCCGGATCTGGGGCCGATCGTGCTGGCCGATACCGTGGGCTTCATCCGCCATCTGCCGCACAAGCTGGTCGAGGCCTTTCGCGCGACCCTGGAGGAATCCAGCAACTCCGACCTGTTGCTGCACGTGATCGATGCCCACGAGGACGATCGCCAGCTGCAGATCGAGCAGGTCGAGGCGGTGCTGCACGAGATCGGCGCCGATGAGCTGCCGATGCTGGAAATCTACAACAAGCTCGATCTGCTCGACGGGGTCGAGCCGCATATCCAGCGCGACGACGAAACCGGACGCCCGATCCGGGTCTGGGTGTCGGCGCGCGAGGGTCGCGGTCTGGAGCTGGTCGGTCAGGCCGTCGCCGAATTGCTTGGCGAGGATCTCTTCGTCGGCGTGCTGCGCCTGCCTCAGCGGCATGCCCGGCTGCGCGCGCAACTGTTTGACCTGGGCGTGGTTCGCCAGGACGATCATGATGACGAAGGCAACATCCTGTTGTCTGTACGAGTACCCCGCGCCGAACTCAATCGACTGCTCAGCCGGGCCGGTGAAGAACCGGAAGTCTTTATCCAGCAACATGTTTTGCAATAAACCCCCGCTCGGCGCTTTTGTTCGGGCAGGGACCATCCGGTAGCATTGGTCGGCGCGCCATTTCGGCGCGTTTTCGCGTTATCAGTAGGGAGAGCGCTATGGCTTGGAACGAGCCCGGTGGCAACTCGAACAATCAAGACCCCTGGGGCGGCCGCAACAACAATGGTGGCGGCAATGGTGGACGCAAGGGGCCGCCGGATCTCGACGAAGCCTTGCGTAAGTTTCAGGACCGCATCAACCGCCTGGTCGGCGGCAAGAAGCGGTCCGGCGGCAGTGGCGGCGACAGTTTCGGCTCGGGTGGTGGCAAGGGCTTGCTGCTCCTGGGCGTACTGCTGGTCGGCGCGCTCTGGCTGTACAACGCCGTCTACGTCGTGGACGAGCAGGAGCAGGCGGTGGTGCTGCGCCTGGGCAAATACCATGAGACGGTAGGGCCCGGCCTGAACATCTACTTTCCGCCCTTCGAGACCAAGTACCAGGAAAACGTGACCCGTGAGCGGGCCTACAGCAAGCAGGGCGCCATGCTGACCCAGGACGAGAACATCGTCGAGGTGCCGCTGACGGTCCAGTACCGCATCACCAACCTCAAGGACTTCGTCCTCAACGTTGACCAGCCCGAGGTCAGCCTGCAGCAGGCGACCGACAGCGCCGTGCGCCACGTGGCCGGCTCCTCGACCATGGATCAGTTGCTGACCGACGGCCGCGAGCAGGTCGCCACCAATGTGCGCGAGCGTCTGCAGCGCTTCCTCGACACCTACGGCACCGGCATCACCGTGACCCAGGTGAACATCCAGAGCGCCGCGGCGCCGCGCGAAGTTCAGGAAGCCTTCGACGACGTGATCCGTGCTCGCGAGGACGAGCAGCGCGAGAAGAACCAGGCCGAAGCCTATGCCAACGGCGTGATTCCCGAGGCTCGCGGTGCTGCCCAGCGCATCATCGAGGAAGCCAACGGCTATCGCGACGAAGTCGTGGCCCGTGCCCAGGGTGATGCCTCGCGCTTCAGCCAGCTGGCGGTCCAGTACGCGGCCAATCCGCAGCTGACCCGTGAGCGTCTGTACATCGAGACGATGCAGGAAGTGCTTGGCCAGTCGAGCAAGATCATGGTTACCGGTCAGGCCGGCCAGAATCTGCTCTACCTGCCGCTCGACAAGCTGATGCAGAACCGTGCCCCGGCACCGACCTCGGCCATCAGCAGCGGTGCTGCCCCGGCGGCATCGAGCGACACGGCGGCCTCGGTCATTCGCAATCTGCCGCAGTCCACCGAAGCGCGTACGAGGGAGAGCCGCTGATGAGCAACAAATCGCTGGCCGCGCTGATCGTCGTGGTCGTTCTGGGCCTTGCGGCCTGGAGCAGTCTGTTCGTGGTGAAGGAGACCGAGCGCGCGGTAATGCTGCGCTTCGGTCGCGTGGTCGAGCCCAACCTGGAGCCCGGCCTGCACTTCAAGATCCCGTACGTCAACCGGGTGCGCAAGTTCGATGCCCGCCTGCAGACGCTGGATACCCCGACGCAGCGTTTCCTGACGCTGGAAAAGAAAGCGGTGATGGTCGATGCCTACGCCAAGTGGCGCATCTTCAATGCCGATCGCTACTACACCGCGACCTCGGGTCTCAAGCAGATCGCCGACGAACGCCTGCTGCGCCGCCTGGAAGCGGGACTGCGTGACCAGTTCGGTCGTCGCACCCTGCACGAGGTGGTCTCCGGTGAGCGGGATGCCATGGTCGGCTCGCTGACCGCGGCGCTGAACAAGATGGCCAACCAGGAGCTGGGTATCGAGGTGCTGGACGTGCGCGTCAAGGCCATCGACCTGCCCAAGGAAGTCAGCCGCAGCGTCTATGAGCGGATGAGTACCGAGCGCGAGCGAGAGGCCCGTGAGCACCGCGCCAAGGGTCGCGAACTGGCCGAAGGCATCCGTGCCGACGCCGATCGTCAGCGCCGCGTGCTGCTGGCCGAAGCCTATCGCCAGGCCGAACAGGCTCGCGGTGAGGGTGATGCCCAGGCGGCCCAGGTGTATTCCCAGGCCTACTCGAAGAATCCGTCGTTCTTCTCCTTCTATCGCAGCCTGCAGGCCTATCGCTCCAGCTTCTCCAGCAAGAGCGATGTCCTGGTGCTGGATCCGAAGAGCGATTTCTTCAAGTATTTCCAGAGTCCGGGGCAGTGAGGTCCGGGATGAGCGGCGACTAGGCTTCGCTCGTCGTTCATCCCCGATCGCCGATTTTTTCGTGTTATCATGAATCAGCCGGGGCCATCCCCGGCTTTTTTGCGTCCGTACGAAACCCGTGGAAGGGCGACGCCCTGGCTGATCCGGGTAGCAATCCACGGCAGAGCGGCTTGATCCGGCGGCAGGATTCTCCAGGAGTCCACTGCGCCGACCTCGGCAGCCGCGTGCCGATCCATGACATGGAGAAGAGGCCTAATGGCTACGGTAGACCGCTGGCTGCTGCCTGACGGTATCGAGGAAATCCTGCCGCCCGACGCGGCGCGCATCGAAGGCGCTCGGCGCCGGGTGCTGGAACTGTTCCATTGCTGGGGCTACGAGTTCGTCATCACCCCGCACCTGGAATTCCTGGAATCGCTGCTCACCGGCGCGGCCAAGGAGCTGGAGCTGCGCACCTTCAAGGTGACCGATCCCAGTTCCGGTCGCCTCATGGGCTTCCGCTCCGACATCACGCCCCAGGTGGCGCGCATGGAGGCCCATAGCCTCAAGCAGAGCGGCCCAAGCCGGCTGTGCTATGCCGGCAGCGTGCTGCATACCCGTCCCCGTGCCCTGTCCACCTCGCGCAGCCCGATCCAGGTCGGCGCCGAGCTCTATGGCGTGCCCGGCAGCGAAGGGGATCTGGAAGTCATCAGCCTGATGCTCGATGTGCTCGAGCAGGCCCAGGTGCCCGATATCCACATGGATCTGGGGCACGTGGGGATCTATCGCGGGCTGTGCCAGGCGGCCGGCATCTCCGGCGCCAGCGAGCAGCAGCTGTTCGATGCCCTGCAGCGCAAGGCGGTGGACGAGATCGCCGAGCTGACCGCCGAATTGCCCGCCGCCGAGCGCGGCTGGCTGCGGTCGCTGGCTGAGCTCAGCGGCGATGCCGCGGTGCTCGACCAGGCCCGGCAGCGGCTGGCGGGTGCGCCCGCAGGCGTCCTGCAGTCGCTGGACGAGCTGATCGCTCTGGCCGAATCGCTCAAGGGTCGTTTCCCGGGCGT
This sequence comes from Pseudomonas sp. SHLD1, assembly GCF_028640935.1. Lineage (NCBI taxonomy): Bacteria > Pseudomonadati > Pseudomonadota > Gammaproteobacteria > Pseudomonadales > Pseudomonadaceae > Pseudomonas > Pseudomonas sp. SHLD1. The sequence continues at coordinate 53,829 of NZ_JAQZAD010000020.1, forward strand.
GCCGCTGTATTTCGATCTGGGCGAGCTGCGCGGTTATCACTACCACACCGGGGTGGTCTTCGCCGCCTTCGTGCCGGGCACCGGGCAGTCCATCGCCCAGGGTGGTCGCTATGACAACATCGGTGCCGACTTCGGGCGTTCGCGTCCCGCCACCGGTTTTTCCACCGATCTGAAGACCCTCGTCGAGCTGGGCACCGCCGTGCTCGACGAACCACGTCGCGGCATCTGGGCGCCGGCTGGCCATGCGCCGGTGCTCTGGCAGGCGGTGCGCGAATTGCGCGCCGCGGGCGAGCGGGTGGTCCAGGCCACCGGTTATGACGACGCGGACCAGCTGCACAGCTCGGGCTGCGATCGTCGCCTGGTCGAGCAGCAGGGCGCCTGGGTCGTGGTGCCCTTGAATTCCTAAGCACCGGATCTGGCATCCGGGTGAACGTGAGCATCGTCGGCCTGGCCGACAGAAATCTTCCTGACAGGGGATAAGGTTATGGGTAAGAACGTCGTCGTCCTGGGCACCCAGTGGGGTGATGAGGGCAAGGGCAAGATCGTGGACCTGCTGACCGACCAGGCCGCTGCCGTGGTGCGTTATCAGGGCGGTCACAACGCCGGCCACACGCTGGTCATCGATGGCCAGAAGACCATCCTGCGGCTGATTCCCTCGGGCATCCTGCGCGCCGACACCCAGTGCCTGATCGGCAATGGCGTGGTGCTGTCGCCGGAAGCCCTGTTCAAGGAAGTCGGCGAGCTGGAAGCGCGCGGCGTGCCGGTGCGCGAGCGCCTGCGCATCAGCTCGGCCTGCTCGCTGATCCTGCCCTATCACGTGGCCCTGGATCAGGCCCGCGAGAAGGCCCGTGGCGAAGCCAAGATCGGCACCACCGGTCGCGGCATCGGCCCGGCCTACGAAGACAAGATCGCCCGTCGCGGTCTGCGTGTCGGCGATCTGTTCCACCCGGAGCGTTTCGCCGTCAAGCTCAAGGAGGTGCTGGACTATCACAACTTCGTCCTGCAGAACTACTTCAACGAGCCGCCGGTGGACTTCCAGAAGACCTACGACGAGGCCATGGCGCACGCCAAGGTCATGCAGCCGCTGGTCATGGACGTCGTCAGCCGCCTGCACGAGCTGCGCAAGGCCGGTGAGAACCTGATGTTCGAAGGTGCCCAGGGCACCCTGCTGGACATCGACCACGGCACCTATCCCTTCGTCACCAGTTCCAACACCACCGCGGGTGGCGTGGCGACCGGTTCCGGCGTGGGTCCGCTGTACCTGGACTACATCCTCGGCATCACCAAGGCCTACACCACCCGCGTCGGCTCCGGTCCCTTCCCGACCGAGCTGTTCGACGAGACCGGTGCCTACCTGGCCAAGCAGGGCCACGAATTCGGCTCCGTGACCGGTCGTCCGCGCCGTTGCGGCTGGTTCGATGCCGTGATCCTGCGTCGCTCCATCGAGATCAACAGCATCTCCGGCCTGTGCCTGACCAAGCTGGACGTGCTCGATGGTCTGGAAACCGTGCGCATCTGCACCGGTTACAAGGATGCCGCCGGTAATCTGCTGACCGAGGCGCCTACCGACGCCGACAGCTACACCGGTCTGCAGCCGGTCTACGAGGATATGCCGGGCTGGAGCGAATCCACCGTGGGTGCCCAGAGCCTCGAGGCGCTGCCGGCCAACGCCCAGGCCTACATCCGCCGTATCGCCGAGCTGGTCGAGGCGCCGATCGACATCGTCTCGACCGGTCCGGATCGCAAGGAAACCATCGTGCTGCGCCATCCTTTCGCCTGATGCGCTAAAAGGATGCAGTCGGAAAAGCCCCGCCCCGCGGGGCTTTTCTGTTTTCGGGGTGCGAGAGACGCTGGTAGGTCGGGGACGGCCGCTGGTCCGAAATGGCCAGCATATTGCTATGACTATTTATCGCTGAGGCTCCAGCTCTTCTCGAGTTGGCCGACAGCCTGTAAATGTCCCTCGCCGCTGGAGACCCCCATGTCGTTTCTCTTGTCGCTGCTGCGCAGCCGTCTATTGCTGCCGGTATTCGTCAGTCTGTTGCTTGCCGTCGTTCTCCAGGTGGGCCTGGCGCTCTGGCTGACCCAGGGTGCGGTGAAGGGCCTGCAGTCCGGTCTGGCGGCGCGCCTGTCCGGTGAATCCGAGCAGCTCGCCGATACCCTGCGCCAGGCCGGTGGCGAGGTGGATGGCAGTCTTGCCGAGCTGGCCGGGCAGACCCGCGCGCGGCTGGCCGAGGGGCTTGCGCAACGCCTGGCGCGCGAGCGGCAGCAGGTGGGTGAAACCCTGACCGCCACCCTCAAGAGCAATGCGCAGAATCTGGCCGAGTTGCTGGCGGGTGTGGCGCCCAAGGCGATGTGGGATGCCGATGTGCCGGCGCTGTCCGACCTGGCGCGCCGGGCGCAGGGCAATCCCGAGGTGCTGTTCGTGGTCTTCCAGGATGCCCAGGGCCAGAACCTGACCCGCTATCTCAATCGTCAGGATGAGCGCGTGGCGCGCCTGCTCGCCATGGGGCAGGGCGAGGGTGCCCTGGCCAAGGTGCTGGATGCTGCGACCCGCGATCCCTCGGTCTATCGCGTGGATGCCTCCATCAGTCCCAACGGCGTGGAAATCGGCAAGGTGGTGGTGGGCTTTTCCACCCAGGTCATCGCGCGTACTGGCGCGGCCCTGGACCAGAGTTTCAAGACCCTGGTCGACGACGCCGGCGGTCTGGTCTCCAACAGCGTGACGGCAGCCGCCAAGGGCAGTGCCGCGACCCTGGCGACGCGTCTGGAAGGTACCCGTCAGGCCGCCCTGGCCATGAGTCGCAATGCCGGTGAGACGGTCGCCGCCCTGGCGGGCGCGCTGCGCTGGCAGATCGCCCTGGGGCTGATCGTGGTCGGCGTGGTGATGGTCGTGGCCGTGGCGCTGGTGCTGGGGCGGCGGGTGCTGCGCCGGATCGGCGTGCTGCAGCGGGCGCTGGACGATCTGGCGGCCGGGGAGGGGGATCTGACACGCCGCCTGCAGCTGGGGCAGGGCGATGAAATCCAGGCGTTGGGTGGGGCGGTCGATCGCTTCCTGGCCAAATTGCAGCCGCTGGTGGGCGAGGCCCATGGCGTCGCCGCACGTACCGGCGAGGAAATCCGTGGCCTGGCCGGCAGCAGCGCCACCGCCGAAGCGGCAGCGCTGCGTCAGCGCGAAGAGGTGGCCCGCAGCCTGGAGGCCTTGTCCGGCATCGCCGCGGAGGCCGAGGGCGAAAGCCTGGCCATGCAGGGCGCGCTGCAGCAGGTGGAGGCCATCCGCAGCTCTGCCCAGAGCAACGCCCGGATCGCCACCGAGGTGGCCGAAGGTATCGAGGGGCTGGTGACCCAGGTCGAATCGGGCGCCCAGGTGATCGAACGGCTGGCCGCGCAAAGCGAGCAGATCGAGGTGGTGCTGGATGTGATCCGCGGGATCGCCGAGCAGACCAATCTGCTGGCGCTCAATGCGGCCATCGAGGCAGCCAGGGCCGGCGAGAGCGGGCGTGGCTTCGCGGTGGTCGCCGACGAGGTGCGGGCGCTGGCCAGCAAGACTCAGGAATCCACCGGCAGCATCCGTACGCACATCGCCGGACTGCAGGAAGGGGCGCGCGAGGCCGTCGCCGCCATAGGCGAGGCACGGCAGCAGGCCAGCAGCGGGTTGGCCGTGCTGCGTGACAGCAAGCGCATCCAGCAGGATGTCCATCGCGCAGTGGATCAGGTGCATGCCAGCATGAGCACGGCGGCCCAGGCCGCCCAGCGCCAGGCGGCGGGTGCCGCGGCGGTGCGCCAGCGAGTCGAGGTCATCCATGGCGAGGCGCTGCGTGCCGCCGAGTCCGTGGCGGCCACTGCGGACAGCAGTCGTACCCTGGCGGAACTGGCCGCCCAGCTGCGCGGCAGTCTGGGACAATTCAAGGCGTAGGGGAGGGCCCGCGCCTTTTCGCGGGCAAGAAAAAACCGGCCGAAGCCGGTTTTTTCGTTGCGTCCGATCGGGGATCGTCCGCTTGGTATTGGTGCCCAGGAGAAGACTCGAACTTCCACGGTGTTGCCACCGCTAGGACCTGAACCTAGTGCGTCTACCAATTCCGCCACCTGGGCCTGCAGCGCGACTTCTGATCGCTTCCCGTCACCCTTGCGGGTTTCAGGATTAAAAAACCGGCTAGCGCCGGCTTTTCGTCGACCGATCTGCAAATCGATCAACTATAATGAGTGGTGCCCAGGAGAAGACTCGAACTTCCACGGTGTTGCCACCGCTAGGACCTGAACCTAGTGCGTCTACCAATTCCGCCACCTGGGCACTCAAGGCGATGATTGCTCATCTCCGGCGTCGTGATTGCTCCCGACGTCGTGGGGCGGCACTTTACTCAGGGGGCGTTTGCTTGTAAACCCCTGCTGTGAAAAATATTTTTATTGAGCATGCCAGGCTAACTATTGTGCGGTTTTCACGTTTCAATAGGCGTTATGGCAGTTCCTACCGAACCCAGACTTAGAAGGTAACCCCAGACTGATGGCCGATTGGCAATCCCTCGATCCCGAGGCCGCCCGGGAAGCGGAAAAGTACGATAACCCCATTCCGAGTCGCGAACTCATTCTGGCTCATCTTGCCGATCGCGGCGCCCCGGCCACACGGCCGCAGCTGGCCGAGGAATTCGGTCTCGTCACCGAGGACCAGCTCGAAGCCCTGCGGCGGCGTATGCGCGCCATGGAGCGCGACGGTCAGGTGATCTACACCCGCCGCGGTGCCTATGCGCCCATCGACAAGCTGGATCTGGTGCGCGGACGCATTGCCGGCCATCGCGATGGCTTCGGCTTCCTGATCCCCGACGACGGCAGCGACGACCTCTTCCTCAGCCCGGCGCAGATGCGCCTGGTGTTCGACGGCGACATCGCCCTGGCGCGGGTCGCCGGTCACGATCGGCGCGGTCGTCGCGAAGGCGGTCTGGTCGAGGTGGTCACCCGGGCACACGAATCCCTGGTCGGTCGTTTCTTCCAGGAGAGCGGCCTGGCCTACGTGGTGCCGGACAATCCCAAGATCGGCCAGCAGGTGCTGGTGCCCGAAGGCAAGCACGGCGGCGCCGCTCACGGCCAGTTCGTGCAGGTGCGCATCGACGAATGGCCCACCACCTTCCGCCAGGCCCAGGGCGAAGTGGTCGAGATTCTCGGCGACTACATGGCGCCGGGCATGGAGATCGAGGTGGCGCTGCGCAGCTACGACATCCCCAACGAATGGCCCAAGGCCGTCGAGAAGGAAGCCGCCAAGCTCAAGCCCGAGGTGGAAGAGAAGGACAAGCAGAAGCGCATCGACCTGCGCCAGTTGCCCTTCGTGACCATCGATGGCGAAGACGCCCGTGACTTCGACGATGCCGTCTATGCCGAGGCCAAGAAGTCCGGTGGCTGGCGGCTCTACGTCGCCATCGCCGACGTTTCCCACTACGTCAAGGTCGGCTCGGCGCTGGACGCCGAGGCGGAAAAGCGCGGCAACTCGGTGTATTTCCCCGAGCGCGTGATTCCCATGCTGCCCGAGGCCCTGTCCAACGGGCTCTGCTCGCTCAATCCGCAGGTGGATCGCCTGGCCATGGTCTGCGAGATGACCATCGCCGGCTCCGGGCGCATGACCGGCTACCAGTTCTACGAAGCGGTCATCCACTCCCACGCGCGCCTGACCTACAACAAGGTCTCCACGGTGCTAGAGCAGCCCAAGTCGGCCGAAGGCAAGCAGTTGCGCAAGCAGCTCGGCGAGGTGGTGCCGCACCTGGAGCAGCTCTACAGTCTGTACAAGGTACTGCTGGCTGCCCGTCATGTCCGCGGGGCCATCGATTTCGACACCCAGGACACTCGCATCGTCTTTGGCGCCGATCGCAAGATCTCCGAGATCCGCCCGACCCAGCGCAACGATGCCCACAAGCTGATCGAGGAATGCATGCTGTGCGCCAACGTGGCCACTGCCAAGTTCCTCGAGAAGCACAAGGTGCCGGCCCTGTACCGGGTGCACGATGCGCCACCCCTGGAAAAGCAGACCAACCTGCGTCAGTTCCTCGGCGAGATGGGGCTGTCGCTGACCAAGGGCAAGGCCAATCCGGTGCCGTCGGACTACCAGGCGCTGCTGCAGCAGATCCGCGAGCGGCCGGACTTCCGGCTGATCCAGACGGTGATGCTCAGGTCGCTGAGCCAGGCGGTCTACAGCCCGGACAACAACGGTCACTTCGGTCTCAACTACGAGGCCTATACCCATTTCACCTCGCCGATCCGGCGCTATCCGGATCTGCTGGTGCATCGGGCGATCCGCAGCGTCATCCGCTCCAAGCTGGAGACCAAGCACGTCAAGCGCGCAGGCGCGACGAGCATGGCCAAGGCGCGCATCTATCCCTATGACGAATTGCGCCTGGATCAGCTCGGCGAGCAGTGCTCCATGACCGAGCGCCGCGCTGACGAAGCCACGCGGGACGTCTCCAACTGGCTCAAGTGCGAGTTCATGAAGGATCGCGTCGGCGAGACCTTTGCCGGCGTCATCACCGCGGTGACCGGCTTCGGTCTGTTCGTCGAATTGTCCGAGGTGTTCGTCGAGGGTCTGGTGCATGTCACCGCGCTGCCCGACGACTACTACCACTTCGACAGCGTCCACCATCGCCTCTCCGGTGAGCGCAGCGGTCGCAGCTATCGCCTGGGCGATCCCCTCGAGGTGGTGGTGGCGCGCGTCGATCTGGACGAGCGCAAGATCGACTTCGTGCTGCCGGCCAGTGCCGGGGCGCCACGCGTGCGGGAAGAGCGCGAGCCGCGCAACAAGCGCGACAACCGTCGCCGTGGTGCGCCAGCGCCAGCGCTAGCGCAGGAGCCAAGCGCTGTTCCGGCTGCCGAAGCCTCGGGCGAGTCTGTCTCCCCGGCGCCAGAGCGAGGGTCTCGCCGTTCGCGTAACGGCCGTCGTCGTGGCGCGCCGGCGCAGGAATCGAGTGTCGTCCCGGTTGCCGAGGCTGCGGTCGAGCCCGTTTCGGCGAAGTCTGAGCAGCAGTCCAGTTCTTCGCGTAACGGCCGTCGTCGTGGCGCGCCGTCACAGGAATCGAGCGTCGTCCCGGTTGCCGAGGCTGCGGTCGAGACCGTTTCGGCGAAGTCTGAGCAGCAGCCCAACCCTTCGCGTAACGGTCGTCGTCGTGGTGCGCCGGCGCAGGAGCAGGGGGTCGCCGCGGCGGTCGAGGCAACACCTGCAAGCGTTTCGCCGGAGTCGGAGTCCGAACCGCGGCGCTCGCGCAGCGCCCGTCGGCGCGCGGCCGCTGCGGGGCGAAAGCAGGACGCCGAGGCGTCTATGCCAGCCTCGGTTGAGGTGACTTCGCCAGAAGCGCCGAAGCAGGACGACCCGTTGCTTGGTAATACCGACGTCAGACGTAGTCGTGCGGTGAAGCAGGCGCTGCTGGCCGAAGCCAAGGTCGAGGGCGGCAAGCCCAAAGCCCAAGGCAAAGCCAAGGCCAAGGCCAAAGGTAATAGCGACAAGGGCAAGGCCAGCGACACGGCCAAGAGCCGTACCGCACCAGCACGTCAGGATAAAGGGGCGGCTGCCGAAGGGGCTGCGGCGGTGGATGCCAAGGTCAAGAAGGCCAAGGCTGCAAGTGCCAAGAAGAAATCGGCAGGCAAGTCCAAGGCCGAAGGCCAGGCCAAGGCTGCAGCCAAAGGCAAGACCAAGACCAAGGCGAAGAAGCCCCATCGCAAGGGTCAGTCGCGCCCCAAGGATGACGCATGAGCCAGCTGGAGACCGTCTACGGTATCCACGCCGTGGAAGCGCTGTTGCGCTTCCATCCGCGGCGGGTGAAGCAGCTGTGGATCGCCGAAGGGCGGCGTGAGCCGCGGGTCGATACGCTGCTGGAGCTGGCCGCCGGTCAGCGTCTGGCGGTGGAAAGCAAGCCGCGGGCCTTGCTCGATGAGCTGGTCGAGGGTGTGCACCAGGGCGTGGTGGCCCAGGTCAGTCCGAGCCAGGTCTGGGGCGAGGCCATGCTCGAGGAGTTGCTCGACCGGGCCGAAGGACCGCCGCTGCTGCTGGTACTCGATGGCGTGACCGATCCGCACAACCTCGGTGCCTGCCTGCGCAGCGCCGATGCCGCCGGGGCCCTGGCGGTCATCGTGCCCAAGGACAAGTCGGCTACCCTGACCGCCGTAGTGCGCAAGGTGGCCTGTGGTGCTGCCGAGGTGTTGCCGCTGGTGGCGGTTACCAACCTGGCGCGCACCCTGGAAAAGCTGCAGAAGCGCGGCCTGTGGATCGTCGGGACCGCCGGTGAGGCGACCCAGGAGATCTACGACGTCGACATGAGTGGGCCGACCGTGGTGGTCATGGGCGCCGAGGGCAAGGGCATGCGCCGTCTGACCCGCGAGCATTGCGATCATCTGGCCCGTCTGCCCATGGCTGGCAGCGTCAGCAGTCTCAATGTCTCGGTGGCGACCGGGGTCTGCCTGTTCGAGGCCGTGCGTCAAAGACGCACCTCTGCGCCCAGGTAGTCCACGCTAGGAAACGTCTGGGTACCGACGCAGTGCGTATCGCACTATACGAATCGCGCTGCAGTGCGCAGAATACCGGCCTCGCCCCGGGAAAGCCCGGCGTGAGGCCTGTCAACAAGAGGATGCCCGCGTGAGTCAGGAGATCCAAGAGCCGGTAGGCTTGCGAGTGCTGCTCGTCGAAGACGATGCCACGCTGCGCATGCTGACCACCGAAGTCATCGAGGAGCTGGACCATCAGGTCACGGCGGTCGCCTCGGCAGAGGCTGCCCTGGAGTTGCTGCCGCAGCGCGAACACGATGTGCTGTTCACCGATATCGGGCTGGGCGGCATGTCCGGCATCGAATTGACCCGGCGCGCCCTGGCGATGGATCCGACGCTGCGCATCGTCGTGGCCTCGGGTTATGCCTTCGAGCGCGAGCCGGGCATGGAAGCGCGGGTCGGGGTGCTGATCAAGCCCTACGATCTGAACAAGATCCGCCAGGCCCTGGCCGACGTGCAACGCTGAGTGCCTGAGGTTGTCCGGCGGTCGCGCCGGACATGCCTGCGGTTGCGCCCTCCGGCGCCCTTCTCTAGAATGTTGCCCCTTGCCCGGAGTGCGTCCGCATTCCGCAGGGCAAGTCATCCGAACTATTCACTCCTTGTCTGACCGCGTTTCCGCGGCAGGCTGCAACCCGTAAGGAGCATTAAATGCGTCATTACGAAGTCGTGTTCCTGGTTCATCCGGACCAGAGCGAACAGGTGGGCGGCATGGTCGAGCGCTACACCAAGGCTATCGAAGAAGACGGTGGCAAAGTCCATCGCCTGGAAGACTGGGGCCGTCGTCAGCTGGCTTACGCCATCGACAACGTTCACAAGGCTCACTATGTACTCATGAACATCGAGTGCAGCGCCAAGGCCCTGGCCGAGCTGGAAGACAACTTCCGCTACAACGACGCCGTGATCCGCAACATGATCCTGCGCCGTGACGAGGCCGTCACCGGTCAATCCGAGATGCTCAAGGCCGAAGAAAACCGCAACGAGCGTCGCGAGCGTCGCGAGCGTCCTGCCGAGTCCGAGTCCGAGTCCGCCGAAGGCAACTCCGACGACGCCGACAGCGCCGAGTAATCTGGATCTAGCGAGGAATCATTGTCATGGCACGTTTCTTCCGTCGTCGTAAGTTCTGCCGTTTCACCGCCGAAGGCGTGAAAGAGATCGACTACAAGGATCTCAACACCCTGAAGGCCTACGTCTCCGAAACCGGCAAGATCGTCCCGAGCCGTATCACTGGCACCAAGGCCAAGTACCAGCGTCAGCTGGGCGCCGCCATCAAGCGTGCCCGTTACCTGGCCCTGCTGCCCTACACCGACAGCCACGGTCGTTGATCGACGCCTGATCACGAATAACGGATAAACACGGCATGCGGCCTCTGGCTGAGTTCATCATGCGCGGCCGTACTCAAGCCACCCTCGTGGTGGTGCTGGGTGCAGTCGTGCCGCTGCTGTACTGGATGACCGCTGCCGGTGGCAGCCTGGTGCTGTTGCGCCGGGGACCCACCGCGGCGGCCGGGGTGCTGGTCTGGGCCCTGCTGCCGGCGCTGTTCTGGCTGTATCTGGGTGATGCCAGCATCGTGCTGGTGTTGCTGGGTTCGACGCTGCTGGCGGCCATTTTGCGCCAGAGCCGGTCCTGGACACGGGTGTTGTTGGCCAGTGTCCCGCTGGGGTTGGTTTTCGCCCTGGTGCTGGGGCAGGTCTATGCCGAGGGCATCGCGCAACTGGCGGAGGAAATCCGCCGGTTGCTGCCCCAGGTGTTGGGCCCGAGTGCGGCGCAGTTGCCGCCGGAAAAGCAGGCGCAGTTGCAGCAGTTGCTGCTGCCCGTGCTGACCGGCCTGATGGCGGCGTTCTTCCAGATCACCTGCCTGCTGTGCCTGATGCTCGGGCGCTACTGGCAGGCGGCGCTGTACAACCCCCAGGGGTTCGGTCGCGAATTTCGCGTCCTGCGTCTGCGTCCGGCCATCGCGCTCGGCCTTCTGGCCCTGCTGGTGCTGGCGCCGAACCTGGGCAGCGGGCTTGGCCTGCTGACGCCGCTGTGCAGCGTGCCGCTGGCCTTTGCCGGCATCGCCCTGCTGCACGGGCTGGTGGCGGCCAAGCGCCTGGCAGGATTCTGGCTGGTGGGGCTGTACGTGACGCTGCTGCTGTTCGGGCAGCTGATCTATCCGTTGTTGGTGATTCTGGCTGTGATCGATAGCGTGTTCGATTTCCGTGGGCGGTCTGCGCAAGAGCCGCAGGGGCCCGCGGACGGTGAAGGTTAAAAGTTAAGAGGAAAGACTCAATGGATGTCATCCTGCTGGAAAAGATCGCCAATCTGGGCAACCTGGGCGACAAAGTGAACGTCAAGGGCGGCTACGCCCGTAACTTCCTGCTGCCGCAGGGCAAGGCTACCGCAGCCACCGCTGCCAACGTCGAGGCTTTCGAAGCTCGTCGCGCCGAGCTCGAGAAGCAGGCTGCCGAGAAGAAGTCCGAGGCTGACGCCCGTGCCGCCAAGCTGGCTGACCTGACCGTAACCATCGCTGCCAACTCCGGCGACGAAGGCAAGCTGTTCGGTTCCATCGGCACCCGCGACATCGCCGAAGCCGTCAGCGCCGCTGGCGTCGAGCTGGACAAGAGCGAAGTTCGCCTGCCCAACGGCGCGCTGCGCAGCGTTGGCGAATACGATGTCGAAGTGCACCTGCACACCGACGTCGAAGCTACCGTCAAGATCGTCGTCGTCGCTGAATAAGCGCGCCGTCGCCTGACTGGCGGACTTGCGCCCCGGCGCCGGTCTGTCGACAATCGGGCACGTCATTGCCAAGGCAGTGACGTGCCCTTTGTCTTTTCTGCCGTCCGAAAAATCATTTCGCCGCCCGCAATGGGGGCCCAAGACCTGCGCATGAACGAGATTTCCCTGCCCGAGCAGTACGATCTGCAGACCGCTGCCCTCAAGGTCCCGCCGCACTCCATCGAGGCCGAACAGGCCGTGCTGGGTGGTCTGATGCTGGACAACAACGCCTGGGAGCGCGTGCTCGATCAGGTGTCCGATGGCGACTTCTATCGCCACGACCACAGACTCATCTTCCGCGCCGTGGCCCGTCTGGCCGAGCGCAACCAGCCGTTCGACGTGGTGACCCTGTCCGAACAGCTGGACAACGAAGGCCAACTGCCCCAGGTGGGCGGCCTGGCCTATCTGGCCGAGCTGGCCAGGAACACCCCCTCGGTGGCCAATATCAAGGCCTATGCGCAGATCGTGCGCGAACGGGCCACCCTGCGGCAGTTGATCGGCATCAGCGTCGACATCGCCGACAGTGCCTACAACCCGGAAGGCCGCGGGGCCAACGAGCTGCTCGACGAAGCCGAGCGCAAGATCTTCGAGATCGCCGAGGCCCGCCCGAAATCCGGTGGTCCGGTCGGGGTCAACGACATCCTGACCAAGGCCATCGACCGTATCGATACCCTGTTCAATTCCAGCGAAGCCATCACCGGGGTATCCACCGGTTTCGCCGATCTGGACGAGAAGACCAGCGGCCTGCAGCCGGCGGACCTGATCATCGTTGCCGGTCGCCCGTCCATGGGCAAGACCACCTTCGCCATGAACCTGGTAGAGAACGCGGTGCTGCGTACCGACAAGGCGGTCCTGGTGTTTTCCCTGGAGATGCCCGCCGACTCCATCGTGCTGCGGATGCTCTCGTCCCTCGGCCGCATCGACCAGACCAAGGTGCGTTCCGGCAAGCTGGACGACGACGACTGGCCGCGGCTGACCTCGGCGGTCAACCTGCTCAACGACCGCAAGCTGTTCATCGACGATACCGCCGGCATCAGTCCTTCGGAAATGCGCGCCCGTACCCGGCGCCTGGTACGCGAGCACGGCGACCTGGCGCTGATCATGGTGGACTACCTGCAGCTGATGCAGATCGGCGGCAGCAGCGGCGAGAACCGGACCGCCGAGATCTCCGAGATCTCGCGCTCGCTCAAGGGTCTGGCCAAGGAATTCAACTGCCCGGTGGTGGCGCTCTCCCAGCTCAACCGCTCGCTGGAACAGCGGCCGAACAAACGCCCGGTGAACTCCGACCTGCGGGAATCGGGGGCCATCGAGCAGGACGCCGACGTCATCATGTTCGTCTACCGGGACGAGGTTTATCACCCGGAGACCGAGTACAAGGGCGTGGCGGAAATCATCATCGGCAAGCAGCGTAACGGCCCGATCGGCACCACGCGGCTGGCCTTTATCGGCAAATACACCCGGTTCGAGAATCTCGCGCCCGGCAGCTACGTTTTCGAGGACGAATGATGGTCAAGGACAAGCTGAAGATCGCGGTCCTGCTCGGCGGCACCAGCGAAGAACGCGACGTGTCCATCGCCAGCGGTGCCCAGGTGGTGGCGGCCCTGCGCCGGCGCGGGCACCAGGTGGTGACCGTGGATACCGCCCTGGGCCTGCTCGACGAGGATGCCGAGCGCGCGCTGCTGGAAGCCCGGGTCGGCCTCGAGCCGCCGGAGCGGACCGCGCTGGTGCGGATGCGCGGCCAGGACGCCGGCGCGCTGCTCAGCCGCGCCCAGCTGGGCGACCAGGATCTGCTGTTCCTCGCCCTGCACGGCGGCACCGGCGAGAACGGCACCCTGCAGACCCTGCTCGACCTGGCCGAACTGCGCTACACCGGCAGTGGCCGGGTGGGCAGCGCCGTGGCCATGGACAAGGACCTCAGCAAACGGCTGTTCCGCGCCGCTGGCGTACCCACCGCCGACTGGCTGATGGCGCCGGCAGATGCCGCGACCGTGGCCGCGACCCTGGGTTTTCCGGTGATCGTCAAACCCAGCCAGCAGGGCTCCACCGTGGGCCTGAGCAAGGTCAGCCGCGCCGAAGACCTGCAACCGGCCATCGAGCTGGCGCTGCGCTATGACCGCGAGGTGATGATCGAGCGCTTCGTCGCCGGGCGCGAGCTGACCGTGGGCGTGCTGGGCGACCAGCCGCTGGCGGTGGGCGAGATCGTCCTCGGCCAGAGCGGGGTGTTCGACTACACCAGCAAATACCAGCCCAAGGGCGCGGTGGAGGTGTTTCCGGCCGAGGTCTCGCCCGAGATCGCCGAGGAAGCCCGCCGCCTGGCCCTGGCCGCGCATCGGGCGCTCAAGCTCGACGGTTACAGCCGTGCCGACTTCCGCCTGGACGCAGAAGGGCGGCTCTGGTGCCTGGAGGTCAACACCCTGCCGGGGATGACCTCCACTAGTCTGCTGCCGCAATCGGCGGCGGCCATGGGCATCGACTTCGACGAACTCTGCGAGCGGATCTGCCAGCTGGCCCTGCAGGACTGACCCCCCACGCAGCCGGCGCCGCTATCGCTTCGGGTGGCGGCGGCTGCGTCTCCCGTCGAAGCCGGATTCGGATCCGCCGCCATGCCCCAGACGCTCACCCCGCTGCAGACCCGGGCGCTGTTCTTTTCCGCGCTGCTGCTGTTCGTGCTGCCCTTCATCCTGGTCGACTTCCCCTATGTCGATGACAACTGGCGCATCCAGCTGGAGAACGGCCCGGAGTGGCGCCAGCAGGGGCGGGTGCTCACCGAGGTCTTCTACCGGCTGCTGACCTTCAGCGGCAGCACCCTCAATCTCTTCCCCCTGCCACTGCTGATCGCCTGCGCCGCAGCCGCCTGGGCCCTGACCGACCTGGCCCGCCACTGTTTCGGCGCGCCGCGGCCGACCCAGTGCCTGGCCCTGCTGCCGCTATGGTTCTCGCCGTTCTGGCTGGGCAACCTGACCTACCAGTACGACGGCCCGACCATGGCCCTGAGCCTGGTGGCGGTGATCTATGCGGTGATCTATCGCAGTCGCCATACCGCGCTGGCGCTGCTGGTACCGGCGGCGCTGCTGGCGGCGGCCATCGCCTTCTACCAGGTGGCGCTCAATGTCTTCGTCGGCCTCTGCTGCCTGGAGCTGGTCCGCGCCGTGCAGCGCCGCGAGGCGCCCGAGCAGGCGCTGCGGCTGGTGCTGCGCCAGGGCCTGCAGCTGCTGCTGGGTGGCGTGCTCTATTACCTGACGGCCTACCAGCTGATGGCGACCACGCGGCACGCCGGCGTGGGTGGCCAGGTGCTGCCGGAGCTCGGGCACCGGCTGGGCGAGGTGCTGCACAGCGTCGGCCTGCTGATCACCCCGGGCAATCTCTGGCTGTGGTGGCTGTTCGGCGGGCTGGCCGCGATCGGTTACGGCCTGGGGGCCCTGACCTATGCCCGCGCCTATGGCCGACGGGCGCTGCTGCCCCTGCTGCTGTACGCTGGGACCCTGCCGGTGCTGGCCTTTTGCGTGGCAGGCATCACCCTGCTGTTCAGCGATTTCATCCTCGAAGCCCGCACCCTGATGGGGCTGGCGGTCGTCCTGACCCTGGCGCTGCTGCTGGCCCATGATCTGCTGGAGCGATTCCAGCCACGGCTGACCTGGCTGCTGGCGCTGCCGGTGCTGTGGATGCTGTCGCTGGCCTATGCCTATGGCCAGGTGCTGTCGGCGCAGAAGACCTTCGAGCGCGGTTTCGTCCAGGAGCTGCACCACGATCTCAGCAGTCGCCCGGAGCTGCGTCCGCTCAAGCACCTGCTCTGGACCGGCGGGCCGCTGGAGGTGGCCTGGCTGCCGCTGGCGCAGAAGACCTTCGAGCAGGTGCCGGTGTTGCCCTTCATCCTCGGCCTGTCGCCGGGCAACTTCATGATCGCCGAGCGCCTGCAGGACCTGGGGGTGATCGACGATGCCGACAGCGACAGCTGCAGCCAGCGGGTGGCCGTGCCCGGCGCCGCCACGCGCCTGGTGGACAACCGCTTCTACGACATCTGGGCGGTGGGCGAGGACGGCTGCATCATCATGAAGCCGCAGCGACCCTGGGTGCCGTTCGAGTAGCGGGGCAGATTGGGCTGAGCACAGCGACGCCCAACAGCGCGGGTCGAGCTGGGCGTTGTTGGGCTTCGACGGTGGAGCCGTCTCAGCCCGACCTGCAGGCGGCGATCAGCCGCGGCGCAGCTTGTAGCAGAGGAACAGGAAGGCCAGCCAGACCGGGATGGCGTAGACCGAGACGGCGATGCCTGGGATGCGCAGCATCAGCACCAGGATCATGCCGACGAAGGCGAGGCACAGCCAGTTGACGAAGGGCGACCAGAACGCCGGGAAGTGCGAGGTGCGCCCGGCCTGGCGCTGGGCGGCGCGGAATTTCAGGTGGGTCAGGCTGATCAGCGCCCAGGCGATCACCAGCGAGGCCACCACCAGCGACATCAGCAGCTCCAGGGCATTCTGCGGCAGCAGGTAGTTGACCACCACGCAGAGCAGGGTCACCGCCGAGGACACGGCGATGCCCAGCAGGGGCACGCCACGGCGAGTGGTGCGCAGCAGGGCGCGCGGGGCATCGCCCTGTTCGGCCAGGCCGTAGAGCATGCGGCTGGTGCAGTAGACGCCGCTGTTGTAGACCGACAGCGCCGCGGTCAGCACCACGAAGTTGAGCAGGTGGGCGGCGGTGTCGCTGCCGAGCAGGGCGAAGGTCTGCACGAAGGGACTGCCGGCGTAGTCGTCGCCGCCGGCGCCGATGCTGCGCACCAGTTCGTCCCAGGGATGCAGCGACAGCAGGATGGTCAGGGCGCCGACATAGAAGATCAGGATGCGCCAGACCACCTGGTTGATGGCCTTGGGGATCACGGTGCGCGGCTGGTCGGCTTCGGCGGCGGTGATGCCTACCAGCTCCAGGCCGCCAAAGGAAAACATGATGATCGCCAGCACCGCGAACAGGCCGCTCCAGCCGTTGGGCAGGAAGCCGCCATGGTTCCAGAGGTTGCTCACCGAGGCCTCGGGACCGCCGCTGCCGCTGACCAGCAGCCAGAGCCCGAAGGCCATCATGCCGAGGATGGCCACCACCTTGATCAGCGCGAACCAGAATTCGGTCTCGCCGAAGGCCTTTACGTTGAACAGGTTGATCATGTTGACCAGCACGAAGAACACCAGGGCGCTGGCCCAGGTCGGCACCTCGGGCCACCAGTACTGCACGTACTTGCCCACCGCGGTGAGCTCCGACATGCCCACCAGCACATAGAGCACCCAGTAGTTCCAGCCGGAGAGAAAGCCCGGGAAACGGCCCCAGTAGCGACTGGCGAAGTGGCTGAAGGAGCCGGCCACGGGTTCCTCGACGATCATTTCGCCGAGCTGGCGCATGATCAGGAAGGCGATGAAGCCGGCGATGGCGTAGCCGAGGATCATCGCCGGCCCGGCCGACTTGAGCACCCCGGCCGAGCCGAGGAACAGACCGGTACCGATGGCCCCGCCGAGGGCGATCAGCTGGATATGACGATTCTTCAGGCCGCGCTGCAACTGGCCGGCGGCGGGTTGGGGCTGGGACATGGACGGGGGTGTCTCGGTGGTGAGGGGAGCGGGCGGCTATGGTAGCACTCCTGTCGCCAGGGGCCTGGTCCTGGGGCGTTGCCCTCATCCCGGCCCTCTCCCCCATAGGGTGGGAGACGAGTAGGTGCGCGGAGTGCTTTTGCCCCCTCTCCCGCGGGGAGAGGGTTGGGGTGAGGGCAGGGCCGAGGCAGCCTCCCGATAGCCAAAGGCAATCGATGTCCGGGGGCTGAACTGGTCATTTTTTGTGCTATTCTTCGCGCCCTCCTGAAAACACCCCTTTCCCGGAAGCTGCCATGCAAGCCGCCACGCCGCTGTTCGACTATCCGAAATACTGGGCCGAGTGCTTTGGTCCTGCACCCTTCCTGCCCATGAGTCGGGCGGAGATGGAGCAACTCGGCTGGGACAGCTGCGACATCATCATCGTCACCGGGGACGCCTACGTCGATCACCCGTCCTTTGGCATGGCCATCATCGGCCGGCTGCTGGAGGCCCAGGGCTTCCGCGTGGGCATCATCGCCCAGCCGGACTGGCATTCGAAGGACGACTTCATGAAGCTCGGCGAGCCGAATCTGTTCTTCGGCGTGGCCGCGGGCAACATGGACTCGATGATCAACCGCTACACCGCGGACAAGAAGGTCCGCTCCGACGATGCCTATACCCCGGGCAACGTCGCCGGCAAGCGGCCGGATCGCGCCAGCCTGGTCTACAGCCAGCGCTGCAAGGAAGCCTACAGCCACGTGCCGATCGTGCTCGGTGGCATCGAGGCCTCGCTGCGGCGGATCGCCCACTACGACTACTGGCAGGACAAGGTCCGTCGCTCGATCCTGATGGATGCCACCGCCGACATCCTGCTCTATGGCAACGCCGAGCGGGCAGTGGTCGAGATCGCCCAGCGGCTGTCGCGTGGCGAGCGCGTCGAGGCCATCACCGACGTGCGCGGTACCGCCTTCATCCGGCGGGACACGCCCGAGGGCTGGTTCGAGGTCGACTCGACCCGTATCGATCGTCCCGGTCGCGTCGACAAGATCATCAATCCCTACGTGAATACGCAGGACACCGAGGCCTGTGCCATCGAGCAGGCCAAGGGGGAGGTCGAGGACCCCAACGAAGCCAAGGTGGTGCAGCTGCTGGAAAGTCCGCGCATGACCCGCGACAAGACGGTGATCCGCCTGCCGTCCTTCGAGAAGGTGCGCAACGACCCGGTGCTCTATGCCCACGCCAACCGCGTGCTGCACCTGGAGACCAATCCGGGCAACGCCCGCGCGCTGGTGCAGCGGCATGGCGAGGTGGACGTCTGGTTCACGCCGCCGCCCATCCCCATGACCACCGAGGAAATGGACTATGTGTTCGGCATGCCCTATGCGCGCGTGCCGCACCCGGCCTATGGCAAGGAAAAGATCCCGGCCTACGAGATGATCCGCTTCTCGGTGAACATCATGCGCGGCTGCTTTGGTGGCTGCACCTTCTGCTCCATCACCGAGCACGAAGGCCGGATCATCCAGAATCGCTCTCACGACTCGATCATTCGCGAGATCGAGGAGATGCGCGACAAGGTGCCGGGCTTCACCGGCGTGGTCTCGGACCTTGGCGGGCCGACCGCCAACATGTACCGCATCGCCTGCAAGGACCCGGAGATCGAGCGCCACTGCCGCAAGCCGTCGTGCGTGTTCCCCGGCATCTGCGAGAACCTCAATACCGATCACTCCTCGCTGATCGAGCTGTACCGCAAGGCGCGGGCGCTACCGGGGGTGAAGAAGATCCTGATCGCCTCGGGGCTGAGATACGACCTGGCCGTCGAGTCGCCCGAGTACGTCAAGGAACTGGTCACCCACCATGTCGGCGGCTACCTGAAGATCGCACCCGAGCACACCGAGCGCGGTCCGCTGGACAAGATGATGAAGCCCGGCATCGGCAGCTATGACCGCTTCAAGCAGATGTTCGAGAAGTACACCAAGGAGGCGGGCAAGGAGCAGTACCTGATCCCCTACTTCATCGCGGCGCACCCGGGCACCACCGACGAGGACATGATGAACCTCGCGCTGTGGCTCAAGCGCAACGGCTTCCGCGCGGATCAGGTCCAGGCCTTCTATCCCTCGCCGATGGCCACCGCCACGGCCATGTACCACTCGGGCAAGAATCCGCTGCGCAAGGTCACCTACAAGAGCGACGGCGTGACCATCGTCAAGAGCGACCAGCAGCGCCGCCTGCACAAGGCCTTCCTGCGCTACCACGACCCCAGGGGCTGGCCGATGCTGCGCGAGGCGCTCAAGGAGATGGGTCGCGCCGACCTGATCGGGCCGGGCAAGCACCAGTTGATCCCGGCCACCCAGCCGGTGGGCGACGCCGGCTACCAGAGCGCGCGGCGCAAGAACTCCACCCCGGTGGGCAGCAAGAAGGCCGGCACCGGCGCTGGGCGCATCCTTACCCAGCACACCGGTCTGCCGCCCCGCGCCAGCGATGGCAGCAAGGCCTGGGACAAGGGCCAGGAAGGCCAGGCCGCCGGCTACGCCAAGGGCGGTCCGCGCAAGAAGTCGCGGCGCCAGCCGAACATGCCGCGCTGAGGCGAGGGCAGGAGAAAAGGGGAGGCCTCGGCCTCCCCTTTTTTATGGGCGATAGGTCAGGCGGGGGGTGTTGGGCTTCGACGGTGAAGCTGTCTCAGCCCAACCTACGAGTACCTTCTGTAGGTTGGGTTGCGCGCAGCGAAGCCCAGCGCCGAGGACTACCCGCGCAATTCGGCGAAGTGGGCCTGCATGCGGTCGGCGTCGGCGCGGCGGCCGCTGAAGAGTTCGAAGGCCTTGACCGCCTGGAACACGGCCATGGTGCCGCCGTCCAGGGTGCGGCAGCCGAGGGCGCGGGCCTGGCGCAGCAGTTCGGTTTCCAGCGGGAAGTAGATGATCTCGGCGACCCAGAGGCCGGGGTGCAGCAGTTCGGCCGGCAGAGGCATGCCGGGCAGCTTGGCCATGCCCACCGGCGAGGTGTTGACCAGGCCATCGGCGGCGGCCACGGCGGCAGCGCGATCAGTGCCGACCGCCGCGCGCCCGGGACCGAAGTGGCGGGTCAGGTTGTCCACCAGCGCCTGGGCGCGCTCGGCCTCGACGTCGAAGATGAACAGCTGGTCGACGCCCTCGGCGAGCAGGGCGTGGGCCACGGCGCTGCCGGCGCCGCCGGCGCCCAGTTGCACCACCAGGCGCTTGGCCACGTCCGGCAGGCCGCGGCGAAAGCCTTCGGCGAAGCCCAGGCAATCGGTGTTGTGACCCATGGTACGGCCGTCGGCCAGCACCACGGTATTCACCGCGCCGATGCCGCGCGCCTCGGGCGAGAGATCGTCAAGCAGCGGGATGATCGCCTGCTTGCAGGGAAAGGTGATGTTGAGACCGGTGAAGCCGGTGCGCTGGGCGGCCTGCAGCAGCTCGGGCAGGGCATCGGCGCCGAGGCCGAGGGCATCCAGGTCGATCAGCCGATAGAGGTATCTGAGGCCCTGGGCGTCGCCTTCGCGTTCGTGCATGGCGGGCGTCAGCGAGGCCTGGATGCCGGCGCCGATGAGGCCGGCGAGGACGGATTTGGGTGTGGTCATGGAGTCAGTTTCCCTGGTGGGCGATGAGGGCGGCGATGGCGGCGCGATATCCCTGGCTGCCGAGGCCGCAGATGACGCCGACGGCGATGCCCGAGACATAGGAATGATGACGGAAGGCTTCGCGACGATGCACATTGGACAGGTGCACCTCGTAGACCGGCAGCTCGCTGGCCACCAGGGCGTCGCGCAAGGCCACCGAGGTGTGGGTCCAGGCGGCGGGATTGATCACCACCCCGGCATAGGCGCCGCGGGCCGCGTGAATCCAGTCGAGCAGTTCGCCTTCGTGGTTGGTCTGGCGGAAGTCCACCTCGTAACCCTCGGCGGCGGCGGTCTCGGTACACAGCCGGGCGACGTCGGCCAGGGTCTCGTGGCCGTAGGTGGCGGGCTCGCGGGTGCCGAGCAGATTGAGGTTGGGTCCGTTGAGGACCAGTATGCGGCGGGAGGACATGACAGCCTTCTCTCTTGTTGTCTTGCCGGGCAGGCGCTGCCCGGCACTGGAGAGAAAATGTACCAGCCGGTTAATTCCGTCAATCGAGTCGGTCGGGCGGGTGGCAGGGCAGGCTGCGGAAGCGTTCGATTATCGACCTTGGCCTGCTAGATCGCCACCAGTCCCCGCACTCCTTCGGCCTCCATGTTGGCACCGCGACCGCGCTGGACGATCTCGCCACGGGACATCACCAGGTAGCCATCGGCCAGTTCGCTGGCGAAGTCGTAGAACTGCTCCACCAGCAGGATGGCCATGTCGCCGCGCTTGGCGAGGTGGGCGATGACGGTGCCGATCTCCTTGATCACCGAGGGCTGGATGCCCTCGGTGGGTTCGTCGAGGATCAGCAGGCGCGGGCGGCTGGCCAGGGCGCGGCCGATGGCCAGTTGCTGCTGCTGGCCCCCGGAGAGGTCGCCACCGCGACGCTGGCGCATCTGCCGGAGCACGGGGAAGAGTTCGTAGATGGATTCGGGCACTTCGCGGGCTTCCCGGGCGGGAAAGCGCGACAGGCCCATGAGCAGGTTTTCCTCGACGGTGAGGCGCGGAAAGATCTCGCGGCCCTGGGGCACGTAGGCGATGCCGGACTGCACCCGCTGATGCGGCTTGCGGGCGGTGATGTCCTGGCCTTCCCAGGTGACGCTGCCGCGCTTGGCCGGGATCAGGCCCATGAGGCAGCGCAGCAGGGTGGTCTTGCCGACGCCGTTGCGGCCGAGCAGGCTGGTGACCTCGCCGATGGGGGCCTCGAAGGACAGGCCACGCAGGATGTGGCTGCCGCCATAGTACTGATGGAGTTCGTTGACCTGGAGCATGGGGACCTCGGTGGGGCGCGATGTTTGGGGCATCGCGGCCATGGGCCGCTCCTACGGCGATATCCGCGCCTGTAGGAGCGGTCGCGGCGGCGAACCGCATGGCCGCGATTCATATTCAAACCAGGGCGCTAGCGCCCCAGATACACCTCGATCACCTGGTCGTTGGCCTGGACCTGGTCCAGCGAGCCTTCGGCGAGGACGTGACCCTGGTGCAGCACGGTGACGTGGTCGGCGATGCTGCCGACGAAGCCCATGTCGTGCTCCACCACCATCAGCGAGTGCCGGGGCACCAGCGACTTGAACAGCTCGGCGGTGAATTCGGTCTCGGCGTCGGTCATGCCGGCTACGGGTTCGTCGAGCAGCAGCAGTTGCGGCTCCTGCACCAGCAGCATGCCGATCTCGAGGAATTGCTTCTGGCCGTGGGAGAGCAGCCCGGCGGTGCGCCCGCGCGACTCCTGCAGGCGGATGGTGCCGAGCACCTCTTCCAGGCGGTCGCGCTGCTCGCCGGAAAGCCGTGCGCGCAGACTGGCCCAGACCGACTTGTCGGTCCGCTGCGCCAGCTCCAGGTTCTCCCAGACGGTCAGCGCCTCGAACACCGTGGGCTTCTGGAATTTGCGGCCGATGCCGGCCTGGGCGATCTCCACCGGTTGCAGGCGGGTGAGGTCCAGGGTCTCGCCGAACCAGGCGCTGCCGCGGTCGGGGCGGGTCTTGCCGGTGATGACGTCCATCATGGTGGTCTTGCCGGCGCCGTTGGGGCCGATGATGCAGCGCAATTCGCCGACGCCGATGTAGAGGTTGAGGTCGCGCAGGGCCTTGAAGCCATCGAAGCTGACCTCGATGCCTTCCAGGCTGAGGATGGTGCCGTGGCGGGTGTCCAGGCCCGTGCCGGCGCGATGGCCGAGGCCGCTGGCCTCGGCGCCGATGCCGGGATCGAGCACTTCCGCGGCGGTGGGAGGTATGGGGGCGGCTTTCATGCGTCGCGCTCCTTCTTGATGAGGCCGATCACGCCACGCGGCAGATAGAGGGTGACGACGATGAACAGGGCGCCGAGAAAGAACAGCCAGTATTCGGGGAAGGCCACGGTGAACCAGCTCTTGGCGCCGTTGACGATGCCGGCGCCGAGCACCGGGCCGATCAGGCTGCCGCGTCCGCCGAGGGCGACCCAGATGGCCGCCTCGATGGAGTTGGTCGGGGCCATCTCGCTGGGGTTGATGATGCCCACCTGGGGCACATAGAGGGCGCCGGCCAGGCCGCAGAGCACCGCCGAGAGCACCCAGACGAACAGCTTGAAGCCGCGCGGATCGTAGCCGCAGAAGGTCACCCGGTTCTCGGCGTCGCGGATCGCCGTGAGGATGCGGCCGAACTTGCTCTGCGCCAGGCGCCAGCCCAGCCAGAGACTGGCCACCAGCAGGACCACGGTGAGCAGGAAGAGCACCGCGCGGGTGCCCTGGGCGGCCACCGGAAAGCCCAGCAGGGTGGTGAAACCGGTGAAGCCGTTGTTGCCGCCGAAGCCGGTCTCGTTGCGAAAGAACAGCAGCATGCCGGCAAAGGTCAGCGCCTGGGTCATGATCGAGAAGTAGACGCCCTTGATCTTCGAGCGGAAGGCGAAGAAGCCGAATGCCAGCGCCAGCAGACCGGGGGCCAGCACCGCCAGGCACAGGGCCCAGAGGAAATGGTCGGTGCCGGCCCAGAACCAGGGATAGCGGGTCCAGGAGAGAAAGCTCATGAACGGCGGCAGACCGTCACCGGCGGCCTGGCGCATCAGGTACATGCCCATGGCGTAGCCGCCGAGGGCGAAGAACAGCCCGTGGCCGAGGGAGAGCATCCCGGCATAGCCCCAGACCAGGTCCAGGGCCAGGGCGACGATGGCGTAGCAGAGGATCTTGCCCACCAGGGTCAGGGTGTAGGCCGAGACCTGGAAGGCATTGTCGGCCGGCAGCAGGGACAGCAGCGGCAGGGCGATCAGCACGGCAAGGGCCAGGCCGAGCACGGCCAGGCTCAGGCGCGGGCCGGCCTTCTGCACAGCGGTAAGCGCGAGTGGCTGGTTCAATCGATGACCCTCCCCTTGAGGGCGAACAGGCCCTGGGGCCGCTTCTGGATGAACAGGATGATCAGGCCGAGGATCAGGATCTTGCCCAGCACGGCGCCGATCTGGGGTTCGAGGATCTTGTTGACGATGCCCAGGCCGAAGGCCGCCAGCACGCTGCCGGCCAATTGGCCGACGCCACCGAGCACCACCACCAGGAAGGAGTCGATGATGTAGCTCTGGCCGAGGTCCGGGCCGACGTTGCCGATCTGCGACAGGGCCACGCCACCGAGGCCGGCGATGCCGGAGCCGAGGCCGAAGGCGAGCATGTCGATGCGCCCGGTGGGGACGCCGCAGCAGGCGGCCATGTTGCGATTCTGGGTCACGGCGCGCACGTTGAGACCCAGCCGGGTCTTGTTCAGCAGGGCCCAGGTCAGGACCAGCACGAAGACCACGAAGCCGAGGATGATCACCCGGTTCCACGGCAGGAGCAGGTTGGGCAGCACCTGGATGCCGCCGGACAGCCAGGCCGGGTTGGCCACCTCGACGTTCTGGGCGCCGAACAGCACCCGCACCGCCTGGATCAGCATCAGACTGATGCCCCAGGTGGCCAGCAGGGTTTCCAGCGGTCGGCCATAAAGATGGCGGATCACGGTGCGCTCCAGTGCCATGCCGATGGCGGCGGTCACCGCGAAGGCGATCGGCAGTGCCAGCAGCGGATACCAGGCCAGCCACTCAGGGGCCAGGCGCTGCAGGGTCAGCTGCACCATATAGGTGCTGTAGGCACCGAGCATCAGCATCTCGCCATGGGCCATGTTGATGACGCCGAGCAGGCCATAGGTGATGGCCAGGCCCAGGGCGGCGAGCAGCAGGATGGAGCCCAGCGACAGCCCGGTGAAGGCCTGGCCGAGCAGATCGCCCAACAGCAGCTTGCGGTCCACCTGGGCCAGGCCGGTAGCGGCGGCCTTGCGGACGTCTTCGTTGGCTTCCACCGCGGGATCGAGCAGGGCCTGCAGGCGGGTCTTGGCCTGGGGCTCGCCGGATTCGCCGAGCAGGCGTACCGCGGCCAGGCGCACGGCGGGGTCGGGATCGGTCAGCTGCAGATTGGCCAGGGCGGCGGCGAGGGCGCCTTGCACTTCCTTGTCGGCTTCGCTCTGCAGGCGTTTTTCCAGGAAGGCACGCTGCTCGGGCTTGGCCTCCTGGCGCAGGGCCTGGGCGGCGGCCAGGCGCACGCCGGCATCCGTGGACAGCAGCCCGCCGCTGGCCTGGGCAGCGCCGATGAGGATGCGCAGGCGGTTGTTCAGGCGGATCTGCCTGGGCGTGCCGGTGGGCGCCGTGGCCTCACCTTCGGCGCCGCTGTAGCTATCGCCGGTCTTGTAGAAGGGGTGCTTGTCTTCGTCGACATAGAAGCGGCCGTCCTGCAGCGCCTGGAGCACCGGCAGCTGGGCGGGATCAGGCGCGGCGGCCCAGTCCTGCAGCAGTTTGGCCTGGTCGTTGGCGCTGGCGGCGGCCAGTTCGGCGGCGGGACCGGCCTGGGCGGTGCCCACGAGTAGCAACAGCAGGGGCAGAAGAAAAAGGCGTAGGGACATACTCGGCCTCGTCGATGGGTAAAGGCTCCTGCGCGACATCTCCCGGGGGACGGCGGGCGTGGCCTCGTTTCTGGTGCCGGGCAGCGGGCCGTGTGGCCGGGTGCGCTGGCGGGCCCTCACCCCGGCCCTTTCCCAGGGGGAAAGAGGGAGGAGCGGAGCGGTGGTGTCGCGGGTGTTTCCTGTTTTGGCAGGAAGCGCTTTGGTCCTTACCCCCCGGCCCTTTTCCAACGGGAGAGGGGGAAGAGCTGTTGGCTTCGGCGCGCCTTTTGCCCTCACCCCAACCCTCTCCCGAGGGGAGAGGGGTAAGAGTAGGGTGCCACCTTTCAGCTGCGCGCCCCTCTCCCCCTGGAAGAGGGGCCGAGGGTGAGGGCTGGCCGTTACTTGCCGCTCTTCACCGGTTCGTCGGACTTCTTGTCGTTGCCGGGGATGTAGGGGCTCCAGGGCTGGGCGCGGACCGGGCCCTCGGTCTGCCAGACGACGTTGAACTGACCGTCGTCCTGGACCTCGCCGATCATCACCGGCTTGTGCAGGTGATGGTTCTTCTCGTCCATCTGCACGGTATAGCCGTCCGGCGCGGCGAAGGTCTGGCCGGCCATGGCCTTGCGGACCTTGTCGACGTCGGTGCTGCCGGCCTTTTCCACCGCCTGGGCCCACATGTGGATGCCGATGTAGGTGGCTTCCATGGGGTCGTTGGTCACGGCGGTCTGGTAGTTGGGCAGGTTCTTGGCCTTGGCGTAGGCCTTCCAGGCCTCGACGAACTTCTTGTTCACCGGGTTATCCAGCGACTCGAAGTAGTTCCAGGCGGCCAGTTGGCCCACCAGCGGCTTGGTATCGATGCCGCGCAGTTCTTCCTCGCCCACCGAGAAGGCCACCACCGGCACGTCGGTGGCCTTCAGGCCCTGGTTGCCCAGTTCCTTGTAGAAGGGCACGTTGGAGTCGCCGTTGATGGTGGAGACCACCGCGGTCTTGCCGCCGGCGGAGAACTTCTTGATGTTGGCGACGATGGTCTGGTAATCGCTGTGGCCGAAGGGGGTGTAGACCTCTTCGATGTCCTTGTCCTGCACGCCCTTGCTGTGCAGGAAGGATCTGAGAATCTTGTTGGTGGTGCGCGGATAGACGTAGTCGGTACCCAGCAGGTAGAAGCGCTTGGCGCCGCCACCTTCTTCACTCATCAGGTATTCCACCGCCGGGATGGCCTGCTGGTTCGGCGCCGCGCCGGTGTAGAAGACGTTGGGCGACATCTCTTCGCCTTCGTACTGCACCGGGTAGAACAGCAGACCGTTGAGTTCTTCATAGACCGGCAGGACCGATTTGCGCGAGACCGAGGTCCAGCAACCGAAGGTGACCGCGACCTTGTCCTGGGTCACCAGCTGGCGCGCCTTCTCGGCGAACAGCGGCCAGTTGGAGGCCGGGTCCACCACCACGGGTTCCAGCTTCTTGCCCAGCACCCCGCCCTTGGCGTTGATCTCGTCGATGGTCATCAGCGCCATGTCCTTGAGCGAGGTCTCGGAGATGGCCATGGTGCCGGACAGCGAATGCAGGATGCCGACCTTGATGGTGTCCGCGGCGTGGGCGGCACTCCAGGGAAACAGGCCGCTCATGAGCAGGGCGGACGCGGCAAGGGTGGTCTTCAGTAGTGGGCGGCGCTTCATGCGAAAGGCTCCTAGGCGGACGTGCGCTGTTGTTGGGCTGGACTGCTGGCCAGTCAGGGCGCCTTTTCAGGAACTGTGCCAGGCGTCGGCAAGGCGCATGGGGACTGGCGCCTGGCCGCCAGCCGCGGCATCGCGACCGGTTGCCCTGCACCAGCCTGGGGCCGAGCAGTGCCCTCGAATCGCGCCTTTGCACGATGCTGGTGCCCTCGTCTGACGTTGCCTTTTGCGCAACACGAAAGTCCGAATGCCGTATTGGTGGTGATGCCTGGGGCCTCCCATACTCGATCGCAAGGGGCCGGCCACCGGGTCGGTCACCGCCAATTCGAAGCAGAGGAACAAGGCATGGGCAGGCAGGTCGGGGTCATCGGACTCGGCAACATGGGCGGCAACATGGCGATCACCCTGGCGCGCAAGGGCGTTGCCGTCACCGGGCTGGACCCCTCCAGCGCCGCCTGCGAGCGGGTCGCCGCCCAGGGCGTGGCCATCGCCGGCGACCTGGCGGCCCTGGCCGCCAGCAGCGACGTCATCGTGCTGTCGCTGCCCAAGGCCGAGCACGTCGAGGCCGTGTGCCTGGGCGAGTCGGGCCTGGTCAGCCGCGTGCGGCCGGGCACCGTGGTGGTCGACACCACCACCTCCACCCCCGAGACCAGTCGCCGGGTGGCGGCGGCCTTCGCCGAGGTCGGCGCCGATTTCCTCGATGCCCCGGTCTCCGGCGGTCCCGCCGGTGCCGCGGCCGGCACCATGACCATGGTCATCGGCGGCAGCGAGTCGGCCCTGGCCAAGGCGCTGCCGGCGCTGGAAGCCATGAGTGCGACCCGGGTGCACATCGGCGCCGTGGGCGCCGGCAACATCGCCAAGATCGCCAACAACCTGCTCGCCGCGGCGCACCTGATCACCACCGCCGAGGCGGTGACCCTGGCCGCCCGTGCCGGCGTCGCCCCGGAAAAATTGCTCGAAGGCATCAACGCCGGTTCCGGGCGCAGCGCTGCCAGCCAGGGCATGTTCCCTACCTGGGTGCTGAACAAGGCCTATGACTCCGGCTTCACCATGGGCCTGATGCGCAAGGACGTGGGCCTGGCCCAGGCGCTCATCGCCGAACTCGGCCTCGACCTGCCGCTGGCCGCGGCCACGGCCCAGGCCTGGAAGGCCAGCGCCGAGACCCTGGCCGATGGCGAGGATTTCTGCGCCATCGCGCGACGCACCAGCGAAGACCTGTTCGGCAAGGGGGAATGATCATGATGAATGCCAAGACACTGGAATTGCTCAAGCCCTTCTGGGGCGACCGCCAGCAGGTCGCAAGCTACGTGGACGGCGCCTTCGTCGAGGGCAGCGGCGAGCGGATCACCGTGCGCAACGCCCATGACGACAGCCCGGCCTACAGCTACCCCGATGCCGACCTGGCCGTGGTCGAGCGCGCCGATGCCGCCGCCCGCCGGGCGCGCGAGGAATGGCGCGCCCTGACCGCCCAGGCGCGTGGGCGCATCATCTACCGCGTCGGCGCCCTGATCCGCGAGGAGGCCGAGGCCCTGGCGCAGCTGGAATCCCTGACCGCCAACAAGCCGATCCGCGATGCCCGCGTCGAGGTGCTCAAGGTCGCCGAGATGTTCGAGTACTACGCCGGCTGGGCCGACAAGCTGCATGGCGAAGTCATCCCGGTGCCCACTAGCCACCTCAACTACGTGACCTACGAACCCCTGGGCACGGTGCTGCAGATCACCCCCTGGAATGCGCCGATCTTTACCGGCGGCTGGCAGATCGCCCCGGCCATCACCGCCGGCAACGCGGTGATCCTCAAGCCTTCCGAGCTGACTCCGGTGACCTCGTTGCTGCTCGGCGTGCTGGTGGAACGCGCCGGTGCGCCCAAGGGCCTGGTCAACGTGCTCGCCGGCCAGGGCCATACCGTCGGCCAGCAGGCGATCGCCCACGCCGACATCCGCAAGGTGGTCTTTGTCGGCTCGCCGGCCACCGGCCGGCACATCGCCGCCGCCGCGGCGCAGCGCTGCATCCCGGTGGTGCTGGAGCTGGGTGGCAAGTCGGCCAACATCGTCTTCGCAGACGCCGACCTGGACCTCGCCGTGCGCGGCGCCCAGGCGGCGATCTTTTCCGGCGCCGGCCAGAGTTGCGTCTCGGGTTCGCGGCTGCTGGTGCAGGAATCCATCTACGAGCGCTTCATCCAGGCGGTGGCCCGCGCCGCCAGCCAGTTCAGGGTGGGCGATCCGAGTGATCCCGAGACCCAGATCGGTCCGATCCACAACGCCAAGCAATTCGCCCATGTACGCAACATGGTGGAAGGCGCCCTGGGTGAAGGCGCGCGGCATGTCGCCAATGGCGTCGAGCCGCTGCCCGCCGGGACCGGCTACTACGTCAATCCCACGGTGCTGGCCGGCCACAACGGCCTGAGTTGCGCCCAGGAAGAGATCTTCGGGCCGGTGGTGGTGGCTATCCCGTTCAAGGACGAGGCCGATGCCATCCGCATCGCCAACGACAGCCGCTTCGGCCTGGCCGGGGCGGTCTGGACCCGCGACGTCGGTCGCGCCCACCGGGTGGCTCGCGGCGTGCGCGCCGGCACCTTCTGGGTCAACGGCTACAAGACCATCCACGTCAGCTCGCCCTTCGGTGGCTATGGCGAGAGCGGCTACGGTCGCTCCTCCGGCCTCGACGCCCTGCGCGAATACAGCGAGGTGAAGAGCGTCTGGGTGGAAACCGCCGCCGTCCCTGCCGTCGGTTTCGGCTACGGCGCCAGCCTGGAGTAACAGATGACCATCCATCAAGCCTTGTTGGACGACGCCCGCAGCTGGCGTCGCGATTTCCACGCCCATCCGGAACTGGGTTTCGCCGAGCACCGCACCGCGGCGCGGGTGGCCGAATTGCTGGAAGGCTTCGGCCTGGAGGTCCATCGTGGCCTCGGTGGGACCGGCGTGGTCGGGGTGCTGCGTCACGGCGAGGGTCCCAGCCTGGGGCTGCGCGCCGACATGGACGCCCTGCCGATGCAGGAGGTGGGGGACGTTCCCCACCGTTCCACCGCCGCCGGGCGCATGCACGCCTGCGGCCATGACGGCCACACCGCCATCCTGCTGGCCACCGCCCGCCACCTGAGCGAAAACCGCGATTTCCGCGGCACTCTCTATTTCGTCTTCCAGCCCGCCGAAGAGAATCTTGGCGGCGCCCAGAAGATGATCGAGGACGGCCTGTTCGAACGCTTCCCCATGGACGCCCTCTACGGCCTGCACAACTGGCCGGGATTGCCGGCCGGCCAGTTGGTGGTCAATCCGGGCGCCATGATGGCCTCGCTGGACACCTTCGCCATCACCCTGACCGGCAAGGGCTGCCATGCGGCCATGCCCGAGCGCGGGCGCGATCCCATCGTCGCCGCGGCGGACCTGATCCTGCAGTTGCAGACCATCGTCGCCCGGCGGATCTCGCCGCTGGCCGCCGCGGTGGTCAGCGTGACCATGCTGGAGGCGGGGGAGGCCATCAACGTCATCCCCGAGGTGGCGCGGCTCAGGGGCACGGTGCGTTGCCTGGATGGCGCGGTGCGCGCCGAGGTGGAGCGGCTGATCGGCGAGATCGTCGCCCAGGCGCCGCTGGCCCAGGGGGTGCGCGGCGAGCTGGAGTTCACCCGGGGCTATCCGGTGACCCAGAACCATCCCGAGCAGGCGGCGCGGGTACGTCAGGCGGCGGTGACCGCCTTTGGCGCCGAGCGGGTCAGCGATGGCGTACCGCCGTCCATGGCCTCCGAGGACTTCGCCTTCATGCTGGCGGCGCGCCCGGGGGCCTATCTCTGGCTGGGCGTCGACGGCGCCCAGCCCTCGGCACCGCTGCACAACCCGGCCTATGACTTCAACGACGCCATCATCGAGCCGGCCGTACGGTTGTGGGCCGAGCTGGTGCGCCAGGAACTGCCCGCCTAAGCCCCTGGCAGCGAGTGCCGCCGACGCTCAGCGAAAGGCGGTCATCTGCTGCACCATGGCCGTGCGCAACTCGTCCGCGGCGCGGCTGAGCTTGCGCCCCAGGCGGGTGACCAGCTCGACGTGGGCGCGGGCGAAACCCGGATCGGCCAGGGGCAGGGCGCGCAAGGCGTCGCTGTCCAGTTCCTGGGTGGCGGCGAACAGCGGCAGCAGGGTCACGCCGCCCTGCTGGGCATAGTGCTTGAGCAGGGCGAAGGTGTTGCAGGTCAGGGTCGGCGCCAGGCGCTGGCCGGCGGCCTGCTCCACGGCGTCGAGCATCTGGCGGATGCCGTAGGAGATGTCCGGCACGGCCAGGCGATGCTGGCCGAGCTCCGCCAGGGTCACGGGCGCCTGAGCCCCGGCGAGCGGATGCTCCGGTGCTACCAGCGCATAGAGCGGCTGCTCGCGACTGCCATGTACGCGCAGGTGCGGATCGCGCGGCGGATTGAACACCAGCCCCAGTTGCGCCTCGTCTTCCATCACCTGGCGAATCACCTCGTTGGTGCCCACCACATTGACCCTGACCTCGATCTCCGGATGCCGTGCGGAAAAGTCGCCCAGGCTGCGCGACAGGTCGCCGATGAAGCCCTCGCCGATCGCCAGCACCACGCGGCCGGTGCGCAGTCCCTGGAGATCGGAAATGGCGTCTCTCAGGCCGTCGAGCTGGGTCTGGCGCTGGCGGAAATAGTCCAGCACCAGGCGCCCGGCCTCGGTCGGGGTGATGCCGCGGCGGTGTCTTTCGATGAGGTCGACGCCCAGCTCCGCCTCGACCTGGGCGATCTGCCGGCTGACCGCGGAAGGGGCGATATCCAGGGCGTCAGCCGCGGCGCGCACGCTGCCCAGGCGCACCGCCTCGACGAAATAATGCAAGCGTTGTTCGTGAATTCCACGCATCCGTGTGTTCTCTTAAAGGCAACGGAAAAGGCCATTTCCAGTATTGGAGAGAGAACAGGCCGCTGTCCATACTCGGGCCAAGACCACGGCCGCCCCGGCCTGGCCAAGGCCCGCGACGCAGAGCTCCGGAACGGCGAGAAGTCCCACGCGAGACCCTGTCCGCCCCGGGTTTCCACCTTCCGGTACGCCAGCCGTGCGACCTCGACCAGGCCTCCAGAACGATCGGGTCGCGCTCCCTCGCGGAGCCCTTTTCTGCCCAGCGGGCTTCGCCGCTCGCGACTGCCAACCATACCTACAACCGAGCCCGCGAGTGGGCCGCAGGGGGAAGAATGAGCGCCAATCCGACGCTGGCCGTGGGCCAGGACCGCGCTGTCAGCAATACCGTCAGACTCTACATCTGGGCAGCGCTGGTGCTGCTGATCGCCGAGCTGATCGGCTCCCTCACCATACCGCTGGGGCCAGGCAAGGTGGTGCTGCTGCCGATGATCTGGGCGCTCTTGCTGGGTGCGGCGGTGGGGCAGGTCGGCAGGCGCATGCCGCTGGGGCTGGGTATCGACCGCGGCGCCCAGGTGCGCTCGGCGGCCATCCTGCAATACGCGTTGCTGGTGTTCATCGCCAAGCTCGGCCTGGTGGTGGGCGGCTCGCTGCCCACGGTGATCGCCGCCGGCTGGGCACTGGCCTTCCAGGAGCTGGGGCATTTCGTCGGCACCATCCTGCTCGGCCTGCCGGTGGCCCTGCTGCTGGGCATCAAGCGCGAAGCCATCGGCGCCACCTTCTCGGTGGGGCGTGAACCGAGCCTGGCGATCATCAGCGAACGCTATGGCATGGACTCCCCGGAAGGCCGCGGCGTGCTCGCCGAGTACCTGACCGGCACCCTCTTCGGCGCGGTGTTCATGGCCATCGTCGCCGGCTTCATCGCCAGCCTGAACATCTTCCACCCCTATTCCCTGGCCATGGGCGCCGGCCTGGGTTCGGGCAGCATCATGGCCGCCGCGGCCGGTGCCATCGCCGCCCAGCAGACCGCCGAGGTGGCCAAGGAGGTCATGGCCCTGGCCGCCGCCGCCAACCTCATCACCCTGACCCTGGGCACCTATTTCACTCTGTTCATCTCCCTGCCGCTGGCGGTCTGGGGCTACCGGGTGATGGAGCCGCGCATCGGCCGTACCACCAAGGCCTCTTTCCAGCAGAGTGCGGTGGATGCCGCCGTGGTGGACGAACCTGTCGAGCTGGGCTGGTCGGCACGCTTCAGCGCCTGGCTGGCCTCGGGCGCCCTGGCGCTGCTGGCGACCCTGGTGATGAGCAAGACCCTGCCACCGGCTGCTTTCCTGGGCGTCGCGGTGATGATCCTGGCGGCCTTCGTCGGCGAGCTGCTCTGCCAGCTGTTCCGCCGCAAGGTGCCGGCGGTGTGCTGGGTATCGCTGGTGGCCATGTTCTTGACCTCGCCCTGGTGCCCGCTGGCGCCGCAGATCACCGCCGCCCACAACGCGGTCGGCATCATGGCGCTGATCACCCCCATGCTGGCCTTCGCCGGCCTGTCCATCGCCAAGGACATCCCGGCCTTCCGTCGCCTCGGCTGGCGCATCGTGGTGGTTTCGCTGATCGCCAGCTTCGGCACCTTCATCGGCGCGGCCTTCATCGCCGAAGTGTTTCACTGATCTCCTCCGCGCGCACCGGGTCCCCGGTGCGCCGCTTCCCGCTGCCGTACCGCCCCCTCGTCCGACTCTCCTGTCCCGCGCATTTTCGTGTCGCAGCTCCCAGCCTTGAGCCTTGGCGGCAAGGTGTCGTCCGTGGGCGATCACCGGCGCTTGAGCTGCGCCCCGAGTTGCAGTATCTATGATGGAAAATTAACAAAAACCGTTAATTTAATAACATCAAGAAAAACGGAGGCGCGCTCGGCATGGGCAAAATCGCGGTCATCGGCAGCAACATGGTCGATCTCATCACCTACATCGAGCGACTGCCCGTACAGGGCGAGACGCTGGAGGCGCCGGACTTCGCCCTCGGCTGTGGCGGCAAGGGCGCCAACCAGGCGGTCGCCGCGGCCAAGCTGGGCAGCGAGGTGCTGATGGTGACCAAGGTCGGCGACGACCTCTTCGCCGACAACACCCTGGCCAACTTCCGCCGCTTCGGTATCGACACCCGCCACGTGACCCGCGCGCCGGGTCGCTCCAGCGGCGTGGCGCCGATCTTCGTCCAGCCCGATTCGCACAACAGCATCCTCATCGTGAAGGGCGCCAACGCCGCCCTCGCGCCGGCCGACATCCAGACGGCGGAAGCCGACCTGCGCGGCTGCGCGCTGATCGTGCTGCAGCTGGAGATCGCCCTGGAGACCGTCTATGCCGCCATCGACTGCGGCCAGCGGCTGGGTATCCCGGTGCTGCTCAATCCGGCGCCGGCGGTGGCCGACCTGAGCGCCGCGCACCTCGCCCGGCTGGATTACTTCGTCCCCAACGAGACCGAGCTGGCCCTGGTCAGCGGTCTGCCCGTGCAGGATCGCGAGAGCGCCTTTGCCGCCGCGCGGGTGCTGGCCGGTCGCGGCATCCGCCACGTGGTGGTCACCCTCGGTGCCCAGGGCGCGCTGTACGTGGGCGCGGAGGGCGAGTTCAGCCTGCCCGGCCAGGCGGTGGCAGCCATCGACACCACCGGCGCCGGCGATGCCTTCATCGGCTGCTTCGCCCATGGCCGCGTCCAGGGCCTCGGCCTGCGGGACGCCATGCAGCGGGCGGTGGCCTATTCGGCGCTGTCGGTCACCGGGCGCGGCACCCAGACCTCCTATCCCGAGGCCGCGGTCTTCGCCGACTACCTCGCGTCCCTGGATCTCTGACCCACACGCGGCAATCCCCCCACCCTGGCATCCCTACGGAGAACAACAATGAGCCAGTCACCCCTGCGGCCCAGCGCCGACGGCTACTACCTGAACCGCACGCCGTGGTTCGCCTTCATCCTGCTGTGCTGCATCTTCGCGCTCTGGGCCGCCGCGGCGAGCATGAACGACGTGCTCATCGCCCACTTCAAGAAGGCCTTCCTGCTCAGTGACTTCCAGACCGCCTTCGTCCAGTCGGCCTTCTATCTCGGCTATTTCTTCCTGGCCCTGCCGGCCGCGCTGATGGTGCGGCGCTTCAGCTACAAGACGACCATCCTCTTCGGCCTGTTCCTCTACATGGTCGGCTGCCTGCTGTTCTTTCCGGCCGCGTCCATGGCCAAGTACGGCATGTTCCTGCTGGCGCTGTTCGTGATCGCCGCCGGACTGTCCTTCCTGGAGACCGCCTGCAACACCTATTCGACCCTGCTCGGGCCGCGCGAGACCGGTACCCGGCGGCTGAACATCTCCCAGACCTTCCACCCCTTCGGTGCCATGACCGGCGTCTACGTGGGCAGCTTCGTGATGTTCAAGGACGGCGACGCCAGCCAGGCGCAGCTGCTGCAGATGAATCCCGCCGAGGCCGCCGCCCAGCAGCTGCAGATGATCCAGGCCACCCTGACGCCCTACCAGTGGATGATCGGCGTGCTGGTGCTGATCTTCGTGCTGATCGCCTGTACCCGCTATCCGTCCTGCAAGGGCAACGATGCCGTGCGCAGCGAAAACGACGGTATCGCCGCCAGCCTCGGGCGGCTGCGGCGCAATCCGCGCTTCGTCTTTGGCGTGCTGGCGCAGTTCCTCTATGTCGGCGCCCAGGTCGGCGTCTGGAGCTTCACCATCCGCCTGGCCATGCAACTCGGCGGCATGAACGAGCGCAGCGCCTCCTGGTTCCTGCTCACCACCTTCGCCGCCTATTTCGTCGGCAAGCTGATCGCCAACCTGCTGATGCGTCGCTGGCATCCGGCCAAGGTGCTGGGCGTCTACGGGGTGCTGTGCATCGCGCTGCTGGCCTACACCATCCTGGTGCCCAACATCACCGCGGTGTACGCCGCCGTGGGCGTAAGCATCTTCCTCGGCCCCTGCTGGCCGACCATCTATGGCCTGACC
The DNA here is from genome assembly GCF_028640935.1 of Pseudomonas sp. SHLD1. NCBI lineage: Bacteria > Pseudomonadati > Pseudomonadota > Gammaproteobacteria > Pseudomonadales > Pseudomonadaceae > Pseudomonas > Pseudomonas sp. SHLD1. The sequence goes on from NZ_JAQZAD010000020.1 coordinate 89,600, forward strand.
GTCGACGGCATCGGTCGCGACACCGAATTCGGCGGTTCGCTGCTGGTGATGAGCATCGTCGGCGGCGGGGTGATCCCGATCTTCCAGGGCCTGCTGTCCGACTACACCGGCGGCAACATGCAGCTGGCCTATTCGGTGCCGCTGCTGTGCTTCACGGTGATCGTCGCCTACGCCCTCTACTGCCTGCGTCATCCGGCCAGCGAGCGGCTGCCGGTGGGCGCCGCCCAGACCGCCTGAGGAGGGCGCTGCCATGTCCGTACGCCTGCCCTTGCAACCTGAGCAATTCACCGCGTGCGAGCGCACCCTGCTCGCCAGCGACGCCTTCCAGGTGCGCGCCTGGACCTATCCTTCCGGGGTGCTCGCCCTGGCGCTGGAGAATCGCCGCGGCCGGCTGATCGTGCTGCCCTACCAGGGGCAGATGGTCTGGGACGCCACCTTCGACGGTTGTCGTCTGACCATGCCCGGGCTGTTCGACCAGCCGCGGCCGACCCGGCGGATCATCGAGACCTATGGCTGCTTCATGTTCCACGCCGGGGTGCTGCGCAACGGCTGCCCGGCACCGGAGGACAGCCACGAGCTGCACGGCGAACTGCCCTGCGCGCCGCTGGACGAGGCCTGGCTGGAGCTGGGCCGGGACGCGGAGGGTGACTTCCTGCGCCTGGGCGGTCGCCATGACTACGCCATGGGCTTCGGCGATCGCTATCGCGCCCAGCCGAGCGTGACCCTGAGACCGGACAGCGCCGTGTTCGAGCTGGGCCTCGAGGTGGAAAACCAGGCTGGCCAGCCCATGGACCTCATGTACATGGCGCATATGAATTACGCCTATGTACCTGGCGGTCGCTTCCATGAGCCCCTCGGCGTGGCCCGTACCCGGGTGCGCACCAGCGTGCCGGCCCATGTGCGGCCTACCCCCGACTGGCAGGCCTTCATCGCCGAGCTGGCCGAAGATTCGGAACGGCTACGGGTGCTGGAGGCGCCCGCGCGCTACCAGCCGGAGATCGTCAGCTTCATCGATGCGCCGGGCACCGACGCGGCGGGGGAGGCGCACTTCCTGCTGGAGCATCCGGGCGGCGCCGCCTTCTACACGGCCTATCGCCCGGCGGCCTTGCCCCATGCCACGCGCTGGGTGCTGCACAACCCCGATCAGCAGGTGGCGGCCTTCGTGCTGCCGGCGACCTGCGAGCCGGAGGGCTATCTGGCCGAGTCCGCCAAGGGGCAGGTGCAACAGCTGCACCCGGGTGAACGGCGCGTCTTCAGCGTGCGCACCGGCTATCTCGCCGCTGCCGAGCGCGACGCGCTGCTGGCGCGCCTGGCCGACCCGGCGCGGATCAGGTAAGCAGTTGCGCGCCGTTCGCCTCGATCCGCTCGCGATAGCTGCGCGGAATGCGCCCGTCGCTGACCACCCCGTCGAAGTCGTCGAGCGCCGCGAAATGCGCGGCGCGCACCACGTCGAACTTGGTATGGTCGACCAGCAGCAGCCGCTGCTGGGCCTGGCGCAGGACCTTCTGCTTGACCTCGACCTCGTTGAAGTTGAAGCAGGTGACGCCGAAGTCCTCGCTCACCCCGGCCGCCGAAACGAAGGCATGGGTGAGGCGCACGCCATCGAGCACCCCGGTCTCCAGGCGACTCTCGAAGATCTGGTTCTTGCGCTGGAAGGTGCCGCCGCACACCACCAGGGTGCAGTTGACCTTCTGCTGCAGCTTGAGCAGCACGTTGAGCGAGTGGCAGACGGCGGTGAATTCCAGGTCATCGGGAATGAAGTCCACCACGAAGGGCGTGGTGGTCCCGCAATCGAGGAAGACGGTGTCGCCGGCGCGGATCTGCGCCGCGGCCAGCCGACCGATGCGGCGCTTTTCCTCGACCTGGCGCAGGTCCTGTTCCACCACCTGGTAGCCCGGGGCCTCGCTGCCGCCGACATCGCGGGTGACATGACCGCCGAGCAGCCGCAGGCCGTCCGGCGGGAGCCGCAGGTCGCGTCTCAGGGTCATTTCCGAGACACCCAGCAGCTGGGCCATCTCGCGCAGGTGAATGGCGTGCTGATCCTGCAGCGCCTGGTGCATCAGCTTGAGCCTAGCGGCTTTCTTGCTATCCATGAGGGGTGCGCTACGGGAGTCCGACTAGAGGTGCAGGCCGCACCAACCAAGAATTCTGATTCGATCATACGCTACCCGTGCCTGAGGAGGCCCCATGCAGCTTGAACCCGGCGAACTCGCCAAGACCATCGACCACACCCTGCTCGCCGCCGATGCCCGCCGCGCCCAGATCGACCGCCTGTGCCAGGAGGCGCGCACCCATGGCTTCTATTCGGTGTGCGTGAATTCCGCCCAGGTCCCCCACGCCGCGGCGCAGCTCGCCGGCAGCGCGGTCAAGGTCTGCGCGGTGGTGGGCTTTCCGCTCGGCGCCGGGCTGAGCGCGGCCAAGGCCTTCGAGGCCGAGCAGGCCATCGCCGCCGGCGCCGGGGAGATCGACATGGTGCTCAATATCGGCTGGCTCAAGGATGGTCTGCTGGACGAGGTGTCCGCCGACATCGCCGCGGTGCAGGCCGCCTGTGGTGCGGTACCGCTCAAGGTGATCCTGGAGACCGGGCTGCTCGACGAGACCCAGAAACGCCAGGCCTGCCGGATCTGTCGCGACCTCGGGGTCGCCTTCGTCAAGACCTCGACCGGTTTCGGCCACGGCGGCGCGACCCTGGACGACGTCCGCCTGATGCGCGAGGAAGTGGGTCCGGAGATGGGCGTGAAGGCCTCCGGCGGCGTGCGCGACCGGGCCACCGCCCAGGCCATGCTGGACGCCGGCGCGACCCGCCTGGGAACCAGTTCGGGCGTGGCCATCGTCAGCGGTGGCGAGGGTGGGGCGGGGTACTAGGGTTAGATCCTGAAAGCATCGCGGCCATGGCGGTCCGCCGTAGCGGCCGCTCCTACAGAGGCGTCACTCCCTGTAGGAGCGGCCCATGGCCGCGATCAGACCTGGCACGACTACCCCGGCCCCTGCCGGTACAGCTTGGAATCCTGGAAATCTCCCGGCGCTAGCACCTCGCCGACCAGGATCAGCGCGGTGCGACGGAAATCCTTGTCCCGCGCCCGTTCGACGATGTCGGCCAGGGTGCCCTGGACGCTGTCCTGGTCCGGCCAGCTGGCGCGGTGGACGATGGCCACCGGGCAGGCGGGGCCATAGTGCGGCAGGAGATCGGCGACGATGCGCTCCAGCTGGCCGACGCCGAGGTGGATGGCCAGGGTCGCGCGGTGGCGGGCCAGGTCGGCCAGCGCCTCGCCTGCCGGCATGGCCGTGCGACTGGCATAGCGGGTGAGGATCACCGTCTGGCTGACCCCGGGCAGGGTCAGCTCGCAACCCAGCAGCGCGGCGCAGGCGGCGGTGGCGGTCACGCCGGGAACGATGGCGTAGGGAATGCCCAGCGCCTGCAGGCGGCGGATCTGCTCGCCGATGGCGCCATACAGCGAGGGATCGCCGGAATGCACCCGGGCCACGTCCTGGCCGCGGGCATGGGCAGCGGCCAGATGGCCGACGATGGCCTCCAGGTCCAGGTGGGCGGTGTCGATCACCGTCTCAGCCTGGTGGCCCTCCAGCACCGCGGGCGGCACCAGGGAGCCGGCGTAGAGGATCACCGGGCACTGGCGGATCAGCCGCTGGCCCCTGACGGTGATGAGGTCGGGATCGCCGGGGCCGGCGCCGATGAAATGGACGGTCATGGGGTTTCCTCGGCCAGGGCGACGAGCAACTCGGCGACGCTGGCGAATTCGCGGTCGACGGTGGGCAACGCGGGGCGACGCAGGATCAGCACCGGCAGGCCCCGCTCGCGGGCGACCTGCAGCTTGGGCTGGGTGGCGGCGCTGCCGCTGTTCTTGCTGATCAGCACATCGAAGTCGCCCTGGGCGAAGAGCGCGCGTTCGGCCTCCAGGGCGAAGGGGCCGCGGTCGGCGATGATCCGCGCCCGGGCGTGGCCGGGATGGGGGTCGAGCAGGCGCAGGGTCCAGAACTGCCCGCCGGGAATCTCCTGGAGATGCTCCAGCGGTTCGCGACCCAGGGTGAAGAAGGGGCGGGCGAAGGGTGCCAGGGCTCGCTGCAGCTCGGCCCAGTCGGCCACCTCGCGCCAGTCGTCGTCCGGTCCGGCCTGCCAGCCGGGTCGGCGCAGCGCCCAGCAGGGGAGGCCGGCCTCGGCCGCGGCCAGGGCGGCGTTCTGGCTGATCTGCGCGGCATAAGGGTGGGTGGCGTCCAGCAGCAGCTCGATGCCCCCGTCGCGGAGAAAGGCGGTCAGCCCGGCGCCGCCGCCGTAGCCGCCGACCCGCACCTGGCAGGGCAGGTCCTGGGGCACCCGGCCGAGACCGGCGAGGCTGTAGAGGGCGTCCGCCGGCAGCGTGCGGGCGATGGCCAGGGCTTCGGTGGTGCCGCCGAGCAGGAGGATCTTCATGGGCAGTCTTCCGTCAGAGCGGCGGAGGTTTCGTCATGCATGGCGTGCTCTCGCCCCCGGCCCCTCTCTCCGAGGGAGAGGGGAGGAAAAGCAGTGCCTGGGGGCGAGCGGCGGAGTAGGGCGGTGGGCCGCGCAGGCCGCTTGCTCGTCGGTTGGCGCAGCGCGCGCAGCGGGGGCATCAAAGGCCGGCTTGAGCGCCAGACTTCCATCAGCCCAGCGGACCACCCCCTCTCCCCCGCAGGGAGCGGGTTGGAGTGAGGGGGCAAGGCGCCGCTCACAGTCTTCGAGGATGAAGGAGGCATACTCAATCACCCTCCCTACTTTTGGCAGGCCACCGCCACTCACGGCTTAACCACTTCCAGCAAGGTGATGGGCAGCGCCGCGCGCCAGGTATCGAAGGCGCCCAGTGGCTGGGCCTGGGCGACTTGCAGGCGGGTCAGGTCACCACCGTGGCGTTCGCGGAAGGCCACTAGGGCGGCTTCGGTCTGCAGGGTCACGGCGTTGGCGACCAGGCGGCCGCCGGGGCGCAGGGCGGCCCAGCAGGCGTCCAGCACGCCAGGGGCCGTGAGGCCGCCGCCGATGAAGATGGCGTCCGGGGTGGCCAGACCGGCCAGGGCCTCGGGCGCCTGGCCGGCCACCAGGTGCAGCGCCGGGGCGCCGAGCTGGTCGCGGTTATGGAGGATATGGGCCTGGCGACCGGCGTCGGCCTCGATGGCCAGCACCCGGCAGCGGGGATGGCTGCGCGCCCATTCGATGCCGATGGAGCCGCAGCCGGCGCCCACGTCCCACAGTAGTTCGCCCGGGCGCGGCGCCAGGCGCGCCAGGGTCACGGCGCGCACGTCGCGCTTGGTCAGTTGGCCGTCGTGGCGATAGGCGCTGTCCGGCAGGCCGGGGGTGAGCGGCAGTCCCGCTTCACCGGTCTCGCTCAGTACCTCGATGGCGACCAGGTTGAGCGCGGCTGCTTCCGCCTGCGACCAGTCCTGGGCGCGGCCGCTGATCCGTCGCTCCAGAGGACCGCCCAGGTGCTCCAGCACCTGCAGCTGGCTGGCGCCAAAGCCCTGGTCCACCAGCAGCGCGGCCAGGGCGGCGGGGCTGTGGCCGTCATTGCTCAGTACCAGCAGGCGTGCGCCGGGATGCAGGTGGCGCACCACCCCGGCCAGGGGCCGCGCCACCACCGACACCAAGGCGACCTCCTGCAACGGCCAGCCCAGCCGAGCCGCGGCCAGGGAGTAGGAGGAGGGCGCCGGCAGCACCTGCAGTTCGTCGGCCGACAGCTGGCGCGAAAGGCTCGCGCCGACGCCGAACAGCATGGGATCGCCGCTGGCCAGCACGCAGACCGGGGTACCGCGGCGGTCCAGAACCGGGGTCAGGGCGAAGGGTTGCGGCCAGGGCTCGCGGATGGCGCGAATGCAGGGTGGCAGCAGCGCCAGCTGGCGTGGACCGCCCATGATGACCCGGGCGTCCAGCAGGGCGCGGCGGGCCTGCTTGCCGAGGCCGGGGTAGCCATCTTCGCCGATACCCACCACGGTCAGCCAGGGAATCATGAACACACCTCATCGAACGTCAGCCGACCGGGCGTTTTCAAGGGGTCGGGCAAAGCGGGCATAATAACGTCTTTCCCCGTCCAGCCCGACCTTCCGCCGTGAATCCTCCCTCTCCCTCCGCCCTCGTCCCGCGGCCTTCGGCCTGTCCGGGGCTGCTGCGCATCGTGCCCGCGCGCGATGGCGGCCTGTGCCGGGTGAAGTTGCCGGGCGGGCGACTCACGGCGGGCCAGGCGCGGGCCATCGCCGCCGCCAGCGAGCGCTGGGCGAACGGGGTACTGGAGCTGACCAACAGAGCCAACCTGCAACTGCGTGGCGTGCGCCCGGACGGCGCCGACGCCCTGGTGGCCGCGCTGCAGGCCGCCGGTCTGGGTCCGGCCGATCCGGCCGCCGACGACGTGCGCAATCTGCTGCTCAGCCCGGCGGCGGGCCGCGATCCGCAGCAGCTGCAGGATGTCCGCCCGCTGGCCGCCGAGTTGCTCGCCCTGCTGGAAGGCGACCGCCGGCTGCATGGCCTGTCGCCCAAGTTCGCCCTGCAACTGGACGGCGGCGAAGCCCTGGCCCGGCTCGACCATCCCCATGATGTCTGGCTGTCGGCCCACGCCGAAGGCTATCTCCTCGGTCTGGCCGGTACCCCGCTGGATGCGCCGCTGGGCCTGATCCCCACGGGGCGCGAGAGGGCGACGGTGGCAGCCCTGCTGCACCGTTTTCTCGACCTCGCCGGTCCTGAGCAGAGCCGCATGCGCCAGTTGCTGGCGCAGCATCCGGTTGCGGAGCTGTTGGCTGGACTGGACCTGCTGCCGGCCCCAGCTAGCCCTCGTTCGCCAGCGGCAACGGCGCGGCGCCTGGGCAGCCATCCCCAGCGTCAGCCAGGTCGCTGCTGGGTCGGTGCCCAGCCCGCGTTGGGGCGGCTGCCGGCCATGACCCTGGCAGCGGTCGCCGAACTCGCCGAGCGTCGCGGCAATGGCGAGCTGCACCTGACGCCCTGGCAGGGCCTGCTGCTACCCGATGTACCGGTCGGCACGGCGCCCGACCTGCTCGCGGCCCTGGGCGCCCTGGACCTGGTCACCGACCCCGCCGCGTCCCTGGCCCGGCTGATCGCCTGTACCGGCAGCCAGGGCTGTGCCAAGGGCCAGGCCGACACCAAGGGCGATGCCTTGCGCCTGGCCGAGCGGCTGCCGGCGGACGTGGAGGTGCACCTCTCCGGTTGCCCGCGCAGTTGCGCCCTGGCCGGCCAGGCGCCCCATACCCTGCTGGCCGTGGCCCCCGGCCGCTATGACCTCTTCGTGCGCGACGCCACCCAGCCCGGTCCGGGCCGGCGGCGCGCCACCCATCTATCCCTCGACGAGGCCGCCGCCTGGCTGGCCCGGAGTCCCAGTGATGCTTGAATACGAACGCGACGGTCAGGCGATCTATCGCCAATCCTTCGCCACCATCCGCGCCGAGGCCGATCTCTCGGCCATCCCCGCCGACCTGGAAAAGCTCGCCGTGCGGGTGATCCACGCCTGCGGCATGGTCGACGTGGTCCAGGACCTGGCCTTTTCCCCGGGTGCCGGGGCGGCCGGTCGCGCGGCCCTGGCGGCCGGCGCGCCCATCCTCTGCGATGCGCGCATGGTCGCCGAGGGCGTCACCCGCACCCGCCTGCCGGCCAACAATCAGGTGATCTGCACCCTGCACGACGAAGGCATCCGCGAGCTGGCCGTGGCCCAGGGCAACACCCGCTCGGCGGTGGCCCTGGAGCGCTGGCGACCGCACCTGGCCGGCAGCGTGGTGGTGATCGGCAACGCCCCCACGGCGCTGTTCTATCTGCTGGAGATGCTCGATGCCGGCGCGCCCAAGCCGGCGCTGATCCTCGGCATGCCGGTGGGCTTCGTCGGTGCCAGGGAGTCCAAGGACGCCCTGGCCGCCGACAGCCGCGGCGTGCCCTATGTCATCGTCCGCGGCCGCCGGGGCGGCAGCGCCATGGCCGCCGCGGCGGTCAACGCCCTGGCCACGGAGGTGGAGTGATGGCGGGCCGCCTGCTCGGCCTGGGCGTCGGCCCCGGCGATCCGGAACTCATCACCGTGAAGGCCCTGCGCCTCCTGCAGGGCGCGCCGGTGGTGGCCTATTTCGTCGCCAAGGCCAAGGCCAACGCGGGCCAGGGCGGCAATGCCTATGGCGTCATCGAGGGCTATCTGCTGGATGGCCAGCAGCGCCTGCCGCTGGTCTATCCGGTGACCACCGAGAAGCTGGCGCCGCCGCTGTCCTACGAGACGGTGATCGCCGACTTCTACGACACCGCCGCCGCCCAGGTGGCCGGCCATCTGGACGCCGGCCGTGACGTGGCGGTGATCTGCGAGGGCGATCCCTTCTTCTACGGCTCCTACATGTACCTGCACGACCGCCTGGCCGAGCGCTACGAAGCCCAGGTGGTGCCGGGGGTCTGCTCCATGCTCGGCGGCGTGGCCATGCTCGGCCTGCCGCTGGTCTATCGCAACCAGACCCTCACGGTGCTCTCCGGGGTGCTTTCCGCCGAGGAGCTCAAGGCGCGTCTCGCCAGCGCCGACGCCGCCGTGGTGATGAAGCTCGGGCGCAACTTCGAGAAGGTGCGCCAGGTCCTGCGCGACCTGGGCCTGGACGAGCGCGCCCGCTACATCGAGCGCGCCACCATGGACAACCAGCGCATCGTCGCGCTGGATGCCGTCGAGCCCATGGCCTCGCCGTATTTCTCGCTGGTGGTGGTGCCGGGGGTGAAATGGAAGGGTTGAGCCCGGCCATCGTCATCCTCGGCCCCGGTGCCCTGGCCACCGCCCGCCGCGTGCAGGCCGGCCTGCCGGGCAGTCTGGTACACGGCCTGGCCGGGCGGGTCGAGGGCGATGTCAGCTACAGCGCCTTCGGCGACCACCTGCGTGACCTCTATCGCCAGCAGCGCCCGTTGCTGGTGCTCTGCGCCGCCGGCATCGTCATCCGCAGCCTGGCGTCCTTGTTGGATGACAAGACCGCCGAGCCGCCGGTGCTGGCGGTGGCCGAAGACGGCAGCGCCGTGGTGCCGCTGCTGGGCGGCCTGGCCGGCGCCAATCGCCTGGCTCGTCAGCTGGGTAGGCTGCTGGACGTGGCCCCGGCCATCACCACCAGCGGTGAACTGAGATTCGGCACCTGCCTGCTCGATCCGCCGGCCGGCTATGCCCTGGCCGATGTCGACGTGGCCAAGCACCGGGTCGCCGATCTGCTGGCCGGCGCCCCGGTACGCATCGAGGGCGAGGCGCCCTGGCTGGACGAGGTGCCCCTGGCCCGCGATCCCGAGGCGCGGCAACGCATCCTGGTCTCGCCCATGACCAGCGCCGACGACCATACCCTGTTGATCCACCCCCGCGCCGTGCTGGTGGCGGTACGCGCCGATGCCACCGCCGCCGCCATTACCGCGCTGCTCGCCAGCACCGGCTATGCCACCGGGGCCGTGGCGGTGCTGCTGGCCCAGGCGGCCGACATGGCCGCGCCCGGCCTGGCCGAGCTGAGCCAGGCGCTGGAGGTGCCGCTGAAATTCGTCGACGCCCGCACCCCGGAATTCGCCCAGGCGGCCGTGACACGGGCCCAGGCCCAGGGCCTCGCCCTGCATCTGCATGACCGGCCGCTGGACGCCGATGACCTCGGCCAGCGCCGTGGGCGCCTCAGCGTGGTGGGCCTCGGCCCCGGCGCGGCCGAACTCATGGCACCGGTGGTACGCCGCGCCCTGGACCAGGCCCAGGACGTACTCGGCTATGCCACCTACGTGCAGATGGCCGGCCCCCTGCGCCCGGACCAGCTGGCCCATGCCAGCGACAATCGCGAAGAATTGCAGCGCGCCCGCCACGCCTTCGAACTGGCCGCCAGCGGGCGCCAGGTGGTGATGGTGTCGTCCGGTGATCCGGGCGTCTTCGCCATGGCCGCCGCGGTACTGGAGGTGCTGGAGGGCGCCGCTGACCCGCGCTGGGCGGCGGTGGAGCTGGAGATCCTGCCGGGCATCACCGCGGCCATGGCCAGCGCCGCCCTGGCCGGGGCGCCGCTGGGCCACGACTTCTGCCTGATCTCCCTGTCCGACAACCTCAAGCCCTGGACGGTGATCGAGCATCGCCTGCGCCAGGCCGCCGCGGCGGACCTGGCCATGGCCTTCTACAACCCCATCTCCAAGGCCCGACCGCATCAGCTGGACCGGGCGCTGGACGTCCTGCGCAGCTGTCGCTCGGCGAACACCCCGGTGATCCTCGGTCGCGACGTCGGCCGTCCCGGTGGCGGTCTCGAATACACCAGCCTCGGCGCCCTGCGCAGCGAGATGGTGGATTCGCGCACCCTGGTGATCCTCGGCTCCAGCCATACCCGGCGCTTTCCGCGGGCCGACGGCGGCGAATGGGTCTATACGCCGCGCTGGTACGATACGGAATTGTTATAAAGTAACATTTAGTGCTTGAATCCTGGTCGCCGCTGGCTCACCCTCGGCGACCTTTCCGTTCCCTGGCGGGAAGCCGGTGCAACTCCGGCGCGGTCGCGCCACTGTGAGCTTCGCGAGAAGTGAGCCAGACCTTGCCAGGGGACATCCATCATCCACCAGGGACGCGTCATCCCAAGGAGAGTCCATGTTTCGCCATCTTCTGCCGCTGCTCGCCGCCGGCCTGCTGTCCGTATCCTCCCTTACCGCCCAGGCGGCCACCCCCTATCCGCTGACCATCCACAACTGCGGCCGCGACCTGGTCTTCGAGCGCGCGCCCCAGCGCCTGGTCAGCCTGGGCCAGGCCAGCACCGAATTGCTGCTGCGCCTGGGCGTGGGCGCGCGCCTGGTGGGCACCGGCGTCTGGTTCGGCGGCTTGCCCGCGGACCTGCAGGCGGCGGGCAAGGGCATTCCGCGGCTGGCCGACAACGCCCCCAGCTTCGAGGCCGTAGTCAGTACCCGGCCGGATCTGGTGGCGGCCCAGTACACCTATCACGTCGGCCCCGGCGGCGAGGTGGCGGACTTCCCCCGCTTCGCCAAGCTGGGCATCGCCGCCTATGTGGCGCCCAGCGATTGCGAAGGCAAGGCGGTGACCGCCGATTCCAACAGCGACGGCAGCCGCAGCGCGCCCTTCGACATGCAACTGGTGACCCGCGAGGCCCAGGAGCTGGCGGCCATCCTCGATGTGCAGCCGGCCGGCAAGCAGCTGGTCGCCGAGCTGGACCGCCGCATCGCCGCCGCCGGCGAGCAGGCCAAGGCGGCCGGGGTCCAGGGGCGTTCGGTGCTGTTCTGGTTCTCCAGTCCGCGGCTGGAAGGGGACCCCTGGGTCGCTGGCAACCTCGGCGCACCGGCCTGGATCGCCCGCGCCCTGGGCCTGCGCAACGTGGTCGACAGCGCCGAGGAATGGCCGGCGGTGAGCTGGGAGCGCATCGCCAGTCTGGACCCTGACTATATCGTCGTGGCGCGCATGGACCGCCGTCTCTATCCCGCCGATGACGTGGACAAGAAGCTGGCCTTCCTGCGCAGCGATCCCCTGACCCGCGAATTGCGGGCGGTGCGCGAGAACCACCTGCTGGTGGTGGACGCCCCGACCCTCAATCCCTCGCTGCGGGTGGTGGACAGCGTCGAGACCCTGGCCGCCGACCTGGCCAAGCCGCAACCATGAGCCTGCCCCTGGCGGCCGAGGGGGCCCGGCCCTGGCGCTGGCTGCTGGGCCTGGCCGCGGTGCTGGCGCTGGCGGCGAGTGTGGTGCTGGCGGCATCCTTCGGCGAGATGCCCATCGCGCCCCTGACCAGTCTGCAGGCCATCGCCAACGGCCTGGGCCTGGGGCCCTATCCGGTGGAGCGCATCGTCCAGGGCATCGTCTGGGAATACCGCCTCAGTCGTGCCCTGGTGGCCGCCTGCTGCGGTGCGGGCCTGGCGGTCTCCGGCGCCATTCTCCAGGCGCTGCTGCGCAATGCCCTGGCCGAACCCTATGTGCTGGGGCTGTCGGCCGGCGCCTCCACCGGCGCGGTGCTGGTGATGCTGCTGGGCGTCGGTGGCGGCATGCTCGGCGTGTCCCTCGGCGCCTTTCTCGGCGCCGTGCTGGCCTTTACCGTGGTGCTGCCCTTTCTCGGCAGTGGCGGCAGCACCCGCATCATCCTTGCCGGAGTGGCCGCTTCCCAGCTGTTCAATGCCCTGACCGCCTACATCGTCGCCACCGCGGCCAATGCCGAGCAGGCGCGCAGCGTGATGTTCTGGCTGCTCGGCAGCCTGGCCGGGGTGCGCTGGCCGGATGTCTGGCTGGCCGCCGGGGTGGTGCTCGCCGGGCTGCTGGTGTGCCTGGCCTGCGCCCGGGCGCTGGATGCCTTCGCCTTTGGCGAGGACGCCGCCGCCAGCCTCGGCGTGGCGGTAGGGCCGCTGCGTCTCCTGCTGCTGGCGGTCACCGGCCTGATCACCGCCTGCCTGGTCAGCCTGGTGGGCGCGGTGGGTTTCGTCGGCCTGGTAATCCCCCATGTGGCGCGCTTCCTGGTCGGCCCGGGGCATGGGCGGCTGCTGCCTACCTGCGCCCTGATCGGCGCGCTGTTCATGGTGCTGGCCGACATCGTCGCCCGTACCCTGGTGGCCAAGCAGACCCTGCCCATCGGCGTGGTCACCGCCCTGGTCGGCGCCCCGGCCTTCGCCTTCATCCTCTATCGCGCACGGGAGGTCCGATGAGCCTCGCCGCGCGTGAAGTGGCCTGGAGCGCCGGCGGCCAGCCGATCCTCGCCGGGGTGACCCTCGCGGTGCCGCCCGGCGGGGTGCTCGGGTTGCTCGGCCCCAATGGCTCGGGCAAGTCCAGCCTGCTGCGGCTGCTGGCCGGGCTGCGCCGACCGGAGCAGGGCAGGGTCAGTCTCGACGAGACGCCGCTGGCCGAGCTGCGCCGCCGCGACCTGGCACGGCGGGTGGCGCTGGTGGAGCAACAGGCCGGCACCGAGGCCGATCTGTCGGTGGCCGAGGTGGTGCGTCTCGGGCGCACGCCCCATCGCGGTCTGCTCGACGCCTGGAGCGCGCGCGACGCCGAGGTCTGCCAGCGCGCCCTGGCCCAGGTCGGCCTGGTCGACAAGGCGGCACGGCGCTGGCACAGCCTCTCCGGTGGCGAGCGCCAGCGCGCCCAGATCGCCCGTGCCCTGGCCCAGGAGCCCAGCGAACTCTTGCTGGACGAACCCACCAATCACCTCGATATCCAGCACCAGCTGGAGATCCTCGACTTGGTCCGCCGCCTGCCGGCGACCTGCGTGCTGGCCATCCACGATCTCAATCTGGCCGCGCTGTTCTGCGACCGCCTGGCGGTGCTGCGCGACGGTCGCCTGGTCGCCGAAGGCAGCCCGGCCGCGGTGCTGACGGCCGAGCTGATCCAGCAGGTCTGGGGAGTGAAGGCGCAGGTGACGCTGGACGGTCCCGACGGTCGGCCGACGATCCGCTATCGACTGGGCTGACGGCGCCGCACCGGGCCGGCCCGTTCTTCGATCGCCTGCCTGAGCTGCTGGCGACCCCCCAGCCAGAAGACGGCCTCGGTGGCGATGAACAGCGGGCCTATGGCCAGGCCGGCCAGGTCGTCGAGAAAGGCCGGCTTGCGCCCCTCGTAGTGGTGGCCTACGAACTGGATGGCCCAGCCGACCAGGAACAGACCCAGCCCCCAGCCCAGCCAGACGCCCGTGGTCCGGGCCGCCTGCGCGGCACCCAGCCAGAGGGCAAGCCCGAGCAGGACGCCCATCAGCAGCCCCAGGGGCCGATCCAGGCGCAGGTAGAAGAACGCCACCGCGCCGGCCACGGGGACCGCGGGCGACAGCGGCCAGCCGGCCAGGCTGAGGACCGGTCGCGACAGCAGGATGGCCACCGCCAGCACGATCAGCAGGATGCCGGGGAAGTGGCTGGCGATGTTGCGCGGATCGCGGTGGTAGCGTGCGTATTGGCTGAGATGATCTTCCAGGGTCTTCATCGGCAGGCATCCAGGCGGCTGGGCGGGAAGCCTGAGCATGCGCCTGGAAGCCCCTGCGCGTCTGCGGGCACCGGGCGAAAGACGATTGCGATAATCGCCCCCTCGCTCGATAATCGATCAAAAGCCTGCCGAGGACCGGTCCGATGGACGATAACCGCACCGCTCATGCCACCGGCCTGCCGCCCCTGGCCGCGCCGCCCATCATCGCCTCGCCGGCCAAGCGCATCGAAGCCTTCACCGGCGACCCGAACTTCATGACCTCCCTGGCTCGCGGCCTGGCGGTCATCCATGCCTTCCAGGAGCGCAAGCGCCAGCTGACCATCGCCCAGATCAGCCATCGCACCGAGATACCCCGCGCCGCGGTGCGCCGCTGCCTGCATACCCTGATGAAGCTGGGCTACGTCACCACCGACGGGCGCACCTATTCGCTGCTGCCCAAGGTGCTGACCCTGGGGCACGCCTATCTGTCGTCGACGCCGCTGGCGGTCACCGCCCAGCCGGTGCTCGACCGCCTCAGCGAGCAACTGCACGAAGCCTGCTCCATGGCCACCCTGGAAGGCGACGAGATCCTCTACATCGCCCGCTCGGCCACGCCGCAGCGGCTGATCTCGGTGGATCTCAGCGTCGGCAGCCGGCTACCGGCCTATTGCACCTCCATGGGCCGCATCCTGCTCGCCGCCCTGGACGATGCCGCCCTGCACGACTACCTGGAACACGCCGACCTGCAGGCCAAGACCAGCCGCACCCTCTATCAGCCGCCGGCGCTCATCGAGTGCCTGGGCCAGGTGCGCCAGCAAGGCTACGTCATCGTCGACCAGGAGCTGGAGGTGGGGCTGAGATCCCTGGCGGTGCCCCTGCGAGACGCCGCCGGCCAGGTGCTGGCGTCGCTCAACGTCGGCACCCACGCCAGCCGGGTCAGTCGCCAGGAGCTGGAGACGCGCTTCCTGCCGGTGCTGCTGGCGGCCAGCCAGGAATTGAGCACCCGGCTGTTTCACTAGCGAATCCGGTCGATTATCGGCCATATCGCCGATAATCGAATTGTCAGCTGTTCGGGGTTGGGCTTAACGTCAGCGCAGTGGCGCACCTAGCCGATAACAACAACACGAGCAGACCACCATGACGCAAACCCTCGCGGGCGCCGTGCCCCTGGCCGATTCCTCGGCTACGGCGACAGCCGGCACCCTGGACGTCCAGCACTTCATCAATCGCCAGGCGCTGTCCGCCTACCAGTGGCGCATTGTCGCCCTGTGCTTTCTCATCGTCTTTCTCGACGGCCTCGACACCGCGGCCATGGGCTTCATCGCCCCGGCGCTGTCGGTGGAGTGGGGCATCCCGCGGGCCAGCCTGGGGCCGGTGATGAGCGCCGCGCTGGGCGGCATGGTCTTTGGCGCCCTGGGCTCCGGGCCGCTGGCCGATCGCTTCGGGCGCAAGGGCGTGCTGGTGGTCGCCACCTTCATCTTTGGTGGCTTCAGCCTGCTGTCGGCCTTCAGCGCCAACCTCGAACAGCTGGTGATCCTGAGATTCCTCACCGGGCTGGGCCTGGGCGCCGCCATGCCCAACGCGACCACGCTGCTCTCGGAATACACTCCCGAGCGCCTCAAGTCGCTGCTGGTGACCAGCATGTTCTGCGGCTTCAACCTGGGCATGGCCGGCGGCGGCTTCGTCTCGGCCTGGATGATCCCGGCCTATGGCTGGCACAGCCTGCTGGTGCTGGGCGGGGTACTGCCCCTGGCGCTGGCCGTGGTGCTGCTGCTCTGGCTGCCGGAATCGGCGCGCTACCTGGTGGTGCACGGCAAGAGCGCCGAGCGCATCCGCCGGGCGCTGGCGCCCATCGGCCGCGAGGCCGCCGAGGCGCGACACTTCGTGGTGCCCGAGCAGAAGTCGGTCAAGACCGGCAACGTCTTCGCGGTGATCTTCAACCGCAACTACAGCGCCGGCACCCTGCTGCTGTGGCTGACCTATTTCATGGGCCTGGTGATCGTCTACCTGCTTACCAGCTGGTTGCCGACGCTGATGCGCGACGCCGGCGCCAGCCTGGAGCAGGCCGCCCTGATCGGCGCGCTGTTCCAGTTCGGCGGGGTGCTCAGCGCGGTGTTCGTCGGCTGGGCCATGGACAGATTCAATCCGCACAAGGTGATCGGCCTGTTCTATGTGCTGGCGGGCGTCTTCGCCTATTGCGTCGGCCAGAGCCTGGGCCAGGTCGCCCTGGTCGCCACCCTGGTGCTGGTGGCCGGCATGTGCATCAACGGCGCCCAGTCGGCCATGCCCTCGCTGGCGGCACGCTACTACCCGACCCATGGCCGCGCCACCGGGGTGTCCTGGATGCTCGGCATCGGCCGCTTCGGCGCCATCACCGGCGCCTGGATGGGCGCGACCCTGCTGGGCCTGGGCTGGACCTTCACTCAGGTGCTCACCGCGCTGCTCCTGCCGGCGGGTCTTGCCGCCCTGGCGGTATTGATCAAGGGCGTGGTCAGCCACGCCGATGCCACCTAGCGTCGACGGCTTCCCCTTTGCCGGTGGCAGGCGCTAGGCGCAGGCACTGCCACCGCGTAAAGTTGCACCCTTTGCTAGCTTCGCAGTCACCCGCCCTAGAGCCTGTCCATAATCTGCTGCGCGTCGGCCAAACAGCGTTGAAAACCCCCTGGGTCGCCAGCCCGGTCGGAATGCTCATTTACTTCAAGTAAACTCGAGCGCGAGTCCGATCCGCGTCCTCAGGCCTTTTCGCCTTGTTTGGCTCTAGCTCGCGAGATTATGAACAGGCTCCTGGAGCGGGTGCAGACGTCCAAGGGGTTCCATGAAAGGTTTCGCTCGCAGCGGGCAGTGGGCTGTCCGGCTGGTAACGCTTATCGCTTGCTTTCTGATTGCTCCGGCCTTTGCCGAGACCCGCCAGGTCACCGACGTCCTCGGCCGCACGGTGACCATCGAGGCGCCGGCCAAGCGCGTGGTGCTGGGCTTCCACTATGGCGACTACCTGGCGGTCGGCGGCGAGCAGGCCTTCGACGCGGTGGTCGGTGTCTCCCGCGGCGCCTGGGAGCGCAAGGTGCCGGCCAACTGGGCGCTCAACGTCGCCCACCGACCCTCCCTGGCCACCCTTCCCGATGTGGGGGAGACGGAAAACAACAGCTTCTCGGTGGAAAAGGTCCTCGCTCTCAAGCCGGATCTGGTGGTCTTGGCCGCCTGGCAATTCCAGGCGCTGGACAGCGAGGTCAAGCGCCTCGAACAGCTCGGCATCCCGGTGGTGGCGATCGACTACAACGCCCAGACCCTGGAGCGCCACCTGGCCTCCACCCGCCTGCTCGGCGTGATCACCGGCCAGGAGGCGCGCGCCGCCGAACTGGCCGACTTCTATGCCAAGGTGGTGCAGGACATCCAGACCCGCATCGCCGCGGCCAATCGCCCGAAACCCCGGGTCTATGCCGAGTTCGGCAACAAGGGGCCGGCCGAATACTCCTTCACCTATGGTCGCAACATGTGGGGCGCCATGGTCACCCTGGCCGGTGGCGACAACATCGCCGCGCCCTTCATCCAGTGGTGGGGGGTGATGAATCCGGAGCAGGTGCTCATGGCCCAGCCGGAGGTCATCTTCATCTCCGGGCGCGAGGACAACAGCAATCCCACCGCCTTGCCCATGGGCCCCGGCGTCACCGCGGACGATGCCCGCAGTCACCTGCGCGCCTTCATGCAGCGACCAGGCTGGGCCAATCTGCCGGCAATCCGCGACGGACGTCTCTATGGCGTCTACCAGGGCGCCTCGCGCAGCCTGGAGGACTTCGCCATGCTGCAGTTCATCGCCAAGCAGCTCTATCCGGATCTGTTCCAGGACGTGGATCCCATGGCCAACTACCGCGAATACTATCGCCGCTATATGCCGATCCAGCCCCAGGGCACCTTCGCCATAGGCCTGACGCCATGAGCGAGGCCGCGAGCGCCAGCCACGGCAATGCCATCGCCGAGCAACGCGCGCGCGAGCGCCGCCGTTGGCGCGCCTGCGGGGTGTTTCTGCTGCTGACCCTGGCGGGTCTGGTGCTGGACATCGCCACCGGGCCCTCGCTGCTGTCGCCGCTGGAGGTGCTCAAGTCGCTGACCGGTCTCGGCGAGCGGCAGCCGATGACCGACGCCATCGTCCGCGACCTGCGGCTGCCGGTGGCGCTGATGGCGCTGGCGGTGGGCGCCGCCCTCGGCGCGGGCGGGGCGCAGATGCAGACGTTGCTCAACAACCCCATGGCCAGCCCCTACACCCTGGGCATGGCCGCCGCCGCCGGCTGTGGCGCCGCCCTCAGCCTGGCGCTGGGCAGCTTCGGCCTGGGCGCGCTGATCGGGGTGCCGCTGGGCGCCTTCGCCTTCGCCATGCTGGCGGCGCTGTTTCTCTTCGCCCTGGCCTCGCTCAAGCGCACTGGCAGCGACACCATCATCCTCGGCGGCATCGCCCTGCTGTTCCTCTTCCAGTCGCTGCTGTCGCTGGTGCAATTCCTCTCCTCGCCGGAGCTCTCGCAGCAGATCCTCTTCTGGCTGTTCGGCAGCCTCGGCCGCGCCACCTGGACCACCCTGGCCATCGTCGCCGGGGTGACCCTGCTGTGCTGCCTTTTGCTCTTGCGCGATGCCTGGAAACTGGCCGCGCTGCGCCTGGGCGAGGCGCGGGCCGAGAGCCTCGGCGTCGACATCCGCCGGCTGCGCCTCAAGGTGCTGATCCTGGTGGCGGTGATGACCGCCACGGCTACCAGCTTCGTCGGGGTGATCGGCTTCGTCGGCCTGGTCGCGCCCCACATCGCCCGCTGGCAGGTCGGGGAGGATCAGCGCTTCCTGCTGCCGCTGTCGGCCATCTGCGGTGCCCTGATGCTGTCCTTCGCCTCCGTGCTGTCCAAGTCCATCCTGCCCGGGGCGCTGTTTCCGGTGGGCATCGTCACCGCCATCGTCGGGGTGCCCTTCCTGCTCTGGCTCATCTTCGCCCCACGCAGGTCCAGCCCATGATCCGCCTCCAGGACCTCGCGCTGAAGCGCGGCGACCGCACCGTGATTTCCGGACTCTGCACCGAGCTGCACGCGGGTCAGGTGCATGTGATCCTCGGCCCCAACGGTACCGGCAAGACCACCCTGCTGCGCGCCCTGGCCGGTGACCTGCCGCTGGCGGCCGGCCAGATCGAGCGCGGTGCGCGGCGGCTGGTGGCGGGGGCTTCGCTGCGCAGTCAGCGGGATGGCTGGCGCCAGGGCGTGGCCTATATGCCCCAGGATTCCCATGCCGAGGCGGCGCTGTCGGTGCTGGAGACGGTGGCGCTGGGCAGCCTGGAACGGCTGACCCTGCACCTGGACGACGAATTGCTGGAACGGGCGCTGGGCAAGCTCGACGAGGTGGGTATCGGCCACCTGGCGTCGCGCCAGCTGGGCGCCCTGAGTGGCGGCCAGCGGCAACTGGTGTTCTTTGCCCAGGTGCTGATGCGCGAGCCCGAGGTGATGCTGCTGGACGAACCGGTCAGCGCCCTGGATCTGCGGCACCAGATCAACCTGCTCGATCGGGTACGCCACGAGACCCGGCTGCACCAGCGGGTGACCGTGGTGGTGCTGCACGACCTCAACCTGGCCTGCCAGTACGCCGATTCCCTGCTGGTGCTGGTCAACGGTGGCCTGCTGGCCGCCGGCCGACCCGCCGCCATCGTCACCGCCGACCTGCTGGAAGCCACCTACGGCGTGGCGGTGGACATCCTCCACGACCGCCAGGGCCGCCCGGTGGTGCAGCCGCTGACCGGTCAGGCCTTCAGCGAGGCCTGACTCGATAGAGCCACAAAGCGGCTAACAAAACGTAGCGAGCGGCTGTCAGGCGGGTGCGCGCGGCGCGCAGGAGCCGCAGTGTACAAGCAGTACATGAGGACTCCGAGCACTGCACGCGCCCGCCTGGCGGACGCGCAGTAGTTTTGTTGGGTGCTTTTAGAAGGTGTAGGTGAAACCGGCCTGCACGGTGCGCGGCTCGCCCGGATAGCTGTAGGCGTTCCAGGAGCTCTCGTCGTAGCCCTTGGCGAAGACGTTGCGCACGTCCAGGTTCAGCCGCAGGTGCTCGTCGACCTTGTAGAAGCTCAGCAGGTCGGTGACCGTGTAGCTGTCCATCGTGTAGTCGCTGACCGCGGTCTTCTGGCCTTCGCGCTCACCCACGTACTTGAGGTTGGCGCCTAGCCCCAGGCCGCGCAGCACGCCTTGGTGGAATTCGTAGACGTTGAGCAGGTTGACGGCATTGCGCGGGATGTTGGTCAGGCGGGTGCCGCGGGCCAGGGTGTTGTCCTTGGTGACCTCGGCATCGGTGAAGGCGTAGCCGCCGAGGATGCGCCAGTTGGGCGTCAGGTCGCCGGTCACGTTGACTTCGAAGCCGCGGCTGCGCACCTCGCCGGCGGCGACGTTGAAATTTGGATCGACCGGGTCCAGGGTCAGGACGTTTTCCTTGACCGTGTGGAAGATCGCCGTATTGACGCTGAGGCGGCCGTCCAGCGCCGCCCACTTCATGCCCACTTCGTAGGCCTTGCCTTCCTCGGGGTCGAAGCCGCCGCCCAGGCGCGCCGCGCCGGTGTTGGGCTTGAACGACTTGGAGGCGCTGGCATAGAGCGCCAGTTCCGGGGTGAGGTCATAACTGACGCCCAGGCGCGGGGTGACGGCGTTATCGGCGTTGGACCAGCTCTGACCACCGGCGACGAAGTTGTCGTAATCATGCTCGAAGCGCTCCAGGCGCACGCCACCCAGCACCTTGAGGCGCTCGGTGAGGGCGATCTGGTCCTGCACGAAGGCGGCCCAGGTCTTGAGGGTCTCGTGGTCGTGGGTGGGCGTACGGGTCAGGGCCGGGCGCGGCTGGCCGAGGACCGGATCGACCAGGTTGACCGGATAGGCGTTAACACTGCCCGATGAGCGCTGGATGATCGACTGATAGTCGTAGTCTTCCACCTCGATCCCGGTGATCAGGGTGTGGCCGAGGCCAAAGGTGTCGAAGCGACCGGTCAGGTTCAGCTGCAGGTCGCGATCGCTCCACTCCAGCTTGCGGTAGTTGAAGTTGCGGCCCAGGGTTACGCCGTCGGGCTGCACGCCGTTGGCTTCCACGGCATTGCCCTTGAGGCTGCCGTCCAGGTACTGGAAGCCGCCGGCCAGGGTCCAGGCGTCGTTCAGCTGGTGCTCGAAGCGCAGCTGAAAAGCCTCGCTGTCGCTGTGCAGCAGGTTGGTGGTGCCCTTTTCCCAGGCATTGGTGGAGCGACTGGCCTCGGCGCGCTGGGTCAGGTAGTTGGTGCGACCGCGATCCAGCGGGGCGTTGCTGCGGATGATGTCCGCCTCGAAGGTGATGAGGGTGGCATCGGTGGCCTGCCAGCTCAGCACCGGGGCGACTTCGTAGCGCTCGGTGTGCACGTCGTCACGGAAGCTGTCGCCGCCTTCGGCGATCAGGTTGAGGCGATAGGCCAGGCGACCGTCTTCATCCACCGGACCGGTGGTGTCCAGGGTGCCGCGACGCAGGCCCTGGTCGGTGAACTGGCTGCCGAGGGTGGTCTTGCGCTCGCCCAGTGGCTGCTTGGTGACCACGTTGAAGGTGCCGCCCGGATCGCTGCGGCCATAGAGGGTCGCCGCCGGGCCGCGCAGGACCTCGACCCGCTCCAGGGTGGCGGCATCCGGCGCGCTGGGATAGCCGCGGTTCATGGGGAAGCCGTTGCGGAAATACTCGGAGCTGGTGAAGCCGCGCACCGTGTAGCTGGTCAGGCCCTGGCCACCGAAGTTGTTGCCACGGCCGACGCCACCGGCCTGGTCCAGCGCCTGCTGCAGGCGGGTGGCGGAGAGGTCGTCGAGGGCTTCGCGGGAGACCACGCTCACCGACTGGGGCGTCTCGTGCAGCGGGGTGTCGGTGCGGGTCGCACTGCTGGACCGTTCCGCCTTGTAGCCCTGCACCGGACCGGTGGGCGATTCGGCCGCCCCGACGATGGTGAGATCGGACAGCGCCTGGGGCGAATCTTCCGCCTGCTCCTGGGCATGACCGGCGAGGGGGAGGGCACAGAGGGGCAGCAGATAGAGAGCAGGGACCAGCCGGCGCATTGTTATCGTCCTGGGGTTCGGGGAGGCGGATTCTAGAGCGGCTTGTAAACTGGATACAACTGCGAGTCGTTACCGCCTGAGACATATTTTCATCGGACTGGTCGGTTCGTTGGCGACGGCGCGCCCCAATACCTTCGTCGCCAATCGCCGGCAGACGTCTGGCGGGCCTGAGCCGGGAGGCGAGCCCGGCACTTTTGCCGTAGCATGCCGCTCCTTTGCCGTCGTGACCGCCCATGAATACCGCCACCCTTGCCCACCTCTCCGAGCTGCTTCTCGCCGCCCTCGATTCGCCACCCGCCGAGGCGCGCCGGTTGGTGCACGGCCGTGGCCGACTGCTGCCGGGGCTGGAACAACTCACCGTGGACTGGCTGGAAGGCGTGGTGCGGGTAGGGCTGTTTCGCGAATTGCCCGCGGCCGAGCTGGACGCCCTGCGCGCGACCCTGGCGGCCTTGGGCGAGACCCCGGCGTGGCGCGCCAGCGGCGCCCGCAGCCTGCTGCTGCAGCATCGCTATCGCCTGGACGCCGCCAGCGAGGCGCTGATCGGCGCGCCGGTGGGCGAGCACGTCATCCACGAAGACGGCCTGAAGTTCGGCCTGGACCTCACCCGCCACCAGAACATGGGGCTGTTCCTCGACATGCGCCTGGGCCGCCGCTGGGTGCGCGAGCAGGCCGCCGGTCTGCGCATCCTTAATCTGTTCGCCTACACCTGTGGCTTCTCGGTGGCCGCCCTGGCCGGCGGCGCGGCCCAGGTGGTCAACCTGGACATGGCCCGCGGGCCCCTGACCCGCGGTCGCGAGAATCACCGGCTCAATGGCCATGAGCTGGGCAAGGTCAGCTTTCTCGGCCATGAACTGTTCAAGTCCTGGGGCAAGGTGCGCAAGCTGGGGCCCTATGACCTGGTGATCGTCGATCCACCCAGCTTCCAGCAGGGCAGCTTCGCCCTGACCAAGGACTACGCGCGCATCCTGCGCCGCCTGCCCGAACTGCTCACCCCCGGTGGCCGGGTGCTGGCCTGCGTCAACGACCCCGGCGTGGGCGCGGACTTCCTCATCGCCGGCATGGCCCAGGAAGCACCGGGACTGGCCTTCGTCGAGCGCCTGGCCAATCCGCCGGAATTCGCCGACGAGGACCCCGAGGGCGGCCTCAAGGTGCTGGTGTTCCAGCAGGACCAAGCGTCGTAGGTTGGGTTGAGCGCAGCGAAGCCCAACGGTGCCCGGTTTCGACCCCGCCCTGTTGGGCTTCGACGATAAGGCCGTCTCAACCCAACCTACGGAATCCGCCCGTAGGTTGGCGCCGAGCGCAGCGAAGCCCAACGGTCCCCAGGTTCAACCCCAGTTCGTTGGGCTTCGACGGTGGAGCCGTCTCAACCCAACCTACGGAACCCGTCCGTAGGTTGGGTTGAGCGCAGCGAAGCCCAACAGTCCCCAGGTTCAACCCCGGTTCGTAGGGCTTCGACGGTGGCGCCGTCTCAGCCCCACCTGCGCGACAGGGCGCCACTTCATCGGCCGCTCGGTACCACTCGGAGGCCCTGGTGGCGGATGAGCGCAGCAGCAGCCATGCTGTGGCGTTACCTGGAAGGAGCGGCAATGGACGTGCAATGGTGGTACTGGCTAGTGCTGGGCGTCGGCCTGATGCTGAGCGAATTGGTGGTGCCGGCCTTTTTCCTGATCTGGTTCGGCCTGGGCGCCCTGTTGGTCGGCGTGCTGCTGCTGGCACTGCCGGCCCTGGCGCTGGCCGTGCAACTGCTGGTCTGGAGTCTGGCCTCGCTGGTGGCGGTATTTCTCTGGTTTCGCTATGGCAAGGACCGGGGCAAGCCCGGTGAGGACTGGAGCGCCGACGTCCATCTGGGCGAGATCGGCCTGCTGGTCGCGGCGGTCGGCCCCTTCGCCCGCGGCCGCGTGCGCTTCCAGAAACCCATCCTCGGCAGCGATGAATGGCCCTGCCTGGCCGATGCCGAGATCGCGGCCGGCGAGCGGGTTCGGCTGCTCGCCTTCGAAGGCAACCTGGTCAAGGTCGCCCGTCAATCCTGACGTCTTCCACCTGTAGAGACATACGCCATGAGTGTCAGCCTTATCGTCGCCCTGCTGTTGCTGGTCTTCATCGTCGTCACCGTCGCCAAGGGCGTGCGGCTGGTGCCCCAGGGGCAGGAGTGGATCGTCGAGCGCCTCGGCAAGTACCGCACCACCCTCAAGCCCGGGCTGAATTTCCTCATCCCCTACATGGATCAGGTCGGCTACCGTCTCAGCACCAAGGACCTGATCCTTGATGTGCAGCAACAGGAGGTCATCACCCGCGACAACGCGGTGATCCTGGCCAATGCCCTGTGCTTCGCCAAGATCGTCGATCCGGCCAAGGCGGCCTATGGCGTCGAGGACTACGCCCAGGCCATCACCAGCCTGGCGATGACCTCGTTGCGGGCCATCATCGGCGAGATGGAGCTGGACCAGGCGCTGTCCTCGCGGGACGAGATCAAGGCGCGGTTGCGAATCAGCATGGCCGAGCAGACCGTGGACTGGGGCATCACCGTCAAGGCGGTGGAGGTGCAGGAACTCAAGCCGACGCCCTCGATGCAGGCGGCGATGGAAATGCAGGCGGCGGCCGAGCGGGAGCGCAAGGCGGTGGTGACCCGCGCCGAGGGCGCCAAGCAGGCCGCCATCCTGGAGGCCGATGCCCGGCTCGAAGCGGCCAAGCGCGACAGCGTGGCCCAGGTGACCCTGGCGCAGGCCTCCGCCGCCGCCTTGAGCAAGATCTCCGAAGCCGTGGGCAGCGACCCGACTCCGGTGCTCTATCTGCTGGGCGAGCGTTATATCAATGCCATGGAAAAGCTGGCCACCAGCGACAACGCGAAGACGGTGGTCTTGCCGGCCGATATCCAGCAGACGCTGCGTGGCCTGCTGGGGACCAAATCCTAAATCCGTTAGTTGTGCGGGGCCTGCCTTAGCCCTGCTTCGGCAACCGCCGATAGAGCTGCTCGACCTTTTCCCGTGCCCAGGGCGTGCGGCGCAGGAAGGTCAGGCTGGATTTGATACTGGGCTCATGGGTGAAGCAGCGCAGCGGGATGCGGCGACCGAGTTCCTCCCAGCCGTGATGCTCCACCAGGCGGGTGAGCAGGGCTTCGAGGGTGATGCCTTCGAGGGAGGCGCGGGGCTTGTCGGACATCGGCTGGGCTCTGGATGAGGGGAGGGCAGTGTAGCCGCTGCCACAGCGCGTTGCGCGTCGAGATGGTCGACGGTCCACGGAACGATGCTGTTCGATAATCGAACTGTTAGTCGATTATCGGATTGTTTGCGTGGATGGGGCTTTGTAGTCTGACTCCAGACCGCCGCACCGGGCGGCGCCGACAACAAAGACGCGAGTCGACAATCCATGGCCCAGATCCTGTCCCTGAGCGAAGCCATCCAGCGCTTCGTCCACGATGGCGAGACCGTCGCCCTCGAAGGTTTCACCCATCTCATTCCGACCGCCGCCGCCCACGAGCTGATCCGCCAGAATCGGCGCGACCTGACCCTGGTGCGCATGACCCCCGACCTGGTCTATGACCTGCTGATCGGTGCCGGCTGCGCCAAGCGGCTGATCTTCTCCTGGGGCGGCAACCCCGGGGTCGGCTCCCTGCACCGCTTGCGCGATGCGGTGGAAAAGGGCTGGCCGCACAAGCTGGAGATCTCCGAGCACAGCCACGCGGCCCTGGCCAACGCCTATGTCGCCGGCGCCTCCAACCTGCCGTTCGCCGTCCTGCGCGGCTACCAGGGCTCGGATTTGGCCAAGGTCAATCCGGACATCAAGTTCATCGCCTGCCCCTTCACCGGGGAGCGGCTCGCCGCGGTGCCCAGCGTGCGCCCGGACGTCACCGTCATCCATGCGCAGAAGGCCGATCGCCAGGGCAACGTGCTGATCCAGGGTATCCTCGGCGTGCAGAAGGAGGCGGCGCTGGCCGCCCAGCGCTGCATCGTCACCGTGGAAGAGCTCGTCGACGACCTCCAGGCGCCGATGAACGCCTGCGTGCTGCCGACCTGGGCGCTCAGCGCCGTCTGCGTGGTGCCGGGCGGGGCGCATCCGTCCTATGCCCACGGCTACTACGAGCGGGACAACCGCTTCTACCAGGCCTGGGACCCGATCGCTCGCGACCGCGACACCTTTACCCAGTGGATCGACACCTACATCCGCGGTACCGCGGACTTCGCCGCCTTCCAGGCGAAGCTGGCTGCGGAGGCCTGAATCATGAGCGACTTCACCACCAATGAAATGATGACCGTGGCCGCCGCGCGCCGCCTCGGCAATGGCAGCGTCTGCTTCGTCGGCATCGGCCTGCCGTCCACCGCGGCGAATCTCGCGCGCCTGACCCATGCGCCGGACGTGGTGCTGATCTACGAATCCGGTCCCATCGGTGCCAAGCCCTCGGTGCTGCCGCTGTCCATCGGCGACGGCGAACTGGCCGAGACCGCCGACACCGTGGTGCCCACCGGCGAGATCTTCCGCTACTGGCTGCAGGGTGGGCGCATCGACGTCGGCTTTCTGGGCGCGGCCCAGGTCGATCGCTTCGGCAACATCAACACCACGGTGATCGGCGACTACCACCAGCCCAAGGTGCGCCTGCCGGGTGCCGGCGGCGCGCCGGAGATCGCCGGCTCGGCCAAGGAGGTGCTGATCATCCTCAAGCAGTCGCACCGCAGCTTCGTCGACAAGCTGGCCTTCATCACCTCGGTGGGCTTCGGCGAGGGTGGCGATCACCGCCAGCAGTTGGGTCTGCCGGGCAAGGGTCCGACCGCCATCATCACCGACCTCTGCATCATGGAGCCGGAAGCCGGCACCCACGAATTCGTGGTGACCGCCCTGCATCCCGGCGTGACCCGCGAGCAGGTGGTGGCCGCCACCGGCTGGGCCATCCGTTTCGCCGACCAGGTCGCCACCAGCGCGGCGCCGACGGCGACCGAACTCGTGGCCCTGCGTGACCTGCAGGCCCGGACCAATGCCGCCCACGGCGGCCAGAAAGGAGCTGAGGAATGAGTCGCCCCGTCTATATCTGCGACGCCATTCGGACCCCCATCGGCCGGCTCAACGGCGGTCTCTCGGCGGTACGCGCCGATGACCTGGCGGCCATTCCGCTCAAGGCGCTGCAGGAGCGCAATCCCCAGGTGGACTGGACGGCGGTGGACGAGGTGTTCATGGGCTGCGCCAACCAGGCCGGTGAGGACAACCGCAACGTGGCGCGCATGGCGGTCTTGCTGTCAGGACTACCGGAAACGGTGCCGGGCGTGACCCTCAATCGCCTCTGCGCCTCGGGCATGGAGGCGGTGGGCCAGGCCTATCGCGCCATCGCCCTGGGCGAGATGGAGCTGGTGATCGCCGCCGGGGTGGAATCCATGACCCGCGCGCCCTATGTGATGGGCAAGGCCGACAGCGCCTTCGGTCGCGGCCAGAAGCTGGAAGACACCACCCTGGGCTGGCGCTTCATCAACCCGGCGATGAAGGAGACCTATGGCGTCGACAGCATGCCGGTCACCGGTGACAACGTCGCCGCCGACTATGGCGTCAGCCGCGCCGACCAGGACGCCTTCGGCCTGCGCAGCCAGCAGCGTGCCGCGGCGGCCCAGGAATCCGGCTACTACGCCGAGGAAATCGTCCCGGTGACCCTCTCGGGCAAGAAGGGCGACGTGGTGGTGGCACAGGACGAGCATCCGCGTCCGGATACCACCGCCGAAGGCCTGGCCAAGCTCAGGCCGGTCAACGGCCCGGACCGGACCGTGACCGCGGGCAACGCCTCGGGTCTCAACGACGGTGCCTCGGCGATCATCCTGGCCTCGGCGGAAGCGGTGCAGAAGCACGGCCTCACGCCCCGCGCCCGGGTACTGGGCATGGCCAGCGGCGGGGTGGCGCCGCGCATCATGGGCGTCGGTCCGACCCCGGCAGTGCGCAAGCTGCTCAAGCAACTGGACCTGTCCATCGAGGCCTTCGACGTCATCGAACTCAACGAAGCCTTCGCCGCCCAGGGCATCGCCGTGCTGCGCGAGCTGGGCGTGGCCGACGACAGCCCCAAGGTCAATCCCAACGGCGGCGCCATCGCCCTGGGTCATCCCCTGGGCATGAGTGGCAACCGCCTGGTGCTCACCGCGGTGCACCACCTGGAAAAGACCGGCGGCCGCCTGGGGCTCGCCACCATGTGCGTGGGCGTCGGCCAGGGGTTGGCACTGGCGGTGGAGCGGGTGGACGGGATCTGAGGCAAATCGCGGCCATGGGCCGCTCCTACAGGTACGGCACCTGTAGGAGCGGCCCATGGCCGCGATTCTCGGGGCCGATCGTAGAGCCCGTGCTGAGCAAATCACCAAATCTCGTTCACCCCATGCCCATCATCCCCTGTAACCGCGTGTGTCTCTCCGGGTCCGATGGCGGTAGGCTGTCCTCCGTCCATCCATACCTATAATTAAGGATCTCCATGAGCACTCACCCGCATTACAGCTTCGAGGAGCGCAAGAAGCGCATCTTCGCCATCGTCGGCGCCTCGTCCGGCAACCTGGTGGAATGGTTCGACTTCTACGTCTACGCCTTCTGCTCCATCTACTTCGCCGCCGCCTTCTTCCCGAAGAGCGATCCCACCGTGCAGCTGCTGAGCACCGCCGGCGTCTTCGCCGCGGGCTTCCTGATGCGGCCCCTCGGCGGCTGGATCTTCGGGCGCGTCGCCGACAAGTACGGCCGGCGCACCTCCATGGTCATCTCCATCCTGATGATGGGCGCCGGCTCCCTGGCCATCGCCTGCCTGCCCACCTATGCCAGCATCGGCGTCGCGGCGCCGGCCCTGCTGCTGCTCGCGCGCCTGCTGCAGGGCATCTCGGTGGGCGGTGAATACGGCACCACCGCCACCTACATGAGCGAGGTGGCGCTGCGGGGCCAGCGCGGCTTCTTCGCCTCCTTCCAGTACGTCACCCTGATCGGCGGCCAGTTGCTGGCGGTGCTGGTGGTGGTGATCCTGCAGCAGGTCCTGAGCGATGCCGACCTGCGTGCCTGGGGCTGGCGGATTCCCTTCCTGGTCGGCGCCGCCGCGGCCGTGGTCTCGCTGTTCCTGCGTCGTTCGCTGGAAGAGACCACCACCGCCGAGACCCGCGCCAACAAGGAGGCCGGTACCCTCAGCGGCCTGTTCAAGCACCACAAGGCGGCCTTCTTCACCGTGCTCGGCTACACCGCCGGCGGCTCGCTGATCTTCTATACCTTCACCACCTACATGCAGAAGTACCTGGTCAACACCAGCGGCATGGACGCCAAGACCGCCAGCGCCGTGATGACCTGTGCCCTGCTGGTGTTCATGCTCATGCAACCGCTGTTCGGCATGCTCTCCGACCGCATCGGTCGGCGCGCCTCCATGCTGCTGTTCGGCGGCCTGGGCACGGTCTGCACCTGGCCGATCCTCACGGCGCTGGCCAGCGTCCAGAGTCCCTTCGTGGCCTTCCTGCTGATCTGCCTGGCGATGGCCATCATCAGCCTCTACACCTCCATCAGCGGCCTGGTGAAGGCGGAGATGTTCCCGCCGGAAGTACGGGCCCTGGGCGTGGGCCTGTCCTATGCGGTGGCCAATGCCATCTTTGGCGGCTCGGCGGAATTCGTCGCCCTGAGCTTCAAGACCCAGGGGCATGAAGAGGTCTTCTACATCTATGTCTCGGTGATGCTGGCGGTGGCCTTCCTGGTCAGCCTCCGGCTGCCGCGGCAGGCCACCTACCTGCATCACGACCACTGAGCCCCGAGGAATCCCCATGTCCAACCTGCTGTTCGACGCCTATTTCACCCAGGCCGCCATGCGCGCGGTGTTCTGTGACCGGGGGCGACTGCAGGGCATGCTGGACTTCGAAGCCGCCCTGGCGCGCGCCGAGGCGGCGGTGGGGGTGATCCCCCAGGCGGCGGTGGCGCCCATCGCCGCCGCCTGCCGCGCCGAACGGTATGACCCGGCCGAGCTGGCCCGGGCCGTGGTCAGCGCCGGCAATTCCGCCATTCCGCTGGTCAAGGCCCTGGGCCGACAGATCGCCACCCGGGATCCGGAGGCCGAGCGCCACGTGCACCGCGGCGCCACCAGCCAGGACGCCATGGACAGCGGCCTGGTGCTGCAGATCCGCCAGGCGCTGGACCTGCTGGACGCCGATCTGGCGCAATTGGCCGGGGCCCTGGCCGCCCAGGCCGAGCGCCATGCCGGTACCGTGCTGGCCGGCCGTACCTGGCTGCAGCACGCGACGCCGGTGACCCTGGGTATGAAGCTGGCCGGCGTGCTGGGCGCCATCACCCGGCACCGCCAGCGCCTGGCCGAGCTGCGGCCACGGGTGCTGGTGCTGCAATTCGGCGGTGCCTCGGGCAGCCTGGCCGCCCTGGGCGATCAGGCCCTGCCAGTCGCCGAGGCCCTGGCCCGGGAGCTGGAGCTGAGCCTGCCGGAGCAACCCTGGCACACCCAGCGCGATCGCCTGGTCGAGGTCGGCGCCTGGCTCGGCCTGGTGGCCGGCAGCCTGGGCAAGCTGGGCCGCGACCTCTCGCTGCTGATGCAGACCGAAGCCGCCGAGGTCTTCGAGCCCTCGGCGCCGGGCAAGGGTGGCTCCTCCACCATGCCGCACAAGCGCAATCCGGTGGGCGCGGCGGTGCTGATCGCCGCCGCCACCTGCGCGCCGGGTCTGGTCAGCACCCTGTTTTCCGCCATGCCCCAGGAGCACGAACGCAGCCTGGGCCTCTGGCACGCCGAGTGGGAAACCCTGCCGGAGCTGTTCTGCCTGGTCTCCGGCGCCCTGCAGCAGGCCCAGGCCATCGTCGCCGGCCTTGAGGTCGATGCCGCGCGGATGCAGGCCAACCTGGAACTGACCCATGGCCTGGTGCTGGCCGAGGCGGTCAGCATCGCCCTGGCCGGACGGCTAGGGCGCGAGGCCGCCCACCACCTGGTGGAGCAGAGCTGCAAGCGCGCCGTCCAGGAGGGGCGTCACCTGCGGCAGGTGCTGGGCGATACGCCGGAAGTGACCGCCGAACTCTCCAGCGCCGAACTGGATCGTCTGCTGGACCCTGCCCATTACCAAGGGCAGGCCCGCGCCTGGGTAACCCGCGCCCTGGCCGAACACCGCACCCTGCTTGCCCATCCCTAGACCAGAGGACTGCCTGATGCCCAGCGTACGTCTCGCCGATGGCGACCTGAACTACCGACTGGAGGGCCCCGAGGGCGCTCCCGTGCTGATCCTGTCCAACTCCCTGGGCACCCATCTCGCCATGTGGGACGACCAGGCCGCCGCCTTCAGCGAGCGCTTTCGCCTGCTGCGCTACGACACCCGCGGCCATGGCGCCTCCCTGGTGACGCCCGGCCCCTATCGCATGGACGGGAACGGCCGTGACGTCCTGGCCCTGGCCGATGCCCTGGGCATCGACCAGTTCGCCTTCTGCGGCCTGTCCATGGGCGGCTCCATCGGCCAGTGGCTGGGCATCAACGCCCCCGAGCGGATCACCCGTCTGGTGCTGTGCAACACCGCCGCCAAGATCGGCACCCCCGAGGTGTGGAACGCGCGCATCCAGACCGTGGAAGCCGGCGGCGAGCAGGCCATGCGCGACCTGCGCGACGCCTCCATCGGTCGCTGGTTCACCCCCGATTTCGCCAGCGCCGAGCCGGACCGCGTCGACCGCATCGTGGCCATGCTCGCCGGTACCTCGCCCCAGGGCTATGCCGCCAACTGCGCGGCGGTGCGCGACGCCGATTTCCGCGAGGTGCTGGACGCCATCCGTGCGCCGACGCTGATCGTCGCCGGCAGCCACGACGCCGTGACCACCCCGGCCGACGGTCGCTTCCTGCAGGAGCGCATCCCGGGCGCCGAGTACGTCGAGTTTCCCGCCGCCCACCTGTCCAACGTGCAGATGGGCGCTTCCTTTACCCAGCGCGTGCTGGCCTTTCTGAGCGCCTGAAGGAGTCGATCTTGGACGAAAGAGAACGTTATGAAGCCGGCATGCAGGTCCGCCGCGCGGTGCTGGGCGACGCCCACGTCGATCGCAGCCTGGAAAAGCTGACCCCCTTCAACGAAGAA
The DNA here is from genome assembly GCF_028640935.1 of Pseudomonas sp. SHLD1. Taxonomy (NCBI): domain Bacteria; kingdom Pseudomonadati; phylum Pseudomonadota; class Gammaproteobacteria; order Pseudomonadales; family Pseudomonadaceae; genus Pseudomonas; species Pseudomonas sp. SHLD1. The sequence goes on from NZ_JAQZAD010000020.1 coordinate 121,535, forward strand.
TTCCAGGAGATGATCACCCGCCACGCCTGGGGCGACATCTGGACCCGCCCGGGCCTGCCGCGGCACACCCGCAGCCTGATCACCATCGCCATGCTGATCGGCATGAACCGCGAAGGCGAACTGCGCCTGCACCTGCGCGCCGCGCGCAGCAACGGGGTGACGCGGGAAGAGATCAAGGAGCTGATCATGCAGAGCGCCATCTACTGCGGCATCCCGGCAGCCAATGCCACCTTCCACCTGGCGGAGGCGGTGTGGGATGAGTTGGGGGTGGAGTCGCTGGAGGGGTGAGTTTCCCCCTCTGTCGCCCCCTTGAGTGGCGCCCGCTGGAGTGATCTGGTGGGCGTCGTTGTTTGGGGCGGGCGTAGGTTGGGTTGAGCGTTAGCGAAGCCCAACGGATTGCGGCTGGGGTTATAGGTGCCCTAGCCGTTTATCGTGGTCTGCTTGCGGCTCTTGTTTCGCCCACCCGGGCGACTCACTTTTTTCAGTCGCGAAAAAAGTAAGCAAAAACGCTGTCCCCACGTTTCGGCCCTCCGCTTCGCTCCGGGTCCCCTCGTTCCTGTGCCGCTCCGGGGGCACGGCACGAAGGGGCCTCCTGCCCCTCGCGCCTTGCTCGGCGTCCTGCCTCGCATCCCCCTCCGCAACACCTACACTCGGCCTCACTGACGGGGACGGGACGCCAGCCTGAAATTTTGGGAGCGCTTGCAGGGAAGCCAGCGCGATTCGTAGCGTGGAAAACCGCACAGCGTTTTCCACAGGTGGGCACCGAAACCATCAGTGGACAAGGCTTCGCCGTTGTCCACGCTACGGCTTGCAGCCGCTTACGGTTCTTCAACCGAAACTTTCAGGCTGGTGAATCGTCCCGTTCAGGAGGGCGAACGCCAGTGTCGTGGAGTGGGTCGAGCCGCAGGGATGCGGCGAGAGGTCTGGACCGACCCCGGAACGGCGCTGGCGTGAGCGAAACGTAGCGAAGCGGAGTAACAGCCGCAGGCTGGCCCAAAGGGTGAGCGCAGCGAATCACCCGGAGCGCAGCGAAGGGCCGGATGGTCGGGGCAAGCGTTTTTGCTTACTTTTTTCGCGTTTGAAAAAAGTGAGTCGCCCGGCTGGGCGAAACAAAAATCATGAAGGCACTCGATAACCAGCTGAGGCACCAATAGGCCAGAACTCAGCGCCAACCTACGCCGTGCCTCTGGTGTTGGGCTTCGCTTCGCTCAACCCAACCTACAAAAGCGAGCCCCAGCCCAAGCCCGGAGCTGGTTACTTAGCCACTACCCGCGTAATCCGATCCCCCTCGGCATCATCCTGGCCCTTGGCCTTGTTGACCGCGTAGACCACGCCCTTGGCGTCCACCACCGCATGGTTGGGATAGGTGCCCAGCTCCAGGTTGGCCTTGATGGTGCCGTCAGGGTCGACCACGGTCAGGGTGCCGGCGCCGCGGTTGGTGACGTAGGCCAGTCGCTTGATCGGGTCGAAGGCCACGTTCAGCGCCCCGGCGCCGGTGGTGACGTTGTGCAGGGTCTGGCCGGTCTTGGCGTCGACGATCAGCAGGTTGTCGCTGCCCTGGGCGGTGATGAACAGGCTATCGGTCCGGGGATCGTGGGCCACGCCCATGGGGGTCTTGGCGCCCTGGATCGGGAAGACCTTCTCGACGGTCTCGGTCTTGGCGTCGATCACCGCGGCTTCGTTGGTCTTCAGGCTGACGGCATAGAGCTTGTGCACCGCCGGGTCCAGGTGCATGCCGACCACGGCGAACTGCTCGCCGCGCACGCCCGACTCGATGGTGATGTGCTTGCGCACGGCCGGGGTCTTGGCATCGAAGCTGACGATGTCCGGGGTCATGGCCGCCGAGGCGAAGGCACGGTCGAGTTTCTCGTCGACCACCACGGTGTGGGCATGGGGCACGAGGCCGGGTTCGAATTGCCTGACCAGGCCCAGGTCGCTCTGGCGATAGACCGCCACGGTGTTCTGCCGGGTGTTGGTGGTCCAGACGGTGCCGTTGCGATCGTCCACGCCCACGCCGTAGACGGCGTAGACACCGGCGTCCGCGCCGGGAGCGGCGGCCGGGGTGATCTGGCGTTCGATGGCCAGGTCCTTGGGGTCGAGCTTGAGCAGTTGCGAGACCTTGACCGGCGGGCGGCCCACGGCCGAGGTGACGAAGAGGGCGCCGGTCTTGGCGCTGCTGTCCACCTGGTAGAGGCCGGGGACCAGTTTGACCGCGGTGAGGCTATAGGCATCGGCGCCGGACAGCGGCACCACCGGCGAGACCTTGAGCGGAAAGACCGCGGCGCCCGGGGGCTTGGCGGTGCTGATGACGATGGGGTGCTGGCCGGGGGCGGCGTCTTCGGGGATGCGCAGGGTCGCCTTGAAGTTGCCCTGGGCGTCGGCCACGTAGGCGGCGTCGGGGTTGAGCGCCACGCCGCCGCGGGACAGGGTGATCTGCTGACCGGGGGTGAAGCCGCGGCCGTCCAGCGCGACCTCGCTGCCGGCCAGGATGGCGGTGCCGGTGACGGGGCTGGCCTTGATCTCGCCGTGGTAGTCCGGATCGGGGGCTTCGAAGCTGGAACGCGCCTGGGCGGCTTGCCCACCCAGCGCCAGCAGGGCGGCCAACAAGGTAACGGAAAAGACGCGCCGGCCCTTGGCCGAAGACGCTGGAGCGATGTTCATCAGGGATTCCTTGTAGCGGCGATCAAGATACCCGCGCCAGAGCGCCGGGCAGCGGAGGCCCTCCTGGGCTAGACCATGTTAAGGCGAAAGCGAAATACTTGCATTTAGATTTGCAAGTTTTAGGCGTGCTCGGCTTCCGGGGTATCGAGGGTGCGCTGCATCAGGCAGGCGCCGGCGCCATAGCCGGCCAGCTTGGCCTTGAGCGCGGCGTCGGCGGGAACCGGATGGTAGTGATGGCGCTGCCAGTAGCCGATGGCACCGGACAGGGACACCAGCCGACCCTGGCGCAGGCGGGCACGCCGGGCCTGGCCCTTGGCATGGCGATAGAGCCGCCCGGCCACGCCCTGGCCCTGGACCTCGGGATGCACCGCGCAATCGTGCAGGAACCAGGTGGAAGCCTCGCTCGGCAGCTGCTCCAGGCGAGCCCCCAGCACCGGTGGCAGGCCGTCGTCCCAGGGATAGGCGATCAGATAGCCGCGCAGGCGATCCTCGGCATCGGTCGCCGCCCAGCAGTGTTCCGGGGCGAGTTCCAGGCGATTGACGTAGAAGGCGCGGTCTTCGAGCAGGTCGGCGGGGTAGGTGGCCGCCTGGATATCGAGAACGGCAGGGATATCGGCAGGGCGCAGCGGGCGTATCGAGGGCATGACGACGAGGCGAAAAGGTCCGGCCGGGCAGTATGGTCACTGCCCGGCCGGGAGGCAAATGCCTCGGAGCCGTGGGTGGTGAGTCCCGTTGGCCAGCCTGCGCCTTGGCGCGAGGGACCGGATTCCGCCGGCGACCTCGGCATGTCTGGCGCCGCCCATGACTTCAAGCCTTGGCGATCAGCCGCGAATTGCGCTCGTTGCGGAACTGCAGGTCCTCGATCCGCTGGGTCGCGGTCTCGGCTTCCTGGCGGGCGGCGAGGATGAGGTCGTGGTGCGGCGACTTGGCGCAGACCGGGTCGGCGTTGCGCGCATCGCCGGTGAGCATGAAGGCCTGGCAGCGGCAGCCACCGTAGTCCTTTTCCTTCTCGTCGCAGGAGCGGCAGGGCTCGGGCATCCAGTCGTAGCCGCGATAGACGTTGAAGCCGAAGGAGTCGTACCAGATGTGCCGCAGATCCTGCTCCTTCACGTTGGGGAAGGCGATGGGCATCTGCCGGGCGCCGTGGCAGGGCAGGGCGGTGCCGTCCGGCGTGATGGTCAGGAACAGCTTGCCCCAGCCATCCATGCAGGCCTTGGGACGCTCTTCGTAGTAGTCCGGGGTGACGAAGATCAGCTTGCAGGGATGGTTCTCGGCCTTGAGGCGCGCGCGATATTCGTTGGTGATGCCTTCGGCGCGCTCCAGCTGGGCCCTGGTCGGCAGGAGACCGGCGCGATTGCGCTCCGCCCAGCCGTAGAACTGGCAGGTGGCGAGTTCGACGAAGTCGGCTTCCAGCGCCAGGCAGAGGTCGATGATCTGGTCGATGCGATCGATGTTGTGCCTGTGGGTGACGAAGTTGAGCACCATCGGGTAGCCCTGGGCCTTGACCGCCTTGGCCATGGCCAGCTTCTGGGCGAAGGCCTTCTTCGAGCCGGCCAGCAGGTTGTTCACCTGTTCGTCGCTGGCCTGGAAGCTGATCTGGATATGGTCCAGGCCGGCTTCCTTGAATTCGGCGATGCGCGCCTCGGTGAGGCCGATGCCGGAGGTGATGAGGTTGGTGTAGTAGCCCAGTCGGCGCGCCTCGCGGATCAGCTCGGCGAGGTCCTGGCGTACCAGGGGCTCGCCCCCGGAGAAGCCGATCTGGGCCGCGCCCATCTCCCGTGCCTCGGCCATCACCTTGAACCACTGTTCGGTGGTCAGCTCGCGCCCCTGGGCGGCGAAGTCCAGCGGATTGGAGCAGTAGGGGCACTGCAGCGGACAGCGATAGGTGACCTCGGCCAGCAGCCACAGTGGCAGGCCGACATTCGGTTTGGCCACTACCGGCGGTTGCGGCAACTGCATGGGCGTGCCCGGCAGGCTGGTGTCAGCCGAGCAGGAGCCAGTGCTCTGCACGGGCGACCTCCATGAATTGTTCCACGTCGGCGCCCAGCTCGGGCACGCCGGGGAAGCGTTCGTCGAGGGCTTGGATGATGGCGGCCACGTCACGCTGGCCGTCGATCAGCCCGCCGATGGCGGCGGCGCTGTCGTTGAGCTTGATCATGCCCTCGGGATAGAGCAGCACATGGGCGTCCTGCGCCGGCTCGAACTGGAAGCGGTAGCCGGGGCGCCAGCGCGGCACCTGGGTGCGGTCGAAGCTCATAGGTCGATTCCTCGGTGCCAGCGGCGCTCGGCGGTGACGCTGTGGTAGGGCGGGCGGTGCAGTTCGTAGGCCATGCTCATGGCGTCGAGCATGCTCCAGAGGATGTCCAGCTTGAACTGCAGGATCTCCAGCATGCGCTGCTGGGACTCCCAGGTGGTGTAGTGCTGCAGGGTGATCTGCAGACCGTGTTCGACGTCGCGGCGGGCCTGGCCCAGGCGGGTGCGGAAGTACTCGTAGCCGGCCGGATCGATCCAGGGGTAGTGGGTCGGCCAGGCGTCCAGCCGCGACTGGTGGATCTGCGGCGCGAACAGCTCGGTCAGGGAGCTGCTGGCGGCCTCCTGCCAGGAGGCGCGGCGGGCGAAGTTGACGTAGGCGTCCACCGCGAAGCGCACCCCGGGCAGCACCAGTTCCTGGGAGAGCACCTGCTCGCGATCCAGGCCGGTGGCCTCGGCCAGGCGCAGCCAGGCCTCGATGCCGCCTCCGCTGCCGGGCTCGCCGTCGTGGTCGAGGATGCGCTGCACCCACTCCCGACGGATCTCGCGATCCGGGCAGTTGGCCAGGATGGCGGCGTCCTTGAGCGGGATGTTGACTTGGTAGTAGAAGCGATTGGCCACCCAGCCCTGGATCTGCTCGCGGCTGGCGCGACCCTGGTACATGGCCACGTGATAGGGATGGTGGATATGGTAGAGGTCGCCCTTGGCGCGCAGGGCAGCTTCGAATTCGGCGGGAGTGAGGGCGTTGGGCATGGCGTTCACAACTCGATGGACATCCCGTCCCAGGCGACTTCCACGCGCTGGCGCTCGACGATGGCGCGCTCGGGGGAGTCTTCGTCCAGGATCGGATTGGTGTTGTTGATGTGGATCAGCACCTTGCGCTGACGCGCGAAGCCGGCCAGCACCTCCAGCATGCCGCCGGGACCGCTCTGCGGCAGATGACCCATCTCAGTGCCGGTCCGGGTGCCCACACCGCGACGCTGCATCTCGTCGTCGGTCCAGAGGGTGCCGTCCACCAGCAGGCAGTCGGCCTGGCCCATCAGCTCCAGCAGGGCGGCGTCCGGCTGGCCCAGCCCCGGCGCATAGAACAGCTTGCCGCCGGTGCGCCGGTCATGAACCAGCAGACCCAGGTTGTCGCCGGGGTGCGGATCGTGGCGATGGGGCGAGTAGGGCGGCGCGGCGCTGCGCAGCGGGAAGGGCGTGAATTCCAGATTCGGGCAGGCCGGAATGGTGAAGCTGCCGCTCAGGGCGATGGGCTGCCAGCTGAGCCCGCCGTTCCAGTGTTCGAGCATGTTGAACAGCGGAAAGCCGGTGGTGAGGTCCTGGTGGACCATCTCGGTGCACCAGACCTGGTGGGGGCAGCCTTCCCGCAGGCTGAGCAGGCCGGTGGTGTGGTCGATCTGGCTGTCCAGCAGGACGATGGCGCGGATGCCGGTGTCACGCAGGGCCCGCGCCGGCTGCAGCGGGGCGAAGCCGGCCAGCTGGGCACGGATGTCGGGCGAGGCGTTGCACAGGATCCAGTTCACCCCGTCATCGGACAGGGCGATGGAGGACTGGGTACGGGCCTGGGCCCTGAGGGTGCCCTTGCGGAAGCCGTCGCAATTGACGCAATTGCAGTTCCACTGGGGAAAGCCACCGCCGGCGGCGGAGCCGAGAATCTGGATATGCATGGGAAAGGCTAAACCTGGAAAAAGTACGCCCCGGCGAACCGGGGCGTGGGGCGCATCAACGGTTGGCGAAGTACATGGTGACTTCGAAGCCGATGCGCAGGTCAGTGTAAGCAGGCTTGGTCCACATGGGAGGTCTCCTCTTTTGACTGCGAAAGCCGGATGGATCCGGTCGTTAAGTCTAACAAATGTTACCTAGCTAAGGGTTTTTGCCGCGACGAATCGCTGGCGGTCCGGCGGACATAACTGTCTTACCGATCCTGCAACAGATTGACCGCCGGCAGCGGCCGACGCTCCCGGGAAAGTGTTGAAAGCTATGACATCCAGCCGGATGGCGCGCTGGCATTGGCCAGGGCGAAGCGCGGCGCGTCGCTGGCGGTGAGTTGCTGCCAGGCCTGCTGCAGGGCTCCAGCGTCCAGGGCGGCCAGGGCTGCCTGCAGGGGCGCGAGATCCAGCGCCCCGCTGCGCTGGAAGCCCCACCAGAGCCGCTCGGCCAGGGCCGCGCGCTGAGGGGTGGCGGGGCTGAAGTCGCGCACCAGCTGACGGATGTCTTCTGCCAGCGTCGTGGCCTCGGCCTGTATGGCGGCCAGGCTGTCAGCCAGGCAACCCTCGATTTCCGCCAGGATCTCCGCCGCCCGGGCATGGGGTGACTGGACACCGATTAAAAGGCCAGCCTGATCGCCCAGCTGGCGATAGGCGGAAAACACCGCGTAGCCCAGTTGCCGCTCGCTGCGCAGACGCTGGAACAGCGGCCCTTGCAGACGCGCCGCCAGCAGCCGCCAGGCGGCTTCGGTGGTGGGGCGCGCATCGGGTTGCGGACAGAACAGCAGCAGCGCCTGCTGGGCGTCGGCGCTGGGTTCGGGGTGCCAGTGGCGACCGGTGAAGCCATGCGGTTCGCCCAGCGGCCCTGCCTGGGGCCGAGGCGGCGGCGTGAGGGCGGCCAGGGACGCCTGTGCAGCCGTGGGCAGGCCACAGGCCAGGGCATGCCAGCGAGGACCCGCTTCATTCCCTGTCGGCGGTGTGGCCCTGGTCAGTCGCTCGGGCAGGACCTTGAGCAACTGGCGGATCAGCATGGGCTCGATCGAGGTTTCTGGCAGCGCCCGGGGCAGCTCCAGCGCGTGCGTCAGGCGGCCGAGCGCCTGTTCCAGCACCGCCGGCAGCGCCGCGGCCCAGCCTTGCAGCCGCAACTCCCAGGGCGCCCCCGGCGGACTCCAGCGCAGGGTGACGCCCGCCTCGGCGGCCAGCCGGGGGAGCGCGCCCAGCACCTGGACGTCGGGCGCGACCGCCTCCGGCCATCGCCAGCGCAGGAACAGCAGGCCTTCGCGCTGCTGAGGGGCGAGGGCCTGGCTGATCGGCCAGGGCTGCATCGCCGGGGCGCTGGGAATGATGGGATCCGTGAGCAGCGGATTGGGCGGTGGCAGGGTAAAGCTGGCGATGACGGGCGATGCCCGGTTCGGTGCAGCGGCCAGGCCGCCGGCGAAACCGCTGAGACGTTCCGGGACCAGTTGCGCGAGCAGCCGCGGCCAGGCGGCCTGGGCGGCAGGCGAGAGAGCCGGTTGTGGCCAGGCGTCTCCTGGCCGATCCAGCCAGAGGCGTTCACCCAGGCGTCTTGCCAGCGCCAGGGCGGGCAGGGTGGTCCACTGGCGCCGGACCCGTTCGGCGTGGTCCTGCTGCAACGCGGCGAGAGGTGACTGGCGCAGGCTGTCCAGCCAGGCGAACAGGATGTCGGTCAGGCGACGGGGACTGGCCTGGGAACCGGGCGAGAAATCCAGCCGGAGCAGGCCCTGGCGCGCCTGGCGATAGGGCCAGGCGAGGCTGAGCCGTTCGGCCTGGCCCGCCTGGCGCAGGCTGGCGGGCAGGCCGCCGGGATGGTCGCCGAGCAGCAGGGTTTCCAGCAGCTCGGCCGCCTCCCAGCTGCCGGGCGGCAGGTCGTCGAGAGCGAATTGCAGGGCCAGCATGGGCGGCGTGGCGGTAATGGTCTGCCAGCGTTCGCCGGTGGCCGGGAGTGACGGGGGCGCTGCATGTGCGGACGCAGGACCGGATGCCAGGACGGCACCCTGTTCGCGGGCCAGCTCTGCCAATTCGGCCAGCGATTGTGGCCCGGCCAGCACCAACAGGGCGTTGTCGGCGCGGTAGTACTGGCGCTGGAAGTCGCGCAGGGCCGCCTGGAAGATCGGACTGTGCAGCGGCAGGCTGTATCGGTTGCCGGCATGGAAGCCGGCGGCCGGATGGTCCGCAGGCAGGCCGGCGGCCAGGGCCAGGTCGCGGCGGGTATCGGCGCTGCGTGCCCAGGCGATGAATTCCGCGTGCAGCACCTCGCGCTCACGACGCTGGGCGTCCGCTGCCAGCAGGGGCGCGGCGAGCATTTCCAGCAGGCGGGCGAGGCCGGCGGCGAGGTGCTCGGGCGCCAGGGCAAAAAAGAAGTCGGTGGTGGTCTCGCGGGTGCTGGCGTTGAGTTCGCCGCCCAGGCGCTGCACCAGCGGCATCAGGCCGTCCGCCGCTGGATAGCGGCGGCTGCCGAGAAAGAACAGGTGTTCGAGAAAGTGCGCCAGCCCCGGAAAGGCCCGCGGCGCCTGGTGACTGCCGGCGCCGATGCGGACCAGGGCGGCCGCCTGGGGCAGCTCGGCATCGTGCAGCAGGGCGACGGCCAGGCCGTTGGCCAGGCGCAGTCGGCGGTGTTGGGGCGGGGAGGTGGGCATGGGGGATAGCTTAACCGAGTCCGAGGGACGGTGATGAAGCGGGGTGTGCCCTCACCCCGGCCCTCTCCCCTGGGGTGAGGGGGAGGAGCAGGTAGGGTGCCCGGGTTGGCCCCCACCTTGGCCTTCTGCCAGGGGAGAGGGAGCGTTCGAGGCACGGTCTTGACACTGTAGCGTGGAAAACGGCGCAGCCTTTTCCGCTGGGCCTTGGGTGCCAGGTGGCTCTTTTCATAGAAGCAAAAAGCCCGGGCGAAAAAAATCCCGGCTGGGCCGGGATTTCGGGTTGGGGCGAGGTGGGTTCCAACAGGATGTCAAAATGCTCGAAGCATCCTCGCCCCAAACCCTCTCCCTTAAGGAGAGGGGAGCTCGGGCGCGGGCGCCCTTACTTCTTCTCGGGCAGGGCGAAGGCCATCACATAGTCACCCTGCTTGGTGCCCAGCGAGCCATGGCCGCCGGCATAGACCAGCACGTACTGGCGGCCGTCCTTGCCGGTGTAGGTCATGGGGGTGGTCTGGCCACCGGCCGGCAGGCGGCCTTTCCACAGTTCCTTGCCGTTCTTCACGTCATAGGCACGCAGGTACTGGTCCAGGGTGCCGCTCAGGAAGGCCACGCCACCGGCGGTGGTGACGGTGCCGCCCAGGCTGGGCACGCCCATGGGCAGGGGCAGCGGAACCGGCGAGTTGTCGCGCACGGTGCCGTTCTTGTGCTTGTAGACCAGTTTGCCGGTGGTCAGGTCGAGACCTGCCACGTAGCCCCAGGCGGGTGCCTGGCAAGGCAGGCCCAGCGGCGACAGGAAGGCCGACAGGATCACGCCGTAGGGCGCGCCCTTGTTGGGCTGGATGCCCTCGGTCTCGCTCTTGCGCGCCGGCTGGTTGGCAATCTCTTCACGCGGCACCAGCTTGGAGGTGAAGGCCATGTAGCTGGGGTTGAGGAAGGCGATCTGGCGCACCGGATCGACCGAGAGGCCGCCCCAGTCGAACACGCCGAAGTTGCCCGGGTAGACGATCGACCCTTGCGTGGACGGCGGGGTGTAGATGCCCTCGTAGCGGTGCTCGCGGAAGGCGATGCGGCACAGCGCCTGGTCGAAGGGCGTACCGCCCCACATGTCGCTTTCCTTGAGGGTCGGCGCGGCCAGGTTGATCGAGGAGACCGGCTGGGTCGGCGAGGTGTGGTCGCCTTCCACCGCGCCCTGGGGCACCGGGGTTTCCTTGATCGGGTAGATGGGCTGACCGTTGGTGCGGTCCAGCACATAGATGCTGCCCTGCTTGGTCGAGGCCATCAGCGCGGGTTTCACGCCGCCTTCGGTCTTGATGTCCACCAGGGTCGGCTGACCGCCCACGTCCATGTCCCAGAGGTCATGGTGGGTGAACTGGTAGTTCCAGCGCACCTTGCCGGTGGCGATGTCGAGGGCGACCACGCCGGCGCTGTACTTCTCGGAGGCCGGGGTACGGTCACCGCCCCACTGGTCGGGCATCTGGTTGCCCATGGGCAGATAGACCATGCCGATCTTCTCGTCGACGGCCATCATCGACCACATGTTGGGCGAGTTGCGGGTGTAGATGCCATCGGCGGCGATGGGCGCGGTGGCGTCCGGATTGCCGCTGTCCCAGTTCCACACCAGCTTGCCGGTGTGCACGTCATAGGCGCGGATCACGCCGGACGGCTCGTCGGTGGAGACGTTGTCGGTGACGTGGCCACCGATGATCACCAGGTTGCGGGTCACCGCCGGCGGCGAGGTGGAGTAGTAGCCGCCGGGCGTGAAGCTGCCCATGTTGGCGGTCAGGTCGACCTGGCCGTTGTCGCCGAAGTCGCTGCACACCTTGCCGGTATCGGCGTTGATGGCGATCAGGCGGGTGTCGGCGGTGGGCAGGAACAGGCGGCGCGGGCAGCTGCTGGCGGCCGGGGTGCTCTGTTCATCGACCGGGACGGCACTGCCGGTGGCCGGGCTCTGGCCGGCGGTGGTGGTGCCGGCGTAGGTGGCGTCGTCATGGTAGGCCACGCCGCGGCAGGTCATGTGCGCCCAGCCCTTGAAGCTGTCGGCGTGCTGGGTGCTCAGCTTGGGATCGAAGCGCCAGATTTCCTTGCCGCTGTCGGGGTCCACGGCGATCACCTGGCTGTGCGGCGTGCAGACATAGAGCTTGCCGTTGACCTTGAGCGGGGTGTTTTCCGCGGTGGTTTCCTGGGGATCGTTCGGGCCGGGGATGTCGCCGGTACGGAAGGTCCAGGCCGGTTGCAGATCCTTCACGTTGTTGACGTCGATCTGCTTGAGCGGCGAGTAGCGATCACCGAAGGCGGTGCGGCCATAGGACGGCCAGTCGCCATCGGCGGCGGTCGGGGCGGCGCTTTCGACGCCTGCGGTATCGCGACCCAGGTCACCATCCAGACGGTTGTAGTTGACGAACTGGGCGATCAGGGCGACGACCGCGGCGATCACCAGGGAGCCGACCAGCGGCAGGCCGCCGCTCCGGCTGTCCAGCGGACGGCGGAACACCGGGATCAGCAGCACCAGGCCGAGGACGAACCAGAGCGCCAGGCGCGGCACCAGCTGCCACCAGTCGAACTGGACTTCCAGTACGGCCCAGGCGGTGGAGACCACCAGGAAGAAGGCATAGACCCAGACCCCGCTGGCCCGCCGGATGCACAGCAGGTAGCCACTCAGGGCGAGCAGCACGCCGCCGCCGAGGTAATACAGGGAGCCCCCGAGGGTGGCCAGTTTGATGCCCAGCCCCAGCAGGGCGAGGCCCAGGAGGATGAACAGGATGCCGAGTAACCTGGCAGGCAGGCCTCCCGGTCTCGCGTTGGAAGTGACAGTCATGGCAGCGCTCGCAATGCAATCGTGAAAAGAGACTTCGACTCGATCGACGACATCGCAAATCGGAACCGCATGCGGATCTGTCGTCTGCTACGTCTGAACCTGTTGTCTGTCTTATTGTTCCACCCCTTCGCCGGCTTCCCTGGCAGGAAGCTAGAGCGGTCGCGCTGAGGCGAAGCGGGGGATGGATCGGGGGCGTCGTCTGAATCGGGCGGGTAGATAGTAAGCTAAGCATTGACTGATGTCACTTCGCGATGACGGAAGGAGGGGACCCGCGGCGCGCCGTGCCTGCTACCATCGCGAGCCGTTCCCGCGATGCCTTCCGCCATGTCCGACGTGCTTGCCCTGGTCCAGGCGACCTTCGACGTCACCGCCCCGGTCTTCGCCCTGGTGCTGCTGGGCTGCGTGCTCAGGCGGCTGGGCTGGATCGACACCCCCTTCATCAACACCGCCTCGGCGCTGGTGTTTCGCGCCACCATGCCGACCCTGCTGTTTCTCGGCATCCTCAAGGCCGACCTCGGCGAGGCGTTGCAGCCGCTGCTGCTGGGCTATTTCGCCCTGGCCACGGTGGCGAGTTTCCTGGCCGCCTGGGGCTGGGCGATCTGGCGCTGTCCCCATGCCGATCGCGGCGTCTATGTGCAGGGCGCCTTTCGCGGCAACTGCGGCATCGTCGGCCTGGCCCTGGCGACGACCCAGTACGGCGACTATGGGCTGTCGGTGGGCGGGATCATGGCCGGCATGGTCATCCTCTTCTACAACGTGCTCTCGGCCATCGTGCTGGCGATCTACAGCCCGCACCTGGAGGCCAACTGGCGCACCCTCCTGCGCAGCATCCTCGGCAATCCGCTGATCATCGGCATCCTGCTGGCGATTCCCTTCGCCTATTTCCAGTGGCAGCTGCCGCGCTGGCTGGATACCTCGGCGCACTATTTCGCGGGTCTCACCCTGCCGCTGGCGCTGATGTGCATCGGCGCCACCCTGTCGCTGGCCTCGCTGCGCGAGAGCAGCGGCCTGGCGCTGGGCGCCAGCCTGTGGAAGATCGTCTGGATTCCGCTGCTGGGGGTGCTGGGCGCCCTGGCGCTGGGCATCCAGGGACCGGCGCTGGGCATCCTCTTTCTCTACCTGGGGTGCCCGACGGCGGCGTCGAGTTTCGTCATGGCCCGCGCCGCCGGCAGCAATGCCCAGCTGGCGGCGACCATCGTGGTGCTCAGTACCCTCGGCGGGATGCTGACCACCAACCTCGGCCTGCTGTTGCTGAAGGGATTCAGCCTGCTGTAGGGCGCGCCGGCCAGACATCGGCGTTGTGAGAACGTTTATCGGTTGGCGCCAGCTAAAAGTCAGGTTTGAGCGTAATAGTGCGACGTCGACCATCCCCGGTCGTCTTGCCCTCTCTATACTTATCGCAATATCTACCTGCGAGGAGAGCGGCTGCTCACTACCCAAGCCTTACGCGTGGTATCCATGAAACGCTCGCTCCAATTCAGCCACAAGATCCTGCTGGCGGCCGCCCTGGTGGTGACCATCGCCCTGGCCGGCTTCGCCAGCTTCAATGCCTATCTGCAGCGTCAGGCGATCACCCAGAGTCTCGAAGCCTCGCTGGGCGAGATCGGGCGCATCACCGCCGGCAACATCGCCTACTGGCTGGACGCGCGGGTCAAGCTGATCGACAGCCAGGCCCAGGCGCTCAGCCGCGACAGCAGCCCGGCCAACGTGGCGGGCCTGCTGGAAGAGAAGCTCTACACCAGCAACTTCGACTCCACCTACCTGGGTGAGGTCGACGGCACCTTCACCGACCGCCCCCATACCCCCATGGAGGCCGGCTACGACGCCCGCCAGCGCGACTGGTACAAGGCCGCGGTCGGCGCCGGCGGCCCCATCCTCACCGAGCCCTATCTCACCGCGCCGCCGCAGAGCTTCCTGTGCATCACCATCGCCGCGCCGGTCCTGCAGAACGGCAAGCTGATCGGCGTGGTGGCCGGCGACCTGGTGATGGACAGCCTGATGAAGATGATCACCTCGCTGGACGCCGGCGGTCTGGGCGAAGCCTTCCTGGTGGACGGCGACGGCAAGATCCTGGTCAGCAGCCACGCCGACCAGGTGCTGAAATCGCTCAAGGAGGTCTTCCCCGAGCAGACGCCGAGCCTGGCCCCCGGCTTCCATCACGTCCTGCAGAACGGCAGCGAGCGCCTGGTGAGCTTTACCCCGGTCGCGGGCCTGCCCTCGGTCAAGTGGTACCTGGCGCTGTCCATCGACCAGGCCAAGGCCTATGCCCCGGTGACCCAGGCGCGCAACCTGGCCATCGTCGCCACCCTGGTGGCGGTGGTCGCCATCATCCTGCTGCTGGGCTTGCTCATCCGCGTCCTGCTGCGCCCGCTGCACGAGCTGACCCGCGCCATGGACGACATCGCCGAAGGCGAGGGCGATCTGACCCGCCGCCTGCCGGTGCAGTCCCGCGATGAATTCGGCGCCCTGGCCGAGGCCTTCAACCACTTTGTGGCGCGCATCCACACCTCGATCCGTGACGTGGCCCAGAGCACCGGCGAACTCAACCACGGCACCCGCCGGGTGCTGGAGGCCTCGCAGTCGTCCATGCAGCAGTCCGATATCCAGGCCCAGCGCACCACCAGCGTGGCCGCGGCGATCAACGAACTGGGCGCCGCCGCCCAGGAGATCGCCCGCAATGCCGCCCATGCCTCCGGCGAGGCCAGCACGGCCCGCGCCCAGGGCGAGGAGGGCCGCGAGGTGCTCGACGAGGCCCTGCACGCCATGCAGGCGCTGTCGGCCAAGATCGGCACCAGTTGCGAACATATCGATGCGCTCAACGGCAAGGCCGCCAACATCGGCCAGATCCTCGAAGTCATCCGTGGCATCTCCGAGCAGACCAACCTCTTGGCGCTGAACGCCGCCATCGAGGCAGCCCGCGCCGGCGAAGCCGGGCGTGGTTTCGCCGTGGTGGCCGACGAGGTGCGCTCCCTGGCCAGCCGTACCCAGAGTTCGGCGCAGCAGATCCAGCAGATGATCGAAGAGCTGCAGA
>NZ_JAQZAD010000021.1:0-22155 GCF_028640935.1 Pseudomonas sp. SHLD1
GCGAACACCCGGCCGTCCGCCGCGCCGTGGTTGCGGTAATGGAACATGCTGATGTTCCAGCGTCCGCCCAGCTTTTCGAGGAAGTCGAACAGCGCGCCCGGTCGCTCGGGGAATTCGAAGCGGAACACCTGCTCCTGGCCGACCCGCGCGGCATGGCCACCCACGGTGTGGCGGATATGCAGCTTGGCCAGTTCGTTGTCGGTCAGGTCCAGCACCGGGAAACCCTGGTCGCGCAGCCCCTGTAGCAGCGCCTCGCGCGGATCGCGCTGCGGATGGGTCTGGACGCCGACGAAGATGTGCGCCTCTTCGCCGGTGTGGTAGCGGTAGTTGAATTCGGTGATCTGCCGCCGGCCCAGGGCCTCGCAGAAGGCCCGGAAGCTCCCTGGCCGCTCGGGGATGGTCACGGCGATGATGGCTTCGCGCTGCTCACCCAGTTCGGCGCGTTCGGCCACGTGGCGCAGGCGGTCGAAGTTGATGTTGGCGCCGGAATCGATGGCCACCAGCACCTGGCCGCCGGAGCCTTCACGCTCGGCGTACTTCTTGATCCCGGCCACGCCCAGGGCCCCCGAGGGCTCGGTGATGGAGCGGGTGTCGTCGTAGATGTCCTTGATCGCCGCGCAGATCTCGTCGCTGCTGACCGTGATCACCTCGTCGACATAACGCTGGCAGATCTCGAAGGTGTGATGGCCGATCTGGGCCACGGCCACGCCATCGGCGAACAGTCCCACGCGCGGCAAGACCACCCGCTCACCCGCCGCCATGGCCTGCTGCAGGCAGTTGGAGTCGTCCGGCTCGACGCCGATGACCTTGATCTCGGGCCGCAGGTATTTCACATAGGCGGCGATGCCGGCGATCAGACCGCCGCCACCAACCGGGACGAAGATGGCGTCCAAACGCCCGGGATGCTGGCGCAGGATCTCCATGGCCACGGTGCCCTGGCCGGCGATGACATCGGGATCGTCATAGGGCGGCACGAAGGTGTAGCCCTGCTCCTCGACCAGGCGCAGCGCCTCGGCCAGGGCCTCGGGAAAGGCGTCGCCGTGCAGCACCACCTCGCCGCCACGCGACTGCACGCCGATGACCTTGAGTTCGGGGGTGGTGCGCGGCATGACGATGATCGCCCGCACGCCCAGCTCGCGGGCCGCGAGGGACAGGCCCTGGGCATGGTTGCCGGCGCTGGCGGTGATCACCCCGCGGGCCTTCTCGCTGGCCGAGAGGCTGGCCAGCTTGGTGTAGGCGCCGCGGATCTTGAAGGAAAACACCGGCTGCAGGTCTTCGCGCTTGAGCAGCACCTGGCAGCCCAGTCGCTCGGACAGCGCCCGCGCCGGTTGCAGGGGCGTCTCGATCGCCACGTCGTAGACGGGGGCGAGCAGGGTCTTCTTCACGTACTGTTCGAGCATCGGCAGGGCGATCCGGTGGGTGCGGCGGGGGCGAAAAGTCTACTACGGGCACTCCCGGGTGGGTTAGCCAGGCCGTCCGAGCGGCTATAATCAGCGACCCTCCACCCGTTTTCTCTGCGGATACCCCCATGAATCAGGACCAGCTCAAGCAGGCCGTCGCCCAGGCCGCGGTCGACCTCATCCTTCCCCAGCTCTCCCGCGACAGCGTGATCGGCGTGGGCACCGGCTCGACCGCCAACTTCTTCATCGACCTGCTGGCCAAGCACAAGCTGGAATTCGACGGCGCCGTGGCCAGCTCCCAGGCCACCGCCGACCGGCTGAAAAGCCATGGCATCACCGTCTACGACCTCAACGGTGTCAACAACCTGGAATTCTACGTGGACGGCGCCGACGAAGCCGACGGCCACCTCAACCTGATCAAGGGCGGCGGCGCGGCCCTGACCCGCGAGAAGATCGTCGCCGCCGTGGCGCGCACCTTCATCTGCATCGCCGACGCCAGCAAGCGCGTCGAGGTCCTCGGTGAATTCCCGCTGCCGGTGGAAGTCATCCCCATGGCCCGCAGCCATGTGGCCCGCGAACTGGTCAAGCTGGGCGGCGACCCGGAATACCGCGACGGCGTGGTGACCGACAACGGCAACGTCATCCTCGACGTGCACAACCTGCACATCGTCGATCCGCTGGGCCTGGAAGCCAGGATCAACAACATCGTCGGCGTGGTCGCCAATGGCCTCTTCGCCGCCCGCCCGGCGGACGTGCTGCTGCTGGGCACCGCCCAGGGCGTGGAGCGGCTGGAGCGCAGCTGAATCCGTAGTGTGGAAAACCGCGCCAGCGTTTTCCACCGGGAGGTTTGTGCGAGGCCAGTGGATAAGGCTGCGCCGTTATCCACGCTACGCGGCGTTGGACTTCGACGATGGAGCCGTCTCAACCCAACCTACCAGGCTGTCGTAGGTTGGGTTGAGCGCAGCGAAGCCCAACGAGCTCCGCACCCGGCCCACAAAAAAGCCCCGGTCAGGCGAACCCGACCGGGGCTTTTTCATGTCGCCTGGCGGCTTAGAACAGCACGCGGCAACGGATGGTGCCCTTGATGTTCTGCAGCTTTTCCTGGGCCAGGTCGGAGTAGTCGGCGTCGACGTCGATCACCACGTAGCCGACCTTCTCGTCGGTCTGCAGGTACTGACCGGAGATGTTGATGCCGCTCTCGGAGAAGACGCGGTTGATCTCCGACAGCACGCCCGGCACGTTCTGGTGGATGTGCAGCAGGCGGTGCTTGCCCGGGTGCGACGGCAGGGCCACTTCGGGGAAGTTGACCGAGGACACCGAGGTGCCGTTGTCGCTGTACTTGACCAGTTTCTCGGCCACTTCCAGGCCGATGTTGGCCTGGGCCTCGGCGGTGGAGCCACCGATGTGCGGGGTCAGGATGACGTTGTCCAGGCCGCGCAGCGGGGAGACGAACTCGTCGTCGTTGGAGCGCGGCTCCACCGGGAAGACGTCGATCGCGGCGCCGATCAGGTGCTCGTCCTTGATGGCGGCGGCCAGGGCGTCGAGGTCGACCACGGTGCCGCGGGCGGCGTTGATCAGGATGCCGCCCTTCTTGATGGCGCGGATCTCGCGCTCGCCCATCATCAGCTGGGTGGCGGGGGTTTCCGGCACGTGCAGGGTGACGATGTCGCTCATGCCGAGCAGTTCGGTCAGGGAGCCGACCTGCTGGGCGTTGCCCAGGGGCAGCTTGGTGATGACGTCATAGAAGAACACCTGCATGCCCAGGCCCTCGGCCAGTACCGACAGCTGGGTGCCGATGGAGCCGTAGCCGATGATGCCCAGCTTCTTGCCACGGATCTCGAAGGAGTTGGCCGCGCTCTTGATCCAGCCGCCACGGTGGCAGGAGGCGTTCTTGGCCGGGATGCCGCGCAGCAGCAGGATGGCCTCGGCCAGCACCAGCTCGGCGACCGAACGGGTGTTGGAATAGGGGGCGTTGAACACGGCGATGCCGCGCTCGCGGGCGGCCTGCAGGTCGACCTGGTTGGTGCCGATGCAGAAGCAGCCGACGGCGACCAGCTTCTTGGCGCAGTCGAACACCTCTTCGGTGAGCTGGGTGCGCGAGCGGATGCCGATGAAGTGGGCGTCGGCGATCTTTTCCTTGAGCTGGGCATCCGGCAGGGAGCTTACGACGTACTCGATGTTGCTGTAACCCGCGGACTTCAGGATATCCACGGCGGACTGGTGGACGCCTTCCAGGAGAAGGAAGCGGATCTTGCTCTTGTCGAGGGAAGTCTTGCTCATCTGCGTTGAATCCAGAGTGTCCAGGGAGTAAGGATGCCGGCGCGGCGCAGGCCAGTTCAGCCAGCGGCAAAGGGGGCGCTATCTTAGCATGAGCCGCCGCATGCAGGTCCGGTTGCGACCTGAAGCTTTCTCAGGGCGACCATGAGCGCCTTGCGACCAGGACCGCGCCGCGGCCCGCGCTTTTGGTTAAGATCGTGGGGGTCAAGATCGCCAGCAGACGCCACTCATCAGGAGCACCAGATGGCCTACCAGCACCAGTACCTCGATGGCACCAAGATCCACTTCCCCCTGGGCAAGGTCGTCTGCATCGGCCGCAACTACGCCGAGCACGCCAAGGAGCTGAACAACCCGGTTCCCACCGAACCCCTGCTGTTCATCAAGCCGGCCAGTTGCGTGGTGCCGGTGGCCGAGGGTTTCGCCATCCCCACCGACCAGGGTTCGGTGCACTACGAGGCCGAGATCGCCGTGCTGATCGGCAAGCCGCTGTCGAAGAAGCCGACGACCGAAGAGGTGCGCGACGCCATCTCCGGCTTCGCCCCTTCCCTGGACCTGACCCTCAGAGAGGTGCAGGGCCGGCTCAAGGAAAAGGGCTATCCCTGGGAGATCGCCAAGAGTTTCGACGGCGCCTGCGTGCTCGCGCCCTTCGTACCGGGCGATGCCTTCGAGGACCTGGCCGACATCCCGGTGCGCCTGACCATCAATGGCGAAGTGCGCCAGGACGGCAACAGCCGCGACATGCTCAATCCCATCCTGCCGCTGATCCAGGCCATCGCCGGGCATTTCTCCCTGCAACCGGGCGACGTCATCCTCACCGGCACGCCGGTGGGTGTCGGACCTCTCAACGTGGGCGATGATCTGGTGCTGGAGCTGCCGGAGGTTAGCCGCTTCGAAACGCGCGTGCTATAACCCCGCCACCCACCGTCGCCCGGCCGGTGCCGGGCGACGGTGTGCCGGGACGGCCACGACGCTCTAGGCTTTGCCTGGAAAGTGCCTACGCTCGGCCAGGCGGCGTTGAAACCCTTTCGGAATGCTCCTTTGCCACGCGTAAACGCGAGCGCGAGTCCGATCCGCTTCCTCAAGGGTTGTTGCCTTGCCTGACCTTCGCTCGGCGACTTTGCCGACAAGCCATAACAAGAAGCCGTACGAGCCCGCATGTCCAGACTCCCTCGCCTCATCCTGTTGCGCCTCCTCCCCGCCTTCGTCCTGCTGGTGCTGATCGTCCTCACCTTCGTCTGGCACTGGAACGACCGGGCCCTGCTCTGGTGGCAGGAATACCGCACGCCGCCGGAAGTCCGCGCCCAGGCGGTCTGGCTGCCGGACTACCAGGCGGTGATCCAGGGCAAGCAGCTGCCGGGCCTGGCCGAGGCCGAGACCTCCGACCTCACCTACGATCCCCGTACCCGCACCCTCTTCGCCGTTACCGGCAGCACCCCCTACCTGGTGCAACTGAGCCTGACCGGCGACATCCTAAGACGCATCCCGATCCGCAACGTCTCCAACCTGGAAGGCGTGACCGCCCTAGAAGACGGGCGCCTGGCCATCGTCGACGAGCGCCAGCGGCGGCTGTCGCTGTTCCAGCTGGCCGACGACACCCGGGAGCTGGACGCCAACACCTTCGAACACCACGACCTGGGCTTTCCCGACGCCGGCAACAAGGGCTTCGAAGGCATCGCCTGGGATCCGCGGCAGCAACGCCTGATCCTCAGCAAGGAACGCGATCCGGCCGCGCTCTTCACCCTGGCCAGCGACGGCCGCGGCGTTACCGGTACCCTCCAGCCCTTTCCCCTCAAGCAGCTGGTGATCGACTACTCTGCGGTGGCAGTCGATCCGCGCACCGGGCACCTGCTGGCACTGTCCGACCAGTCCCATACCCTGGTGGAGCTGACCGCCGAGGGACAACCGGTCAGCTTCATCAGCCTGAGACGGGGCCTGCATGGCCTGGACGCGACCATGGAGCAACCGGAAGGCGTGGCCCTCGACGAAGCCGGCAATCTCTACATGATTGGTGAACCCAATCTCTTCCACGTGTTTCACAAGGTGTCCAAAGCGGCGCAATGAGCGCCTATTCAGCTTGAATTCAGGGTGGCGCCCTTAGGCTGCGCGGCATTACCGCCTCAGGACCCTGTCGATGTTTCCGCTGTTTTCCCCTCGCACCCTGGGCGCGCTGCTAGGCGGCGCCCTGCTGCTGGCCCTGACCCTGGTGGCCCAGCAGCATCGGCTGTTCGAGCGGCTCTGGTTCAACGTCCAGAGCCAGCTCCAGGCCGAGAGTCGCCAGGCGCGTTCGCTGTGGCTGCCGAGCTACCGGGTCACCGTCGAAGCCCGCCCCATCGGCGAGGGCATCACCGATGTCTCGGCACTGAGCTTCGATCCGGATCGCCGCACCCTGGTCAGCGTCACCAACAAGCCGGCGCGCTTTCTCGAACTGGACCTGGACGGCCGGCTGCTGCGCCAGGTGGAGCTCAGGGGCTTCAGCGACCCGGAAGCCATCGAGTACATCAAGCCGGGGGTGTACATGATCAGCGAAGAGCGCCGCCAGCGCCTGGTGCGGGTACGGATCGGCGCCGACACCCGGGTGGTGGACGTCGACGACCGCCAGGTCAGTCACCCCTTCAGCCTCAGCGATGTGCAAAGCGACAACCGCGGCAATGAAGGCCTGGCCTATGACGCGGCCCGCGAGCGCTTCTTCGTCGCCAAGGAAAGCGATCCGGTACGCATCTACGAGATCGACGGCCTCGGCAGCGAAGCCTTCGAAGGCCTGCAGGCGCTGTCGCTGCGCACGGACCCACAACGCGATCGCCGCCTGTTCGTGCGTGATCTCTCCAGCCTGCAATTCGACCCCGGCACCGGCCACCTGCTGGCGCTTTCGGATCAGTCGCGCCTGGTGCTGGAACTGGACGACGACGGCAAGCCGATCAGCTCACTGTCGCTGCTGCGCGGCCAGCACGGCCTGAGCCGCAGCGTGCCCCAGGCGGAAGGCGTGGCCATGGACGACCAGGGCCGGCTGTACGTGGTCAGCGAGCCCAATCTGTTCTATCGGTTCGAGAAGCCGTGAGGGTGGGTTGGCCGTATTCGATGCGTCCGTGGACAAGCCCAACGGGCTGGAAGCCACGCTACCCTCTCGCCCTACTCCCCCTGCTCGAACAATTCCTCCAGATAGCGCCGCGCATTGGCCACGTAGACCTGGGCGTTGGCCGCCAGCTGCGCCTGCTGGGCCTCGCTCAGGGTGCGCACCACCTTGGCCGGCGAACCGAGCACCAGGGATCCGTCGGGAATCACCGCGTTCTCGGTGACCAGGGCGTTGGCGCCCACCAGGCAGTTGCGCCCGATGCGCGCACCGTTGAGCACCACGGCGTGGATACCGATCAGGCTGCCGTCGCCGATCTCGCAGCCATGCAGCATGGCCTGGTGGCCGACGGTGACGCCACGCCCCAGGGTTAGCGGCGAGCCGGGATCGGTGTGCAGCACGGCACCGTCCTGCACATTGCTGTCCGGGCCGATATGGATCAGCTCGTTGTCGCCGCGCAGCACCGCGCCGAACCAGACGCTGGCGCCCTCATCCAGACGCACCTTGCCGATCACCGCGGCGGTAGGCGCGACCCAGCTGTGCGGATGGGCGTCGACACGGTGTTCTCCCAGGCGGTACTTCATGGCGGTCATCCTCGTGTGGTCAGGGTTGGCGGACAGTCCGATTGTTCGCCGAGGTGAGCGACGGGCGCAATCGGCAACGACCGGCGTCTTCGCGTTGTTGCAAGTCATTCTCGATAGCGAAAGAATGTCCTCAGGGAACCTAAGACCGCAGGACTGCGACGAATGACCACGGCCCGAGCGCTGGGAAAGCAGCCTGGCCTTTGCAAAGCTGGCTGCCGCTGACCGCGCAGCCCTCTGGAACAGCACCGTCAGCCATCCCGGCCCAGGCCGGTTTCCCGAGACCACCGGAATCTGCGAGCGCCCGATGCGTACCACCTGGAAATTCCTGCTGCCCCTCGCCGTCACCGGACTGCTGGCGCTGCTGCCCGCACCGGAGGGCCTGCCCGCTCATGCCTGGCTGTACTTCGCCCTCTTCGCCGGCGTGGTGGTGGGGCTGATCCTCGAACCCCTGCCCGGCGCGGTCATCGGCCTGATCGGCGTGGCCCTGGCGGCCCTGCTGGCGCCCTGGGTGCTGTTCAGCCCGGCGCAACTGGCGACACCGGGCTTTCGCGCGCCCCAGGAGGCGCTGAAATGGGGTCTGGCGGGCTTTTCCAACAACACCGTCTGGCTGATCTTCAGTGCCTTCATGTTCGCCCTGGGCTACGAGAAGACCGGGCTCGGGCGGCGGATCGCCCTCCTGCTGGTCAAGGCGATGGGCCGCCGGACCCTGACCCTGGGCTACGCGGTGATGCTGGCCGATCTGGCCCTCGCGCCCTTCACCCCGTCCAATACCGCCCGCAGCGGCGGCACTGTCTACCCGGTGATCCGCAACCTGCCGCTGCTCTACGATTCCAAGCCCAACGACCCCAGCGCCCGGCGCATCGGCTCCTACCTGATGTGGGTGGCGATCTCCTCCACCTGCGTCACCAGCACCC
Organism: Pseudomonas sp. SHLD1; assembly: GCF_028640935.1. Lineage (NCBI taxonomy): Bacteria > Pseudomonadati > Pseudomonadota > Gammaproteobacteria > Pseudomonadales > Pseudomonadaceae > Pseudomonas > Pseudomonas sp. SHLD1. Next base: position 8,243 of record NZ_JAQZAD010000021.1, read on the forward strand.
TGTTCCTCACTGCCCTCGCCCCCAATCTGCTGGCCGCCGCGCTGATCGAGAAGACCGCCCAGGTCCATATCAGCTGGGGCCAGTGGTTCATCGCCGCCGCGCCCATGGGCATCCTGCTGCTGGCCCTGCTGCCGCTGCTGGCCTACTGGCTGTATCCGCCGGAGATCAAGCGCAACGATCAGGTGCCGCTGTGGGCGGCCAAGGAACTGGCCGCACTCGGTCCGCTGACGCGCGATGAAAAGCTGCTGCTGGCCCTGGTGATCGGTGCCCTGGCGCTGTGGATCTTTGGTGCCGCCTGGGCCGATCCGGCACTGGTGGGCATCCTGGTCATCGTGCTGATGCTGCTGCTGAAGGTCATCACCTGGAACGACGCCCTGGGCAACAAGGCCGCCTGGAACACCTTCGCCTGGTTCGCCACCCTGGTGGCCCTGGCCGACGGCCTGACCCGGGTCGGCTTCGTCGCCTGGTTCGGCCAGTGGGTCGCCGGCCACCTGGGCGGCTTCCACGCCGGCACCGCCATGGTGGTGCTGGTGGCGGTCTTCTATCTCGCCCACTACCTGTTCGCCAGCTCCACCGCCCACACCACGGCGCTGCTGCCGGTGATGCTGGCCGCCGGCATGGGCATCCCCGGCATCGACCTGCCGGTGTTCGCCCTGCTGCTGGGCACCTCGCTGGGGCTGATGGGCATCATCACGCCCTACGGCACCGGGCCGAGCCCGGTGTACTACGGCAGCGGCTACCTGCCCAGTGCGGATTACTGGCGACTGGGGACCATTTTCGGCGCGCTGTTCCTGCTGGTGCTGCTGGGGATCGGGGTGCCGTGGATCATGATGGTGGTGTGAGGCGGAGGTCGGGGGCCTGGTGGCCCGGGCGGAGCACCGTAGGTTGAGTTGAGCGCAGCGAAGCCCAACGGGGCGGTTAGGGCTATAGGTGCCCTAGCTGTTTATGGTGGTCTGCTTGTGGCTCTTGTTTCGCCCACCCGGGCGACTTGCTTTTTTCAGTCGCGGCTGCGCGCCCCGGACAAAAGTAAGCAAAAACGCTTGCCCCAGACATTCGGCCCTACGCTGCGCTCCGGGTCCGCTCACGCCAGCGCCGTTCCAGGGTCGGTCCAGATGGGCCGTCCATGGCCCACTGGACCTCTCGCCGCATCCCTGCGGCTCGACCCACTCCACGACGCTGGCATTCGCCCTGCTGAACGGGGCGATTCACGCGCCTGATGCCTTGGGTGCAAACCGGTAGGGTGGACAACGGCGCAGCCTTGTCCACGCGATAGGCGTTACCTCCTCAGTGGAAAACGCTGCGCGGTTTTCCACGCTACGACCCCTGAACGCCGAATCCTCAGGCTTGCGCCCCGTCCCCGTCCCCGTCCCCGTCAGTGAGGCCGAGTGTAGGGGTCGCGCAAGGGGATGCGAGGCAGGACGCCGAGCGAGGCGCGAGGGGCAGGAGGCCCCTTCGTGCCGTGCCCCTGGAGCGGCACCGGAGCGAGGGGACCCGAAGCGAAGCGGAGAGCCGAAGCGTGGGGACGGCGTTTTTGGTTACTTTTGCCGCGACTGGCAAAAGTGACTCGCCCGAGGGAGCGAAACAAAAACCATCAAAGCACTCAGTAATCCGCCTGGGGATTGATCAAAGCCCAAAGCGTTGGGCTTCGCTGTCGCTCAACCCAACCTACGCCCCACTCCCCCAAAATTTCCCCTTCCACCCGACCTTTTGCTTAGGGACCTAAGCATCCCTTCGGCGTAGAATCCACATTCTTAGTGTGCTTTCGATAACACCCGCAGAGGTCGTCATGTCCCACCGTATTCGCCATCCCGGTTTCGCCGCCAAGCGCCAGAGCGCCGAGCAGGCCGCGCAGTTCATCCGTCACGGCATGACCGTGGGCATGAGCGGCTTCACCGGGGCCGGTTACCCCAAGGCCGTGCCCGGCGCCCTGGCCCAGCGCATCACCGCCAGCCACGGCGCCGGCGAACCCTTTCGCATCAAGGTGCTGACCGGCGCGTCCACCGCACCGGAGCTGGACGGCGCCCTGGCGCGAGTCGATGGCATCGAGTTGCGGGTGCCCTTCCAGTCCGATCCGGAATTGCGCAGCCGCATCAACGCCGGTGGCCTGGAGTACATGGACATCCACCTGGGCCAGCTGGCGGAAAAGGTGCGCTATGGCTTCTTCGGCAAGATCGACGTGGCGGTGGTGGAGATCGCCGCCATTCGCGAAGACGGTCTGCTGGTGCCCTCCTCCTCGGTGGGCAACAACAAGACCTGGCTGGACATGGCCGATGCGGTGATCCTCGAGGTCAATCGCTGGCAGCCCGACGCCCTGGACGGCATGCACGACATCTACACCGACGGCGCCCTGCCGCCCCACCGCACGCCCATTCCCCTGGCGCACCCCGGCGACCGCATCGGCTCGCCCTATCTGGAGGTGCCGCTGGACAAGGTAGTGGCCGTGGTGGAGACCGATGCCCCCGACCGCAACAGCCCCTTCAAGGCGCCGGACGCCGCTTCCCAGGCCATCGCCGCGCACCTGCTGGACTTTCTGCGCTTCGAGGTACGCCAGGGGCGCATCCCGGCCAATCTGCTGCCGCTCCAGTCGGGGGTCGGCAACATCGCCAACGCCTTCATGCAGGGCCTGGCCGAGAGCGAATTCGCGGGGCTGACCGCCTTCACCGAGGTGATCCAGGACGGCATGCTGGAACTGCTCATCAGCGGCAAGATGGAACTGGCCTCGGCCACGTCCTTTTCCCTGAGTCCGGCGGGCATCGAGCGCTTCGTCGAGCACGCCGAGTCGCTGCGCCAGCGCATCATCCTGCGCCAGCAGGGCGTGAGCAATCATCCGGAACTGGTGCGGCGGCTGGGCTGCATCGCCCTGAACGGCATGCTCGAAGCCGACCTCTATGGCAACGTCAACTCCACCCACCAGATGGGCACCGGGATGATGAACGGCATCGGCGGCTCCGGCGACTTCGCCCGCAACGCCTATCTGTCGGTGTTCATGGCGCCGAGCACGGCCAAGAACGGGCTGATCTCGACCCTGGTGCCCATGGTCAGTCACGTCGACCACACCGAGCACGATGTCTCGGTGATCGTCACCGACCAGGGGCTGGCCGACCTGCGCATGCTCAGTCCCAAGCAGCGCGCCCGGGCCATCCTCGAGCACTGCGTGCACCCGAGCTTCCGCCCGGCGCTGGCGGACTACTTCGAACGCGCCCTGGCCGGCAGCCACGGCAAGCACACCCCGCACCTGCTGCCCGAGGCGCTCGCCTGGCACGAACGCTACCTGGTCACCGGCAGCATGCTCGGTCCCGCCGCCCAGGAAGCCCGCGACTGAAAGGCAAGGCGCCCGAGGCCTCTCGGGCGCCCTTTCGCTCCGCCATCCCCGCCGTCCGTCGCCCATATGCAACTTATTGTGACTTTTTGCCAGCGCGCTGTGTAAAAAGCTGCCTTGTCGGATTCCCAGCCGACATTCCGGGTGATAAAAGACGTGAAATCTCTGAGCAATGTCCTTGATCTGCAAGGGGCATTGCCGTTCGCGGTTGTTCTAATCCCGCCCCCCTTTTGAGAGCTGCCACCGTGAAGATCTGTCATCAACTTGCCGGCCTGTTGCTGGCTGGCTTGGTCGGGCTGAGTCCGGCCGTCCTGGCCCAGACCCCACCTAAGGTCAAGGCCGCGGCGGCCGCCACCGCCCAGCGCCTGGCCTCGAACCACGCCCTGGTCGTCGACCTCAAGACCAACCAGGTACTCTTTTCCCAGAATCCCGACCAGGTCGCCCCCATCGCTTCGGTGACCAAGCTGATGACCGCCATGGTGGTGCTCGATGCCCGGCTGCCGCTGGAGCAGACCATCGACATCGACATCAGCGAAAATCCGGCCATGCGCGGCATCTTCTCGCGGGTGCGCCTGGGCAGCCAGCTGACCCGGCGCGACATGCTGCAACTGGCGCTGATGTCCTCGGAAAACCGCGCCGCCACCAGCCTCGCCCATCACTATCCGGGTGGCCAGCGGGCCTTCGTCGCCGCCATGAATGCCAAGGCCCGCGCCCTGGGCATGAGAAACACCCGCTACGCCGAACCCACCGGCCTGTCGCCGCTGAACGTCTCCACCGCTCGCGACCTGGTCACCCTGCTCAAGGCCACCGAGCACTATCCGCTGCTCGGTCAACTCAGCACCACCCCGGAAAAGACCCAGGCCTTCCACAATCCCAACTATGTGCTGGGCTTTCGCAACACCAACCATCTGGTCTACAACGCCGACTGGAGCGTGCAGCTGACCAAGACCGGCTACACCGACAAGGCCGGTCACTGCCTGGTGATGCGTACCGTGATGGCCGGTCGTCCGGTGGCCTTCGTGGTAATGGACGCCTTCGGCAAGTTCACCCACATGGCCGACGCCACCCGCGTGCGCCGCTGGCTGGAAAGCGGCGCGCTGAGCCCCCTGCCGGGCGCGCCCAAGGCGGGTCGCAGCACGGTGCTGGCGCGCCAGTAAGCTCTGCCTGGCAGGCTCCGAAGCCGCGTCTCGACGCGGCTTTTTCCTGTCCGGCGCCGTCCCGCGGGGCGGGCCTGGTCGCCTGTTGCATCCGGGAAAACGACAGCCTGGATCTCGTCGACGGTCGAGGCGGGCACCCCGGCCGTCACCTGCGGTCTAGGGCTGTATCCCCTACCTGGAACGCCCCATGAGCAGAGACGCGATCGCCCACGAATACTACGAAACCATCACCGGCCGCTGCTGGCTGGATGACGTGCGCGAATGGCGCCGCCTGCAGGCCGAAGCCCAGGCCGCCGCCGATCGCTACCTGGCCTGCCCGGAAGACCTGGGCACGCCCGAGCGCGAACGCCTGGAGCAGCGCTGGCGCGCCATCAATGAGGAGGCCGGTGCCTTCTGGCAGCGCATGTGGGCGAATCTGGATCGTCAGTGAGGGACCGCGGCTTCAGGCAGCGCTAGCGAGAAGCGCCAGCAGGCCTTCGGGTACCAGCCGACAGCTGTCGTCGAAGGAATCGAGCGACCGCCAGGTGGCCATGAAGGTCTCACCATCGCTTTCCTGACCAGGCAGCTCGGTCTGCGCATAGAGATGCCGATCAACGAATTCGGCGGCGTAGACCAGCACCACCTCGTGGCCCGGCCGCCCGGCGTAGCTGAACAGCGATTCCAGGGTGCCCAGCAGCCTCACCTCGGCCAGTTCGACGCCCAGTTCTTCACGGATCTCACGCCGAACGGCCGCCAGGCTGGTTTCGCCGAACTCCACGCCACCGCCCAGGGGCCGACAGAAACGCCGGCCATCATGCGGATCTTGCGTCTCGCGCACCAGGATGCGCTTGCCCTGACGCAGGATGCAAAGTACCAGGACGCGAATCTGACCGCTCATTACACCAGCCCTTCCGCCCTCAACTCGCTCTTGAGATAGGCGTAGTACACCGGCGCCGCCACCAGCCCGGGCAGGCCGAAGGCCGCCTCGAACACCAGCATGGCCACCAGCAATTCCCAGGAACGAGCGCTGATCTGGCCGCCGACGATGCGGGCGTTGAGGAAGTATTCCAGCTTGTGGATGGCGATCAGGTAGCCCAGCGCCGCCACCGCGACCCAGATCGACAGCGACAGGCCGGCGATGAAGATCAGGGTGTTGGACATCAGGTTGCCGATCACCGGCAGCAGGCCAAGGATGAAGGTGAGGATCACCAGGGTCTTGGCCAGCGGCAGATGGACATCGAACAGCGGCAACACGCCGAGCAGGAAGATGCCGGTCAGGGTGGTGTTGAGCAGCGAGATCTTGATCTGGGCGAAGACGATGTTGCGAAAGGCCTGGGCCACCAGGCCGAGACGCACCAGCAGCGCGCCGGACAGCGGGCGCAGGCGCTCGGGATCGGGCGTGGGCTGCAGGGCGACGATGGCGCCGAGGATCATGCCGATCAGCACAATGACAAAGGTCCGCGCCGCGTCGCGACCGAACAGCTGCAGCTGCGCCACATGGGCGCGTACCCATTCCACCAGCTCCTGCTTCATGCTGTCGGCGTTGGCCGGCAGGTAGGCATCCAGCGAAGGCGGCAACTGGGCGCGGGCGCGCTCGGTGAGCACCATGAACTTGTCCAGCAGCCGTCCGGGGTTTTGCACCTCCTGGATGATGAAGCTGGTGAACCAGACGAAGAACAGCGTCAGCAGGCTCACCACCAGGGCGCCAAGCAGGGCCACGGCGAGCCAGCGCGCGCCGCCGCCGGGCATTTGCCGCTGCAGGCGCCCGGCCAGGGTGTTGACCAGTTCGTACACCAGCAGGCCGGCCAGCAGGCTGGGCAGGAGCTTGAGCGGGAGAACCAGATAGAGCGCGGTGAAGACGATGATCCAGCTGGCCAAGATGGCCTGGCGTTGCGTGAAGGCGTACATAGATTACCGGCGGCAGAATCCCTGCCCGCAGTCTGACAGTCTGCCGCCTCGCCGCCCAGCCTGGTGTGGTGTTTCAAAAGTTATCTACGCAATTTTGCCGGCGCCTTTTGTCCCTGGACGGCGTTGCCCCTCCTCGCCACAGCCCTGCTATGACTCGTCCCGGCGCCTGGCCCATGAACAAAAATCAATTGCCAATTCTTGCGCGAACGTCTGAAACACCACACTGGACAGCGAAGAAAGCCCGGGCCTCTGTTACCCGGCGTTACCCGAACGGGCCCTTTCGCGGGATAGCCTCAGCCAGCCAGTTCCGCGGCACAGACCCGGGCGCGGCCCTGGTGCTTGGCCGCATAGAGCTGGGCATCGGCGGCGGTGATCAGGGCGGCCGGATCGACGGCGGTCGGGGGCAGCGCGGTGGCCACACCCAGACTCAGGGTGACGTAGCCGGTCACCGAGGAGTAGCCGTGGGTCAGGCGCTGGTCGTGCACCTGCTGCAGCAGCCGCTCGGCGACCTGGGTGGCGCCTTCCAGGTCGGTCCCCGGCAGCAGGCAGCCGAATTCCTCGCCGCCGTAGCGCGCCAGCAGGTCATAGGGACGGAACAGGCCCTGGCCCAGCGCCTGGGCCACCTGGCGCAGGCACTGGTCGCCGGCCAGGTGGCCATAGTGGTCGTTGTAGGCCTTGAAGTGATCGATATCCATGAGGATCAGCGAAAACGGCGTGCCTTCGCGCTGACTCTGGCGCCAGCCGCGCAGCAGTGCCTCGTCGAATTGGCGGCGATTGGCCACGCCGGTGAGGCCATCAACCAGGGCGATGCTGCGCAGGGCGTCGCGCTGCGCCTTGAGGGTCAGCTGGGTGCGCACCCGGGCGCGGACGATGACCGGATTGATCGGCTTGCTGATGAAGTCCACCGCGCCCAGCTCCAGGCCGGTCACCTCTTCGTCGGGGCCTTCCTGGCCGGTGACGAAGATCACCGGGATGGCGGCCGTGGCGGGCTCGGCCTGCAATCGCCGCAGGACCTCGTGGCCGTCGAGCTGGGGCATCATCACGTCGAGCAGGATCAAATCCGGCTGCTGGGCCAGCGCCAGCTGCAAGGCCTGGGCGCCGCTGGTGGCCATCAGCGTCTCGCAATCCTGGCGAAAGAGTTCGTGGAGGATGCGGATGTTCAGCGGTTGGTCGTCGACGATCAGCAGCTTGGGCTTGCTGCGTCCGGCGGCCTGCGCGGTCGGCGGAGTCATAGGGCTTCCTTCAGATCAGGCAGGGTAATGAGCGCCGCGGTGAAGTCGAGGGTCTCGACCTGGGCGCGCAAGAGGTCGTAGCGCACCTGGGCTTCGGCGCGGCAGTGCACGGGCAGCTCGGCGATCAGTTCCAGGGCGTCGAGATTGCCCTGGCTGAGCAGTTGTTCGAGTTCGTCCAGGCGGGCGCGCCAGTCGACCTGGGGGTCGGTGTGGGTGGCGCTTGCGGTTGCGGCAATGGCGGGCGGTGGCAGGAGCTCGGCCAGGGCGCTGCGCAATTCGACCAGGGCTTCGTCGAGCAGCTGTCGCAGGGTCGTCAGTTCCATCGCCACCTCCGGAGGGACACCCGCGCCGGCCTTGCCGGCGCGTTCGCCCTCGGCGGCGCGCGCGGCCAGGCGCTGCGCACCCATGGTGCCGGCGCTGCCCTTGAGGGAGTGTAGTACGGCCACCGCTGCCTCGCTGTCGGCGGCGTGCCAGGCTCGGGCGAGTCCTTCCAGCAGGCTGACGGAGTCCTCGGCAAAGCGTTCCAGCAACGAGCCGAACAGCCGGGCATCGCCGCCGAAGCGGCGCAGGACGAGGCTCAAGGGTTCCACCTGGCGATCCTCGCCGACCGGCGCGGCAACGGACGCGGCGCTGACCTCCTGGCCGGTCAGGCGCTGCAGGCGGGCGACCAGCAATTCCAGGTCGATGGGCTTGCCGATATGGTCGTCCATGCCGGCGGCCAGGCAGGCGTCGCGGTCGGTATGGGAGGCATTGGCGGTCATCGCCAGGATCGGCAGGGTACGGAAGCGCCCGTCGGCGCGGATGCGGCGGGTGGCTTCCAGGCCATCGATGTCGGGCATCTGCATGTCCATGATGACCACGTCCAGCGGTGCGCCGGAGAGCACCCGCTCGACGCCTTCCAGTCCACCCTCGGCCAGTTCCACCTGGGCGCCCTGTGCCAGCAGCAGTTCGGCGGCCACCTGGCGGTTGAGGGCATTGTCTTCCACCACCAGCAGGCGCAGGCCGGCCAGCCGGTGGCTCTCGTCGACCACCGCGGCGGCGTGCACCCCGGCCGGGATCTCGGCGCCCAGGGCCCGCTCCACCACCTCGACGATCTGCGCCGGGGTCACCGGCTTGGTCAGGTAGTCGTCGAAGGGCGCATCGGCGCTCTGCTGGGTTTCGGACAGGAAGTCGCGGCCGAAGCCGGTGAGCATGATGACCTTGGGTCGGTTGTCGGCCTGCCGCTCGCGCAGCTGCCGGGCCGCCAGCAGGCCATCGCCGTCGGGCATGCGCCAGTCCATGAGCACCGCCTCATAGGGCTGCGCCTGCTGCTGGGCCTGGACGACCCGCGCGAGGGCGGCGGCGCCGCTGGTGACCAGGTCCACCTGCCAGCCGAGGGCGGCCAGGGTTTCCACCAGCACCTCGCCGACCAGGGTGTTGTCGTCGGCCAGCAGCACCCGCCGGCATACCGGCGCCAGCTGGGTCTCGCCCTGGCTGTCCACCGCCAGGGCGGCATCGAACCAGAAGCGGCTGCCCACCCCCAGCTCGCTTTCCACCTGCAACTGACCATCCATCAGCTCCACCAGGCGCTTGCAGATGGCCAGGCCCAGCCCGGTTCCGCCAAAGCGCCGGCTGATCGAGGCCTCGGCCTGGGTGAAACCCTGGAACAGCTGCTCCTGGTGCGCCGGGCTGATGCCGATGCCGGTGTCCTGCACCGAGAATTCCAGGCGCAGTTGGCCGCCGTCGCGCGACAGCTGGCGCACGCTGACCAGCACCTGCCCCGCCTCGGTGAACTTGAGGGCGTTACCGGCCAGGTTGATGAGGATCTGCTGCAGGCGCAGGCTGTCGCCGATCAGGGCGGTGGGCAGCCCGGCATCCAGGTGGTAGTTGATCTCGACGTTCTTCTCGCCGCTGTTGCCGGAGAGCACCACGCCCAGGTTGCGCAGCACCTGCTCCAGGCTGAAGGGATGGACATCCAGCTGCAGCTTGCCGGCTTCGATCTTGGAATAGTCCAGCACATCGTTGAGCAGCCCCAGCAGCGAACGCGCCGCCTGCTGGGCCTTGGTCAGGTAGTCGCCCTGGCGCGCATCGAGCGTGGTGCGCTGCAGCAGTTGCAGCATGCCCAGCACGGCGTTCATCGGGGTGCGGATCTCGTGGCTCATGTTGGCCAGGAAGGACGACTTGGCCTGGCTGGCCAGGTCGGCGCGGGTACGCTCCTCGCGCAACCGGTGTTCCAGCTCCAGCTGTTCGGTGATGTCGCGGTTGATGCCCACCACCCGCAGCACCCGGCCGCGCGGATCGCGCTCGGTGCGGGCGCCAGCGATGATGTGCCGCAGCGAGCCATCCCGACGGCGGATGCGGAACACCGGATCGAACACCGCGCGTCCGGCTATGGCGGCGCCCAGGCGCTCTTCGGCGCTGCCCAGGTCGTCGGGGTGCACGCGGTCGCGCCAGTCGTTGTAGGTGATGCCGCGAGTGCGCTGCTCCTCGTTCCATTCGTAGAGATCGAACATCCGCTCGTTGCACTGCACCTGGCCGGTATCGGGCTGCCAGCACCAGATGCCGAGCTGGGCGACGTCGGCGGCCATGGTCAGTTGATCGCGGGTCTGCACGAGCGCCTGGCGCTGGCGACTCTGTTCGGTGATGTCGGCGATGATGGCCACCGCCAGGCGCTCGCCATCGGTCCACATCACCCCCAGGCTCAGGGTGATCGGGAAGACACTGCCGTCCGCCCGGCGCCCCTCCATTTCCTGGCCCTGTTGAGCGGCATTGTCGTCAGGCAGCGCCTGCGAGCAGCTGAACAGCGCCTCGTAGCCGGCCAGATAGCCGGGAATCAGCCGGCGGATGGGTTGACCGATCACCTCGGCCGCGCGATAGCCGAAGATGCGTTCGCCGGCCGGGTTGAAGGAGCGCACCAGGCCATTGCTGTCCACGGTGACGATGGGGCTGACCGCGGTATCCAGGATCGCCCGGGTCAGGGCGAGGCTGGCGGCCAGTTCCTGCTCGGCGGCCTTGCGCTCGGTGACGTCGGAGGCGATCCCCAGGTAGCCACTGACCTGGCCTGCGGCATCGCGCATGGTGGTCACCACCAGGCTGACGTCACGGTGTTCGCCGTCGCGCCGGACAAAGGTCCACTCGCGGGCTTCGGCACCGGCGCGCTCGGAGCGCTCCACCAGCACGCGGAAGCCGGCGACCGGCAGGCCATACTCGGCTTCCAGGGCCGCGCCCTGGGTCGCCAGCTCTTCCGGCAGATGGAAATCGCTGGCCTGCCAGCGCCCCACCACCTCGGCGGCGCAATAGCCCAGCAGGCGCTCCGCGCCTTCGTTGAACAGGGTGATGCGGCCTTCGCGGTCGGTGGCGATGATGCCCACCTCGGAAGCCGCGCGCAGCACGTCGCCGAGCAGCCGGTTGGTCTGGCTGAGTTCGGCGGTGCGCTGGGCCACCTGCTCCTCCAGCCGGGCATTGAGCGCCAGGATCTCGGCCTGGGCGGCCTTTTGCAGCGAGATGTCGCGCACCGTCTTGGAGGCGCCGATGATCCGGCCGTCACGGCCGCGCATGGGCGAGACGCTGACCAGGACATCGATGAGACGGCCGTCGCGGTGCTGCCGACGGGTCTCGAAGTGCGGCACCGGCTCGCCGCGGCCGATGCGTTCGAGCACCGACCATTCCTCGTGTTCGAGCTCCGTGGGCACCACCAGGTCGAGCAGGCGCTGGCCCACGGCTTCGCTGGCGGAGTAGCCGAACAGCTCTTCCGCCGCGTGGTTCCAGCTCAGCACCACGCCCTGGAGGTCCTTGCTGATGATGCCGTCGGAGGAGCTTTCCACCACCGCGGTGAGATTGGCCTGGTCCTGCTGGTACTGGCGACGGCGTTGGCGGGTGGTGAGCAGGGCGAAGGTCAGGCCGGCGGCCAGCAGGCTGACCAGTTTGCCGACCAGGTGCACCAGGGGTATCGAGACCAGGTTTAGACCGGCGACAAAGGCCGGGGTAGCGGTGAACGCCATCTGCCAGCGCCGACCGTAGACCTCGCGCGTGTTGACCACCTCGGACAGCCCCGCCGTCGTGACGTCGCCCGCCTCTTCGCTAGCACCGCGCGTGTAGAACAGCTGCGGGTGGGCGGGCTCGGTCACGTCGGTCAGACGGATCAGCAAGCCAGGAATGTCCAGCCGCAGGCTGTCGAAGAGCTCGCGAATGCTCAAGGGCACATACGACCAACCCAGGGTAGCCGCCTCGCGTTGGGCAGGATCCTTGGGCACCAGGCCCTCGCGGTAGATCGGCAGCATCAGCAGCAGGCCGTGCTCCGGTGGCTGGTAGGCCTGCAAGTCCACCGGACCGGAGAGGTGCATGCTGCCACGCTGCATGGCCAGCACGGCGGTCTCGCGACGCCTGGGTTCGGAGGCCGCGTCCATGCCTACCGCCCGTAGATTGAGGGCCAGCGGTTCCACGTACTGGACGACGAAACGATCCCCCGCGTGCGGAGTGAAACTGCGAATGGTGAAATCGGGCCAGCCATCGGCACGGGCTGCGCGCAGGAAGCCCTCTTCCTCGGCAGCCGGAACCCGGCGAATGAAACCTATGCCGCGGGCACCGCGAAATTCCTGATTGAGATCGTGGGTACGACCATAGTGCTCGAGCAACTCGCGGGACAGGCTTTTGCCGGCCACCACGATGACGTCCCGCATGCCGCTCAGGCTGTATTCGTAGACGCGCAGCCGCTCGGCAATCTGCTCGCGCACATCGGTCGCCGCGGCGTCGAGGGCATTGCGGACCTGTCGCTCGTTGCGCTCGGTCAGATGGCGCATGGTCAGGCTGGTCAGCAGGACGCCGAGCAGAAAGACGCCGAGACTCCAGCGTACGCGAGAGGATTTGCACAGCCTGGTGAACATGGAGCCCCTGGTGGCAAAGGGTGCCACGCCGTAGGTTAGACGGTGCCAGGAACGGGAAGCGCGGACGGAGCGGCGCCTCCACCAGACCTGGCGGTAACAGCTAGCCCATCGGCGGGAAAAAAGGCTTTCTTGATACCGCAGATCGCGCGCCTGGCTGAAGCGCCGCGACGGATACGCGCGAAGCGGCAGGCCAGAGCAAGTTCACGCGCTAATTAGTTTTACTGTTTCTGACGAGTGGTACAGGAAAGATCGATGCCCGAACACGCCTTCCTGACCTGCCGGACAGTAAAAAGGGAGCGCCGACCTGACGTCGGCGCTCCCTTTCGAGGACCTGTCGCGCGGACTAGATGCGGAAACCGCCCACCAGCCGCTGCAGGCGGCCGGCCTCGGCTTCCAGGGCGGTGCAGGCCGCCAGGGTGGCCTGGAGGTTGTCGACACCCTGCTGGTTCAGCAGGTTGATCTCGCTGATGTCCATGTTCAGGGTCTCCACCACCGAGGTCTGCTCCTCGGTCGCGGTGGCCACCGACTGGTTCTGGCCGTCGATCTCGCCGATGCGCTCGGTCACGCTGCCCAGCCGCTCACCGGCGCTCTTGGCCACCTGCATGCTGTGGGCGCTCTGCCGCTGGCTTTCCTGCATCAGGGCCACGGCGTCGCGCGAGCCGGTCTGCAGCTCTTCGATCATCTGCTGGATCTGCTGCGCCGAACTCTGGGTACGGCTGGCCAGGGAGCGCACCTCGTCGGCCACCACGGCGAAACCACGCCCGGCTTCGCCGGCGCGGGCTGCCTCGATGGCGGCGTTCAGCGCCAAGAGGTTGGTCTGCTCGGAGATGCCACGGATGACTTCGAGGATCTGGCCGATGTTGGCGGCCTTGCCGTTGAGCGCATCGATATGTTCGCAACTGGTGCCGATCTTGGCCGACAGCGCCTGCATGGCGTGCAGGGCCTCGTCGAGCACCTCGCGGCCCTCCTCGCCCTGGGCGCGGGCCGTGCTGGCCTCGCCGGAGGCATGGGCGGCATTGCGGGCGATCTCCTGGGCGGCGGCGCCCAGTTCGTTGATCGCCGCGGCCACGCTGGTGGTGCGCTGGGCCTGGATATCGGACTGCTGCATGGACGACTGCGAGGCCTCCAGCACCCGGCGGGTGCCGTGGTTGAGTTCGCCGGTGCTCTGGGCCACGTCACGGATCGAGGTGTGGATGCGCGCCACAAAGTGGTTGAAGGCCTCGGCCAGGGCGCCGAATTCATCGCGGGACTGCACCGGCAGGCGGCGGGTCAGATCGCCCTCGCCTTCGGCGATGTCGTCCATGGCGCGGGTCAGCTCGTGCAGCGGGCGCAGCAGGACGCGGATGAGCAAGCCCAGCAGCAGGATGATGGCGACCACCGCCACCAGGGTGGCGACGATGGCCAGGTTGCGCGCCTGGGTCACCGGGGCATAGGCCTTGGCCTGGTCGATGGACAG
>NZ_JAQZAD010000022.1:0-55268 GCF_028640935.1 Pseudomonas sp. SHLD1
AGGGTGATCAGCAGCATCAGCACCAGGATCAGGCCGAAGCCCAGGCCCAGGCGGGCGGCCATGGAAAGGGGAGTACGCATTGATACCTCGAATCGCGATCTAGGGTTGGCAATAGGGCTATCCTGCCATCTCGGTTTGCGCGATAAACTCTTTGGAGCCATTCGGTCTGTTTATATAGATGAATGACTTGTGTCTACCTTATCCCCCGTACGAAGAGTACTACCATAGGCATCTGCGCTTGCAGGGCAAGCGTGGTGGCCATCGCTTGGAAAGCTTAAGCAAGTTAGTTTTGGCCGGTGTCATCGGCCAAAATAACGCATTGAAAGTAGGCGGAAAGTGAATCCAGCTGTGCACGTAGGGACTCTATGACAGCGTTCAGCTGAAACGGGGCTTCAAAGTCCTTTTGATCGAGAGTCATCTTAATCAGAAGAAGTGGCTCGCTTGGATGATGAATCTCAACAATATGTAAGCCTGCAGATAAGCTACTCATGACGACACGGTACGGCGTCAGAGCTTCGCTAAAGGATGAATATGCGGACATAGAGCACTTCCCTAGACTGAAGCCCGAAACGGCTTACGCCTTAACATCATAACGGCATCACTCCATCAAGATCGTTCACTTATTCGTCACACAGCACGCCTACCAGCGACAATAGGTGACGAAAAGTGTAGTGGCGCATACCTATCTAGCTGACAGCTCGCCAGAAATTTAGTTAGCGCAAAACTTATAAGCCTTAAGTACGTGACTCTAAGCGCCGTTTCTTATTAGACTCGCCAACTTAAAAGGCGAAAACCCACGTCGAAGAATATAATAACCCTTGAAGACTTATCATTATTTAAAAGCCTCACTGATAAAGAAAGTCAGTAGCCTCATGCTAAGACCAGTTTGGCTCACTCAATCGCGTGGGCGAGCCTAGCAGCATCAGAACCATTCAACCCAAGAAATTAAGCTTTTTGCTGATAGACACTCGAACCTACACCTCAATCCACAGCCTCGTAAACCGATAAAGAAACCGAAAATCCTAAAAAAAACACGGAACCGCTCATTATTCACCATCTATTAAAATACGGAGAAGTCTATCTCAAAACGTCGCCAGGATAGCTTTTTCTAATCCCCCGGGCAGCCATGGTTTAGGAAGAAAAATAGTCTTTTTGCGAGGAGGCAGCTGAGAACGATCTAAATAGCCAGAAGCTACAATAATGGACAGATCAGGCCAACGCGCCGCTAGTTGATTAGCTAAATCGGCTCCTTGCAACGTGCCCGGCAACAGATGATCTGTGACTACCAAGAATGGTGGCTTCTCAACCCCATCTAGGTATGAAGATGCCCCATCAGCAGTTCCGAAGGCCTTACAAACAGCTCCATAACACTCAAGATGGCCGATCATTACTTCAAGCAGGAACTCATTATCCTCAACCAAGACGACTGTCTTTTCTTGTAGAAAAGCCAACGCAGATAATGTCATCAGATATATCCACCGCAGTAACAGCCAGGGTTCTAGCCATAAGAGTATTGATTAATCACGGCACAAGACGGGCAAACCTATTCAGACCTGGCATTAACGCTAAAAAAGCTATACCTTTCCAACCTAACCAATCAGAAAATAAGCTAACCATCACAAGACCATCTAATTTAAAGAAGTTGCATAGTATTTTTGTACAAATTTGCAGGCATCATCAGGGGACATTGGCTTGCCAAAAAAGTACCCTTGTGCGAAATGACATCCTTCTTCTGCCAACCAGTCAGCAAGACTACCATCTTCAATGCCTTCGGCAGTGATCTGCAAATCTAGACCTCGCCCCAGCGCTAACATCGCCTTTACGAACTGGGATTGCTTACTCTCAGACCCATCCAAGAACGCCCGATCAATCTTAATCTTATCGATAGCTAAGCGGGTCAAGTGATATAATCCTGAATAGCCCGTACCAAAGTCATCCAAAGCGACACTGACACCTAACGCACGCACTTTTTTCAAGTTAGCCCGAGCACTCGGCAGATTAGAAACTAATGAGCTTTCGGTTATTTCGATCTCCAAACGATGTGGAGGAAAAGAGGCCTTCACCAATAGATCTTTAATCCAAATGGGAAAATTGACATCCTCAATCATTGACCCGGTAACATTCAGTGCAAGGATGAGATCATCCGGCCACTGGCTCGCATGGACGCACGCCTGTCGCAGGAGTTGCTCTGTTAGAGATTGTATAAGGCCAAGCCGCTCAGCCATAGGAATAAACTCTAACGGCTGTATTACGCCTTTCCCAGGATGATGCCAGCGCGCTAAGATTTCAAAACCCGCCAGACTTCGATCTGGGAGGCGTACAAATGGTTGAAAATAGGTCACTACGTGACCTATTTTTATGGCTTCAATCAACTCCTGATCAATAATCAGTGACTGCTGCTGCTCATTGCACTCAAGATCATAAAACTGATACGAATTCTTACCAATGCGCTTACCTGCACGCAATGCAAGATCCGCTCGTTTCAATAAGAGCTCAGTGGTTATGCCAGAAGCGGGCGAAGTTGCAATCCCGATTGTAGCCTCCAGGCTAAGGGCAGGAATCTCATCAAAAGGCTGTTGAATTTGAGATCGGAGTGTCTGCACCAAGCTTATAAGTTCTTGTCGATCAAAATCACCACTGATAGCAACAGAAAACTCGTCGCCGTCTAAGCGTGCGACTATAGCGTGCCAACTCGCTGCGACCGCCTTTATTCGATCAGCCAAGACAATAATCAGCTGGTCACCCACCCCGTGACCGTAGGTTTCATTTACCACTTTGAACCGGTCAATATCGAGCAACAGAACCGAAGTTGGGCAATCCGACTGACGCAATCGCTCTGTCAGTTGCTCATGAAAAATCCGCCGATTAAGCAATCCAGAAAGTGGATCATGTCGGGCAAGGGCCTCATAGCGCGCCTGAGCGGTTATCAACGCGACATAGCTGGCCTCAGACGCCAATAATAAACGCCTAACCAGTATCGCCGGAACGATCATTGACAACAGAGCGAAACCTGTCGAGGTGAGTACGAACCGCCACTTTTCAGCTGTTTCAAAATCTCCATCATAGGGAAGGCCAAGCAGTTCCATCACAGGACTTTCCAGCCAAAACTCCCAGGCCATAGATAGAAAAAAAACCGATACTAGGCATAATATCAGCAGGGCGTAGATTTTTCGTCTAGTGGGGCGAAATCCTTGCGGATACGGCATGGTTACTCGGGCTCACAGAAGGGCTAGATGCCATTACCTATACCTTATCGTATGAAAGGGGAAATGCTTGAGAGGTAGCCGACAAAGCCCCCTCTCGCACGCCGTTAACGGCTTCCAAGCACCTTGCATCGAATGCCCCTGAAGCCCTGCGTCTTCCGATGATTGCAAGCAGGATACGGTCTGTCTGCATATGTGACACGTCGACTCTGCCAAGCTGATGCTGGAGCACGTGCTGACTTGTGAATGGCCTTAGCCCCCGTACGCATCCCCCTTGCTAGCGCTGAGAATGCGGTAGCGTCAGTGGCTGTTATCCGCTGCATACCGGTCGCACTCCGGGACACAAGCTAGATTTGGCGGGTCAGCCATCTGGATATCGACGCGACCGCTTGGGTCCGGCCAGACCAGCGTACGATCTCTTTAATCTGCTAACCGAGGTAGGACGTTCTGTGATTCAGCGGCGTCGAGATGACACTGCGCTAAAGAATTACAAAAAATTGCAGATGAATTGGCTTGGAGGTCACCGTCGCAGACCTCACGGAGCTCGGAATGAACCTACGTCTGCTACGTATAGCCCCCCGCATCGCCATCTGCTTTGGAGCAGTCACTTTTTTTGTAATACTTTTAGGTGCTTTCGCCTTCATGCAGTTGGAGGCTTTGCGTTTGACTGAACAGACGATGGAAACCGACTGGCTAGCGAGCGTACAAACGGCTGATGACATCCAAATCGCACTGCTGCACACACGCCTCGAAAGCATTCGTCTCCTAGCGACCGATGACGCGACTGCCGCAAATGTCGCCATCAGCCAGATTCAACACAACCGCGAGGTCATGAACGCACGTACGACGTTCTATCGTGACCACTTAATTTCTGACGACACTGAACGTACAGGATTTGAGCAGGCCGCACAGCAAATGAAGGCTTACCTGGATGGGCTGGATCGGATTGTCGCCGTGATCAAATCTGATCGTGCACAAGCCGTCTTGCTAGCGAATGGTGAGCAAAAGAAACTGGCCGAAGCGTATCAGGAGCAGCTGACTAAGCTACGGGAGATGAACGCCGCGGGGGCCAAGCAGGCGGGTCAAAATGCGCTGGAAATCTATCAACATAGCGTTCGCATAATGGTCCTCATCGTGCTACTGGCAGTCGTCAGTACGCTCTTACTCGCTTGGCGTTTGACTCGTAGCGTTGCTCACCCAATTGGCGCCTCACTCGTTGTGGCCAACGCCATCGCCCAGGGGGCTCTCACCAGCAATATCAATCGCACAGGTGTCGATGAAGCAGCTGGTCTTATGCGCGCTCTAGGTCAAATGCAAGACAATCTCAAGGATACTCTGAACAGTATCTCGGACTCATCCGCTCGGCTTAGTGGAGCTGCGCACGCGATGAAAAATGTAACCGATGAGGCTAGTCAGACCTTATCCAGCCAAAACGCGGAAATTGATCAAGCCGCCACGGCCGTAACGCAAATGAGCGCGGCAGTCGAAGAGGTAGCGCGCAATGCAACCTCTACATCTCAGTCTGCTAAAGAGTCGAGTACCGCCGCCGTATCAGGAAATGAAAGGGTCAGTGAGACGCTGCACGCGATGCAGCGTCTCACTGACCAAGTCCAGACCACATCCTCTCAAGTCGAGAGCCTAGCCGGACAAGCTCAGGACATCGCCAAGGTTCTTGGGGTCATTGGTGCAATTGCCGAGCAAACCAACCTGCTCGCCCTGAATGCGGCTATCGAGGCAGCCCGCGCAGGTGAGCAAGGTCGCGGGTTTGCAGTGGTTGCCGATGAGGTCCGTGCATTGGCACATCGTACTCAGTCCTCCACTCGCGAGATCGAAAACATGATCTCGGGCATTCAGCAGGGATCTGCCCATGCCGTTCACGCGATGAAAGCCAGTACGACCCAGGCTCACGAGACGTACGCTATTGCTCAAGCTGCAGGGCAGGCGCTGAACGACATTCTCGAAGCCGTAAGACTCATTGAAGAGCGTAACCTTCAAATTGCAACGGCTTCTGAAGAGCAAGCCTATGTAGCGCGAGAGGTTGACCGTAACTTGCTGAGTATTCGCGACCTCTCAATCAAGAGCAGTGACGGCAATTATAGAACAGTAACAGCTAGCGACGAGCTATCCGCTATGGCGGGTGAACTTGAGGTGTTGGTTAGGCGATTCAAGCTCGCATGAGCACCTGGAAATCTTTCGTAGTAAGGTTATGGTAAAGAGCGGCGGTACCCTGGCCGAACACGCAGAGTCACGCCCTTCTTCAGAGAAGAAAATAGCGATGTACCGGACCCGTTATGGATTGCTCCGTTGTAAAGAGAACTCTGCGCTGCTCAAGTATGAGTCAGCACAGATTGCCCATCACCTCGGGTACGCCTGAACTACTGCAGAACGCGGCCACAACATCAGTTTGAAGATGCCCTACCCGAGGGTATGAACCTCCGCCGACAGGTCTCGTGCGCTCCTACATTCGCCGAGAAAGCATCTGCTGGTCGGCTGGTGGCGGCTGACTCAACGACGGATGGTGAAGGACCTGGACATGCTGTGACACCAACTAATTGTGCGAGCTGGTCGGTTCCCTATCCGCGTAGGACTGGTCTGGCTTTATTATCGAGATTGCCGATACCCGGAGATCTCTTTGCTTGGGGCATGTGCCCGCAGATCGCGCCCCTGACCGAGGGCGGCATGGTGTTCGCTGCGACTGATCCGGCGGCAGTACGTTACGATTATCTCCTCCTCAGGCTAAACCCAGCTTTGGCCCGGCGCTGCTGGGTCTTTTTTGCCCGCGATTTAGCATCCTTTCTGTAAGGTCGCGCCTCGACGTGAAGCTGCTAGAGGCGTCCATCTCTTTTTCCACCAATCTAAAGCGTATGGATCTACTGCAAAAGCAAACCGGCATAAGCCGTAGTGCATCGCATACTGACCTGACGCAGGCGCGCATAACGGTCGTTACTCACGCCAGATACGCCTCAAATGGAAACGGATAGTATCCATAATGATACCAAATGCTACTCAACTTTTTGTAATGGAAGCCGCTACCTCCTGTACTTCCATAGCGGAAAAACTTCCATGTCCAGCATCTCATCATTAAGCGGCGTCACTTTCAGCAACGCCATTACTACGACCAACTCGACTGCCAGCGACACAAGTAACACCAGCGCCGCGACTGCGGACACCTCGGCAGCTAGCGATACGTCGACAACTCAAGGGGCTGGCGGCAGTGCCACACCCGCAGGGGGCCCCCCGGGCGGAAGCTCGAGCGGCAGCTCGTCGTCCGACAGCACCTTGGAAAAACTTAAGCAGGCAATAGAACAAGCGTCTAAGGAGTTGCAGGAAGCCCAGCAGGCATTGAGCAAGTCCAGCCGAGGTAGCGGTAGTGACAGCGAGCAGGAACAACAAGCCAAACAGACCGAGCAGCAGGCCGCGCAGGCGCGGGTAGCCTACGCGAGCGCCGCGCTGGCCAGTGCCTATGCTGCCTACAGCCAAGCCCTCAGCGAATCTGGTTCGAGCACCAGTGGTACCTCAGTGAACACCAGCGTTTGATAGCGCTAATGATCGGCTGAATTACAACACTGCGGCGTTTGAGACCGCGAAAAGATCTGCCTCAACCTATGCGGGCCTGGATAGGGTTTCGTCTTTACCCGAATACCTGTCCATCGCGACCCTAGATCTTCCTTCAGTTTCCCGCAGGTCTACGCGATGTTCGCTCGGGATGTGAACTGTGGCTAGGCCATCACTACGCAACGCCTCAGGCACGCTCCAGCTGCTGCAGCGCGCCGTATTCGATGGGTACGACTTCGGCCTGAAGATGCCCTACCTCGAAGGGGCCAATCGCCTGCTGACGAGCCGGGGCGGCTCCTTCATTCGCCGCGGCGAGCATCCGTTGTCCGGGTACTGGAGACTGCCCCAGCGCCGACTGCTGGAGGACCTGGACGTGCTCTTTCACCAGCTGGGCGAACTGGCAGATGGTCGGATCGTCCTGGACTGGTCAGGTTTCAGCCGTAAGATCGCCGACGCCCAGGCCGATGCTCGGCGGGACCTCTTCATGTGGGGGATGCGTCTGCGGATCGCGCCGCTGTCCGGTGGCGGCGTAGTGCTGTCCGGTGACTATCACCCGGGTTGCGTGGCCGTGGCCAAGCGCATGCAGGGCCTATTTCTCTCCACCAGTCGCGCCTGGCGGGTGCCAGCTTCGGCCGAGCTGCTGCGCAGCAACCTCATCCTGGAGCTAGGGCTGCTCGAGGAGCAGTTCGAGATGCTCGACGTGCTCCAGGAGTTGCTGTCCGATGGATCGGTCAGCGCAGTGCGCGACGTCACCGCGATGTCGATAGGTGGACCGCCCCAAGAGCGAAGCGCGTCCTCAGCCGACGAGGACAGTGCGGCGGACGTCTACCTGGCCGCGGTGCCGGACATCGCCAAGACAAGCTGGACGCTGCAGGCTTTCGAGGCCGAGCTCAAGCCGTATTCGCTGATGTCCCACCAGCCTGCTGGAATTCGACACCTGCTGCAGCGCACGAGCGCACTGCTGGCCGATGACATGGGGCTGGGCAGAAGCCGCCAGGCGGTGATCGCCGCTGGCATCCAATCCGCTGGCCACCAGATCCTGGTGGTGGTTCTGGCCAGCCTGGTGATCAACTGGGAGCGGGAGATCCAGGCGGTCTATCCGGACGCGCGAATCGCCCGGCAGCGCTATCAGGCTGAGGCCCATTGGGTGATCGTCAACTACGCGCGCCTGGGCGACTTCGTCGCGCTCGCCGATCAGTTTGCCGTGATGATCATCGATGAGGCACACCGATTGAAGGAGCCCACGGCCGCCTGGACGCGCAACGGCTTCGACATCGCCGCCAAGGTGCCCAATCGCTACCTGCTGACCGGAACACCGGTGCTCAATCGCGAGTCGGAGCTCCATACGCTGCTGCGCCTGTCGGGCCACCCCATAGGGCAGCTGCCGCTCAAGGACTTCTGCGAGCGCTTCGCCGGCAGCTCCGAATTTCGCCAGGGGCTGCGTGCCGAGATCGGCGACTGGATGCTACGCCGCCGCAAGGACGTGCTGCCCGACCTCAAGGGCAAGCAGCGGCAGACCGTGCCGGTCGTGCTCGATGAGGCGCAGCAGGACGAGTACAACGCCATCCGCAATGCCGATCAGCCCGTTTTCGCGCGGTTGGGTCGGCTTCGCCAGCTCTTGGAGCGCGTGAAGGTGCCGGTGGTGATGGAGCTGCTGGGCGAGCTGGGTCCTGAGGACAAGGTGATCCTCTTCTGCGAGTACAAGGAGACAGTGGCCACGCTGCAGCAGCTGTGCGAGGCCGCAGAGCTGGGATGCGTCACCCTGGTAGGCACTGACAGCCTCACGAAGCGGCAGAAGGCAATCGATCGCTTCCAGCAGGAGGTCGATTGCAGGGTATTCATCGGCACGACGTCAGCGGCTGGCACCGGAAACAACCTGACCGTTGCCAACTACGTGTTTTTCCTGGGGCTGCCCTGGACGCCGGGGCTGCAGGACCAGGCCGAGGACCGCGCTTACCGCAACGGCCAGCGGCGCTTGGTGGTGGTGAAAATACCGCTGGTGGAAAACAGCATCGATCTGCAGCTGTGGCAGATGCTGCAGGACAAGCGGCGAATCGCTCACGACCTCATAGACGCGGAAGCAGTCGGTCAATCACAGAATGAGCTTGCTAGATTCCTTTGAAACCGTCCAGCCGTATGCTTTTTAGCAAAAAACTTCAGCGACCTTTTGAACCATTCCTCTAGATTGACCATGTGTCTGATAGGTAACCGCAGGTTAAATATCGCGTTAAAGATAATCGTGCTTGGGCCGACACCCGGTATCAAATAGACATCACATGTCCGGCCATATCACCTTCACGGAATCGCCTTATGTCCATCCTTCAGCACCTGTCCATCATGCGTAGTCTCAACGTAATCGCTGCCGCTGTGGAGCAACCCGAGGCCGCAGCCAGGCTCGATTCGCTGACCGGCCCAGCCCCGGTCCGCAAGGTAGCTGAAGGCTTGAAGGGGCTGCTGGCTCGCCAAGGGACTCTCGACGCTCAGTTGCACGAGATGCAAAGTGAGATCGAACAGCTGACTGCTCGCCTCGGGACGCGCAGCAAGCCCAGCATCGCGAGATGGAAGAGAACTTGAAGAACGTCACCGACATCGTCAGCTCGATCCAAGGCATTGCCGCCCAGACCAACCTGCTGGCGCTCAATGCCGCGATCGAAGCGGCACGAGCCGGCGAGGCCGGACGAGGCTTTGCGGTGGTAGCCGACGAGGTTCGAAAGCTGGCTACGCGCACATCCGAAGCGACGCAGCGGGCTGCTAACATGATTCAACAGTGATGGTGCGCACGCCGTGCCTTGCACATTCTGAACCTCAACATCACAGTGAAGTCAGTTTAAGCGAGTGCTCCAACTCATTTCTTCAGGTTGGCAATCTGAAGGCTTCGAACTGAGTTCGCCTCCGCCCTGTGCGGAGGTTTTTTTTGTTTGACGATGACTCCAGCCCGGCACTTCGCTGGACTGCGCCCAAGCCCGCTACAGCAGGTTTATCAATGACTTAGGCGCGTCCATCATATGCCGGTGCTTTCCGAAACTTGACCCGGCTTCCGGTCGCGTGGCTCCCATGTGGCTCTTGGAAACCGAGGTTTCCGAGGAGTCATCATGGCAAGAATCAAACTCACCAAGTCCGCCGTCGATGCCGCCAAGCCCCAGGCGCAGGCCGTCGAACTCCGGGACACCGTGGTGCCCGGCTTCATGTGCAAGATCACCCCGGCCGGCCGCAAGGTGTTCATGCTCCAGTACCGCACGAACGCCGGCGAGCGCCGCAAGCCCGCCCTGGGCCAGTACGGGGAACTGACCGTCGAGCAGGCCCGCGTCATGGCGCAGGAGTGGCTGGCCGAGGTGCGCCGGGGCGGCGACCCGAGCGCGGCCAAAGCTGCCGCCCGCAAGGCACAGACCATGAAGGAGTACTGCCTCACCTTCATGGAGGACTACTCCAGGCAGCGCAACAAGCCCAGCACTCAGCGGGGCTATCCCCGTGCAGAAAGACATGGGCGTGGCACTGTTCGTCGTTCAGTTGGGCGGTACGCCGGACGTGGCCAAGCCCTGGAAGGGGCTCGGCTCCGGGGTGTACGAGCTGGTGGAAGACCATCGGGGCGACACCTTCCGCGCCGTCTACACGGTACGGGTCGGCGATGCGGTGCATGTGCTACATGCGTTTCAGAAGAAGTCCAAGTCCGGCATCGCCACACCGCAGCCGGACGTGGAGTTGATCGAGAAGCGGTTAAAGGCAGTGCTCGCCCGATATGGTGCGAGCGGGAGATCGTGATGACGCGCAAAGACCATCCTCAAGGCACCGACAACGTGCTGGCCGACCTCGGATTCGCTGACGCGGAAGAGCTGTCGGCGAAAGCCGTCTTGGCGGTCAAGCTGAACGAGCTGATCGACAAGCGTAGCCTCAGCCAGACCGAAGCCGCTCACATCACCGGCATGACACAGCCTAAGGTGTCTCAGGTGCGACGCTACAAGCTGCAAAACATCTCACTTGAACGCTTGATGCAGGCGCTTGTCTCGCTGGACCAGCATGTCGAGATCGTCGTTCGGCCGGCGCGGCGCGCGCATGCCGCCGGCATCACGGTCGCAGCTTAACGA
Organism: Pseudomonas sp. SHLD1; assembly: GCF_028640935.1. Classification (NCBI taxonomy): domain Bacteria; kingdom Pseudomonadati; phylum Pseudomonadota; class Gammaproteobacteria; order Pseudomonadales; family Pseudomonadaceae; genus Pseudomonas; species Pseudomonas sp. SHLD1. The sequence goes on from NZ_JAQZAD010000022.1 coordinate 10,841, forward strand.
TTCGAGCGAGCCAGAACCGCAATGAAATTCGCATACGAAGACCTCAGTGACCGCCAGTTCGAGACACTGATCGTTCTCCTGTGCCAGCGGCTGCTTGGGGTTTCGGTACAGGGATTTGCGAAAGGGCCTGATGGCGGGCGCGATGCCAAGTTCATGGGAACGGCGGAACTGCACCCGAGCAAGACGGCCCCGTGGGTCGGTACAACCATCGTCCAGGCCAAGCATACCAACGGCTATAACCGTAACTTCTCCGAGTCCGACTTCTTCAGCACGACGGCCGCGAACACTGTGCTGGGCAAAGAAATTCCCCGCGTTAAGAAACTGCGCGAGGCCAGGCAGCTCGATCACTACATCCTGTTCGCCAACCGTCGGCTGGCGGGCAATGCCGAAACCGAGATACGCGACTACATCGCGTCTCAATGCGGCATTCCCACCTCGTCGATCTACCTCTGCGGACTGGAGCAACTGGAAATCTGGCTGAAGCGATTCCCCGAGATTGCGAGGGAAGCAGACCTCGATCCGGTCGATTCGCCGTTGATCGTCAGCCCCGATGACCTGGCCGAAGTAGTGCAAGCACTAGCTCGACAGAAAGATGGCGTAGTCGCACTGCTTGACGATCCACCGACTGCGCGCGTGACCTACGAGCAGAAGAACGCACTCAACAACATGAGTGCCGACTACGCCAAGGCGCAGCGGCGGAAGTACCTGAAGGAGACGGCTCAAATTCGGGCTTTCTTGGCAGCACCGGAAAACCTCGACCTGCTGCGCATGTACGAGTCGGTGGTCGATGAGTTCCAACTCAGGATCATCGCCAAGCGCAAGGACTACCAGACCTTCGACGAGGTCATGGAGTATCTGGTGGACCTGTTGTTCAACCGCGATCCTGTCTTGCGGCAGCACGCCCACAAGCGCTTGACTCGCGCCGTGCTGTTCTACATGTACTGGAATTGCGATATCGGGGAGGTGGGCGATGCTGCGGCCGACCAAGCACTCTCATCCTGATCGCACGGTCATAAACGTCTCGTTGCTGCTGCTGGCTCGCCTGCGCGCTGACATCACTTCCCTGGAGCGTCAACGCGGCTTCCTGCATCGTTTGCAGGAGTTGCGAACCGAGATCAGGGCGTTGACCGAAGAGCGTGGGCATCTACAGACCCAGATCGAGGCGGATGTCGAGAAGCAAAACTCCGATCAGAATAGTTTGTTCTCGGCAATCCGCGTGTTCTTCAGCGAGATTGTCGAAGAGGTGATCGACCGCAAGGCGCTGCTGAGCGTATCGCCGAACCAAGCGGGGCATCTGGAGTTCAGGGCGGAAATTCTTGACGAATCAGGCAACGCAACCAGCGCCGACCTTGGGCACACGTACAGGAAACTGCTGTGCATCGCCTTTGACTTGGCCATCCTGCGAGCCCACTTGGACGACAAGTTCCCGCGCTTCGTTTACCACGACGGCGTGTTCGAGTCTCTGGATGATCGCAAAAAGGAAAATCTGCTGACGGTCATTCGCCGGTATTCCGACCTGGGGCTCCAACCCATCATCACGCTGATTGATTCTGACCTGCCAACGCGGGCCGAAGACGATGAGCCGGTGTTCTCGGCCGATGAGATCGTGGTCACATTGCACGACGAGGGTGAGCACGGGAGGCTTTTCAGGACGAAGGCTTGGTAGCGATGGAGGCTTTCTCGTTTGAGTCAGTGTTTCGTCCCCTCTTAGCGGAACAAGAAGCCTACCTGCGTCTTTATCTGCCTGGTGAAGCTGTGCTGCTTGCTTTGCGCGATCTGCTGGAAAGAGACAGTCGCCTACTCTACATCGATGCCAACGAGCGCTCCATCACTTTCCGCTTTGCTATGCATTTGCAGTCCCATCTGAGGGAATGGGAGATCGACTGCGAGTTCAACCGAGATGGCGTCGAGCCCAAGCGGCTTGGCCACATGGAGCTATATCCAGACAGCGAGGACGAGGAGGCGAAAACAGTCTTTCCAGATGTAATAGCCCATCGGCGCGGAAAGAAGGAGAACTTTCTCGTTGTCGAGTTCAAGAAGTCAACAAGCCACGTAGACCGAAGTATTGATCGCCGGAAGCTCCTCGGCTACAAACGCCAACTGGGATACGAGCACGCACTCTTTGTCGAGGTTGGATCGGGCGGACAGGCAAGCATTACATCGCTCGAATGGATTTAACGCCAAGGGCTACTTATACAGATCATCAAGAACAAGGCTTTGGGTTCTGAGTCTGATGTATCCGTGCCTACCCCTCTACTTCAAGCTGCTTCGACTGCCGGTAGGCTGACGCAGTCTGGCGGGCGCAGCGCGAATAAGAACTACGCCTTCCAGTGGGTTTGGTAGTTGGGGCCGTCAGAAAGAGGTTTCGCGCTCGGTGGGAAGACTTGAATGGTCAACGGAATAGGAAAATCGGCGCCGATGATCGCAGCCTCGCCGGGCTTCAGGTTGGGCAGGAACGACGAAGCGGACCGATCAATTTCGCCGCAGGCGCGTTCGACAACCTCGCGGTCCCGATCATTCGTGAGCCGATGTACCACGAGTGTTCCCATCTGGCTCAGAACACCTTCCGTTATGTCGCGTGGGCGCTGAGTTGACAGACAGATGTTGAGTCCGTACTTCCGGCCCTCTTTGGCGATCAACTCGAATGCGTCCAGGCGGGCGACCGCGTCATCGCCTCCGATATGCCGCCCGAGAAAGTTATGTGCCTCGTCGACGATGATGACAACAGGGCAACTCTTGAATGCGCCATCGCGTGCCATATTGAGAAGATGCCGTCCGATCACGTTCGCGATGATCTCGCGCGCCTTGAACTCAAAGGCAACGCCGCTCAGGCATATCCGAAGCAACCGATCTTCGTTGGAGACGAAGGACGAGATGCTTTCCGTCAATGCAGGAGCCTTCGACTTGAAGGCACAATCGAAGGAAGATGAACTGAGAATGCCGCTAATGCGCGACATCAAGGACAGGCAGTACGAGACCTCGCCTGAGTCGCCACCCCATTTGGTGGTGTCCTTCGACCCCCGGGCGACACCGAATCCGTCCGGGTAAACACACTCCTGCTCGATCTGTGAAACGAGCTTCCACACGTCGAACGCTTGCTGTGGATCGTCGAGCTTCTCCGCAATGCCAGCTTTGGCCTCTTCTGCCAAGATCGGGACTTTGGACTGATCGATCTTTTTGATGATCCCACCAGTCGCAATATGGGGAGCGAGGGTGGCAAGTCGAAGACTGCGGATCGCCGCGCGCAGCTTCGGTCCCTGAACCTTGCCGGCAGGCTCAAACAGCGCGATGAAGTCCGATTCAATAAAAGACGTTTGCGGCAAGGCGCAAGGAGAGGACGACTTCGCAGTGTTGACCGGCGCGCCCAAGTGAAAGTTGGAGACGTGCTTTCCGTCAAACCCGCGATACTCCCCCGTCGCGTCCAAGAGGATAATTTTGGTCTTGTAGCGCAGGCATTCTTCGATGATCCGAGCGGTCGTCCAACTCTTGCCGCCGCCAGTGGCGCCCAGAATCGCGCAGTGTCGGCCGAACAGTTTTTCCGGCTTGACCGACACGTAGCTTTCAGGCGCGACATCGATCGAGCCCAGCTTGAGAAGGACGTGGCTGGCTTCGGCCTCCGCCGCCTCCATGAACTTCGGTAAGTTGGCGATGAAGCTGTGCGGCGCAGCGTAGACGCGGTCGCCCAGGCGAGGATAGGAGTCAACGCCCGCCGAGATTCGAAGTGAGTCCATTGCGATGGAGCCCAGCAGTTGGATCGTCCCGATGCCGTCCAAATCTGGCACCCTGCCATGCGAGGTGTCGATCAGGCGCCTGTCAGCATCTGGCAAATGGATCTCGACCACCCGTCCAAGCAGGAGGTTGATCTGTCCCTCGATCAGGACGAACTCTCCAACTTCACCCTTTCCGTATCGGCCACCCAGAAAGTGGGAACCGCTGGGCGATCCCGCCTCGTTGAGATTGAACTTCACCACCTGGGCGGAAACGGAGCACAACTGGCCAACATACAACTCCGGTCGGAGCAATCCGCGCGGAAAAGCGTCGGTGACGTCAAGCGCGGTACTCATGTCGGTTTGACCAGCGACTTGATGTCGCGCGTGAGCCGCTGCGCGGGCGTCAGCGATTTGAGGTCCGGAATCATCTCGGCGAACTCGCTGAACGTGGCATTGATCAGCCACACGTCCTCGCCCTGTTTGGCGAGATTGTAGAGCGCATCCCAGTATCGGTTGTTCTCCTTGCTCCGAGAGGCCAGATCATCCGCCGAGGGATTGACGATGATCAACCGCAAATGCGGATTGGTGCGAACCGCCGCGACAATGGGTTCCGACAAGTGATCATCATTGAAACCGAAGCCCGATACGATGAGGCAAGTATTTGGTTCTCGCAGCGCCGCCAGGTACTGCGAGATCAGTTCCAAGTGCGGTTGGACGTAGGACTGTTGGTATTTACCTTTGGCGGGATAGATCAGACAGGCCGTCTCCGGAGTCGGGTCAGTCTTGATCTCGATATCGCCCGAACTGGATTGATCCCAGTTAACCGAACCATGCAGCTTGTACAGGTGAAACACGCCTTCCAACGGGTTGCCAACCTCATCGCCTGTCGAAGGCCGACGGACGATGTCGTACAGGAAGAACCGCGGATCAAACTGCCGGGGCTGTGTAAATGAGAAGCCGTCGAGCAAAACCAGCCCCTGCTTGCCCGCAGCGCGCTCAAAGCAAAGATCGTAGTTCGTCGTGAACAATTTCATCCGCGAGTCGCGAACGCGGCGTCGAGACAGTCGATGCAGGAAAGTGCGATGGCTCGCCAACTTGGAATCGTCGGCGCCATCGAGAAAGGCGGAACATTTTTTCAAGATCACACCCTTTGAGACGGAGACAAATTTCTCGACCTGCTCGCTTTTTTTGATCTGAAGATATGCGTCGCACCGCGAAAGCAAAGCCTCGATGTTCTCCTGTTCAACGGCAGTCTCATAGCCGATCTCAGCAATTACGGCATCAGCCTGTTCGGTCGGCTTCCGCTCATCCTCTCCAGTGTCAGGATTCGAGTTCACGCAGTGATCCCACAGCGTCCACATCGAAGGACCGTTGATCTCTCCGAGAGATGTCCCACTTCCTGCAAGGGCGACCACATGCTGCATCTGAAGCGAGGAAAGCAATACCGCCTTCAGTTCTTCGCGCGCAGCAGCGGCTTCAGACAAAATCTGCTGCCTCTTTGCGTCGTCAGCCTCGCCAGTTACATCCGGCCTGAGGGCCTTCCAAGCGCCGGATTCCGGACTGAAGAAAAGTTGTTGACCGAAGGTGGTCGGCTGTGACGTCGTCATGTCGTCCCTACAGATGTATTTGGATTCTTCCGGATGCCCGATCGCCCGGGACCAGCCTTTGGAATAGTAACAAAGCGCTCCGCACATTCTGGCCGACCCGCGGCCCAACATCCACGAAAGCCAAGGCTGTGCGTCCCGGCGCGTTCCGCCGTCGGGTTCGCGGGCTGCGCCTCGTTCAGAGTCGCGGCCATCCTGCTTTGATCCCTGGCGCCTCCGGCCCTCTCGGGCCTGCGCGCTCCGCTTACCCCCAAAGCCGACTGTGTGAATATTTCTCCAGCAAACCATGAGATCGACATGAATTCCTCAGCCGTCTCCCCTGACTTCATCACCTTAACCTTTCAGAACTCTACGAATGGTCTGCGCAATGCGCTGCCAGGAAGAGGAAATCTCGCTGCAACGACGCTCGCCGTCGGCCGTGAGGCTGTAGTAGATCCGGCTACGACCTGTAATCAGGTGACGTCTTGACTCCAGCGCGCCTTCGCGTTCCAACATGTGAAGCACGGGATACACCACACCCTCGGCCAAGATGATCGCCTCACCCGTTGAATCCCTGATCGCTTGAACCAGTTCATAACCATACATCTCACGCCGCTGCAGCAGCTGCAGGATGAGCAACTCGGGAACGCCATTGAGGAAGTTGGGATTCGAACCCCGTTTCAAAGCATCACCCTCCTGCGATAAATGGTTATATATCACCTAGAATTAATAGGTATTGAGAAGAGCCTACGGCGCGGCGGCGGCCGCGGCTGGCGCAGAGCCACGTAGAGCCGGCGGACCGTCCTCGAAGGCGCTTTCTAGCTCTTAAAAAGTTATTAATGCAGATGCTTCATGATTTCTTAAAAATTGATGTGTGCGGATATGGATTGACTCGATATGAACTTACTCCTTGTTGAAGACGACCAGATGCTGGGCGAGTCGATCTGCGACGGTGCCCGCCAAAGCGGATGGCACATCGACCACGTCGGTGACGCCAGGTCGGCGCGCACTGCACTGCTCGATCATGTCTATGCGGCGGTTTTGCTTGATATCGGTCTTCCTGGAGACTCGGGGCTGACGGTCTTGCGTGCCATGCGCGCCAGCTACGATGCGACGCCCGTGTTGATCCTTACCGCCCGTGGACAATTGAGCGAACGCATCGCTGGGCTCGACGCCGGTGCAGATGACTACCTCGTAAAGCCATTCCAATTCGATGAGCTCTGGGCGCGTGTTCGTTCGGTCATTCGCCGCAGCCAAGGCCGCGTTGTCCCAATCTTCACCTATGGTGACGTTCGTATTGACCGCAGCAAGCGCGTAGTCACCAGGGCCGGTGCCGAGGTCACTCTCAGTGCCCACGAGTACCGGACATTGCTCGCGCTTGTCGAGCGCCCAGGCCATGTAGTAACCCGCGATCATCTGCACGATGTCGTCTACGGCACATCGAGCAATGTCGAAAGCAACACCATCGCGGTGTTCATCCATCAGCTTCGACGCAAGCTCGGAGACGAGTTGATCCGAACCGTCCATGGGCTGGGCTACGTCATCGGGCAGCCAACCGCATGAAGTCGCGCTCCTTCAACGCGCAACTCATCCTGGTGATCGTCGTGGTCATCGCCTTGTGCTGGACGATAGTGCTCGGGGTCGTGCTCACGCAGCTCTCGCTCAACCGCACCAGCACCTGGGATGAAAAGCTCGGCGCGATGGCCACCCAACTCCTGGTAACGATCCCCGCCGACAGCGATTTCGACGGAGGCGGCAGGCCCGGCCTCAAGCTGAGGGAGGTCGCTGGCACCGAACGTGAGCAGTTGGTGTTTCAAGTCTGGATCGATCGCAAGCGAATGGTCGCCAGCACGCCCGGTTCACCCGAGTCGCCGCTTCAGCCCGACTTCTCCGATGGCGCGGCCTCCACCGAGGTCGAGAATCAGAAGTGGCGCGTCTATTCCGCATCCGACAGCACCGGGCGAGTGACCGTCCAAGTGGGCAATCTGCAGAGCATCGTCGATGCGGACATGCGCCACGAGGCAGCCTATGCCCTGGCCCTGGCAACGGTCCTGCTAGTTATCGCAGGACTGGTCATGTGGTTCGTCAGCCAGGCTGCACTCAAACCCGTACGTGCGCTTGGCACCGCGATGCGCCACCGCCGCCGCTTCGATTTCACTGCCCTGCCGCTGGATCGTCTGCCTCGCGAACTGCATCCATTGGTGGACTCCTTCAACCATGTCCTCAAGCAACTCGACGAGGCCATCGAGGGCGAGCGCCGCTTCATTGGCGATGCGGCTCATGAGCTGCGCACACCGTTGTCAGCCTTGCAGGCCCGGGCCGAAATCGCGCTGCGCGCCTGCGATCCTCAAGACAAAGATGCCGCCCTGAGGAAGCTGCTGGTCGTCGCCAAGCGCAGCACGCGGCTGTCCGAGCAGTTGCTCGATCTGGCCAGCATCAATGCGGGTGCCAAGGCCCCCAAGCACGTACCAGCCGATCTGAGCAAGCTGGTGCAGCACGTTGCCCAGGAGTTCGAGGTCTATGCCAGCCTGAACCAGCGCTCGCTCTTTCTGGATGTGCATGCCTGCCGAATCTCCTGCGACATCGATGAGATCGGCATCCTGCTGCGCAACCTCATGCACAACGCCATGCGCTACACCAGCGAGGGCGGCAACGTGCTCGTGCGCTGTGGCTACCTGACACCAGAGGGGAGCGAACCGACGCAGCCCATGGTCTACCTGGAAGTGGCGGATGACGGCCCGGGCGTTCCGGCCGAGCAGCGCGAGGCCATCTTCGAGCGCTTCCACCGGGTCGCGGGCACGCCCGTGCGCGGCAGCGGCATCGGGCTGTCGTTGGTCGCAGGTATTGCCGAGTCCCACAATGCCACCATCCACACCGGCACGGGACTGGAAGAACGGGGACTGATGGTGCGCGTCATCTTCCCAGGCATCGCCGAATCGGGTCACCCAGGCTGATCCGGCCAACGCTGTCCCACCCGGCGGCATTCGCTCTCGCCTGCAGTGATTCGTGATCAAACCGGATTTTGAGAGCGGTGAGAGACATGCTATTCACATTTTTCCGCTGAACGGCGCTGTTCTTAAAGAAATCCTAATAACTCTAAAAATCCCCTAAATCCGCATGGGCAGTATCCGCTCTTATAGGCGCGTCGTCTCGACGTGCCACGAGACCGGAACCATTTATGCTGGATTGCAAGCCAAGCCCGAGCGCACGGCCGTCCCTGATCTACCTGCAGCGCACCCCGCGCTGGCAGTCCGGGTCCGCACCCCACTCGTATCGCCGAGACCTGGGGATCGCCCCGTCGCAGTATCTGCGTCGCCGGACAGGCTTGTCCGGTGCCGATGCTGGGTCGCGTGGTCTGGCAATGCTGTTGCTGGCGATGCTGACAGGGTGCGCGACCCAAGGGCGATACCAGGCGACGCCTCTGGAGGCGCCCGAGGCCTGGACCATGCCTGCTGCGGAGGCGTCGCTGGCCACGCCCAGCGACGATGCTTGGTGGCACCAGCTCAACGATCCCGCGATCGATGTCCTGGTGGACGCTGCCCTGGTCGACAGTCCCAGCATCGCGCAAGCCATCGCCAAGGTCGACGAGGCGCGTGCCTTGCTCGGTGCCACCTCGGCGCAGCGCATGCCCTCGGTGGACGTCAACGGCTATGCCACGCGGGCCCGCAGCCTGGAGACCGACAGCCCCACGGGCACGATCCTGAGCACGCAGAGCGGCATCGGGCCCGAGCTGTCCTGGGAGATCGACCTTTTCGGCCGGGTGCGCAACTCGGTCGAGGCCGGCGCGCTGCGGATCCAGGCACGCGATGCGGACGCCAAGGCAGCCCGGCTGGCGCTGACCTCACAGATCGGCGACTTGGTGCTGGCCTTGCGCGCCTGCGAGTTGTCCATTGCCGTGTTGCACGAGGAAATCAACTCGCGCGAAAACACACTGGGGCTGACCCGCCGGCGGCTGGAGACCGGCTTCGTTGCCCCCATTGAAGAGGCTCGGGCACAAAGCGGCCTGGCCACCGCGCGCACGACGCTGGCCACGCGCCAGGAAGCCTGCGCACGCAACGTCAATGCACTTGTCGCCATCACCGGTCGCCGCGATATGGTGGCTGGGGTATTCGCTCAACACCCTGACGCTGCTCGCACTGGCAGTGATCGTCGGCATTCTGGTGGATGACGCGATCGTCGAGATCGAGAACATCGAGCGTCACCGGCGCATGGGCAAGTCGACCATGGAGGCCACGGCCGATGCGGTCAACGAGATCGCACTGGCCGTGATCGCCACCACGGCCACCCTGGTGGTGGTGTTCGTGCCGACCACCCTCATGAGCGGCGTGGCAGGCCTGTTCTTCAAGCAGTTCGGATGGACTGCGGTCATCGCCGTGCTCGCCTCCTTGATGGTGGCACGACTGATCACACCCATCATGGCCGCCAAGCTGCTCAAGCCCGGCACCCACACCGCCAACGAGCCCGATGGCCCGCTGATGCGGCGCTACCTGCGGCTGGCGAGGTGGTGCCTGCACCACCGCGGCAAGACCATGGCCGCGGCCGCCGCCTTCTTCATCGGCTCGATGGCATTGCTGCCGTTCCTGCCCACCGGCCTGGTGCCGCCCTCCGATCGGGGCTTCACGACCGTCACGCTGGAGTTGGCGCCGGGCAGCAGGCTCAACGACACCGTGGCCGCCTCAGAGCGCGTGCGTGCGGCGCTGCGTGAGGTGCCGGGCATTCAGAACATCTTCACCACCGTGGGCACGGCCGAAGGCGGCGGTGACGAACAGGTGGCGGACGTGCGCAAGGGCGAGATCACCCTGGTGTTGTCCGACCGCAAACAGCGCGCTGCCCAATCCGAGATTGAGCAGTCCGTGCGCGGGGCGCTAGAGAAGGTCCCCGGCGCGCGTTTCACCGTCGGTGGCGGCTCGGGCGAGCAACTGCAGATGATCCTCGCCAGCGACAACGCCGGTGCGCTCAGGACCACGGTGGATGCCTTCACCCGGGAGCTGCGGGCCGCCGGCTTGTCCGGCGTGCGCAGCACCGCCAGCCTGGAACGTCCCGAGATCGTCGTGCGTCCCGATCTCAACCGGGCCGCCGAACACGGCGTGAGCAGCGCGGCCATCGGCGAGCTGATGCGCACGGCCACCAGCGGCGACTTCGACTCCCAGCTCTCCAAGCTCAACCTGGACAATCGCCAGATCGGCATCCGGGTGCGTGTCCCCGATGCGGTGCGCCAGGATATGGCAGCGCTCGCCAGCCTGCGTGTGGCCTCGCGTGACGGCCTGGTGCCCTTGTCCAGTGTGGCTGCCATCGCCGTCGAGAGCGGGCCGGCGCAGATCGACCGCTATGACCGCCAGCGCTACGTCACCGTGACGGCCGACTTGGGCAGTCGCTCGCTGGGCGACGCGTTGGCCATCGCCCATGGCTTGCCCTCGGTGCAGAACATGGCGCCAGGCGTCTCGCTGATGCAGGCGGGCGATGCCGAGGTGGCCGCGGAGCTGTCGTCCGGCCTGACGCTCGCCATCGTCACCGGCATTCTCTGCATGTTCTGCGTGCTGGTCCTGCTGTTCAAGGATTTCTTCCAGCCCATCACCATCCTGTCGGCGATCCCGCTGTCGCTGGGCGGCGCCTTCATCGCGCTGCTGCTCATGGGCAGCCAGTTGGATGTGCCGTCGATGATCGGCCTGGTCATGTTGATGGGCATCGTCACCAAGAATTCGATCCTGCTGGTCGAGTACGCGGTGCTGGCGCGCCAGGAGCGCGGCCTGTCGGTGATCGATGCGCTGCTGGACGCATGCCACAAACGCGCCCGACCGATCGTGATGACCACCGTCGCCATGATCGCCGGCATGCTGCCGATCGCGCTCGGCTTCGGTGCGGACGCCAGCTTCCGCCAGCCCATGGCGATCGCCGTGATTGGCGGTCTGATCACCTCGACGCTGCTGAGCCTGGTCATCGTGCCAGCAGTCTTCAGCTACGTGCACGACTTCGAGGTCTGGCTCGCACGACGCTTCAAGGCCCCCCGAGCCGCAGGCGATCCGGCAGATGGTCCCACGAGCGGGCCGACGCCTTCCGGCACCTCCATCTCCCAAGGAGGGCATCCATGAATTCGCCTCGTGGGCGCATGACCGCGAACCGGGACCCACCCCTGAGACGCGACGCAGCCGAACAGCGCTGCAACACCGAGACCGCCAGGCCCCCCTGACATGCGATGAGCTCACGCCCGTTCATGCCTGCGGCCAGGCAGCAAAGAGCAATCGAGACTTTCCCCAAACGCGTCACAGAAAGGACCACCCCATGTCTCAACACAAGAACTCCCGTCACCCGCTGGCATCGTCCAAGCTGAGCCTCATCGCCACCCTGGCGCTTGCCACCGCAGGGGCACCCACCGCCTTCGCGCAGGAAAGCCAAGCCAAGGATAGCAATGGCTGGCAAGCCGTGGGCATCGGCGCCGTCGTGCTCGACAAGCCCTACAGCGACTTCGACCGCGAGGTGCTTCCGCTCCCGTTGATCTCTTACGAAAGCAAGTGGATCAGTGCCACTGTGCCCACGTTCGACTTCAAGGCCTACTCGACGGAAACCTTCTCCTTGCGCCTGCGTGCCCGTTGGGCCGGCGATGGCTATGAGGCCAAGGATTCCCCGGTCCTGACCGGTATGGATGAGCGCAAGTCGAGCCTGTGGGCCGGCGGTGCGGTGACCTGGAAAACCAGCTTCGCGAACCTCAGCGGTGAAGTTCTGGCCGATGCCATGGGCAACAGCAAGGGCACGCGCGCCAAGGTGCAGATCGACCGTCGATTCGCAGCCGGCAAGTTCGGCTTCACCCCACGGGTGGCCGCAGAGTGGGTCGACGACAAGTACGTCAACTACTACTACGGCGTGCAGCAGTCCGAGGCCCTGGCCGGCCGGGCCTTCTATGAGGGCAAGGCGACCACGAACGTGCAGTTCGGCCTGCGCATGGACTACTCGCCGTCACGCCACCACTCGATGTTCGTGGACGTCGGCGCCACGCGCTTCGGCAATTCCGTCAAGGACAGCCCGCTGGTGGACAAGACCACGGGAACCACGCTGGCAGTCGGCTACGCCTACCGCTTCTGACGCTCTCATCAAACCCACCGCCATAGGCACTTGCTGCCTATGGTTCAGGAGAACTCGGAATGAAAACTATCCAATCCCTTGTGCTGGCCGCGATCGTGCTGGGCACCAGCGCGTGCGCCAGCAATGCTGTGAAGCAAGCACCGGCAGCCGGGCTGAGCGACGCCCCCTCGACTTCCGGGACACTGGTCGCATCCGTAGTCGAGGCACCGCCAGCAGCCGTTGCCATCACACCGTCACCTGGACACACCCACACGACAACCGGGGCAGCCGCTGGTGGCACATCGCCACCAGTTGTCACTTCCGCTCAGACGGCGGAAACCAGCGCCAACGCACCCGAAGCGATGACGCAAGCTGAGCAGGAAGCCGAAGCTCTGTACGCCACCCCGGCTGTGCGAGACCCCTGGGAAGGCTTCAACCGCAAGATGCACAGCTTCAACAACGTACTCGACCGTTTTGTTCTCCGTCCGGTGGCCGTCGGCTACGACAAGATCACGCCCGATCCTGTGCAATCGGGTGTGTCGCGCTTCTTCAGCAACCTGCGCCTTCCCGCCACGGCCATCAACCAGGCGCTTCAGGGCCGTCCTGGGGACGCCGGCCACCCGCGTCAACCGGTTTCGGGAGGCCGTGCTCGTCGACAATACGGGTAGCGCCAAATGACCAGGTTTGCTCGTGCAGCTCGACCGCCATGAACACTTCCCAGTCGGTCGTATCGTTATCCGGGCCTGGGTAGGCCACCCAGGCCTCACCGATCTGCAACGGCCCGTACTGCGTCTGGAACGTGACCGTCACGTGGCCGCGGGCGTAGTGCAGCCGCGGATTGCCAGTGCCCCGCACCTTCTTGATCACCGACGTGACGGTCATTGGCGGCAGGTCTTTCTCCGGAGCGTGAGCAAGGTGCTCGAGTAACTCCACGAAATCGTCGTAGCGGATATCCATCGTCTCAGGTCCATGAGGGGTACCCCGATACCCTGGCACCTTTCCTGAGAATGCAAAGGCGATCCCGCATGGACACAAGCCGTGCAGAAGTTGCATTCCTGGGGATTGGGAGATCCTGCAGAGGTCCTTCCAACTGTGGATCTCCCCATGTCTGTCGTCGCCCGAACTGCTGAAATCGATGCCCTCCTCTCCCGTGATGCCGTTGTCGCCATCGGCGTCAGCGGCGGCAAGGACTCGGACGCCTGTGCACTGGCAACGGCCGCCTACCTCGACAAGGTTGGCCACCGTGGGCCTCGGCTGCTGATCCATGCCGATCTTGGCTCGGTGGAGTGGGAGCAGGGCCTCCCCAAGTGCGAGGAACTGGCGAGTGCGATCGGCTGGGAGCTCGCCGTCGTTCGCCGTGAGGCGGGCGGAATGATGGAGCGTTGGAAGGGCCGTCGGGAGAACAACGTTCGTCGCTACGCTGACCTTTCGTGCGTCAAGCTGATCCTGCCCTGGAGCACACCGTCGATGCGCTTCTGCACCTCGGAACTCAAGAGTGCGGTGATCGCCAGCTACCTCAAGAAGCGGTTTCCCGGACGAGACATCATCAACGTCACTGGCATCCGTCGCCAGGAAAGCTCCAGCCGCAGCAAGATGCCGGTATCCAAGGTAGACACCCGACTCAGCCGGCGAGGCCTGCAGGGCGTGGTGTGGAATTCGATCATCGAATGGACGCTGCCAGAGGTCCTGGGAGAAATTGCGGGCCACGGCCGGGAGCTGCATGAGGCCTACACCCGGTACGGTATGAGCCGCGTGAGCTGCTCGTTTTGCATCATAGCTTCCAAACCGGACCTCATCGCTTCTACGACCTGCGTTGGCAATCAGGACACCTATCGTCGGATGGTTGCCCTGGAAGCAACGTCCTCGTTCGCGTTTCAGTCTGGCGCTTGGCTCGGCGACATTGCGCCTCACCTGCTCGACCCCAAAGCGCTGGAGCAGCTCCGAAACGCGAAAGAGGTATGCCGCATACGCGAAGCCGCAGAAGCGACCACCCCTCGGCATCTGCACTACGTTTCGGGATGGCCCACCTGTATCCCCACCGCTCAGGAAGCAGACCTTCTCGCTGACGTACGACTGACCGTCGCGCGACTGTTGAAGCTTGACGTCGCGTGCACTACCGGGCCCGAGGTCAGGGCTCGTTACGCGGAGCTGTACGCGGGCAAGCCTGAAGAGGTCTTGGAGGCTCCCATTCGGCTGATCCATCCCGCTGCATCGCAGATCGCGTTCGAGTTCGAGTTCGAGTTCGAGTTCGAGTTCTGATCCGTAGGTTGGGTGCTGATCACTCGAATCTGATGTAAGGAAAGCTCCGTAACCCGCATTCTAGGCGGATTGCAGAGGTAAGGGCGGCTTAAAAAGGGAGGGATTTCGTGCCCTATCTACAGGTCATTTTCCCTTTTTTATCCTTTACTGCTTTTTCCTTTACGGGCCTCTAAAACTCGCGCCTAGCAAGGCTTCCAGCACTTTAAAAGGGAGAGATTTGGTGCATTACAGGGAGGGATGTGGTTATTGCCGGGGAGAGATTTGGTGTGTGCCATGGAGGGATCTGGCGTTTACCAGGGAGGGATTTGGTGTGGCGTTACTTACACTCTTTGCGACAGTGAATCGGCGGCGACAGGTGCGATCTTGAGGGTGGAGCACTGTCAGGTGAGGCGGACCTCGTTCCCGCTAGTCGCTATTCAGACTTGTCGCGGAAGACCCAGCCGCCTGGCAAGGAGAGACGATTCATGCCGCAATCCTTTTGTCGTATGCATACGACAAATCATAATTAGCCGTCTTATTGTCGGTACCGCTGTAGCTACCGGGAGCACAGGTACACGCTCTATCCGACGCCAGGCCTGTACCTTCTATCTAATTTCGCAGCGCACGGCCGAGCTTTCGTAATGGCGCGTTGGAAGCGCTAAAATTGGCCTGCCGCGCTCCGAAACACTTCTAAACCAGCCGCCTATCAATAGCAGCGGTACTAGAGCAAGTCACCTTAGCAAGCCAGGCAAAGCATAAAAAACTTAACTCTGTACATGCTTACTTAAGCACTTAAGCACTTAAGCACTTAAGCACTTAAGCACTTACCTATGTTCTTCTGAGCTATCTAGACGGAGTACGTCGCAATGCTGGCAAAGGTCGTAGATGAGCGCGTACGTCCTTTACACGTTGGACGCTGCCGGAGGACGCTCGAACCGGCGCCGCGCCTCGGACAGCATCGAGAGGCTGAGCTTGCGGACCTCGATCTTGCTCTGCTCGATATGGGCCCTCAGCATCAGCAGGGTGTCATCGCGCTTGCGCAGGCGCAGTGCCTTGAGGATGCTCACGTGCTCGTTGTAGGTCTCTTCGATGCGGGCGCGCTGGGAGAAGTCCAGACGCCGGACGATGCGGATGTGCTCCGTCACCTCGCGGTGCACCCGCAGCATCTCCCGGTTCCCCGTCGCGGCCACCAGCCCGCTGTGAAAGGCTTCGTCCAGTTCGGCAACGGTTTGCATGTCGGTATGGCGCTGGTCCTGCGGCACTATCCAGACCTGGCATAGCGCTTCCAGCATTTCCGGCAGGTCGACCAGGCCGCAGAGCCGATCCACGGCGGCGGATTCGAGCACGATACGCAGGTCGTAGAGTTCGTCGATACGGGCGAAGTCGAGTGGCTTGACCATCCAGCCACGGCGAAACTCCACCTCCAGATAGCCTTCACGCTGTAGGCGGTACAGGGCGTCGCGTACCGGCGTTCGGGACACTTGGTAGCGCTCAGCGATCTGCGTCTCGGTGAAGCGGTCATGGGGCAGCAGATAGAAATCGAAGATTTCCTGCTTGATTCTCAGGTAGATCTGCTCGCCGAGGGCGTTGGTCTGGAACTGGGTCATGGGTTATCCCCGGGCGTCCAAGGTGTCCAGGTCGATACTGACGTGGGCGGCGACGACCTTCCACTCCCCTTCCAGACACAGCCAGGTCTGCATCTGGCGTCCGACCCGTGCGGTAACGCCATCGCTGAACTCGGTGCTGACGGTGGCGCAGTCCTCGCCGAAGGTGGTGATTACCGTGTGGTGCAGACGTCTGCCCGCCCCGACCGGTTGGCAGAGCCGTCGATACGAGGCGATGGCCTCGCTGCCATAGAGATTTTCCGCCACCCCGAAGCGAACCGTGTGGGGCGACGACCAGAAGTATCCATCGAGCGTTTCCAGCTCGTTGGCGATCAGCGCCCGCTCGTAATCGCGGAAGGCCGCCGTTACCGCGGCCACTACCTCGGGAAGATTGATTGCGGAAACCGATGTCATGGCAGGTCCTTGTGCAGAGCGGCTTCCAGGGCCGCCAAAAAGGCCGTCCGGCCGACAATGCCGCCCTGGGCGACGATCATGTCCAGTGTCGCGCGTTTGAACGCCGGGAAATAGCTTTCCGTGGCCTCCTCGATCAGCAGACAACGATAGCCGCGGTCATTGGCTTCCCGCATGCTGGTCTGCACGCAGACCTCGGTGGTGACGCCGGCGAACACCAGGTGACTGATACCCTCGGCTTGCAGTCGCTCGTGCAGACCAGTCGCATGGAACATGCCCTTGCCCGGTTTGTCGATCACCCACTCGCCGTCTATCGGGGCGACCTCGGCGAGGAGCTGGTTGCCGGGTTCGCCACGAACCAGGATGCGCCCCATCGGCCCGGGGTCGCCGATACGCAGCCCGGGCAGTCCGTGGGCGTGTTTGGCAGGGGGGCAATCGGACAGGTCGGGGAGGTGGGATTCGCGGGTATGGATCACCCGCAAGCGGTGCTGACGGGCCAACGCCAGCAGCCGCTGCACGGCCGGGATGATGGCTTTCAGTGGCGTCACATCGTTGCCCAGCGCCGCGCCGAAGCCGCCCGGTTCGACGAAATCCCGCTGCATGTCGATCACCACGAGCGCCGTACTGGCCGGCTCGAAGGCGAAGGCGTTGGGTCGGGCGCTCACCTGGATCATACGGCCTCCGCCTGCGTCGCACCGCCCGCCATGTGGTGACCCAGCACGGCCCGGTCGGCCTGGGCGATGGCGGTCTCGAAGCCGATATGGCCGTCACGCATCACCAGGATGCGATCGGCCAGTTCCAGCAGTTCATCCAGGTCTTCGCTCAACAGCAGCACCGCCGCACCGGCATTCCTGGCCGCGACGATCCGTTGGTGAATGAGCGCCGCCGACGCGAAGTCCAGTCCGAACACCGGATTGGAGACGATCAGCACCGCGACCCCCTCGGTCAGCTCACGTGCCAGGACGGCGCGCTGGACGTTACCTCCCGACAGGGTGCCGATGGGCCGTTCCGGATCGGCCGGCGTCACCTGGAAGCGCGCGATGAGCGCCTGCGCCTGGGCACGGATGGCGCGGCGGTCGAGGCGCCAACCCTGGCGACACAGCGGCGCCTGGTCGAAGTTGCGCAAGGCCAGGTTCTCCGCCACGCTCAGGCCGGCGATGCAGGCATTGCGCAGCGGCTCTTCCGGCAGGCTGTAGACCCGCAGGTCCTGCATCTCGCGGCGGGTGGCGTGATAGCGCTGGCCGTTCACCCGGATCTCGCCGGCACTGGCCTTGCGCTGCCCCAGCAGGGCCTCAGTGAGCTCACGCTGGCCGTTACCGGAAATCCCGGCGATACCCACGATCTCGCCGGGGCGTACGGCCAGCGACAGCCCGCTGACCGCCAGCGTCCCCTTGTCGCCTGGCACATCCAGCTTAACCACCTCCAGGCGAGGTGCCGCCTCGATCATGCCGGACCGCTCGAGCTTGGCCGCGGCGGCGCCCGCCTCGCCCATCATCCAGCTGGCCAGGGATTCGGGCGAAGTGTCCGCAACGGCCGTGCTACCGACCAGCCGGCCCTTGCGCAGGACCGTGACGTCATCGGCGAAGGCGGTCACTTCACGAAACTTATGGGTGATCATCAGTACCGAGATGTCTCCTCGATGGGCCATCTGCTGCATCAACCCCAAGACTTCATCGGCCTCCTGGGGCGTCAGGACCGAGGTCGGCTCATCGAGGATGATGAAGTGCCTTTCCAGGTACAGCTGCTTGAGGATCTCGAGCTTCTGTTTTTCACCCGCCGCCAGACTGCTTACAGGACGCTGTAGGTCCAGGCGGAACGGCATGCCCGCCATGAAAGCCGCCAGCCGCTCGCGCTCTCGCGACCAGTCAATACGCCAGCCCAGGTCGCCGCGCGACAACACCAGGTTTTCCGCGACGCTGAGCCCCGGTGCCACGGTGAAGTGCTGATAGACCATGCCGATTCCGAGGGCGTGGGCGTCCCTCGGCGTGCGGATCTGTCGCTCGCGATCATTCACCAGGATCGCGCCTTCGTCGAGCGGGCCATAGCCGACGATGCCCTTGACCAGGGTGCTCTTGCCCGCCCCGTTTTCGCCCAGCAGGGCGTGCACGGTGCCGGCCCTGACCTTCAGGGAGACCTCAGCCAGGGCGCGAAAGCTGCCGAAGGTCTTGCCGGCACCGATGATCTCCAGGTCCAGGGCGCGCATAGCTCAGTCCCCTGCCAGCACGGCGAGCAGCATGGACGAGTCGCCCACCGCACCAAAGACCCCACCCTGCATCTTGACCATGTTGAGCGCGGCCAAGTGGTTGCCGTGGTCCGTGGCGCCGCAGCAGTCTTCGAGTAGGATGCATTCGAAGCCACGGTCGTTGCCCTCGCGCATGGTGGTATGGACACAGACATCCGTGGTGATCCCGGTGAGGATCAGGTTGGCGATGCCGCGGGTGCGCAGGATGAGCTCAAGACTCGTGGCGTAGAACGACCCCTTGCCGGGCTTGTCGATGACGATCTCGCCCGGTAGCGGCGCCAGCTCCGGGATGATCTCCCACCCCGGCTCACCCCGGATCAGGATGCGACCGCAGGGACCGTCATCGCCAATGCCGGCGCCGATGTTCCGCGAGCGCCAGCGCTTGTTGGCCGGCAAGTCGGACAGGTCGGGACGATGGCCTTCGCGGGTATGGATGATGGGAAATCCCTGGGCCCGCATGACCTCGAGCACCGACTTTATGGGCTCGATGGGCGCGCGGGTCAGCGACAGGTCGTAGCCCATGGCATCGACATAGCCGCCGACGCCACAGAAGTCGGTCTGCATGTCGATGATGACCAGGGCGGTGTTGGCCGGATCGAGCCGACCGTCATAGGGCCAGGGGTAAGGCGCTGAGGCGAGCTGACGTGGGCTCATGGGTCACTCCTGAGCTGAGGGCGTGAACAGGCGCTCCGGCGCGGGCATTCCGCAGGAGGTGCCATCGATGTGGAACACCTGGTCCTCCCAAGGCAGCCGATAGCGGCCCGCCGCCAGGTCATGCATGTAGGTGTAGGGGCAGTCCTGGGCGCCGCCCTTGACGGCGGAATAACCTCGGTGGCCGAATTGGTAGATGTTGTTCTCCACTCCCCAGTGCACCCGCGCTTCACGCACCAGGTCCGGACGCATTTCGCAGCAGACGATCTCGTCGGCGCGACCACCGTCCTGGTTCATCACGCTACCGTCGAAATCGACGAACATGGCTTCCCCCATCGAGTCGAAGGTGCCATCGGACCCACACATGCAGACGCTGGCGGTCTGCAGCAGATTGCAGAAGGCATTGGCCTGATTGGTGATCTGCCAGGCATGACGGATCGGGGCGGTATAGCCCGCGGTACGGATCATGATCTCGGCACCCTTGTACGCGCACTCGCGCGCCATTTCCGGGAACATGCCATCGTGACAGATGATCAATGCCAGCTTGCTGCCACGCGGGCCGTCGCAGACCGGAATGCCCTGGTCGCCTGGCTCCCAGGGCTCGACCGGCACCCAAGGGTGCATCTTGCGGTAGTACAGGCGGATCTCGCCAGTATCGTCGACGATGAGGCCACTGTTGAAAGGGTTTCCCGCTGGATTGGCTTCCATGATGGAGAAGCAACCCCAGATGCGGTTATCGACGCAGGCCTGGCGTAGCGCCGCCACTTCCGGCCCTTCCAGGGAGCAGAGGATCTCCGGTGAGGTATCCATGGACAGCCCGTGCAACGAGTATTCCGGGAAGACGATCAGATCCAGGCTGGGCATGCCCCGCCGGGCCTTGCCGACCATCTCCACCACCCTCTGGGTCTGCGCCCACAGGGCCTCCCGGGTATGGGGATCCGGCAGCGACAGCTGCGCCAGACCGATCACGACGCCATTGGGCGACTTGTTCAAACCACCAAGACCACTGGACATGAGCTTCTACCTCTAGCGGGTGAGACTGAGCTCGCCGGGAGCGCCAGTCAGGGTTCGATTCGGCCGGCAGGTGACAAACATCACCAGCAGCGTCAGGGCATAAGGCGCGGCGGCGAACAGGTAATAGCCAGTGCTGATACCAACCGCTTGCAGGGCGGGGCCAATTGCACCGGCCGCGCCGAACAGCAAGGAGGCCCACAGGCAATTCAGCGGTTGCCAGCGCGCGAAGATCACCAGGGCCACGGCCATCAACCCCTGGCCACTGGAAAGCCCCTCGTTCCAGCTGGCGGGGTAATACAGCGAGAGATAGGCGCCGCCGACGCCGGCGAGAAAGCCGCCGACCGACGTCGCCCAGATGCGTACCCTGATCGGGTGATAGCCTAGGGCCTGGGCCGATTCGGCATGATCACCGACCAGGCGCAGCATCAGGCCCCAGCGGGTGCTGCGCAGCCCCCAGTGCAGCAGGATGGCCAGGGCCACACCCAGGAAGAACAGCACATTGATGTTCAGTGCCGAGTGCACCCGCTCATCCGCGGACCAGTGCCCCAGCGAAAACGACGGCAGCATGGGTGCCTGCGGCTGGATGAAGGCCTTGCCGAGAAAGAAGGCCAGGCCCGTTCCCAGCAGAATCAGGGCGATACCGAAGGCGATGTCGTTGACCTTGGGTAGCGAGCAGACGATGCCATGCAGCAACCCCAACAGCAGGCCGGTACAGCCTGCCGCGAGCACGCCCAGCCAGGGTGAGCCGGACAGGTAGGACGCGGCATAGCCGGTCATGGCCCCCGCGACCAGGATGCCCTCCAGGCCCAGGTTGATGCGCCCGCCTTTCTCGGTGAGGCACTCTCCCAGACTGACGAACAGAAAGGGCGTACCCACCCGCACCGCGCCGGCCAGCAGCGCCAGGAAGAAGGTCAGCCAATCGAGGTTAGCCATGCTCGGGAACGCCTCCGACCGGGGTTGCCACCTTCGCCAACAGCCGCAGACGCCAGGCCGTGAGGCGCGGACTCAGGGCTTCCCAGGCCAGCAGATTGGTGAACAGGATGCCCTCGAGAATCAGCGTCGTCGCATCGGGCAGGTCCAGGCGTCGCTGCAACAGGCTGCCGCTGGCTTCGACGCCGCCCAGCAGCGTCGCGCAGAGAATGATGGCCAGGGGGTTATGCCGGGCGGCGAAGGCCACCAGAATGCCGCTGGTGCCATAGCCGGCGATCAGTGCCGCGTTCGCACTGCCCTGCACCGCCGCGACCTCGAACATCCCGGCGAGCCCCGCCGCCGCCCCGCCGAGCAGGCAGGTCATCAGTACCAGGCGATTGACGGAAAGTCCCAGCATCCGCGCGGTTCGCACGTTGCCGCCGACGATGCCCAGGGCGAAGCCGCTGACACTATGGCGCAACAGTACATAGGCCAGCAGGCAGGCGATGACGCCCGCCACCAATCCCCAATGCACGGCAAAGGCGTCGCTCACGGTACCAATGAGATAGGTATCCTCGAGCGGCACGGTCGAGGGCTTGTTCAGACTCGCCGGATCGCGCAGCGGGCCTTCGACCAATTGCCGAAACAGCGCGATGCCGATGTAGGAGAGCAGCAGGCTGCCGATCGTCTCGTTGAGGCCGCGACTCTGCCGCATCCAGCCCGACAGCCCGATCCACAGGCCGCCGACCAGCATGGCCGCCAGGCCCATCAGTACCAGCATCAAAGGCCCGGGAAACGCGGGAAGCCACAGGGGCAGCACCGCGGCGGCCAGACCGCCCAGGACCAGGGCCCCTTCCCCACCGATGATGATCAGCCCGGCCCGAGCTGGCAGTGCGACGCACAGTGCGGTCAGCATCAGGGGCGCGGCGCGCTGGAGAGTATTCTCCCAGGCGAAGGAAGAGCTGAAGGCGCCTTCGAAGACCAACGCGCCCGCCGCCAGCGCCGGCTTGTTCTGCACAGCGAGGAAGAGCAGAAACAGCGCGCCCGAGGACAGCACGGCGAGCAGCGTGGGCAGTCCGGGCAGCGCCCTGGCCGCCAGCCGGTGCAGCTTGTGTTCGAGGCTATTCATGCCACCCTCAGATCTGGCCCTGGACGCCTTCGACCAGGTAATTCATCCGCTCAAGCACCACGTCGGTCTGCGGCTGGCTGGTACCTTCCGCGATGACGACAGTGCCCCTGTTGTCCTTGATCGGGCCTTTGAAGATGACGAAGTTGCCCGCGAGCATCTGGGCCTTGATGGCGTCGGCCTGCTGCTTGGCCGCGTCGCTCACCTTCGGGCCGTAGGCCGAGGTCTTCACGAAGCCCTCCTTGAGCCCGCCACGCATGAAGTTGATCATCGGCTTGCCGGCCTGGGCGGCCTCGACATGGGCGCGATAAGGGGTTTCCCAATTCCACTCGGCACCGGTGAGATAGCCATTGGGCGCCAGGGCGGCCTGGCTGGCGTGGGAGCCGCAGGTCATGACACTCCGCTTCTCGGCGGTTTCGACGATCACCTTGGGGCCATCCACGTGACAGGTCAGGACGTCGCAACCGCGGTCGATCAGGCTGTTGGCCGCCTCGGCTTCCTTGACCGGCAGCGACCAGTCACCGGTGAAGATCACCGTGACGGTGATGCTCGGGTCCACCGAGCGGGCACCGAGGGTGAAGGCATTGAGGTTGCGTAGCACCTGGGGTACCGGCTTGGCCGCGATGAAGCCGAGCTTCTTCGACTGGCTCATATGGCCCGCCACCACGCCGTTGAGGTACTGACCTTCATCGATGTAGCCGAAGAAACTGGCCGCATTGAGCGGATCCTTGCCCTCCTGCCAGAGGCCACCGCAATGGGCGAAGCGGACATCCGGGTACTTCTTCGCCACCTTGAGCACGTGGGGGTCGAAGTAGCCAAAGGAGGTGGGGAAGATCAGGGTGGCACCATCCTGGCGGATCATCGCCTCCATGGACTTCAGCACCGCCACCGTTTCCGGGACGTTCTCCTCTTCGATCACCTTGACGTTGGGCAGGGTCTTGATGATCGCGGCTGCCTGCGCATGAGCCTGGTTGTAGCCGAAATCATCGCGGGCGCCGACGTAAATGAAGCCGACGATGAGGGGCTTGTCGGCAGCCCGGGCCAGGCTGAACGGCAGCGCGGCACTGGCCCCGATCAGCCCTGCCAGCTTAATGAAATTGCGACGGTCGATAGGATTCATGTCAAGGTCCTCGGTGGGTGTTGGGATCAGAGCGACGCGCGATAGGCGCGCCAGCCCCCAAAGCGGGTGATGTCTTGGGCGCCATCGAGGCCGGCAGGCTCGCAGATGAAGCCCTTGACCCAGCGTCCATCGGCCAACTCGACCGAACCGATACCGAGTGGCGCGGGAATCGCGCCGACGAAGGCGCCGAAGAGGCGCAGTGGCATGGCCCAGACCTCGAGGTCGATCGCCGCGCCCTGCTCCGCCACCCTGACCAGGCCAGGCTTGGCCGGCTGGGTACTGGCCAGGGCATAGAGTCGATAGTTGTCACTGGTGGTGGTGCTGGACCGGCAGCGGGCACCGCTTTCGAGCAGTTGCCAGTTCAGCGGCTGGCCCCAGAGATGTGCACCCACAACGGCTACTTCCACCTGGCGTTCACCCGCGTCCAGCGGCGCGAGGGCTATGGTGTCGCTCTGGTCTTCGCCCCCGAACAGCGACTGCCAGCGTGCGGCGGTCTCGGCTAGGTACTGGTCCGAGCCGGCGCGGCCAATCAGGGTGATACCTGCAGGCAGACCATCGGCGCGGGGTACGCCTGGCAAAGCGAAGGCCGCCATGTTCATCAGATTGACGAAGTTGGTGTAGTGGCCCAGGCGCGCATTGCTCTGGACGGGATCCGCCATGACCTCGGCGATGGTGGGCATGCACGGCGCCGTGGGTACCAACAGCAGGTCGACGTCGGCCAGCAGTTGCTCGGCCTCCCGGGTCAGGGCTTGCAGACGGTATTGCGCCTCAAAGGTATCGACCGCGCTGAAACGATCCGCGCCAGCCAGGATGCCCTTGACCACGGGATGGATGGCAGCCGGTCGTTCAGCATAGAACTGCCCTACGGCCGCCCGTCTTTCAGCCACCCAAGGTCCCTGATAAAGCAGTGCGGCTGCTTCGGCCAGGACGGCATAGGGTATTTCGTCAATCGTGACGCTCGGATCCTGGCGCAATCGCGCCAGGCTCTGCGCGTAGGCTTGCGCGGCCTGGCCGTCGCCGAAGAATTCCGGCTGCGCCGGTACCGCCACCCTACACCGCCGGCGCTGCACGGGCCGGGTCAGGGGTTGGCGCGCATAGGCGTCCTCGGCATCGTAGTGGGCCGCCACCTGCATGACCTGCCAGGCACTGGCGGCATCCGCGGCGAAGATGGACAGGGTATCGACGCTCCGGCAGGCCGGCACGACGCCGCGGCTGCTCAGCAGTCCCAGGCTCGGCTTGAGCCCGACGATCCCATTGAATCCAGCGGGCACCCGCCCGGAGCCGGCCGTATCCGTCCCCAGGGCGAAGGCGACATAGCCCAGGGCGACGGCCACCGCCGAGCCGGAGCTGGAGCCACCGGACACGTAGCGCTCATCGACCGCGTTGCGCACGGCGCCATAGGGCGAGCGGACACCCACCAGCCCGGTGGCGAACTGATCGAGGTTGGTCTTGCCCACCAGGATGGCGCCGGCATCCAGCAGACGCTGGACGACGTAGGCGTTTTCCCGGGCCACGTAGGCGAACTCTGGACAGGCCACCGTGGTGGGGAGTCCTGCCACATCGATGTTGTCCTTGACCGCGAAGGGAATGCCATAGAGCGGAAACCGCTCCTGCAGCGCGCCGCCGAACTCGTTGGCCTGCTGCTCCAACTCCCGGGCCCGCGCCTGCAAAGCCTCTTGCGGCAGACGGTGAATCCACACCTCCGGTCGGTCGCTGAGCGCCAGCGTCTCGAGCAAGGTCTGAACGGTCTGACTGGGCATCAGATCACCTGCGGCATAGCGCTGGGTCAGGGTACTGATGGGGTACGGATTCATGAGCATTCATTCTTGTATACAAGTGTGAATTCAAGATTTGCATGCTCTGTGCCAAGTTGTGTTTGGGGACTACGGGCGGCCCCTATCCCCGTCCTTGAGCCTTCAGGCACCAGCTAAAAGAACGGAGGTGACGGTCCGGTGTGAGCCCCGTGCACCGGTAGCGTGCAATCGGCGGACGCACGCACCGCTTTGGTTGGCGCCGCTTGGGCGGTTACGCCAGCCGCCAGTCGAGCACCTTCCATCCTGCGGCCTGGGCCTGAACCAGCAGTACCTCATCGGGGTTGACCGCCACCGGGTGTTCGACCTTGCTCAACAGGGGCAGGTCGTTACGGGAGTCTGAGTAGAAACTGGCGCCCGCCAGGGACTCGTGCTGCTCCTGCAGCCACTGCTCGAGACGGATCACTTTGCCCTCACGGTAGGTGAGCACGCCCGAGGTGCGCCCCGTATACCGACCTGCGACGACCTCCACGTCTATCGCCAGCACCTCGTCGATACCGAGGCAGGCCGCGATGGGTTGGACCAGGAAGGCCGCCGAGGCCGAAATTACCAGCAGACGGTCGCCCGCCTGGCGGTGGGCCTCCACAGTGCTGCGGGCGGCGGGATAGAAGCGCGGTGCGATGACAGTATCGAGGTAACCGTGCACCACCTCGGCCACCTCCGCGGGCGTCCGGCCAACCAGTGGTTCGAGGCTGAACGCCATGTAGTCTTCCATGGCCAGTTGCCCCTGGCCGTACAGGGCCATGAGCGCCTGGTCGCGGCGCGGGAAGTCCTCGGCGTCCACCCAGCCGATGCGTGCCATCCAGGCACTCCAGAGGCTGGCGCAATCGCCGTGGATGAGGGTTTCGTCGAGGTCGAACAAAGCAAGGGCCATGGGAAGTTCCCAGCGTGTTAAAGAGATGCGGCCGCCAACAGCGCGCCGGCGGCCGGGAGGGACGGCTCAGCCCATTGCCGGCGCTACCGCACCTTTGGCGGCCGGACGCGGGGCCACGCCGAGCTCGAACAGATCGGCGACCCGCCGGCTTTCCGCCTCGCTGGGCTTGATGGCCAGGGCGCAACCCACGAACACCAGGGCATTGAAGATCACGCCGACGATCCCGCTGGTAAGCGAACCCAGCGCCGCGATGTCGTCCGGGTAGAGCACCGTCAGGACGATGGCGATGAGAATGCCGGTGAGCATCCCCAGGATGGCGCCCTGCTTGTTGCCCCAGCGGGTGAAGATGCCGAAGAACAGCGGCACTGCCAGCTGGATGATCCCCTGGTAGGAAATCTGTGCCAGCAGCTGCAGGCGCGAGTAGTTGAACGTCAGGTAGGCCACCACGGCGGCGGCGGCGATGAAGACGATCATTCCGCCCTTGGCCAGCGCGGTGAGCTGGCGGTCGGTCCGGGGCGTGGTCCAGGTCGCGAGATCATTGGCGAACTGCACACCGCAGACCTGCACACAGCCGTCGACGTGACCGATGCTCGCGGCCAGGACGATGGCGATGGCCAGCGCCAGCAGCCACGGCCCGCCGATATCGAACAGGGACAGGAACCAGCCCTGCTGCGGATGGGCCGCCACGTTCGGGTCCTGGCTGACCGCGGCGGCAAACAGCATGAGGATGCCGTAAAAGCCGCCCACCAGCAGGATGGTGTAGACCGTGCCCTTCTTTACCGAGCGGACGCCGCTGGCGGTGTAGATGCGCTGGAAGCTCATGGGCCAGCACATGGAACCGATCACCCCGGTGAAGATCAGGCTGAACATGTACCAGGCGCCATAGCCGGTTCCGGTGTCTCCGGGAATCAGCAGCATCTTGGCCGGCAGTTCGGCCAGGTTGGCGAAGGAGGCGTTTTCACTGCCGCCCAGCAGGAGGACACAGAGCGCCGCGGCCAGGACGTAGGCGATCAGGCCCTGGTACATGTCGGTCATGATCAGGCCGCGCATGCCCATGCTCACCGTCCAGTATTGGCGGATCAGCACCACCAGCACGCCGGCGGTCAGGCAGGCGGTGATGCCCCAGCTGCCGAAGCTGGCGAACTGGAACAGCATGGCCAGTGCCTGGATGCCCATGACCACCCAGGGGAATACCGAGATGATGCCGATGATGGAGGCCAGTCGCTTGACCGCCGGGCTGTCGAATCTCATGCCCAGCAGGTCGGGCTGGGTGGTGAGGTTGAATCTCTGGCCCCAGGTCCAGGCGCGATTGGCCATGAGGTACATGGCGGTCACGCCGAGGGTCGAATAGACCATGCCGTAGAAGCCGAGGGCCCCGCCCACCGACAACGAGAAGAACGCTGTGAAGGTCGCGCCCGGCCACCAGGAGTTGGTGTAGCACATGGCGATGTACCAGGGCCCGTAGGAGCGACCGCCGACCGCGTAGTCGGCGAAGTCATGGCTCTGCTTGTTGGTGAGATAGAGCACGGCGATCATCCCGGCCAGGAACAGGCCGATGACGCCGAAGCTGATAAGCATGTCGAAGGAGCTACCGGCAGGGATCATGGCTGAGTCTCCTCGGGGATGTCGCCATTGGCGGATTCGACGAGATAGAGCGCCGCTACGCCGACGCCGAGCAGTACGGCGATGAGGATCCAGTATAAGATCGGCAAGGGAATGCCCAGTACCACTTGAGTGCTGCCGCTCACGCTGAGATAGAACGGCGGGAAGACCGCCATCAGCAGCAGGGCGCAGAAGTACAGACCGAAACCGCAGGTCTTGAGCGAGAAAGGCCGGGAGGACGTCATGACGACACCCCCTTCCGGACACCGCAGCGCTGCGCTGCGGACGGTACACGAGGGGAAATGAGACTGTTCACGAGGGCTGGCTCCTGTGGCAGGCCGACGGTTGATCGAAAGAGGCTTCGCGAGGCAGTCGAGGGGCGCTCCTGCGCGATGAACAGGTCATCTGCAGGGGGACGCCGGTGTTTCCTATCGTTGTCGGCCACCTTCTGCGAAGTGGCTCGGGGATCCGTCAGACCTGCCTAAGCCAGGTCTCCCAACGGGAATCGTGGATGACGCTGCGGGCGCGGCTGTGCTTAAGCGCGCCATATTTGTAGAAGTCGAAATCGATCTGCGAGACGGCGTGCTGCACCATGGCCCAGGTGGACCACTTGAGGTCGGCCAGCGCCTTGTTGACGTACACCCGCGCCAGCGTCTGAGGGGTCACGGCGCCGAAGTAGTCTTCGAGCAAGGCCAATTCCATGTCCGGGGCGAAGAACATCTCACCGAACCAGAGCGCCAGTTCATAGTGGCGATCGTTGTTGGAGGCATATTCGAAGTCCACCAGCCGCACCTCGGCCGCGGCGTTGAGCATGAAATTACCGGCCAGGGTGTCGTTCATGCAGGGCGCCAGATCGACTCCGGACGCCTCCAGTGCCTGCCGGGCACGGTGATACTGGCGGTCGAGCCAGGCATGGTCATCGGGCCATTGCCCGCCCAGCTCATGCACCTGGCGCTGGTGCTCGTCGATCATGTCGAAGGCCGTCTTGGTCTGGATCAACAACGGCTGGTCGTTGAAGGCCTTGAGTGCACGCAGCGCCCGGTGGCGGACGTCGCGATCGAGGAAGTCACGATTGGACGAGGCGCGCCAGCCCTCCATGAACTCGAAGACCTCCACGCCGTGAGCCTTGAGAAAGGCCACCACCGGGGCGCCATAACCGGTAGCCGCGGCCTTGAGGCTGGCATCGTGGGCGGTACGCCGGTCGATGAAGAGCTCCGTGCCCTGCCCCGGCACCTTGAGGAAGAACGCCGTCGGCGCTCCTTCGATCTGCACCCGCCAGTTGGTGTTGGAAATGCCGCCACTGACCGGGGCATAGTGGGCCGTGCAGCCGGCCCAGGGCTCATGAGCGAGAATCGCCTGCTCGAGCTGCCGCTCCGCCTGGGTACTCGCTTCGCCTAGTCGCTTCATCTCGCTCATCCTCGTACCTGACGGAGCCAGCTTTCGAAGCGCGACTCCTGAATCGTCATCCGGCAGCGCAACAGGGTCCACTGGCCGACCTTGGAGAACTCCAGCGGCCGCGCCGAGGCGACTCCGGCCCACAGGCCCCACAGCGTCCAGTACCAGTCATCCAGCAGACCGTAGAGGCGGCAGCGGGCGTAGTCCGCGTCGCGCGCCGTCGCACTCCAGCGGGCGATACCGGCGCGCCATTGCGGCTCGAAGGGATAGAGCTCATTGAGCGTGATGGCGACGTCATACCAGGGATCGAAGCAACCACCCCGATCGAAATCCAGCAGCCGGAATTCGCCTGCAGCATTGACCATCACATTGCCAGCGAGGCCATCGCCATGCAGGGGGCGCACCTCGCCGGGTTGCTGGCGCAGGGCCTGCCACGCCTGCTCGACGCAGTCATCGATCCAGGCATGGTCAGCGGGCAAGGCCACCGCCTGCTGGCGACAGAGCGTGCGAAGCCTTTCGAGATCGGCCCAGGGCGACCGCTCGAAGGCGGGTGCCGGCCCCTCCTGCACCGCTCGCTTGAGCCGCCACAGAACCTCCAGGCTGAGCCCCGGCTGCAGCCGGTCGAGGCGCGCCCAATGCCAGTCCTCTGGCGCCAGGCGCTCGAGCAGCATGACGCCCCGTTCGGCATCCGCGAGCCGCACTGCCGGCGTGACTCCGGCCGCGGCCGCGCAGCGGGTCGCCTCGACGCTTTGGGCGAAATCGATGAGCGGCCGCATGTCGTCGTACAGCACCTTGGCATAGAAGGCGCCCTGGTCACTGTACACCTGGAAACCCGCCCACTCACAGGCCAGGCGGGTTGGCGAGGCCACGCCCGGGGTGCCCGGGGAGAGCTGCAGGTCAGTCAGGCCGGCTGCGGTCAGCGCATGTTGCAAACGATCGAATTCGAGGGTGGACGTCATGGCGCAGGACCTCAGAGGTACAGCTCAGGTTGGCAACAGGTGCGATACAAAAAGGCCGTGAGAATGCGTAATCCCTGGTGCAAATCGGCGGTAGCCGAGAATTCCGCTTCGTTGTGCGACAGTCCGCCCTGGCTGGGTACGAATAACAGCGCCGCGGGATAGCGACGCCCCAGGCTGATGGCGTCGTGCCCGGCGACGGTGGCGCTATCGCCGGCGGGCACCCCCAGCGCCGCGCAGGTCAGTCGCGCCAGGTCAGCCAGTCCTTCGTGCAGGTGGCTGGGTTGGCGCAGTTGCTCGCTTTCGAGCGTGAAGGTGGTGCCGGTACGGGCGGCGATCGAATCGAGGCTGGCACGAAAGCGCTCTTCGGCCTCCACCAGCAGCGCCATGGACGGCGAACGAAACTCCACCCACAGCCGCGTCAATGCCGGCACCACGTTGGGGGAGTTGGGCTCGAGTTCCAGGCGGCCTACCGAGGTGTGCATGTCCAGGCCATGCCGCTCGGCTTCGGCCCTGACCGCCACGATCGCCTCGGCCGCCGCCAGGAGGGCATCGCGACGCACTGCCATGGGCGCCGGACCGGTGTGGTTCTGCTCCCCGTCGAAACGAACCCGCCATTTCAAGGCGGCCCAGGTGTGCCGTACCACGCCAATGGCAAGACCCTGGCTTTCCAGCTGAACGCCCTGCTCGACATGCATTTCCAGGTAGGCGGCGACGGGCAGGTCCAGCATCGCCTCGCCGCGATAGCCGATCTGCCCGAGGGCTTCCCCCAGCGTCACCCCGGTGCCGTCGCGGCTGGCCCAGGCCTCGTCGACTGAGAGACTGCCGATGAAGGCGCTGCTGCCGATGAGACTGGGCTGAAAGCGCGCGCCCTCCTCGTTCGTCCAGTTCACCACGGCGAGATTGAAGGCCGGCGTTTCACTGCGCGCCTCGAGCTGGCGCGCCACGCTGGCGATGGCGACCGCACCGGCGAGCACGCCATAGACACCATCGAAACGACCGGCCTTGGGTTGGGTATCCAGATGGGAGCCGCAGAGCACATAGGGCGCTGCAGGATCGAAGGTCATCAGGCCAAACTGGTTACCGACGGCATCGACCTGCACCGTGAAACCATGGGCGCGGAGCCAGGCGCTGAAGACATCGCGCATGGCGCCATCCTCTGCGGACGCGGCCAGGCGCTGCAGGCCACCTCTGGGGGTGGCACCGATGGCCGAACTCTGCGCGAACAACGCGTCGAAGGCATCGAGGTCCGCCGCGTCGGCAACGGGAAGGTCACGGGTAAACGAGCTCGACATCGGCTGACTCCAGACAGCGCACGAACTCGGCGGATGGCGGCCGGTTGCTGACCAGCGTATCCACCGCCGAGAACGGCAAGGTATTGATGAAGGTGCGGTGACCGAATTTGGCGTCGTCCGCCAGGATGACGCTGCGGCGGCAGTTCACCGTCAGCGTGCGACGCAGATGCGCCTCGGGTTCCTCGTAGTCCATGAGCCCCAACTCGGCATCCACCGCGCCGATCCCCATGAAGGCGATGTCGTAGTGAAAGCCCGCGGCGAACGCCAGGGTATGCGGGCCGATCAGGGCGTTATCGTTGCGGCGGATGTCCCCGGGGGTCATCAGCACCTGGGTGGCGCTGTGCTGCGTGAGCAGCAGGCCAATATCCAGGGAGTTGGTCACCACCCGCAGGGCTTTGAACCGGGTGAGCTGCTGCGCGAGCGCGAGGGTCGTCGTACCGGTGTCCAGGAACAGCGCCATGCCGTCCTGGACCAGCTCCGCCGCACAGGCCGCTAGACGGGTCTTGGCGCGCGTCTGGATGCGGCTACGCACCTGCAGGGGTTGCTCTTCGTTGGGCTTGGGCAGCACCGCACCACCATGGATCCGACGCAGCTTGCCGGCCTCCTCGAGGTGCTTGAGATCACGCCGGATCGTCTCTTCCGATACCTGCATGGCCTGCGCCAGGTCTGCGGCCTTGACGCGCTGCTGCAGGTTGATGAGACGCAAGATTTCGTCAAGGCGAGGCTGGTTCAGCATGGCAGGAGTCGTCCGCAACAGAGAGAAGCGCTCAGTGTAACGGGCTGCTCCGGCTGATTTCGCGCGGCGTGCGTGCAGCCTCGCCGCGACCTTGGGCGGCGAGAACAGGCGAGGCGATAGCGGGACGGGTGAAGCCATGGAGCGTTCCTTTCACGGATGGAGCGGTGAAAGGCAGGTAGGAAAGGTGGTGCAACGGGCCAGCCTCTTTAGCGGGCGGGCGCCGTGTAGATCAGGTCAACGCAGCAGGTGCGGCACTCTATGAGCCCAAGGCAGCAGTGCCTCGACGGCGGCGCAGAACTGCAGGACCGCGGCATCCGCATGCCGGGGCCCCACCACCTGCAGGCCGATGGGCAACTCGTCGGCACTCCAGGCACAGGGCAGGCTCGCCGCAGGATTTCCCGACAGGTTGAAGGGATAGGTAAAGGGGGTCCAGCGCGCCCAAGGGGTGCCGCTGCCGGCGGCCTCGAAGCCCTCCTCCGGCCCGGTCAGGTGGGCGGGAAAAGGCAAAATCGGCAAGGTCGGCAGCAGCAATAGATCGTAGGACTCGAACAACGCGTGGACCTGGTTGGCAAACATCGCGCGTTGCTGGCAAGCCGCAAGATAGTCGGCGAGATCGTACTCACGCGCCTTTTCGATCAGGGTGGCGAAGCCGGGATCGAGCTCGCCCAGTCGGCCGCCCAGGGTCTTGCCATAGGCGATGCCGCGCCCTGCTACCCAGAGCGTCTCGAAGGTCGCCAGCGGATCGCGCCAGTCCAGGGTCAGACGCTCGACCTCGAGCGGTAGTTGGCGTGCCAGGGTGTCCACTGCCGCTTCCACGCCAGCGGCCACCTCTGGATGGACGGGGGTCTCGAACAGCGTCGGACAATAGGCTACGCGCAGCGGGGATAATGGCTGGTCGCAGCGCGCCAGGTAGGACTCCGTCGGCGCCGGAAGCGCCTGGTGATCGAGCGCATCCGGCCCGGACAACACATCGAACAGCAAGGCGCTGTCGCGCACGGTACGGGTGATGGGGCCCGCGTGGCTGAGCGTTTCCGTCGCCGACCACGGCCAGGTAGGAATGCGGCCGAGAGAGCCTTTCAGGGCGAAGGTGCCGCAAAAGGCGCTGGGGATCCGGACCGAACCCCCCCCATCCGAGCCCAGGGCCGCCGGCACCATGAACGCCGCCGTGGCGATGGCGGAGCCGGAACTCGAACCACCGCTGGTCAAACTCGTATTCCACGGCGTGCGGCCGTCGCCAAACACCCGCGAGGTGCTGGCGCCGGTCCAGCCGAACTCGGTGGTCGCCGTCTTGCCCAGCACTATCCCACCCGCCGCCTTGAGGCGCTGGATGATAGGAGCATCCTGGGTCGGCACATAGTCGAGCGCCGTGAGCGACCCCCGGGTCGTCCGCAGGCCAGCGGTGTGGAACAGGTCCTTGATGCCGAAAGGCACGCCATGCAGCGGGCCGCGGAAGCGTCCTTCACGCGCCTCGGCATCTAGCAGCTGTGCCTGGTTCAACGCATGATCAGCGTAGACGTCTCCGAACGCCCTCAGCGTGGGATTGGTGGCCTTTATGGACTCCAGGCAAGCCTGCACAAGCGTGACCGAGGTCAGTAGACCTTCGCGAATGCGCTGGGCGGAGCTGATTACATCGGGTACAGCGCCCTCTAAATCCAGCTTTTGCATAGAATTCCAGACCATTTCGCCGCTCAGGTAACTGAGCGGCATTGAATAGCGAAGTGAGGTCATGGTCAAGCATAGAAAACCGGGATTTGTGGAATATGTGGGTTTTTTGGATGGCCTGACAGGAAAGTGAGCAGGTACTGATGGGAGGATGGGAAGTAGCGCTGCTCAGCGTGAAACAGCGGCGATCAAGGCAGTACACCAGCCAATAGCCGACGTTGCTAACCCTAGGCGTCAGCGTCCTTTGCAAGCCGAGCCCCTATGGCTTGCCGAACGACCAGTACGACGCCATTTTGTGGGGAGGTATAGCGCCATTTGGAATGAAAGGGGTGTAAGCGGGACCCACAAGCCGCAAAGGCATTCCACAAACTGGGTGGCAGGATCGCGCGATGATGAGCTTTCTACGCAGGTCGCCTAATGCTGAGCTGTCTGTAAAACACCTTTGGCAAGACCTATAGATCGTGAGCGACAGGGTTCCACGCTAACCGATGCAGAATTCGGCTAAGCGCCACCGGATTCATCTACATCAATGGGGAAAGTGAAGTTCGGATCGTCCTCGCTCAAATCTTCGAAGGCGGACGCCAGCAGCAAGCTGGGATCCTCCGGCAGATCAATTTCAGTCAAGGGCACAAGCTCCTCGTCACCCAAGTTGAGCGGTAACTGTTGAGCGAGATCCTTGAACATAAATTTGATCGCAACGACTCTTCTCGCCTCACGCTTCAGTTCGTAGGTGACATCCAATCTACTCTTGGTACGCAGCTCTTCCACAGCAGGATCAATCACGCGCTGGCGGAGATTATTGAAGCGCTGGTAGGCGTCAGAAAGCCCTAAAGCGGTCCTGAGTGTCTCGATCTCGATGTATGCCCATCCGGTTTTCTTGAACTGCATGAGCATCTCAAAGAGCCGAAACGAATGAGTAGAGTCGAGACGTGCGACCCGGCGGAGGTCGTAGCTGGTGAGCTTGGTGTGAAGTCGGGATAGGTACGGCATAACGTGGATCGTGAAGGACAGTTCCACCCTCCCCTCGCCAGCGATGTAACGCGCGGCATCGACCCAGCGCTTACGTTCCACTGCAGATCCATCAAAGGTCTTCACCTCGCGCTCAAACAGAACGTCGGCCGTCTCCTTCATCTGCTCGTAGGCATGACGAAGCTGCACACCGTATATCTCCGAATAGAGCAGTGCAGACACAGAGATCTTCTTCGGCATCCCTTTCCGAGGGTCGATTTGGCTTATCGCAGCCAAAATGAGCCTCTGCTCGTTGAGGGTAAGCCGATACGACGCTGTGATGAGCGTATTTGACTTCGTTACCCGAATCGGCCGAGGGTCAGCTTGATCAGGAACGGAGGTGGATACCTTGGACATGGAGGGACCTGGTAGGAAGCCTTAAACCCTACTAGTGCCTTCCCCTGTAGTCGATACCGGGTCGAGCGAAAAAAGAGTCAAAAGCCCGCGCGGCGCGCTTTCCGCGCGACAATCAACTGCCTTGGCGATCAGGCAGAGTCAAAATGTAGTCGTCTCGAAGAGACGCATTGGCAGGTAGTAAAACATCGTCCGAGCGGACACGCGAGTACCGTAATTTGTAGTCGGATCGATCAGAGGAAGCGTAGCGTGCTACCAAGAAGCCTACTGAAAGGCGTTTCTACCGTAATTTGTAGTCGCAACACCCACATGAGAAATCCCTTTGGTGCGGCAGGGCGGGTCTGACCGCTCCACTACCGTAATCTGTAGTCGCATTGGATGGTCGACACGTGTTCAAGGCGCGCAGTGATGGGTCTGAGGGGCTGGGTACCGTAATCTGTAGTCGTATCACCTGGGCGGTGACCGTGCTCGAACCTCGGAGTAGGCGCCTAGCTGCGCCTATGCCGCAATCTGTAGTCATTAGGAAAGGTCAGCCCCTAAACAGCCGTAATCTGTAGTCGATCAGCCGAGCAAGACGATTTTTTGCTCCCTAAGCGCCTGTTTAGTGCCGTAATTTGTAGTCGTAAGGTGGAGGACAACTCGATCCTGCGGTATGAGATACCGGAATCTGTAGTCGTTTCAGCGGGTTAGAGGACGGCCAAGCCGTAATCTGTAGTCGTTGACCAAGGAGTATTTCTGCGATGACTACCGGAATTTGTAGTCGCTAGACATGATGGACGCATTGTCTCGCCACTGGTACGAAGCGTTTGATGAGGATGGCAGGTGCAACCTGCAAGCCCGCCTCGGATAGGCACGATCTCAGATTTTATCGTTCAAAATCAGCACCTTAGGAACTTTTTCTTGCGGTTTTCACATTGAACGCCTCGAGGAGGGGTGAACTTAACCCCACGTTTTATTGCCTTCGTGCTAGCGCTGTGCATCTGGACAGCCGCAATTTGTAGCAGGTGGTGCTGCTCACCAGTGGATAACAGCCGGCATCCGTAGTCGTGACTGCCGGAATCTGTAGTCGACCGACCCGGAATTTGTAGTCGCGTCAGCCGTAATGCCTAGTCGCATTACCGGATTCTGTAGTCGATACCCCCCTTGGAACCCTTTGCTGGCGCGGCTTCCAGCGTCTTAAAAACAAGAGAAAAACAAGAAATAAAGATCTAAAAAGCTTTTAAAGGGCTGGCTGCTGTGGATAAGCTTCCCTCGGCACAGCCTAGGATCTGCAATCGACTACAAATCACGGCTGAGGAACCGTAGCCTGTGTAGTGACGGTCGTCAGCGTCTGCACACCTACCCCCGCACCGGATGGCACCCAACCAAACCAAATATTTGTCGATGGCAGGTCCAGAGGATCCAGCCGGCTTGGCGAGCCATCAAGACCTTGCTAACAGCCTAAACCGAATACCCAACGCTGTGATCTTGGCAGGAATACACCAAACACGGCGCCGTATTATGACCACGCGCCAGATTCCAGAGTCGACGACACCCCACACACTGAAGAGCAGGCTGCCCAGATGGCACGTGATCGCCTTCTACTCAGAAAAGCACCGATTACCGAGTTCATTGATTCCATAGAGGTACAGTCCTAAGCACCGAATTTCTATCGTGCAGAACTGAGGTGCTTCACTGATCCGTGTCTCGGCAGTTCTGCACCTCTCCAAGAAAAACTGGTACGACCAGGTTGGCTAGCAGGTGCAAGGCAATGGAGGTTTAGCACGTAATGAGCAGGCCTGTTCGATAGACACCTGAGAAATGCCACACGCATCCAGCTGGCAAAACCGGACAGTGGCCCTGCCCTGCCCTGCCCTGCCCTCGCTCTCACGAATACAAGCTGCACGTCAGGACTTGATAGGTCTCGAGGATCTGGCCGCAGGAGTATGCGGAGCGCAAGCCACGAATCCCAATGTGGCTGTCAGAACCAGTCCTGGGGCTTTAGAGGATGGGATGCTAGACGTGGAGCACTGGCAAGCGAGCTAGTCATGGCAAGACGCGATCAGATCTAGCCAGTTAGACACATCGGTCGGTAAGTCACATCGTACGCAGCTATTAGCCGAACGCGGCCGACAAGCTTGTGACGTTCACCGCCGGACCTGAAGGTATCGGCACTGAGGATATTTATCAGCTTGAGCTGAGCTAGTTCATGATGCCTGGCAGAAACGATGTGATATCGCTTGCCAGGCGTCATATCCAGGCGACATGCGGTCTATCGCCCGTATTTCTCACACCAAAGATCGAAAGCTTCGATGAAGATGTCCTGGCCGGTTAGCCCTAGGTCGATACGCGCTAACTGAAGTTTTCTGTATCGCTCAGCGTCGCACTTCACGCTGAGCGTTCTGTTTTGTCCAGCTTTCGCTGCTGGCGCGGCGTCCTCTGTCGTATGCTGCGTAACGACCGGGTTGCTCTGAGTAACACTGGGTACTGAATGTGCTGCAGATGTGACAGGCTCCGCCGCTTTGGAGGTGTTGAGCATTGAGCCGAGATCTCGAGGAGTGCGAGCCATTGGGTCTAACCTTCTTTGTAAATACTTAAACATGTGCGCGAGTGCTTAAGTGCTTGAGCAAGCACTTAAGCACGTGCTTGATGGGATTCTAACTCTTCCAAAACGTAGTCGCACAGCTTTCTGATGTCGCGCGATGCCGAGCAGCTTGGTCGAAGCTCCTGCGGTACCCTGCCGTCAATACCGGCTTCGACCATGATGGTACGGCGCGGCATCGGTGGGCAAAGCTTGCCGTGCTGAGACAGGGCCACCATCACGTCTTTAGTAATGTTCGTGTTGAGCGTCACTTCGTTCAGAAGGAAAACGAAGGGCTTGTTCTCATCTTTCACCAACGTCAGCGTCTGCCTTACTGCACGCAAATCGTGTGGGCCTGCTTTGACCGGAATGATCACGAGGTCAGCGAATTTCACAGTCGCAGTGATAACGTCGTTAGACTCAGGAGGTGTGTCAATGAGGACGTAGTTATACCCCTCCCCTTCCAGCACGCTGAGTGCCGCCCCTAAGCTCTCGTATGGGACGTTTGACATTTGCGGTTCTTCAGTCTCACGCTCTTGCCACCATTCGGTAAGACTGCCTTGCGGATCCGTATCTATCAGCATTACCCGATTTCCCCGGCGGGCCAGCTCCACTCCCAGGACTTCCGTCGTAGTGGTCTTACCAACACCGCCTTTCCTCGACGCAATCACCACTGTTTTCACTAGAGATCTCCTTAAATATTTGCCTGCCCGCTTAGGCGCGTGTTTGCTCATTTGCTTACGTACGTGCTTACGCGAGCGTTCATGCAAGCGGATAACCTGAGTATACGTTTGCATGCTCGCACGCTCAAGCGTACGCGTGCGTAGGTAAGCACTTAAATGCGTAAATGCTTACTTGAAGCCCCTGTGGTTTCTGTGTGGTCGCCTGGGCGCTTGGAGCTAATCAGGTCTGAGGCCCGCCTATCGACACCCTCTACGTGCGTAAACAAGCATTTGCTTATCTAAGCATGCGCGTCAGAAGTGGTAGTTTTGGGCGGAGGTCGGAGGTAGCTGACTGGTGAGGTTAGATGGATTCAAGCCATGACGTGTATCGCTAGGGCGCCTGATGGTAACGGTGCTGCACCGGGATTGATGCGGAGGCGCCCTAGCCGCTCTCGTAGAGGTCGGTGGCCAATACGCTTGCAGAAATCGCACCCGCCGCACATGCTTGGGTGCTTGGGTGCTTGGGTGCTTGGGTGCTTGGGTGCTTGGGTGCTTGGGTGCTTGGGTGCTTGGGTGCTTGGGTGCTTGGGTGCTTATGCGAGCGCTCGCGGATACGGTGTGCCCTAGGCGGCGAAATGATCGCTCATCACCCAGAGCAAGAGCGATGCGCACTTAAATGCTTAAGCGCGTGCTTAAGTAGGCGCGTGCTTCAGTAGTGCGCGCCTAGTACGTATGTAAGTCCCGGATTTGCTGCGAAGCCGCGGTTCCCACTATGAAGTGTTCTGTACGGGTGAGGGGGTGTAGCTCAGTCCTGAAGGTTCTACAAGCGAGCCCATGCTTGCGCGGCTAAGCGCATAAATACGTAAGTGCGTAGGTGCGTAGGTGTATGTGTGCGCATTCGATTGCGCACGTGGTATTGCTGAAGCCATTTGGGAGCTCTCGCGTTCTGATTTTGAACGTTCGCCATGAGAGGTTGCCCGCAGGTGTGAGTTATCTCGCTGCTCAGGCTGCTACTAAACAATGCCCAGTCGGCGGAGCGCAGCATGCTTAGCACCGGAGAGCTTGCCGGCCTTCAGCAAGGTTTTCTGCCGAGACACCCATGAGCCAAGCCGCAGCCCGTCGGCAGTTACATGCTTCACCGGTACCGAGCCGCCGGCATTGGCGGCCAAGTAGTCTTGGAGCGCTGCAAAGTGCTGTTGCCATGCAGCTTCAGCAGGATCAAAAGAAAACCCAGCGGCCAGCAGCCGGCCGTGATCTAGATCCTCCGGTTTGTCCTTCAGCCGCGTGCGCTGGTTGGAGCACCACCTGCCGAGCTTGTAACCGTCAATGGTCACGTAGGCGATCGGCACGTCGCAGTGACCATGCGCGGCCTTGAACTGCTCCAGATGCTGCAGGCCCTGGTCGAAAGCCGCTCCGAACATCTCCCACACGAAGCCCAGCTGGTTCAGTAGCTCAATGCGCTGCTCGTCCATCTGGCCGTCGCGGTAGCGTGCGCGCTGATTTCCCACCCAGGTACCGAGCGCTGTGCCATCGGGCAACACGAAGTCGAGCGGCACATTCACATGGCCATGCCGGACGCCGAATTCCTTCAGCGCGGCGTATGCGGCTTCCCAGCGGGCATCCAGCACTCCAGCTTCGAAGTCGAAGCCCATGGCGGCCAGCCGATCCCGCCTGGACAGGTCGATCTGACGACTGCGTTGGTTCCGGCACCAGTCGGCCAGATCGGTACCGTCTACCAGCACCTGGCGCTGGGCGCTGTGCGACGCGCAGGTGGCCATGCTCCTCCTTGAACGCCACGAGCGCCTGATACCGTTTCTCCCAGGCGTCATCGAAGGGGCTAAGGATGAAATCCAAGGCCTCGAGCAGCTGCTTTTTTCGCGGCGCCAGCCGGCCGAGGCGATAGGCCTTGCGCTGCTCGCTGCACCAGTGGCCTAGGGCGAGCCCGTCTGCGGTGACGACGTCGACGGCGGGGGAGGGCGATCCTGTGTCTGCCAGATAGCTGCGCAAGGCTTCGTACCCTCGCTTCCAGGCATGCTCCCGCGGATCGAACTCGAAGCCGATGGCCTCCAGCTGCTCGGTACGGTTAGGCGCAAGCCGGCCTAGCCGGTGGAGCGCGCGCTGGCGTGAGCACCAGGCGCCCAGGGTGTGCCCACCCGGTGTGCGATAGCTGCGCGCTACCCGAGCGTGGCCGCGGTCAGTCACGAACGCGCGCAGGAGCCCGTAAAAGTGCGGCCAGCTGCCGGCGATCCGCCCAACGAGCTCAGTGGAAAGCACAGCCTTGAGGCTGGCGGCCCAGGCGCCAGCGCCAGGACGGCCAGCAGGCGCTAGGACGTGCAGCTTGTCGAACCAGCCGGGCGACGCGGGCTGTCCGGTTTCGCCCTGGTCAACTGCGGCGCGTTGCACCTCGTTGAGCAGGGCGTCGTCCTGCTCGGCAAGCGCCGCCAGAGTCCGCCAGACCGTGGACATGTCGCTGCGCGCCACGGCCTGGATGAGAGACTCGCCGGAGCTCCGCTTCAGGCGCAGGGGGATCAGCACGTAGCCGTAGCGCTTGCCCGGCGCCTTGCGCACGGCGCGGCCGAGCGCCTGGACGATGTCGACGTGGCTTTCCCGCCGGTGCATGAAGGCGACCAGATCGGTATCCGGCACGTCCACCCCTTCAGCCAGGCAGCGCGCGCAAGACAGCGCCGCACGAGGGGCCCGGCCATACTGGTGCAGCAGGCGTGTGCGCTGCCACGAGGGGAAAGAGCCATCAATGTGGCGCGCCCAGAACTCGCCCTCGCCGATGGCTTCCCGCAGCGCCGTCGCGAAGCGCTTTGACTGCGAGATCCGCGAGTAGAAGGCAAAAGCTTTTCGGGCGCCGACGTCTGTCATCGCCCGCAGCAACTCCTGGGCATGCACCGCGTAGCGGCGCTCCTCATCGTCCAGCGCTTCGGCGAACTGTTCGTCGTCCACCTCTTCTACGGAGATGATGACGCGGAAATCGCAGATGATCCCCGCGGCGACAGCGGCGGAGTAGCTGAGCTCGTAGGCGACCGGACCGAAGACGGCCTCATCCGTCATGGAGTAGGTGGGCCCGGTACCGGCGGGGCCTTCCTCCTCAGCGATGGCCAACGGCGTCGCGGTGAGGAAAAGGCGCCTGTCGATGCGCAGGGTAGGGTGGTCACTCAGCGCGAAGCTGTTCCGCCGGCCGGCGGCGCCGGCTGTCTTGTGCGCCTCGTCGAGGATCCCCAAGTCAAAGGCAAAGCCGGGCGGCAGACCCAGGGCGAGGGTGGGTGCACTGGAGTAGGTGCACAGCACGATCAGGTCTCGACCCAGGGTGCCGACCT
The DNA here is from genome assembly GCF_028640935.1 of Pseudomonas sp. SHLD1. NCBI lineage: Bacteria > Pseudomonadati > Pseudomonadota > Gammaproteobacteria > Pseudomonadales > Pseudomonadaceae > Pseudomonas > Pseudomonas sp. SHLD1. Next base: position 52,746 of record NZ_JAQZAD010000022.1, read on the forward strand.
TCAGCGCGATCTCCTCAAGCGAGGTGGTAAGGGCGGTCAGGTTGCCGTCTGGTCGGACGGCACAACCCGCTTCGATGGCCACATCAGTGCCCGTGGCGGTAGGGCGAGCGGTAACGGCGGCAGCGTCGAGACCTCCGGTAAGCACCTGACGATCGGTTCGAATGCCTCTGTCGCCACGCTGGCGCCTAATGGCCAGACCGGAGATTGGTTACTCGACCCGAACGACTTCACCATTTACTCCGACGGCAATAGTACCGGCGATATGAAGGATACCGATGTGACGGCCGCCCTGCAGTCGTCCAACGTGACCATCAAGACTGGCGCGACGACGACCTGTACTGGCGGCCTGACCTGCACGGGCCACAGCGGCAACGGCGATATCATCCTGGCCGAGGGTGTGCTGATCGGGGGGTCAAACTGGACCAGCGGTACCACACTCACCCTTAGCGCCTACCGGAATATCGAGACGCTTCGTTTTGCTAATGTCGACACCAGTTCTGGTACTGGCAGCCTGATCATGCGGTCGGATAACACAGGCACAGGCACTGGCACCGTCCTTCTCAGCAACGAATCAAATATCTACGGAAATAGCACCGGTACGGTTCAGATCTACTACAACCCGAGCAGCTATACCTCGCCCACCAATTACGCGGGGCTAACCGATGCCAGTAGTGATCTGCTGATCAGGATGCCGGATGCCAGCAAGCTCAGTACCTACATGTACGTGAACCTGGCAGCGGTCATTGGCAACAAGACATACGACGGCAGCACGGCCGCTTCGATCAACTCGGCTACCGTCCGCGGTGGTGCCCCGTCAGACGTGACTGTCGACATCAGCGGCGCCACTGCCACATTCACCGACAAGAACGTGGGCACTGGCAAAGCGGTCACGGTCTCTGGTATCACACTGAGCGGTTCCGGCGCGTCTATGGCTCCACGTCAGTCGCGCATTCTGCCAATTCGAGACCTGCCCGCTCGAAGATGCGGTCAATGAAAATCTCGGCTTCGCGTATCGAGACCTTGCAGCAGCTCGCTGATGTCTTCCAAGCGGCCGGCCACAATGTGCAGCACGCCATCGCGCGTCTCTACCGTTCCATCTACTCGCAGCAGCTGTGACGCCACCAGCTCCCGCCGCTGGCGCTCCGCCAGGGTTCGCCAGACCACCACGTTCACCATTCCAAACTCGTCCTCGAGCGTCACGAAGGTCACGCCGCTGGCGGTGCCCGGCCGCTGCCGACCTACCACCAAGCCAGCAACCCGGGCCGGCTGACCGTGGCGCCGCTCCTTCAGCTCATGCGAACTCATCAGCCGCCGGGCCGACAGCTCCGGCCGCAGCAGGGTGAGCGGGTGAGGACCCAGGGTGGTACCCAGGGAGGCATAGTCCGAATGGAGGTCCTCACCCACGGTCGGGGCGACCAGCTCCTGGATCTCCTCCTCAACGACCGCGCCCTCTGCGAATAGGGGCAGCTGCGGCTCGATTGCGGCCATCGCCCAGCGTGCTTGGAACCGGTGCCCGGCCAAGCCCTTCAGTGCACCTGCATCCGCCAGGCACTCCCGGGCCTTGGCATCGAGGCCGGCGCGCAGGCACAGATCGGTGACATCGCGGAATGGCCGCTGCCGGCGGGCCTGCTCAACTGCACGTCCTGCTTTCTCGGCCAGGCCGCGCACCATGCGTAGTCCCATCCGGATGCCTGGCTGCCGGCTATCTGCGACAGCCTCGAGGCTGCAATCCCAGTCGCTGCAGGTCACGTCCACCGGCAGGGTCTGCAGCCGATGGCGCCGGGCGTCCTGCAGGATCTGGTCGGGGCTGTAGAAGCCCATGGGGTAGGAGTTGATCAGCGCCGCGGCGAAAGCCGCCGGCTCGTGGCATTTGAGCCAGCAGCTCGCGTAGGTCAGTAGAGCGAAGCTGGCCGCATGGGACTCGGGAAAACCGTAGCTGCCGAACCCTTCGATCTGCCGGAAGATGTCCGCGGCGTACTCCGCGGTATAGCCGTTGGCGAGCATGCGCGAGGTGAGCCGCTCCCGGTGCGGTTCAAGGCCCCCATGTCGTTTCCACGCTGCCATGCTGCGGCGCAGCTGATCGGCCTCGCCGGGGGTGTAGTCAGCGGCGAGAATGGCAAGCTCCATCACCTGCTCCTGGAACAGGGGCACACCCAGGGTCCGGCCGAAGACGCGCTCCAGCTCCGGCGGGTAGCTGATCTCTTCCTGGCCCGTCCGCCGACGCAGGTACGGGTGGACCATCCCTCCCTGGATGGGGCCCGGCCGGACGATGGCCACCTCGATGACCAGGTCGTAAAAGGTCTGCGGCTTCAGCCGCGGCAGCATGGCCATCTGGGCACGCGATTCGATCTGGAACACGCCAAGGGTGTCCGCCCGACTGATCATGGCGTACGTCGGCTTGTCCTCCTGGGGCACGGTGGCCAGGGTCAGCTCCTCACCCCGGTAGCCCCTCACCAGGTCGAAGCACCGGCGCAGGGCGCTGAGCATGCCCAGGGCGAGGATGTCGACCTTGAGCAGGCCCAT
>NZ_JAQZAD010000023.1:0-284217 GCF_028640935.1 Pseudomonas sp. SHLD1
AGGGTGATCAGCAGCATCAGCACCAGGATCAGGCCGAAGCCCAGGCCCAGGCGGGCGGCCATGGAAAGGGGAGTACGCATTGATACCTCGAATCGCGATCTAGGGTTGGCAATAGGGCTATCCTGCCATCTCGGTTTGCGCGATAAACTCTTTGGAGCCATTCGGTCTGTTTATATAGATGAATGACTTGTGTCTACCTTATCCCCCGTACGAAGAGTACTACCATAGGCATCTGCGCTTGCAGGGCAAGCGTGGTGGCCATCGCTTGGAAAGCTTAAGCAAGTTAGTTTTGGCCGGTGTCATCGGCCAAAATAACGCATTGAAAGTAGGCGGAAAGTGAATCCAGCTGTGCACGTAGGGACTCTATGACAGCGTTCAGCTGAAACGGGGCTTCAAAGTCCTTTTGATCGAGAGTCATCTTAATCAGAAGAAGTGGCTCGCTTGGATGATGAATCTCAACAATATGTAAGCCTGCAGATAAGCTACTCATGACGACACGGTACGGCGTCAGAGCTTCGCTAAAGGATGAATATGCGGACATAGAGCACTTCCCTAGACTGAAGCCCGAAACGGCTTACGCCTTAACATCATAACGGCATCACTCCATCAAGATCGTTCACTTATTCGTCACACAGCACGCCTACCAGCGACAATAGGTGACGAAAAGTGTAGTGGCGCATACCTATCTAGCTGACAGCTCGCCAGAAATTTAGTTAGCGCAAAACTTATAAGCCTTAAGTACGTGACTCTAAGCGCCGTTTCTTATTAGACTCGCCAACTTAAAAGGCGAAAACCCACGTCGAAGAATATAATAACCCTTGAAGACTTATCATTATTTAAAAGCCTCACTGATAAAGAAAGTCAGTAGCCTCATGCTAAGACCAGTTTGGCTCACTCAATCGCGTGGGCGAGCCTAGCAGCATCAGAACCATTCAACCCAAGAAATTAAGCTTTTTGCTGATAGACACTCGAACCTACACCTCAATCCACAGCCTCGTAAACCGATAAAGAAACCGAAAATCCTAAAAAAAACACGGAACCGCTCATTATTCACCATCTATTAAAATACGGAGAAGTCTATCTCAAAACGTCGCCAGGATAGCTTTTTCTAATCCCCCGGGCAGCCATGGTTTAGGAAGAAAAATAGTCTTTTTGCGAGGAGGCAGCTGAGAACGATCTAAATAGCCAGAAGCTACAATAATGGACAGATCAGGCCAACGCGCCGCTAGTTGATTAGCTAAATCGGCTCCTTGCAACGTGCCCGGCAACAGATGATCTGTGACTACCAAGAATGGTGGCTTCTCAACCCCATCTAGGTATGAAGATGCCCCATCAGCAGTTCCGAAGGCCTTACAAACAGCTCCATAACACTCAAGATGGCCGATCATTACTTCAAGCAGGAACTCATTATCCTCAACCAAGACGACTGTCTTTTCTTGTAGAAAAGCCAACGCAGATAATGTCATCAGATATATCCACCGCAGTAACAGCCAGGGTTCTAGCCATAAGAGTATTGATTAATCACGGCACAAGACGGGCAAACCTATTCAGACCTGGCATTAACGCTAAAAAAGCTATACCTTTCCAACCTAACCAATCAGAAAATAAGCTAACCATCACAAGACCATCTAATTTAAAGAAGTTGCATAGTATTTTTGTACAAATTTGCAGGCATCATCAGGGGACATTGGCTTGCCAAAAAAGTACCCTTGTGCGAAATGACATCCTTCTTCTGCCAACCAGTCAGCAAGACTACCATCTTCAATGCCTTCGGCAGTGATCTGCAAATCTAGACCTCGCCCCAGCGCTAACATCGCCTTTACGAACTGGGATTGCTTACTCTCAGACCCATCCAAGAACGCCCGATCAATCTTAATCTTATCGATAGCTAAGCGGGTCAAGTGATATAATCCTGAATAGCCCGTACCAAAGTCATCCAAAGCGACACTGACACCTAACGCACGCACTTTTTTCAAGTTAGCCCGAGCACTCGGCAGATTAGAAACTAATGAGCTTTCGGTTATTTCGATCTCCAAACGATGTGGAGGAAAAGAGGCCTTCACCAATAGATCTTTAATCCAAATGGGAAAATTGACATCCTCAATCATTGACCCGGTAACATTCAGTGCAAGGATGAGATCATCCGGCCACTGGCTCGCATGGACGCACGCCTGTCGCAGGAGTTGCTCTGTTAGAGATTGTATAAGGCCAAGCCGCTCAGCCATAGGAATAAACTCTAACGGCTGTATTACGCCTTTCCCAGGATGATGCCAGCGCGCTAAGATTTCAAAACCCGCCAGACTTCGATCTGGGAGGCGTACAAATGGTTGAAAATAGGTCACTACGTGACCTATTTTTATGGCTTCAATCAACTCCTGATCAATAATCAGTGACTGCTGCTGCTCATTGCACTCAAGATCATAAAACTGATACGAATTCTTACCAATGCGCTTACCTGCACGCAATGCAAGATCCGCTCGTTTCAATAAGAGCTCAGTGGTTATGCCAGAAGCGGGCGAAGTTGCAATCCCGATTGTAGCCTCCAGGCTAAGGGCAGGAATCTCATCAAAAGGCTGTTGAATTTGAGATCGGAGTGTCTGCACCAAGCTTATAAGTTCTTGTCGATCAAAATCACCACTGATAGCAACAGAAAACTCGTCGCCGTCTAAGCGTGCGACTATAGCGTGCCAACTCGCTGCGACCGCCTTTATTCGATCAGCCAAGACAATAATCAGCTGGTCACCCACCCCGTGACCGTAGGTTTCATTTACCACTTTGAACCGGTCAATATCGAGCAACAGAACCGAAGTTGGGCAATCCGACTGACGCAATCGCTCTGTCAGTTGCTCATGAAAAATCCGCCGATTAAGCAATCCAGAAAGTGGATCATGTCGGGCAAGGGCCTCATAGCGCGCCTGAGCGGTTATCAACGCGACATAGCTGGCCTCAGACGCCAATAATAAACGCCTAACCAGTATCGCCGGAACGATCATTGACAACAGAGCGAAACCTGTCGAGGTGAGTACGAACCGCCACTTTTCAGCTGTTTCAAAATCTCCATCATAGGGAAGGCCAAGCAGTTCCATCACAGGACTTTCCAGCCAAAACTCCCAGGCCATAGATAGAAAAAAAACCGATATTAGGCATAATATCAGCAGGGCGTAGATTTTTCGTCTAGTGGGGCGAAGTCCTTGCGGATACGGCATGGTTAATCGGGCTCACAGAAAGGCTAGATGCCATTACCTATACCTTATCGTATGAAAGGTGAAATGCTTGAGAAGTAGCCGACAAAGCGCCCTCTGGTATGCCGTTAACGGCTTGCCAAGCCCCCTGCATCGAGGGCCGCTGAAGCCCTGCGTCTTCCGATGATTGAAAGCAGGATACGGTCTGCCTGCAGATGTGACACGTCGACTCCGCCAAAGCAGATGCTGGAGCACGTGGTGACTTGTGAATGGCCTTAGCTTCTATACGCATCTTCATTGCTAAAGCTAAGAGTGCCATATCGTCAGTGGCTGCTATTCGTCGGCAGGCCATCCTATTAGCTCCCTGAGCATCGGCGGGAAGGATGCCATTGGGATACAGAACTTGGCCGCCGGTCATTTCTAACGAATTCTGAACGTTGAAGCGCTGTCATGCCTGCCATCATATTGGCATCACGGCATCGATTTCGGATGCTGCTCCCACACTCTCAGCCCGGGTTTGACATGAAAACTTCCGCCGAGCTTGGTCGACTATTGGACGAGACTCTTGGCGTGCCTGTAGGGCCCTTCGCTTTCGCGCCTACATTGGAGCAGCTATTCCAGCAGGACAGCCACCGCCACCGTCGCCGCCATCTCACACGGTGTCTCATCATTGGCACGCTGAGCTACGACAGCTTTCTGCTCTGGTGGTGGCTCATGCTAGAGGACGCCCTACCATGGGCCGCTACTCAAATGCTTGGTGTGGCAACGCCCTTCACATTGGTCGTTACCTGCCTACTACGAGTAGTACCCGCCCAATGGCGTGAAACGCTGGCCTTACTACCGTTTTACGTAGGATTACTGGTGGCCTACAACGTAGTAATTAATGGCCCTCTCAGCGAGAAGATGAATCAGACGTTATTCATCTTTACATGGCCACTGATGTTGGCCTTCGTCAACACCTGCATGAAAAGCCCTTTGCTCCCATCTCTGCTATTCAACGTATTTGCACTCACGTCGATCAGCTTTGCTGTCTATGAGGCGCCCGTATCTACGATGGTAGGGGGCCTGATGATCACCAATGCAGTCGTGATGGCATTTTTCTCCTTATTGGCGAGCTATTGGCTCAACATCGACGGTCGCAGAACCTACTTATATAAGTTACGCGAAGAAGTCCGCTTGGCATCTTTGAACTCTGCCAATCAGGACCTACAAGTTCTTTCCGAAACGGATGCCCTCACCGGACTCGCAAATAGGCGTCAGCTCCGTCCACTGCTTGAAGCATTCTGGCAGCGGCGCTTGGCAGGCGGGCAAGGCGCTGTACTTCTGATCGATGTAGATCATTTCAAGCGCTACAACGATCACTATGGACACCTCGCCGGTGACAAATGCCTACGTGCTCTGGCTAGTACGTTGTCAGTGGGACTAGGACCTGGCGATGTGGTTGGACGCTACGGAGGGGAAGAGTTTGTGGTCGTTCTCGAGCATGTTGACCCCGCCGAAGCGCGCAATATTGCGGAGGCTATCCTCGGGCGAGTACGTGCATTGGAAATTCCACATCAAGGACGACAGGATGGCAAAAGCTATGTCACCGTCAGCATTGGTATCGCCCGTAGCGGCATTGAAGGGTTAAACACCGCTGACGACTTATTGGACTGCGCGGACCGAGCTCTCTACCGTGCCAAGCGCGATGGACGTGATCGTGTATTCGAGGGCGGGATTAATACTGTCTTAGGCGCACCTCTTGAACATCCTGATCTACTTACACCGGACGATGTCCGAAAGGCGCTTGCAAGCAATGAGTTCCTTCTTCACTACCAGCCGATCTTTCGTATACAGCCTCAGCAGATTATCGGCTATGAGGCTCTTTTGCGGTGGCAGCATCCCACCTTAGGCCTCGTGTCGCCAGACATCTTCATACCTTTGGCTGAACAGGGCAACTTCATCATCGCATTGGGCGAGTGGGTGGTAAAGCAAGCTTGTCTTGAAGCCAGTCGATGGCCAGGTCATTTGAGCGTTTCTATTAATCTTTCTCCGCTACAGTTTGCCGACCCCATGCTACCCGAACGAGTTGCCGCTGCGCTCAGACGTTCCCGCTTGACTGCTAGTCGGTTAGTGTTAGAGATCACCGAGGGTGTGGAACTCGTTATTGATACGAAGACCCGTCAGTCATTTGCCCTATTACAGATGCTTGGCATACGAATGGCCTTGGATGATTTCGGTAGCGGATTCGCAGGGTTGGGTCCAGTTCTGGACCTACCGTTCCAATTGATCAAAATCGATCGTCGAATCTTGGCTATTCGGGATATCGAGCAGTGCGAGCAAGTACTGACATCGCTATTACTGCTCGGTAGAGCTATGAAATTGGAGGTGCTCTGCGAGGGAGTAGAAACGCTTGAGCAATTCGCGTTACTTCAACGCCTGGGCGTTCAACTCGCACAAGGGTACTTGCTAGGCAAGCCCAAAGCAGATCCTGAATCGAAGGGTGAGACGCCGTCAATTCGGCCTCATGGACATGAGGCGACATAAGACGTCATGTGCCGCTAGCGTATTACAAAAGCTACGATACTGATGAAACCTGTCACCGCATAAATGTAGACGACCTGAAAGACCATCGGCAAAAAACGGGTCGAGCTAGTAGGTTTTCATCAGGCATCATGATTACCTCATAGCCAACCCAACCGGGCCCACTGTTATAGATACTCAAATTCCTACCGGTAGCCAGAAGCTTAAAATGACAGATCTCAAACTTTTTAATCCTGACTTCCCTGTTCCCAAACCTGGCAGAGGTACCTGCCCGCGGTCTTCCGACAATAGGTAGACTCGTGACAAGCGAAGCGATGCAGAAACACTTTGCAAGAAGTGGCCCGTAAGCCGACCCTCAGCGAGTAGGCCATTCATTTCAGAAGGATTTCGACCGTTTAGCGCCGATAGGCTGTACTACCGTCGGGATATGGCACAAAGCTATCATTGTCGCCGCAAATGATTTCGAGCCAGTCAGGCTCAAGGACTAAAACGTGAAGGATGGACTTGAAAGCGCAGGACGCGCACTGAGTATTGGGCTCTACCCCTTCCGCGTAGACTGCCGTCGGATCTCACTCACCGAGATCCTTGTCGCCATCTACCATCCCAGTGAGTCGGTCAAGCTCACCCACACCCAGATCACTAATGAGCACGCGCTTAACCCCTTCGTAATGAATGCCCTCATCGCGAGGCTTCACAAGGAGCTGGAGCGGCTGAGCGCCTACGTCGAACCGACCTCGGCCCCAGCGGTGATCGAGCACCGCATTGCCTAGCGTGAACCGGCGCTGCAATCCCGAAAGCTAACCTCCTGAGACCTGGATAAGGTTTCCTGCTGACCCTCATCCGCGCTTCTGCGACCGTGCATGGCATCCCGTGCGAGGTCTCCTATGAAGCGCCCCTCCCTCTCTCATACGCTCGCCGCCGTAGGCTTTGCTGCCTTGTCGGGTGCGTGCCTGTATCTCTACGTTGAGCTGTCCCACGTCAATCGTGACCTGAACGCGACGGCGGACCAGAACACGGTCCAGGCCATCACCCAGCGTCTGGACAAGATGCAGGACCAGATGGATGGCTTCGCCGGCGGCAAGCCTGTCCAAGACGCCGATTTCCGGTCCAGTCAGCAAGCGCTGTCCGAAAGAATTGATACCGCCCAGGCGATGCTGGTGGAGATCCAGCGTGCCAATCGGACCGCGCTGCAGAGCATGGCCCAGGCCGGCGACCTGGTGGCCCTCGAGGCGAAGATCGAAAGCCTGCAAAACGACTTTGGCGACCTGCGCAGGAAAGCAGCGGAGCCTGCCAAGGCACCGCCCCCGCTGATCGTTCCCAAGCAGCGCAGTGCTCCATTAGCCGCGCGCAAGGCCGAGCCACAAAAGCCGGTTGATCCCCCTCCCCCCTTCACCGTCGTCGGCATCGAGTACCGCGGCGGCGAGCGGTTCCTCTCCGTCGCACCGCCCGGCAGCACCCAGCTCAGCGAGCTCTACCTGGTGCGCCCGGGCGACAACGTCGGCGGTACCCGCTGGCGGCTAGCCAATCTCGACGACCGCCAGGCGCAGTTCAGCGTCGACGGCGCGACCCGTACCCTTTCCGTTAAGTAGTAGAGGCAACCCATGCGTCCACAGCCCCCTTTCCTTGCGGCGAGCATTGCGATCGCCCTCGTCCTGCTCTCGCCTTCCGCGCCCGCACTCACCGCTGACCTCGTCGCCCCCCACGTCCTCTCGGGCGAATCAGATAGCGCTGAGCGTCAGAGTGCAATCCAGCGTAACGACAGTGCCGTCGCCCAGGAATGGGGTCTGAGCAGCCAGGAATTTCAGCGCTACCGGACCCTGATGCAGGGCAGTCGCGGCGTCTACTCACCCGGTCTGGATCCGCTCACCGCCCTGGGCATCGAAGCCCAGTCCGATGCCGAGCGACGCCGCTACGCCGAGCTGCAGGTGCGCGCCGAGGCACAGCGGGTGCAGAAGGAGCTGGCGTATGACCAGGCCTACCGCGACGCCTGGAATCGTCTCTACCCGAACCTGCAGCCGATACAGGCCGGCGGCCAGACGGCACCTCAAGCCAGCCCGGCAGTACGCGGCAACGGACGGCTTGCCGTGTTCGTGACCGATAGCTGCGCCGCCTGCACCGAGCGGGTTCAGGCGCTGCAGAGCGCTGGCCAGGCCTTCGATCTCTATCTAATCGGCAGTCAGAACGACGATGCCAAGATCCGCCGCTGGGCGGTGCTCGCCGGCATCGATCCGGCCAAGGTGCGGACCCGACAGATCACCCTTAACCACGACGCCGGCCGCTGGGTCCAGCTGGGCCTCGGCGGCGAGCTGCCGGCGGCTGTCCGCGAGGTGAACGGGCAATGGCTGCGGCAATGATCAAAGCGCTAGGCGCCGTTGTGCTCCTGCAGTCGATCGCGCTCGGCGCTATGGCGGCCGAGACCCCGCCGCCGGCCTATCAGCTGGCCGCTTTTCAAGCCGGCATCCCTTCCGAGGTGCTGTACTCGGTTGCCCTGCAGGAGAGCGGCACTCGCCTGCGTGGCCAAGGGACGCAGCTGGTGCCCTGGCCCTGGACGCTAAACGTCGCCGGCGCCGGCTATCGCTTCGCTAATCGCGCCGATGCCTGTACCGCGCTCCTCGTCGCGCTCAACACCGCCGGCGCCAAGCGCGTCGACGTCGGGATCGCTCAGGTCAACATGGGCTGGAACGGTCACCGCTTCGGCCGTGGCGTCTCACCGTGCGAGGCGCTCAATCCCTACAAAAACCTGGAAGTCGCGGCCCGGCTGCTCGCCGAGCTGCGTGCACAGGGCGGCGACTGGATCAACGTCGCCGGCCGCTACCACCGCCCCGCCGGCGGCGCGCCTGCCGCCAAGTACCGCGAGCTCTTCGCCAAACACCTGAGCCGGGTCACCGGCCTGAACCTCCTGGCCTCGAATCCATGAAGCAGATCCTCACGCTCCTTACCCTGCTCTTACCGCTGGCCGCCCAGGCTAACAGCCTCACCATAGTCGAAGACCGCGGCGGCGTCTCCGCATTGCCTTACTACCAGGGCCTCAATCCTGAGCCTGTGACGGAGCAGCGGCAGGCTCAGGTGCCCCAGCCGAGCCTGGCGCAGGGTTTTCCCGTCCGATCGCAGCGGCTGACTCCCGGCACGGTTCAGGGTCGTGCGCTCAACGCACCGGGCCTGCAGCCCTTCTTCCTGATCGGCGACGACGAGCTGTCTCGCCAGTGGCTGGCCAGCCGCGGCGAGACCCTGCAGCGCCTCGGCGCCGTTGGCCTGGTCGTTAACGTTGCCAACGCCGAACGCCTCGCCGTGATCCGTCGCTGGGCCAGCGGTCTGGCCGTCAGCCCCGTTGTCGGCGATGACCTGGCTGCCCGTCTGGGCCTAGCCCATTACCCCGTGCTCATCACCCCAACTGCTCTCGAGCAATAGGAGGTCCCAGTGCCTAGATTTCAGGCTCCATACCTAGCCGCCAATATCAGCCACAAACAGGATGCGTATGAGGTGAGTCCACCTCAGGACGAAGACTTCGGTCATCACGTCACCTTCGGCCCAACACGATCAGGGGCTTCGTCCTATCTGACCATGGTCATTCGTCTACCTAACCACCAGAAAGCACGCGCCGCCCTGGCAGGTGACGTTGAGGTTCTGGTCGAGCTCCATGGCGGCGAGGTCACTGGCCGCTCATTGGACGATGAGATGACGCTGTGCGAGCGCTTCGAAGCAGCGCTGCCGCCCGGTGAGGCCGAAGCCATCCGTGAGGAGCACGCCGCTGGCCTGACGCTGCCAGGCGCTGGCGAGCTGGAGCGCTAGCCATGGCCCGTAACCATGCCCTGGATACCCTGCTGCGCCCTGCCGTTGAGCTCTACACGGTCCAGGTGTGCCTGGCGATGGCCTTCCTGTGCGTGTTCGCGCCCTGGGCCGTCGCCTTGACCCCGCTGTTCAGCCTGGTCACAGCCGTCGCCTTTCTCGGCTTCGGCACCTACCGCTTGCGTCAGGCGCTGCGCGTGTTGCGCTACCGACGCAACATCCGGCGCCTGTCGTTCTACAGCATGACCAGCAAGGAGATCCCGGTCAGCAATGAGCGGCTGTTCGTAGGCAAGGGCTTTCGCTGGGAGCAGAAGCACACCCAGCGCCTGGTCGACACCTACTTGCCGCAGTACGCGCCCTATGTCGAGCCGTCGGAATGGACCAACAAGGCCCGTCGCCTCGAGGCGCGTCTGGAATTCGCGCCCTTCCCGCTCACCCTGCTGGCCAAGGCCACGGCCTGGGACAACCCCGCGAACCCGTTCCGGCCGTTGCCGCCAGTGGGCGGCCTGCCGCGGCTGCACGGCATCGAGCCCGAAGAGCACGACGTCAGCCTGCCGCTGGGCGAGCGGGTAGGCCACTCCATCGTCCTGGGCACCACACGGGTGGGCAAGACGCGCCTGGCCGAGCTCTTCATCACCCAGGACATCCGCCGCAAGCGGCGCGGCCAGCACGAGGTAGTGATCGTCTTCGACCCCAAGGGCGATGCCGACCTGCTCAAGCGCATGTACGTGGAGTGCGAGCGCGCTGGCCGTGCCAATGAGTTCTATGTCTTCCACCTCGGCTGGCCGGACCAGTCGGCGCGCTACAACGCCGTGGGCCGCTTTGGCCGGATCTCGGAGGTGGCCACCCGTGTCGCGGGCCAGCTGTCCAGCGAGGGCAATTCGGCAGCGTTCAAGGAATTCGCCTGGCGGTTCGTCAACATCATCGCCCGGGCCCTGGTCGCCCTGGGTCGGCGGCCGGACTACCTGCAGATCCAGCAGCACGTGATCAACATCGAAGGGCTTTTCCTGGAATACGCCCAGAAATACTTCGATGAGCACGATCCCAAGGCCTGGGAGAAGATCATCTTCATCGAGGGCAAGCTCAACGATAAGAACGTTCCGTTCAACATGAAGGGCCGACCGCTGCGGGTCATCGCCATCGACCAGTATCTGAACCAGACGCGGGTGCTGGATCCGGTCATGGATGGCCTGCGCAGCGCGGTGCGCTACGACAAGACCTATTTCGACAAGATCGTTGCCTCGCTGCTGCCGCTGCTGGAGAAACTCACCACCGGTCGCATGGCCGAGCTGATCGCTCCGGACTACCACGACGTCAACGACCCACGGCCGATCTTCGACTGGATGCAGGTGGTGCGCAAACGCGCTGTTGTCTACGTCGGCCTGGATGCCCTCTCCGATACGGAGGTGGCCGCGGCGGTGGGCAACTCCATGTTCTCGGACCTGGTCTCGGTTGCCGGCCATATCTACAAGTACGGCATCGATGATGGCTTGCCTGGGGAAGCCAGCAGCAAGGTCGCCATCAACCTGCACGCCGACGAATTCAACGAGCTGATCGGCGATGAGTTCATCCCCATGATCAACAAGGGCGGCGGGGCCGGCCTGCAGGTCACGGCCTACACCCAGACCCTGTCCGACATTGAGGCCAAGATCGGAAACCGCGCCAAGGCCGGACAGATCATCGGCAACTTCAACAACCTCTTCATGCTGCGGGTGCGTGAGACGGCGACCGCCGAGCTGCTGACCAACCAGTTGCCCAAGGTCCAGGTCTTCACCGCCACGCCGGCAAGCAGCGCGAGCGACGCCGTCAACGGCAAGACCGCTTTCACCTCCAACACCCATGACCAGCTAAGCGCCACCAGCGTACCCATGCTGGAGCCCGCCCATGTGGTGGGGCTACCCAAGGGCCAGTGCTACGCACTGATCGAAGGCGGCAACCTGTGGAAGGTGCGGATGCCGTTGCCGGCGGTGGATCCGGACGAGGCGATGCCCAAGGACCTGCAGGAGCTCGCGGAGAAGATGCGCAAGGCCTACCAGGTGGGCCAGGCCACCGGCAGTGAGTGGTGGGAGGCGCCGGGGCAGCGCCGGGTCGCAGACGACCTGCCCTTGGACCTGCAAGATGACTTCCGGCAGATGGCCCAAGGCGCCGCTGACGAAGGAGACGCGGCATGACCAGCGACCTTGATCATGCCCGCCTCGTCACCCTGGGCGCCGCCTGGTTGCGCCGGCAGGGCTTTCCTCTCGTCGCCACCGAGCTGCGCTGCTTCGGATCACGCGAGCAGCCGGATGTGCTGGGCTTTCGCAGCAACTGCTCAACGCTGATCGAGGTGAAGACCAGCCGCGCCGACTTCCTGGCCGATCGCAGCAAGCCCGAGCGGGCCGCCGGCGGGCTAGGGCTCTATCGCTTCTACCTCTGTCCCGAGGGGCTGCTGCAGGCAACTGACCTACCCTCGGGCTGGGGACTGCTGGTGGCCACCGGCGGCCAGGTGGCCGAGGTAGTGCGACCTCGCGGCAACCTTTGGCCACCAGCAGGGCGAGCCGGCGGCACCGACTGGGAAGGCTTCCAGCATCAGCCGGATCTTGCCGCCGAGCACCAGGCGCTCTTCTCCATCGCCCGGCGCGCCAGCGCCGCTCCTCGAGGATGCCGCTAATGGCCGACGTCGCCCAGCGCGCTCAGCAACAGCAGGTCAAGGAGCAGACCTTTATCGGGTCGGTGCTCAGCTTCCCCTTTCACTTCATCGGCGTGATGTTCCTGTCCCTGGGCGGTGCCATCCTGGTTGATTGGCTTTGCCTCTACTTCTTCTGGCCGGAGGCTGGCTGGCACCACGCGAAAGGCATGCTCGATCACGAGCTAGGCTGGCTGTCCCAGGGCTTTCTCTCCAGCGTCGTTGTCCAGGAGCCCGGGCACACGGCGACCTGGCTGGTAGGACTGCTCTACGACTGGCTCTTTGTGAAAACAGGCTTAGTCCAGTGGCTGACCGGGATGCAGCAACTGGCGGCAGCCGGCCCGCGGAGCGAGCTCGATGTGCGCTACCTGGCCGCCCAGAGTGTCACGACGGTGCAGACCTATGGCCTATCGGCCCTCTTCACCATCCTGGTGTTCTGCGTGCGCCTGGTGATCCTAACCCTGGCGGTACCGCTCTTCGCCATGGCCGCCTTGGTCGGCTTCATTGATGGCCTGGTACGACGGGACATCCGCAAGTTCAGCGCGGGCCGGGAGTCGAGCTACTTCTACCACAAGGCCCGCAGCACCATGCTTCCGCTGGCCCTGCTGCCCTGGTCGCTGTACCTCGCCTTGCCGATCAGCGTGAGCCCGCTTCTATTGCTGCTGCCGTGTGCGGCACTGCTCGCCCTCTCGGTGAACCTCACGACCGCCTCGTTCAAGAAATACCTGTAGTCACCGGCGTGCTCCGTGGCCGCAACACGGTCACAGAGCGATTCGATCCAACCTCAAAATGTAGGGGTGGTATTGAACATCTGTCCCAGCCAATCTGGAGAGACCCATGCAGTGGACCTCTGAACAAGCCCCCGCCATCGCGTCGAATGCACGCAAGCTGCTGATCCAGGCCTTCGCCGGCACCGGCAAGACCACCACCCTGGTGGGGTACGCCAGCGCCCATGCGGACGTGAAGATGCTCTACCTCTGCTACAACAAATCGGTCGAGATGGCGGCCAAGAATCGCTTCCCGCGCAACGTCACCTGCAAGACCGCCCACGGCCTGGCCTATGCGGTCTACGGCATCCAGTACCAGCACAAACAGGCGGGTAACCTGCGCATCACCGAGGTCGCCCGGGTGCTGGATACCCAGGATTGGGAGCTGGCCCGGGACGTAGTCAACACCCTCAACACCTTCATGACCAGCGCCGACATGGCCCTGGACGGCCGCCACTTCACTCGCTACGACGGCCGCGGCCTGACGCCGCTGCAAGAGCGGCGCGTTACCCAGGTAGTGGGGATGGCCATCAGCGTCTGGAAGCGCATGATCGACCTGCAGGACGCCGGCGTGCAGATCACCCACGACGGCTATCTCAAGCTGTACCAGATGAGCCGGCCGGACCTGTCCAACCGCTTCGGCGCCATCCTGCTCGATGAGGGCCAGGACGTGAATCCGGTGATCGCCGACCTGGTGCAGCGGCAGCGCACCATTCAGGTCATGGTCGGCGATCGTCACCAGCAGCTCTACCGCTTCCGCGGAGCCCAGGACGCCCTGAGCGCGGCCTGGATGGCCGATGCCGAGAAGCACTACTTGACCCAGTCATTCCGCTTCGGTCCGGCCGTGGCCCATGTGGCCAACATCATCCTGTCGTTCAAGGGCGAGACGGTAAAGCTACAGGGGCTTGGCCAGCGAACCCTGGTCAAGCGCTCGCTGCCGGACGACCTCGCCCACCGAACCTGGCTGCATCGCACGGTCAGCGGCGTGATCGAGAACGCCCTGCGCCTGGAGAAACAGGGTGGCCACCGCATGTTCTGGATTGGCGGGATCGACAGCTACTCGCTGCGCGAGCTCGAGGACCTGTTCCAGTTCAGCCGAGGTCGCAATGACCTGGTGCAGCAGAAGAAGCTCTTGCGCGACTACCGTGACTTCGAGCAGTACGAGGAGATCGCCAAGGCCACACAAGATCCAGAAATGCAGCGCTCGGTGCGGATCATCGAGGCCTACTTCGATCTACCCAAGCGCATCGAGCAGCTGCGGCGCTGCGCGGTGGCCAACGAACTGGATGCTGCCGTGACCCTGACTACCGCGCACAAGGCCAAGGGGCTGGAGTGGGACTTCGTAGGGCTCTACGAAGACTTCACCGCGGATCCGCTGGCACCCGAGACCGACCGAGCTAAGCGCGACGATGAGCTGAACCTGCTGTACGTGTCGGTGACCCGGGCGATGCAGATCCTTGCGGTCAACTCGCTGGTGATCGACATCATGCAGCGATACAAGGATCAGCATGGAAGCTTGGCACCACACTATGAAGCTGGATGTGATCCGACGTAAGGAGGTGAGGAAGGTGATACGAGTCCAACGCGCATTTTAAGTAACTCAGCAATATCGCCCACTGCCACGATGTCGAGCGCTTGTGTTGCTGTGGTCTCGTATGAAGCGAGATCTCCTTTAGGGCTAGCGACTCGGATCAGCAACATCTCGTCATCACTGATAGTAAACGCTACATCAACGTGGAAATCTTCCGGGAAGTAGCCTGCAATGTAGCGCAGAAGGCGAGCGTGAGATTCCGGCGGCATAGCTGGTCCCTAGGCCATTAGCGGGCAGAGTTTAGATCAGTCTGCCATATGAGTGGACGCTTCGATCAAGGGGAGTGCCTTCCAAACACTATGAACCAGCCTAGCGTCTATCGAACTAGCAAACGCCTTCGGATCTGCGCTTGCTATGCCTGATGCGATCACCTACGGCGCCTGCGATATGCCGTCTCGGCTTCTGCTTGCGCTTCAAATACTCGGCCCGGCACTGCTCGAACAGCTCGGCCGCCGCTCTCAGCAATAGCTTGCCCTGCGGCGCGGTGATTCGATTGAGGTCGAGCATACCCAGGATGTAGCCCTCAAGCTGGCCGTACAGCCGAGCCAGATGCCCTAGGCCCATGATGGCCATAGCCTGAGTCAGGTCTTTCCACCGTTGTTTGGCTGCTTCGGGGAGAAAGGCAATCTCAGTCATACGACCTCCCGTGATTTTTCTGCAGACCACGGAAGACAGAGTTTTGTTCTGAACCGACTCTAGTTGTTTCCCCATGCCTGTCGACTAAAGCTAATGCATCGTGGCGTGAGCAGAAAGCATCAGCTCAATCGACTTTGCCCGTTCGACCTCTTCGGTGTAGAGCCGAAAGCGTGACTGCAACTCAGCTTTCGCAGTTCGAATACGTTTCTGGCAGCTCGCCAACTCCTTCTCTAGAAGACGTCGGTCGTGCTGAGTGAATCGATTGCTTTTGTCTGACTTTCCCATTGCCAGCTCAATGCGGTGTTCGAAAAGCTTTGACCAGGCGGTGAAAATCTCGTTCATAAAACCTATAAGCGAAGCTCTGTTAATAGTTTTAAATTATCGCTTCGCTTACAGCTAATTTGCTTAGGATTAGGTGGAAGGAAAACCTTTTAGGGGTTGGATATGGTTTCACCTAGTACGCTTCATATGGCGAGCTGACGATGGTCAATACCTATCGAACTGGAGCCGTCCATGTCCCCTGTCCGCTTCGAATACCACACCGAGTTCGCCCCCCTCACCTACCGCGTCCAGGAGCGCGGCTGGCTCCTGTTCAAACACGAGGAGCAGACCGGCACACCTGACGTTGCGGCCTTCCTGGCCGATCCGGAGCGGCAGTCACGACTGCAGGCACTCGGCGCCGACGGCTGGGAGCTGGTCAGCGTGCAGCCGGTGCTGGAAGGCCGTGCCCAAGTCGGTCAGCAAACTGCCCAGGGCAACCAGGGCTGGGGCGTTGGCTACGCGGTGGCCACCGGCTTTCTGATGTTTTTCAAGCGGCTTATCACCCCGACGCAAAGTCAGTAAACAAGCGGGTTTGCAACCTATTTGGGTGCAGTAATGGTTTCCCGCTGACCTCGCCTACGACCCTCGGCATCCTGTGCGGCATCCACCCGCTAGCCCAGGGCCCTGCTGTGAAACTGTCCTTCTACTCTCGCACGCCATCCCGCCGCTTCGCCGTTGCCGGCAGTCTGGCCATCGCGCTCGGGATCCTGACGAGCCAGGCCTACGCCGCCGGCACCGCCTCCGAGCAGGCCAACGTCGACGTGATGATCCGCCAGCTCAACGCTGTCGAGGCCGTCGCCCGGCGCAGCGCAGAGTTGCCGAGCGACGGCAGCACCCGTTACCGCCTCGACTACAACCGACTGGCCGCCGACATTGCCCGAATCCGTCAGGGTCTTCAGGACTACCTGGCACCGAGCCGCGCGCAGCCCCGCGATGCAGCCGAGCTCTCCGGTCAGTATCAGCGCGAAGGCGCCCAGCCATGAGTATGACCGCTGCCCAGACAGCTGCCTTCCAGGCGGCCAGCGGTATTCCGCCCTCCGCCAGCAACCTGTTCTGGCTATCCGCGGCGATGGCCGTCACCACCCTTTGGTTCGCCTGGCTCGCCATCAGCCTCTACAAGGGCTGGGCAAATCAGAACCTCAAACCCGCCGCGGCCAAGGGCGCCCTGATCAAGGGGCTGATCCTCTACTTCGTCCTGTCCTGGCTGATCTTGCATTAACCCCCTCGAGGAGAAATCCATGCTGTCCCTCAAACGTCTGTTCACCCTCGGCGCTCGCGCCAAATGCTTCACTTCTGCGGTAGCCAGCGTGGCCTTGATGCCGGCCGTCAGCCAAGCCGCGTTACCTAGCGCTCAAGCGCCCTCGCGCGGCGAAGGTTCCACATGGCTCGAAACGCTCAAGAACTACGGCTACGACGGTTTCATGCTGATTGCGTTGGCCCTGTGCGCCTTCTGCCTCATTGTCGTGGCGTCTCACGGTATTGGCGTCTATCACGAGATCCACACGGGCAAGAAAACCTGGAAAGACCTGGGTGCCACTGTTGTTGTCGGCGTGATCCTCATCGGCCTGGTGATTTTCATCGTCACCAAAGCCAGCGGCATCATGTAAGGCAGGACGGCGCAGATGGACATCACCCAGGACCTGCACGAGGACGGCACGCTTCGCTTCTTGCCGAATCGCCTCAATACCCAACCCGTCGTCGTGGGCGGCCTGACCACCGACGAGATGTTCGCCACCATCATCGTCTGCGCCTCGTTCGGCTTTGTGGTCGGCATTCCCTTGGCATTTTTCACGACTCCGGCGATGCCGATCTTTGCCGCGCTGGCCTGCGGATCCCTAGGCCTTGTGCTCGCCGGCCGCTTACTCCGTCGCTGGAAGCGCGGCCGACCAGAAACCTGGCTGTGGCGGCAGGTTGAGTGGCGCCTGGCACATTGGGGGATTGCCTGCCGCCGCCTGGTGATCCGCAGTGGTAGCTGGAGCTGCAAACGGATGGTGGGGCTATGAGTCGCGCCTGGAAGCTCTCCGACTCGCAGCGCGCCCACATCACGACCCTGCGCCTGGCTCTGGGTCTCATGACCGGTATCGCCATATGGAACGGCTACGGCTGGTCCACGGCGGCGAAGGATCTCACCGTCCATGTGCCACCGGATCTGCGCTCGGGTAGCACACGCCCCTGGTGGGAGATACCTCCCGAGTCGGTCTATGCCTACGCCTTCTACATCTTCCAGCAGATGAACAGCTGGCCCTCCGATGGCGAGAAGAACTACAGCGACAACATCGCGCGGCTGGCCAACTTCATCACCCCGTCCTGCAAGGTCTACCTGGAAGGCGATGAAGCGCTCAAGCGCAATGCCGGCGAACTCCGCAGGCGCGTGCGCAACGTGGCGGAGATCCCCGGATCAGGCTACGGCGATGACCCCACCCGGCGCGTCCAGGTGCTGGGCAACAGCGAGTGGACCGTCATGCTCGATGTCGTCGCGAACGAGTACCTGGGCGGTGAGAAGGTCAAGACGGCGCTCACGCGCTACCCGCTGCACGTCGTCAGAGCCGACGTCGATCCCGAGAAAAATCCTTGGGGTATGAAGTGGGACTGTTACAGCGGTCAGCCGCAGCGGATCGAGGCTGGTATCGAAGTCAAAGCCCGAGGTACACCATGAGGTCCAGTCATTCCCTCACCCTGGTGCTGGGCGGCCTGCTGCTGAGCAGCCTGGCCCAGGCCATCGAGATCCGCAAATGGGAACGCGTCCCCATGGCCATCCCTTTGGTGGTGGGCCAGGAGCGGATCCTGTTCGTCGACGCCAACGTGCGCGTTGGCGTGCCTCCGGCCATCGCCGACAAGATCCGGGTACAAAGCACCGGCGGCGCCATCTACCTGTTGGCCAAGGACACCATCGAGCCAAGCCGCCTGCAGCTGCAGAACGCGGCCACTGGGGAGATCATTCTGGCCGACATCGCTGCGACCCCCGCCCAGGAAGGTCATGCCCCGCTGGAGGCGATCAAAATTGTGCCCGGCGATACGACCCCGACCCGATATGGCCAGGCAGCATCGGCCAGCGGAAGCAATGCCCCAAAGGCCACAGCCAAGGCCAGCAGCCAGGCTGATGAAGAGGACGACGAGCCGGCCCCGCCCAAACGCGAAACACCGATTCCCGTTGTGCTCACGCGGTATGCCGCCCAGATGCTTTATGCCCCGCTCCGTACGGTCGAGCCGGTCGACGGCGTCGCTCAGGTCAAGGTCGACAAGCGCCTGGACCTGTCGACACTCATGCCTGCCCTCCCCGTCGAGGCCAGCCAATTGGGCGCCTGGCGGTTGGACGACCATTGGGTGACTGCCGTGAAGTTGCGCAACCAGACAGGCCAGCGCCTGGCCCTGGATCCACGCGAGCTAATGGGCGACTTCGCGACTGCCACCTTTCAGCACCCCTACCTCGGCGCCCGCGGCGATGCCAGTGACACCACGGTGCTCTACCTGGTCACCAAGGACCACGGCCTTGGCCAAGCGCTGTTGCCCAGCCTGAGTGCTGCCGATCCGCGGGTGAGCTCGGAGGTGCGGTATGCAGCTCAGAAGTAATCCGCTCCTCAAGTACGCCCTACTGCCCCTCCTCGTCCTGGTGGTCTTCGTCGGGGTGAAAATGCTCGGCCGTAGCAAGTCCGTAGAGCCGGAGCAGCCGCAATCCGCCCAGCTCACTCCCGAACAGGCCAAGGCGCTCGGCATTGAAGGCGATACGGCCAACGACACCTTGCGCACCATCGTCGCCGAGAGTCGGCAGCTGAAAGAGCAGATGAGCAAGGTCCTGAAAGACAACGAAGAGGCCAAGCGAGAGAACGAAGGTCTCAAAGCCCAGATGACCAACATCAACAGCACGGTCGACAATCGTGTCCAGGCAGGCATCAACCAGGGCATGGAGAATCAGCAGAAGCAGACCCAAGGACTCGTTGATAATTTGCAGAAGCAGCTCAACACCCTGTCGCAGATGGGTAGTCAATTGGGGGGCACTGCTGGTTCCGGCGGCGATATGCCAATCGGGCTCGGCATCAACCCGGGCGAAGGCAATCAGTTCAAGAAAGGCAGTGGTAGCTCGGACCTGGTCTGGATCGAGCCGCAGGACGGCACGGCGGTCGATGCCAATGGCAAGCCCCTCGCCGCCGGCAGTAGCCAGGGGGCCACTGGCTTTGCCTTTCCCACGTCGTTCGGCACCGCTGGCCAGAAGACCCTGGACGCGGCGGCCGGCGGTGCGCAGCGCGTGGCGGATGGTGTGGGTGGGGATGAACAGACGCGCAAGAAGGTGCGTAAGGTCTACACCCTGCCCCAGAACTCGACGCTCATGGGTTCGGTATCCATGACCGCACTGGTGGGCAGAGTGCCGGTCGACGGCACGGTCAACGACCCCTACCCCTTCAAGGTGCTTATCGGCCCCGAAAACCTGACAGCCAACGGTATCGACCTGCCCGATGTCGCCGGCGCCGTCGTGAGCGGTACCGCCTCAGGCGATTGGACGCTGTCCTGCGTGCGCGGGCAGATCCGCAGCATGACCTTTGTCTTCACCGACGGCACGGTCCGCACCCTACCCGCCCCCCAGGAGAATGGTGGTCAGCAGAACAACGGCCAGAACAACCAGAACAGCTCCACCAATGGCCAACCGGCTGCGGTCCAGGGCGGTATGGGCTGGATCAGCGATCCCTATGGCATCCCGTGTATTGCCGGCGATCGCCGAAGCAATGCTGCCCAGTACATCGGCTCCCAGGCGCTGATCACGGCCGCAGGCGCCGGCGCGGCCTCACTCATCAAGAGCGACGGCAGCAGCTCCAGCTACGTACAGACCTCCAGCGGCACCATCGGCACGACCGGGATCTCCGGCAACGAGGCGATGGGCAAGATCCTGAACCAGGGCGTCAGCGATATCTCCACCTGGGTGAACAAGCTCTACGGCCAGGCCTTCGCCGCTATTTACGTCCAACCCGGGGCGAAGGTGGCCATCCATCTCGACCAAGAGCTGGCCATCGACTACGAACTGAAGGGCCGCAAGGTCGACTATCGCAAGGAAGCTCGCCATGCCTCGGCTGACCTCGACTAATCACGCACGACTACAGATGGCGGCTGTGCTGGCCATGGCCCTGCTGGCCGCGGGCTGCTCGGTCAACAAGGAGAAGATGCTCCCTCACGGCGACCAGACCATGATGGACGTCTGGAACGCCGGCACCACCGGCTCAGCCGGCAGCAGCCAGGGTCGCCAACTGATCGATGCCCGGGCGGAGCTGCGCCGTCCTGTGGACACGGCTCAGGCTAGGCCGCTGGCGGATAACGCCGGCTATTCGCGCACCGCGCAGAACGAGATCTACAGCCAGTTCAAGCGCCTACCCAACCCGGACCTGGTCATGTACGTCTTCCCGCACCTGGCCGGCTCCGACCCGGCCCCCATCCCCGGCTACACCACCGTTTTCCCGCTCTACCAGCGTGTGCAGTACGCCATGCCCGGTGAGCGGGTGGAGAACTACTGATGGGCATCTTCGAACGCCTGCGTGGCAAAAAGACCACCGACGCTTCAGCGGCTGAGCCGGATCTTGTACCGGGCCAGCCTGGACATACTGACGCGGTTGATGAAGGGGCTCTGTCAGCCAAAGCTGAGCCAGTCATCCACCCCGAATCCATCCGCGCCACCCGCGCCCTCGAGGTCGACGAGGAAGCCGCCTATCAACGCCATCTGGATCGCCTGAAGGCTCATGGCATCCCGGAGCCCGGTGCCTGGATGACCGGCAAGGAGAAGCCCGCGACCGTGGCCGACGTGGCCAGGCTCTACGACGTCAATCCCAGCTTCACCAACCTGCTGCCCTGGGTCGAGTATCTACCTGAGCACCAGGCCATGCTGCTCGAGGACGGCAAGTCCTTGGCGGCGTTCTTCGATATCGTGCCGATCGGCACCGAAGGCCGATCACCGGCCTGGCTACGCCAGGCGCGGGATGCCTTCGAGAACGCTCTGCAGGACAGCTTCGATGAGCTCGAGGTCAGTCCCTGGGTTATTCAGATGTACGCCTACGACGAGATCCAGTTCGACAGCTATCTCGAAGGCTTCCGTAACTACGTGAAACCACGTGCCCAAGGTTCGGCCTTTACCGAACTCTACCAAGGGCTGATGAAGCACCACCTCTCCGCCATCTCCAAGCCCGGAGGCTTGTTCGAGGACAAAGTGGTTTCCAAGCTGCCCTGGCGTGGCCAGCAGCGTCGCGTACGCCTAGTGGTTTCACGGCGCAGCGTCGGCGACGGCTTGATGCGTGGCCAGGATCCCGCGCTCTATCTGCGCAATACCTGTGACCGCCTGGTCGGCTCGCTGGCCAACGCCGGCGTCCGAGCCATCCGCATGGAAGAGCGTGCGATCCGACACTGGCTCCTGCAGTGGTTCAATCCCTGCCCCGATCACCTAGGCACCACTCGCAAGGACCATGACCGCTTTTTCGAGCTGGTGAATACACCGACTGAGGTCGAGGATGGCACCATCCCGGTGCTGGCCAGTGGCACGGACTTCTCCCAGTGCCTGCTGTACCGCGAGCCTCGCTCGGACGCAGACAAGGGCATCTGGTTTTTCGATGGACAGCCGACCCGGGTGATCATGCTGGATCGGCTGCGCGAGGCGCCCAAGACCGGGCATTTGACGGGCGAAACCCGCCAGGGCGGTGATGCGCTCAATGCCCTGATGGACAAGCTCCCTGAGGACACGGTGCTGGCCATCACCCTGGTGGTTACACCTCAAGACACTCTGGAAGCCCACCTCAACGATCTGCACAAGAAAGCCGTGGGTGACAATCAGGCCTCGGCGCTGACCCGGGAAGCCATCCAGCATGCCCGTCACCTGATTGGTCGCAAGCACAAGCTGTACAAGGGGAGCGTCGCATTTTACGTCCGCGGCCAGCATGAGACAGAGCTAACGCAGCGCTGCATGAACCTGACCAACATCCTGTTGGGGGCAGGCATGGAGCCCGTGCAGCCAGACGATGAGGTCGCGGGCCTTTCCAGCTATCTCCGTTGGCTGCCCGCCAATTTCGATCCGAATCAGCCCCGCGCCCTGCAGTGGTACGCCCAGATGCTGCTCGTTCAGCACGTGGCCAACCTGGCCCCAGTCTGGGGCCGCCACACCGGCACCGGGCATCCTGGAACAACCGTCTTCAACCGCGGCGGCGCGCCGCTGACCTTCGACCCCTTCAACAAGGAAGATCGTCAGATGAATGCCCACGGTTTCGTCTTCGGTCCCACCGGGGCTGGCAAGTCGGCGACCCTTAATAACCTGATGATTCAGTGGCTGGCCGGCTACCGGCCACGCATGTTCGTCGCCGAGGCCGGAAATAGCTTTGGCCTGCTGGCAGACTTTGCGCAGCGACTGGGTCTCACCGTGCATCGCGTACGTCTCTCTCCAGGATCCGGCGTCAGCCTGGCACCCTTTGCTGACGCCATTCGTCTTGCGGACGACCCGGCTCGTGTTGCCGTCCTCGATGCCGAGGACCTGGAGGCGTCGGACCGCAACAGTACCCCTCAGGCCAACCTGGAGGACGATCAGCGCGACGTGCTCGGTGAGATGGAGATTGTGGCTCGCCTGATGATCACTGGCGGTGAGGAGAAGGAGGACGCTCGTCTGACCCGCGCCGATCGCGCGGCTATCCGTCACGCCATCATCAATGCGGCTACGACCTGTTCCAAGGCCGAGAAGACCGTGCTGACCCAGGACGTCCGCGATGCTCTGAGTGGGGCCGCACGGGACGAAGGCCTTCCCGCAGCGCGGCGAGAGCGTCTGCAGGAGATGGCCGAATCCATGGATATGTTCTGCATGGGCGCTGACGGGGAGATGTTCAACCGCCCTGGTACGCCCTGGCCAGAAGCCGACCTGACCGTGGTCGACTTTGCCACCTACGCCCGCGAGGGCTACCAAGCGCAGCTCGGCATTGCCTACATCTCGCTGCTCAACTCGATTAACAACATCGCCGAACGTGACCAATTCAAAGGTCGCCCGCTGATCAAGCTGACCGACGAAGGCCACATCATCACCAAGCACCCGCTGCTGCTGCCCTATGCCATGAAGATCACCAAGATGTGGCGAAAGCTCGGCGCCTGGTTCTGGCTGGCTACCCAGAACATCGACGATATCCCGCTCTCCGGTGCGCCGATGCTCAACATGATCGAGTGGTGGATCTGCCTCAACATGCCGCCGGATGAGGTCGAGAAGATTTCCAAATTCCGCTCCCTCACCCCTGCGCAGAAGGAGCTGATGCTGTCAGCACGCAAGCAGAGCGGCGCCTATACCGAAGGCGTGGTGCTGTCCAAATCCATGGAGATCCTCTTTCGCGCGGTTCCGCCGAGCCTCTTCCTGGCCCTGGCAATGACGGAGCCGGAAGAGAAGGCTGAACGTGCGCAGCTGATGGAGGAACTCGGTACCGACGAGCTGGGCGCGGCCGTCGCCGTGGCGGCGCGGCTGGATCGGCTGCGCGGTATTGAGCCCTACCACTTCGATCTGCCACCCGCTTCGGGAGCACGCGGATGAGGGCGATGGACCGCTTCACCCAAAACCTCATCGACAGCCTGACACAGCTGCTCAGCCAACCCGGGCAGGATGCCCTAACCGCGCTGCAGATCTGCGCCCCAGTACTAATCACCAACCTGCAGGCGGTGAAAGCTCGAGCGGTAGACCGACGGGAGATCGAGGTCCAGCTCGATACGGCGCTCCAGGACTGGTTGGCCAAGCATCCGCAGCCGGACGAGGCTCAGCAGGCGCTGCTCGAGGTCCTGCACAGGGAAGTGCTGGGCCGGCAGGTCGATGAGCCCGATGTCCGAGAGGCTTCAGCATGATCACAGGGGGTCTATCGCGCAAACAGGCTGCCTTGAGCCTGGCGGCAATTCCTTGCCTGCTATTCCTAGCATGGCAATTCTGCGCCTGGGCATTTGCACGTACCCCTGAGGCAACCACGCCGCCGACCTTCGTCTACGGCAACTCTAAGGCCCGCTTCACTCTGGTTGAGTACGCTGACCTGGAGTGTCCCTACTGCAAGGACGCCTATCCGCAGGTCAAGCAACTGATTGATCGGCACGAAGTGCTGAATTGGCAGTGGCATCACCTGCCGCTGCCCATACACGGCGAAGCAGCGCAGCAGGAAGCACGCCTAGTTACGTGCGCCGGCTGGCTGGGCGGCAATCCGGTGTTCTGGCAGGCGGTCGAAGCGGTCTACCAGCACAGCAGCGGAAACGGTGCCGGCCTGGCAGTCCCGATCAATCAACTGGGCCTGCAACCAGCCGTATCGCTGCCACAACTGCAGGTGTGCATCCAGGACAATACGACAGCGCGGCGGGTAGTCGTTGAGCAGACCGCAACCGCAGTGCAGAAGCGGATCGATGCCACCCCGACCTTCGAGCTCCGAGACAATCGGTCCGGCCGTACGATCCGGCTTCCGTCACTGCTGGATGACGCCGGCATGCTATCGGCCATGGACTGGCTGGCGAGTCAGGGAGGTGCGGATGCACCGCGGCGCCAATGACATCCCCCCTTGGCTGGCCAGCCTTTCCGATCGGACCCTACGGCGGCTCAACAGCCGCCTCACCCATCTGTTGCGGATGATCGATGCCGAGATGCAACGCCGCGATACCCCGCACCACCGCCCACCAATGCCAGGCAACGCCGATGAGCAATCCCGCTGATACCTCCCTCCCCCGTGTGACCGGTGAATTGACGAAGCTCAGGATCGTGTTTGAAGGCGGCAGCGCACTTCCGCCGATCAAGCTGGCACGAGTTACCCAGGAATCCAGTCACCAGTGGCTGTTCCGAGTGGGCGCCTATGAACATCAGGAGTCTTACTGCAGTGAGCAGGAGGCGATGCAGTCAGCGGAACGTCTGCTGTTCACCCTTTTCAGTAACATCGCAGATGACCAGCAGAAGGCAGCCCTTCGCCGCGGTGATACCGCCCTGGCCTTTCGCTTCGCTGAACGCCGTGGGTACTGGCAGGGCCGACAGGACGAAAAGCACCTGCACCAAGCTGCCGTCACCCGTGTCCTAGTGACGCTCAGATGTCTGACCTAAGTCAGTTCAATACCTGAAACTCATGGCAATCAGAGCCCGGCGTGAGGTGACGAGCATCAAATAGCAAGTGAAATTTTAGCTTGAGCGAAGCGTATACAGCTATGGCAAATTAGTCGCCATCACCAAGGGGCAGCCGATCAGAACTTTCATGAACAGCACACGCGAGCAGTGGACCCTTCAAAACTACATTGTAGCCTTCTTCCCTGCGGATTATTCAGTCAGCCTAAGCCAGAGCGATGTCGCTAGCAACTATCGCATTTTAACTGTCACTAAACGATCAACCCACTCAACCGCGCAGTATGAAGGTCCCCTGCACAACATACTGGATATGTGTTTCCTTAGCGAGCTCGCGTTAAAACTTATCAAGCAGACAAAGAAGACGACATAGCCACGACCAAACCACAGATTGCTACTAAAGCCCCGTCAAAGGTGATGGCCCAAGTTATGAAAGACCTACCCGCTACCGCAGTATAGACTTGCGCCCCATTCAGGCAGAAGGCGTAATCGGGCGCAGCATCGTATTCAGCCTCAAGATAAGGGTATCAATTGCAAACGGCTTCGTCAGGATAGCCATCTGTGCATCCAGCATACCGTTGTTAAGAACGGAATTTTCTGCATAACCAGTTATGAAGAGAACTTTTAACTCAGCTCGCTGCTTTCTCGCTGCGTCAGCCAACTTAGCACCATTTATTTCACCCGGAAGCCCTACATCTGTAATCAGCAGATCAATGGACGTATTGGAATCCAAAATCTTTAGCGCTGCGACGGCATCGCTAGCCTCAAGCACTGTAATCCCCATTTCGTCGAGAGCCTCGGTTAGAAGCATCCGAATGGCCGGCTCATCTTCAACTACAAGTACGGTTAAACCAGCAGGAAAATCCCTTTGGACTATGATGGTCTTCCTCTCTAGTTCTCCTGACGTCGCATGATAGCGGGGTAGATACAAGGTCATTGTCGATCCTTGACCGACCTCGGAATAGGCCTTGACCTGCCCGCCGGACTGCCGAACAAAACCATACACCATCGACAAGCCCAAGCCAGTGCCCGACCCCACTGGCTTCGTGGTAAAGAAAGGGTCGAAAATTCGCTGTATGGTTTCTGCCGACATGCCGACACCGGTATCTGTGACAGATATGCTGACATACTGACCAGCCGGCATATCCCGCTCGAACGCACTGCGCTCGTCTAGCCAAGTATTAGCCGTTTCGATCGTCAAACGACCGCCATCGGGCATTGCGTCCCGAGCGTTAATAGCGAGGTTTAATAGCGCGTTATCCAACTGATGCGGATCGCAGAAACAGTTCCATAGAGCGATCCCTGTCACCACCTCAAGTTGAATGTGCGGCCCTAGAGTTCGGGCGATAAGCTCCTCCATGTCACGTACGAGACGATTGATATCCGTTGCGGAGGACGCTAGCGTTTGTCGGCGAGCATAGGCGAGCAGACGATGTGTCAGCGACGACGCACGCTGTACGGCACTTTGCGCAACGCCGACGTAGCGCTCTAAGTCATGAACCCTACCTTGCTTCACTCTCAACATCATGAGCTCATGGCTACCGCCAATCGCTGTGAGAAGATTATTAAAGTCGTGCGCAATTCCGCCGGTGAGTTGCCCTATAGCTTCCATCTTCTGACTTTGTCGAAGCTGCTGTTCAGCTGCATCCAGAGCGAGCCGGTGTCGTTTAACTTCGGAAACGTCACGAACACAGGCATAGTACAGACCGTTACTCACGACAATACGCCATGAAAGCCAGCACTTTTGGCCCGCTCTGTTTTGCGCCTCAATTTCTACCTGGTTGATATCATTCCCGGAGACCACATCGTCCAGTAGTCGCTCAAGATGATGGGGATCGATCACCGCTCGAAAATGCCCTGCTAGCAGTTCTGCTTCACTCCACCCTAAGGTCTCTTGCCAGGCAGGATTGACGGCGATCAGCTCTCCATGGCTATTGAGCACGCCGAGCATGTCCGGGGAAATTGACCATATGGAATCTCGCTCTTCTGTCGTATGAAGGACTTGGCGCTCGAGCTCATCACCTGTCTGGAACAGCAACTCCAAGCTGCGCCGGAATAGTGCGCACACTACTGCCATGGTGCCGCTGACTAGTGCAAAAGATAAATTATTGACAACCTGACGTTGAGTGAACTCGAATGAGAAAGGCGTCCCTACGAAAAAGTATTCTGCACTCGCGGTAGCGACGATCGTCGAGAGAATCGCCGGCCCGACCCCAAACCAAAAGCCATTGATCATTAGAAAGGGAATGAAAAAGAGGTAGGGCAGCATGAAGGGAGGTAACTGCATCCTGAGTGCTGTACAGCTACCCACAAGCGCTAGGGCTAGCAGGTAACGGACGGATATAGGAATGCGGATGGCTAACAGCTTGAACAGCAGCATCAGGACCGGCGACGAAACGAAAGGCACTGTGGCTCCCGGATTCCGAAATGGAGTCCAAAGGTGGTGGTGAAAATTCGCGCGATAATAGCTTCGGCGAAACGGTCGTGGGTGGGCTGTCGTCGGCCTGAATAACCATTCGACGGACAGCAAACTGCGGCTACCCACCTTTTGACCCGTCTTGTGCTGTTGCGAAATCTAACCTCCAGGCACCCAGATACGGTTTCCCACTGACCCAGCTCTACTGATGGCGTCTCCTGTACCAGCCATCCCTTTGCCTGGTACTGCGCATGTTCCCTCTACTCTCCCGCTCGCTAGCTGGGCCGCCGCTCCGCTGGCTGATCTATGCATTCGCCACCTGCAGCACGCCCCTTGCGGTGGCTGACGTGCTGGCCATCACCAACGCCGCCCACCCTCTGACCAATAGCGCTGGGGCTCGCGTTGTTTTGCTGGATGCCTCCGAGCGTCTCGAGCAGCAGCTCTCTGAAGGTCTGCCGGCGGACCCGCGGCAAGCCGCAGCCATTACGCAACAGCGGATGCGTTCGGCGTCGGCGCAGCAGCTGGGCCGTGACCTGGCCAAGGCGCACCAGGATGTCGCTGACGTCTGGAGCCTGGGCGTCACGAAGCTTCCTGCCGTGGTAGTCGATCGCCGGTATGTGGTCTACGGCCAACCCAACGTGGCGGCCGCTGTGGCCAGCATTGAGCGCTTCCGGGGCACTGGACGATGACGCCGCGTCTGCAGCACCTACGGCGCCTTGCCTTGGCGATCCCGCTGACCACCAGCCTGCAGGCCACCGCGGCGGTCACCACCGCGACCATTGTGTCGTCCTCACTCTCGCCCGACTGCCTCGAATACAAGGTGGTCGGCATCTGCTACTGGCTGTTCTGCACCCCTTACGGCTGCAAGGTGAAGACCTCGGCCAAGGTACGGCACTTCGTGCCCGATGCCGTGGTGTCCAGCTACGCCAATACCGGCGAGAACCCTTGGACGGAGATGGCTTCGTTCAGCCCCGTCAGCAGTGTCGCCGCCGGCGGCAATGACCCAGGCGACAGCGCGACTCAGGCGAACGCCACCGTCAGCGCCAGGTTCAAGAACGCCGACGTCATCGGCCACCCGGGTGGCTACGCCTTCAGTCAGTTCGCCAGCGGCTCCGGCTACACATGCAAAGGCGCCGGTACTGCCTACATGCCCTACCTGCTGAGCAACTACGACTACCTGGCTTGGCGGTACGGCATTCCCGAGGTCGTGTACCCGGAGGCCCTCATTCCGGGCAAGCGCGAAGTGGGCGGCACCTTGTCCGGCGACCTATGGGGCAACGTCTATCCGCGCAGCGGCTTCCTGCATCAGCCCGACGACTACAAGGCCGCGGCGGTCATGGCCCAGCGCGCAGGCGATGTGGTCACGCGCTCTGGCCAGATCCACGTCTACCAGTCACTGCTGGCCCAGCCAGAAGACGGCTACTGGCCCGCTGGTGAGCTGCTTGAGGGCGATGCCACCACTGGCAAGTGGCAGGAGCTTACGCCCACGCTGAGCCAGAGCTGCGCTGCCTTTCCCAACCCAGGCCCTCACGTCCAAGACGCCGTGGGCGCCCATGCCTGGGCGCTGTGGCGCCCCTACAGCTGCTGCAAGCGTGAAGGCCAGGTCTTCCTGGGCAGCACCGACTTTCAATGATCAGGGAGCCGTCGATCATGAGCACCACTCGCCTCACCCTACTGGCCAGCACCTGCCTGGCCGGTCTTCTTCTCGGCAGCGCTATCCAGGCGGCCGAGCCCTACCGTGTGCAGTCCCAGGGCAGCGTCATCGGTGACGACGTGCTCTACAGCATCGGCGGCGGCAATGCCGTGTCGATGGGCAGCGTCGGCAACATGGACAGCATCCAGATTGGTGGTGGCTGGAACACCAACCTGATCTGCGGAAACATGAGCCTCACCAATACCCTGCAGAACCAGCTCAACGGGGCCACTCAGGGCTTCCAGACCATCATGAGCTCGGTGCTGCAGAACGCCACCGGCGCCGTCGCTTCCCTGCCCGGCCTGATCCTGCAGCGCGCCAACCCGGGCCTGTACAACCTCATCACCAACGGCATCGGTCAGGCGCGCCTGGATTTTGATCGCTCGAAGGGCACCTGCCGCGCCATCGCCGACAAGATGCTCGATGTCGCCGGCGGCCAGGTCGGCTGGAACAAGCTCGCCGAGGGCGAAGCGATGAAGTCGGCAGCCGCCGGCACCACTGACGCCGTCGCGGCCATCAACCAGGTCGAGCAGAAGAGCGGGAACGAGGGCGTGACCTGGGTCGGCGGAAGCAAAGCCGGCGGCAGTGGCCAGCAGCCCATCAAGGTGGTCGGCGACGTCACCAAGGCCGGTTACAACATGCTCAGTGGCCGGTCGCCTACCAGCACTGGGAGCATACCTGCCAGCAGCTGCAACGGCGGACTCGTCTGCAGCACCTGGTCGTCGCCGCAGGAGGCCGGAACCTTCGCCACCCGGGTACTGGGCGAGCAACAGCAGCAGACCTGCGACAACTGCCAGAAGACCGTGACCCAGGCCGGGGTGGGGCTCACCCCGCTGATTCAGGAGACCTACGACACCAAGCTCAAGGCGGTGAATGCGCTGATCGCCGGCACCCAGCCGATGACGGCCGAGAACTTGGCCGCTGCCGGCAGCAACTCGATCCCAATCACCCGCGGCATCATCGAATCGCTGCGTACCGAGCAAGACCAGGACGTGCTGGCCAAGCGGCTCGTGTCCGAGGTCTCCCTGGCCGATGTCATCGAAAAGGCGCTGTCGCTAGTCCGTACCCTGGCCGCTGGCCGCCAGGAGCCCAATGTGGCCGCCAACCAGGTCGCCCAAACGCAGGTCGACCAGAACGCCGCCAACCTGCAGGCCGAGATCCAGAACCTCAAGACCGAGCTGGACATGCGCCGGGAACTGGCCGGCAACTCGCCGACCACCATCCTGCAGCGCGCCTCGATCCGCAAGGACGCCTCCAAGGGCATCTTCCAAGGCGATCCGCTGCCGAAT
This sequence comes from Pseudomonas sp. SHLD1, assembly GCF_028640935.1. Lineage (NCBI taxonomy): Bacteria > Pseudomonadati > Pseudomonadota > Gammaproteobacteria > Pseudomonadales > Pseudomonadaceae > Pseudomonas > Pseudomonas sp. SHLD1. The sequence continues at coordinate 30,936 of NZ_JAQZAD010000023.1, forward strand.
CGGATGGATCGCACCGAGAATCCGGCGAAGAAAGGCGAGTGACCATGACGACTTCCTCCTGGTCTCGCCGCGCCCAAGCGGTACTCAGCTTCGGTCGGCGCGGTTTAGGCCTGACCTGGTCACTGCTGTGGCCCTTCCTGCTGGCGGTAGCTATCGCCCTGGGCTTCGTGCTTGTGACGGCCTGGGGCTTCGGCGACCTGCAGAGCTACCGCCAGTGGCAGGCCGAGCATCGTGGCCACTTCCTGGTGTGGCGGCTGTGCCTGTACGCCGGACTGATCTGCTGCTGGTGGCCGGTGAGACGCCGACTGATGGCGGCGACTGATGAGCGTGGCCGTATCTATCGCTGCGAGGCGTTGGCCCTGGCGGTCATCAGCCTCTTTGAACTGCGCAACGCTGATGTGCTGTAGGAGATCGCCATGCAGCTGTATACCAACGACTACCTCGAGTACTACCTGACCCTGGTGGGCTGGATCATCAACAGCGGCATCTGGGAGATGATCGGCGGCACTGGCCTGTTTGCGGCGCCGTTCGCTGCCATCATCATCCAAGAGTGGCTCCGCGCCCGCGGCGAAGGCCAGGACGAGGGCAACAAGGGGGCCTTGAGCCTGGCGCGCATCGAGAACCGGTTCTTCGTGGCCTTGGTCGTCATCATGCTCGGCCTGATGCCACTCCCGAATGCGAATGTCAGCTTCTCGACTATCCAGTACGACCAGACTCGGTCAAAGCAATGCCAGGTCGATGTGCCCAAGCCGGACGGAACGGGCTGGGGCACGTCGTTCAGCACCCTCAACGGCAAGAGCGCCCAGGTGCCGGTCTGGTGGATGGTGGTCCACGCCCTGTCGAAAGGCATGGCGGCCGGTGCCGTGGCCAGCATTCCCTGCGGTCAGGATCTGCAGCAGCTGCGCATGGAGGTCAACGCTGAGCGGATCGACAATCCCCTCCTCGCCCAGGAGGTCGCCGACTTCACCAACGACTGCTACGCCCGGGCTCGCGCCAAGCTGTTCATGACCCAGCCCACCCTGACCGACAAGCAGTACCTGGACGTCAGCTGGATCGGCTCGAAGTACTTCCTCAACACCAGCGGCTACTACAGCGATGGCAGCTCGGGCTTCCGCTCCCATACCCCGCGTACGGCATGGCCCTACGATGCTACCCGGGACGCGGGCCTGGCACAGACCACTGGCGGCGGTGGATACCCTACCTGCACCCAGTGGTGGTCGGACGGCTCCAAGGGCCTTAGAGCACGACTGCTGGCACAGGTGGAGCCGGACATCCTCACCAAGCTGGCCAAGTGGGCAAGCTTCATGTCTCAGGACGAGGTGAATGACTCAGTGATTCGGGATCTGGTGTCTCCGAAGAAACAGACGCTGACGCAGGGGCAGGTCTACGGGGACTACGGCGGCCAGATCGGCAGCTCGCTTTACAACGACGCCGCCAGGGTTACGGCTGGCCTGGGACAAGCGGTGGGCTCGCTCGCCTATTTCCCGGCCATGGACAGCGTCCGGCAGGCCGCACCGATGGTGATGGCCTTCCTCAAGATGGCCTTCATCATCTGCATCCCCATCGTGCTGGTACTGGGAACCTATGACCTCAAGGTGGCCATGACACTCACGTTTGCCCAGTTCGCACTGATCTTCGTGGACTTCTGGCTGCAATTGGCGAGGTGGGTCGACAGCACCATTATGGACGCGCTGTATGGCACCGGGATCTACAAGGTCAACAACACCGCGCCGCACGCCAACTTCGACCCGATCATCGGCCTGAGCAACATGCAGGGTGACATGCTGTTGAACTACGTGATGGGAGCTATGTTCTTGATCCTCCCTGCCTTTTGGATAACTGCCCTTTCATGGGCAGGCGCCAACTTAGGAGGGATGATTACCGGGCTGGCAGAGGGTAGTAAATCGGCCAAAGCAGAAAGCGGAACGGTGGGTAAACAAGCTGCGAATAGCGCTGTTGCGGCGGCTAAGGCAGGGAGGGAGTAGCGAGAGTGAGACAGGCAGCAAGCTGCCTGTCATTTTCCGTAGTTGTCGTCTCTGTGGCCAAAAGAATCATAGTGACCATAGCCAGCATCACCATCACGCCACTCACCGAATTTGCCAGTACCGTACGCACTCAGCGCATCTTCTGCCTCGCCCTGATGGGGACCGGCAATCAAAGCGGCGGCCGCAACAACTGCCATCACACCGATCAGAACAAAGAACAAAGTTTTGGCAGCAACTATTAGTGCAACTACAGCTAGTGCTAAACGAAGTCCCCACTTCACAATCGTCATGGCACCCGAGCTGAATCCAACTGAGGCGATCAGTAGGCACACTCGCGATTCGCCACGCAGGTAGAGCGAAGCGGATTGTCCCAGAATTTTGCCTACGAATTTGGCAAAAACTGCACTGGCCATGGAGCAACTCTCTCAAAAAATAACAGATTGCGTTATGACATCACTTATACGCCCCAGCTCACTAGCCTGCAACAGCTTTATCGTGCTAAGCCCTGCCGAAATTTGAGCAATCTGTCACATGAATCAAGGGGTTAGGAGCGTAAATGGGCTGGAGCAAAGGAGGGAATGGAAGGGGGCTTTAAGGGTAAAAGCCCTACCAGAAAGGGCTCCGCCGTTGGTGAAGTGACCCCCGAAAGCTGGCTGCGGAGGGTGCAGTCCTGTCGAATACCGTATGGCAACAGCAGCGATCCGTGATGGCGATAGCTAGTTGAGCACTTGCCGAATCGCTGCTTCGAGATCTTCGAATAGCCAAGGCTTCTGCAGAAAAACGACATGCGCCGGAAGTTCTGCACTGATCGTGTACTCACAACCTGACGTAATAATCGTCGGCATATCCGGCCAACGGCTTAAAAGCATCTGGGCCAGCTCCGCTCCTTTGAGCTGTCCGGGCATCAGGTGGTCGGTGATCAGCAAGTCAGGACGCAAACCGCCGAGGACAGCAACCAACGCATCATCGCCAGTGGTGAAGTGATGCAGTGTCGCTCTGCTGTCCGCGAGAAAGTCATCCAGAATCTGACCCAGCATCAGATTGTCTTCCACCACCACAATACGTAAAGACGTAAGGTTCACTATCAGCTGCTCTAGGGTGAGGTCAGTCGGCCATTTTAGCAGGAGCTGTGAAGGCTTGCTTCATCACTGGCGTCGGCTATGTCAGCAGCCACTACGCCGCCGGCAATCGCTTACGAATGACTTCTTCGATCTGCTGATAAGTCCAGGGCTTGGCGATGAAGGTCGCGTTAGGCGCTAGGGCGTGATGCTGGGTACCACTGTAGCCGGACGTGACCACCACTGGCAGTGCTGGCCAACGAGCGGCTACGATCTTCGCCAGGTCGAAGCCGCTGAGCCGCCCGGGCATTAGCACGTCAGTGACCAAGAGAGCGATTTCGTCTGCATGCTGTTCTAGGTATGACAAGCCATTATCGGCCCGGTCAGCCGTTACCGCGGTGGCCCCCATGTCGGCAACGATTTCCGACAGCAGCAATAGCAAAAGCGGCTCGTCGTCGACGACCAAAATCTGAAGTGGGAGCAAAATTAATCACTTGAAGGCAACAGCCGACATATTGGATGGCAAGGATCAGTAGACCTTCCGATGCTGGTGCCGTTGCTACGAGTTGACAGGTGGTCAACTATCGAGCACCTGCCTGACCTTGATAGCCAGGTCCCTGAGAGTGAAAGGCTTGGGCAATAGGGCGACCCCCGGATCGAGCGTCCCATGATGGACAATCGCGTTACGGGTGTAGCCTGTCGTGTAGAGCATCCGCATGGAGGGCTGGGACAGGCCGATCTGATCACCCAGCTGGCGCCCCGTCATCTCCGGCATGACAACGTCAGTGAACACCAGAGAGATTTCAGGATGCTGGGTGAGCAGGTTGAGGGCCATCGCGCCACTGTCGGCATCAAGCACCTGATAACCCAGCTCAAGCAAGGATTCGACCGAAATGACCCGCACACGCGGATCATCCTCCACCACAAGGATCAGCTCGCCTTCCTTGGCGATCGGAATGACATCGGTCGACGCGTCAAAGCGCTCAACGGGCTTGGCGTCGCCACGATAGCGCGGGAGGTAGATCTTGACCGCCGTGCCATGTGCCAGCTCACTGTAGAGCTTGATGTGCCCTAGGGATTGTTTGACGAATCCATAGACCTGCGACAGCCCAAGGCCTGTGCCTCGCCCTACCTCCTTGGTCGTGAAATAGGGCTCAAACACTCGTTCAAGCGTCGCGTCATCAATACCTGTCCCGGTATCCGTTACAGCGACCAGGACATACTCGCCCGGCTCGATGTGATGTTGGCTTGCGTAGTAATCGTCGATGTAGGCGTTGCCCGTTTCAACGGTGATACGCCCCCCGTTTTCCATAGCGTCCCGGGCATTTACGCACAGGTTGAGGATGGCTTGCTCCAGGCTACCGATATCGGCCTGGGTCAGCCACAGCCCAGCGTGCCGGACGAATTCCACCTGATAGGCACTGCCTAGGGTTCGCTGCAACATGCCTGAGAGGCCGGTGACCAATCGATTGAGATCGACCGGCTCCGGCGACAAGACTTGCTGACGAGAAAAGGCCAGCAGCCGATGCGTGAGTTCCGCAGCGCGGGTAGTACCTTCCAAGGCCAGATCAGCATAGCGATCCACCCGGGTGTCGCCCCGCTGTAACCGGGCTTGCAGCATGTTCAAGCCGCCCATGATGACGGTCAGCATGTTGTTGAAGTCGTGGGCGATACCACCGGTGAGTTGGCCGACCGCCTCCATCTTTTGAAGCTGGCGCACCTGATCCTCGGCGGCCTCGCGGGTATGTCGTTCATCGCTTAAATCTTGGCGTGTTCGATCCAGTGCGACTTCCTGGCTGACGTTGACGGACCGTAGCGCTACGGCGTCCTGCTCGAACCGAGTGGAGCGACTCTGTATCGCATCGACGTCCGTACAGCTCGAGAACCAGCGGATGACTTCTCCCTCTAGATTGCGGATGGGCAAGGCACGGCACAGGCACCAGTGTGGCCCCTCACCTACGGTCTGCATCTGGAAGGTAGCCTCCCAGTCGCGCTCGTCAGCCATCGCCTGAGCGCGCTCGGCAACGATGTGCTGTCGCGCTTCCTCAGCGATAAGTGAGTGCCAGCCATTGTTAACCAATTGCTCGGTCGAAAGGCCGGAGAATGTCTCCCATTGAGGGTTGAAATAGAGATCGCGGCCCTGGACGTCCGAGATCCACACCAGTTGAGGGATGCTCTCTGCGAGCTGCTGGAATTGCTGAGCCAGCTGTTCCGTGTGCAATTGCCGGCGCTGCTCCGCTTCGACCCGATCCGTCAGGTCACGGATGACTTTCACTACACCCACGAAATGCCCCTCGTCCCACATGGGCATCATCAAGCCACTGGCCCAGAAGCGCTCGCCGTCGGCGCGCAGGTGCCAGCGATCATCAATGGCTCTTCCCTGACTGACCGCCAAGCCAATCTCGCGCTCTGGCACCCCCATATCACGGTCTTCAGCGGTGAAGAACCGGTGCATGGATTTCCCCAGCATCTCGTCCCGTGACCACCCCAGAATCTGGTGAGCGCCGGCGCTCCAGTCCGTGATCCTGCCGGTCATATCACCCACGACGATGGCGTAGTCCAGCGCGCTGTCGAGTACAAGACGACTGGAGCGCTCGGCGCGATCGAGCCGCTTGCGCAAGTCAGCGTTTTCCCGCCGCAATTCGTCGAGAGAGAGAGCGTTTCGATCCGAAGCCAAAGAAAGCGCCTTGTCAGCGAGTGACGGCTAAAGTTGAAGGTGCACCAACCGGCAGCGCTGCGAAGCCTGATACCGGCATGCTTGACGGGGCAGCTCAAGCGCAATATCGCCTGAACGCGGTCAGATTAAGATGATTATTAGGGGTTGCCAATGCCACTGTCTTTACTCGACGGCATCTGCATCATGGCGGCGTCCCGATGAGCTCCCGCATGCGCGCGGCCAAGACGTCCATAGCGAAGGGCTTGGTCAGCACCGACATGCCCGGTTCCAATTGGCCGTTGTTGAATAGCGCATTCTCGGCAAAGCCGGTGATGAACAGGACCTTGAGATCAGGTCGACTGGTCCGTGCAGCATCGGCCATTTGCCGGCCATTCATGCCACCCGGCAGGCCGACGTCGGACACCAGCAAATCAATGCGCACATCCGACTCCAGCACCTTGAGTCCGGAGATACTGTCGGCGGCTTCAATCACGACGTAGCCCAACTCCTCCAGTACCTCTGTAACCAGCATGCGCACCGTGGGCTCATCGTCTACCACCAACACGGTTTCACCCGTACGCGCGGTCTCACGCTCGCCGAGATGACCTGCTATGACGTCAACATCAGCTTTGCCGACATACCTAGGCAGGTAGATGCAGACCATGGTGCCATCGCCTTCCTCGGAGTAGAGGCGAACCTGGCCTCCAGATTGTTTGGCGAATCCATAGATCATCGATAGGCCCAGCCCCGTCCCCATGCCCAACGGCTTGGTGGTAAAGAAGGGGTCGAAGGCTTTGGCCATAGTAGCCTTGGACATGCCCGAGCCATTGTCCGAAACACACAGCGACAGGTACTGACCGGCCGGAATGTCGTGCATTTGGCCACCGCGTTGATCAATCCAGCGATTGCCCGTTTCGATGGTGATCTTGCCACCGCTGGGCATGGCATCCCGCGCATTGATACAGAGGTTGAGCAGGGCATTTTCTAGCTGCGACGCATCAACCAGCGCCGGCCACAGCCCGGCGGTGCCGACGCTTTGCACCTCGATAGCGGGCCCGACCGTACGCTGAATGAGGTCGAGCATACCGCTGACCAGCTGATTGATATCGGTCGGTTTGGGGGCGAGCGTCTGCCGACGCGAAAAGGCGAGCAGGCGATGAGTCAGCGCCGCGGCGCGCTTCGTGGCGGCCTGGGCGGCTGCGAGGTACCGATCCAGCTCATTGACTCGGCCTTGGCTGATCCGCGCGGCCATCAGTTCCAGTGATCCTGAGATGCCGGCCAACAGGTTGTTGAAGTCGTGAGCCAATCCACCCGTCAGTTGGCCGACTGCCTCCATCTTTTGCGCCTGACGCAGGGCTTCTTCGATCTCACGCTGGTCAGTCAGGTCGCGGCCGACAAAGTGAAATAGCTCGGTACCAGGGTCAGGCGCTGCGGTCCACATGATGGTGCGCCGCTCACCCTCACGGGTGATGACGCGGTCTACGAAGCCCGTGATGGTCTCGCCTTGAGCCAACCGCTCTAATACCTGTAGCGCGCCAGGGTGATCCTCGGGATCTACAAAATCGATCAAGGGACGACTCAGTAGCTCGCTCTCGCTCCACCCCAGCAGCTGCTGCCAGGCCGGGTTTACGATCTTGAGGTAGCCTGCCAGGGTCGCGCTACCCATGAGGTCGTTGGTGGTTTCCCAGACCCGGTTACGCTCGCGGGTGCGGTGTAGCACCTGTTGTTCCAGTGTCGCATTCAATGCCTGCAGGCGCTGCTCGGCCCGCCGGCGCTCGACGGCGTAGCGCGTCAATTCAGCGATATCCTTGACGAAGGCAATCTCCTCCTCTCGCCACTGCCGGGGATGCGCGCACACGACAAAAAACGCGGCGACAAAGCGGCCGCGCTCCATGATCGGAAAGTTAATCAAGCTCTGGACATTGATGGCCGAGAACTGAGTGACCTGATCGCGAGTGCGCGGATCCAATGCGACATCATGGATGACGACGGTCTGACCCCGGCGCAGATCCTCGACATAGGAGCCGTACTCCTCGAAGAGGTAGCGGCCGGCTAAGCGCGTGCCGCTGCCTGCCGTCCAGTCGCGCTCGACGTGGACATAAACGCCGTCCTCATCCATGACGGCATAGGCCGCGGCCTGAAGATCAAGCCGCGTTCCCATCACCCGAGCAGCCATCGCCGCCATGTCGAGCGGATCATCCAGATCTCGGATGCGGTCCTTGAATACGTTCAGAAAATCACGTGACTTGAGCCGATCCCGCTCTTCCTGGCCGGTCTGGATCTGCAGGCAAAGCTGCTGGTTGGCGCTCTCCAATGCTTGTTGCTGCTGAACCGGCCTCGTCGTTTCAATGCAGCCGCCTAGAAAGCCGCCTACCGTACCGTCATCCAGACGAATAGGAGTCCAGAAATAGGTGAAAAAGGCGTCTTCGGCGTAGCCCAGGCGCTGAAGCCGCAAGGGAAGATCCTTCTGCGTGAAGGCGTCACCGCCGTAGGCACGCGCGACCAAGGGCTCAAGCTCGGGCCAAACCTCCGGCCAAGCGTCTCGGAAGCTGTGGCCAAAAGCAGCTGGATGGCGCAAACCGAGAATAGGCGCACAGGCGTCGTTGTAGAGATAGGTAAGGCTATCCCCCCAAACGATGAACATCGGGCTGGCCGTGCTGATCATCAGGGCAGCACTGGATTGCAAGGACGCAGGCCAATCCTCGAGCCTCCCCAGCGGAGTAGCGGACCAGTCATGCTCGCGCAAGGCGGTGACCATCTCACTGTTAGGCAGATACGGAAGCGTGTGATCGAGCACGGTAATAGCTCTCGGGCGAGATGGATGATCAAGAAAAAAGCGGCTTCACAGCAAATCGAGCGACCCTAGGCGACGAGAGTGTCCCCGGTAGAGCCGGACGAGCACCAGGGTGAACGCTTGAAGATTTTCTGCGGCGATAGCTTGCACATCGTTCAAGGCGGACAGATAGGCAAGCGCTTGCCGAAAGTGCAGTTCAGGCCTCTTCAAATCAAGCGGCTGATCCCTGTAAGCGACAAAGCCCGCCATGGCAAAGGCTGCACGATCATTAGGTAAGGGAGGCAGGATCGGTGGCATCTATCAGCCGGCTTGCTGGCATGCGGCCATTGTGGTTATCGCGATCATCGCTTTCTTAGATAATAGCGCTACAGATCTTGTGGGTCGAATCCGAACGCGCCCGTCCACTGACGGCCCTCGGTAAGGTCACGTTTAGGTGCCAAGGGTGATCACTTCCCGCAGCTGTCTCGACAGCTTCGCCAATCGTGTTCACAAGCTGAGCACTTTTGAATCCATAGGGCTGCACTCCCCATGCCCAATCTGTGTCTATCAAAGCCTTTACCGCCTGAGAATCCATGCTATCTCGAGACGACTATGACTATCGGAGACAGAAAATTTCACGTATGCAACATTCTTCACCATAAACTGAGGATCACCACCAGGGCCCAAATACGCACTGATGCTTGCTCCAGGGTGCGAGTGATCGGTGGGCTTGGAAAGCGTTACCTGGCTAAGCGGCTGGAAGAGGAAGAGGAAGAGGAAGAGGAAGAGGAAGAGGAAGAGACTCTAATGGAACAGAGACGCTCGACCCAAAGCATTCAGGGCTCCGCTTGGTGAGAGATTCCGACAGACGTATAGCTACCGCCGTTTTGGTGCTAGGAAACCTAGTGATTGGGATTGCACTGCTCTCATCTTTCTATGACTTTTGGTAGCTATCTAGGCTGAGCGCCGGTAGTCACCTTCTGTAGACTGCACCCTGACACCAGACTGCCACTGGGGACGTAAGCCCGCCTGCTCACGGCATGAAGGTAGGTGCAGCCCAGAGGCCGAGAAACAGTTTCAGGCCCGTCCATGGCAGCTAAATCCCAAGAAGTCAGAAGCGTCCGAATAGGCCTACATCTCCGCCAGTTAACACGCCGCCATCTGCGTCGCGCGATTTCCTGATCGATCTATACTCAGGCTTTGGGCTCGGTCGGCCCCCAAGGCATTGAGCCAAGGCCAGCACAGGAGTTCTGGCCTTTTCTTTGGGGCTTAGTGCGCTCACATCCGGCTTGCCATGAGAGCCGTGTCGGCTTCGAGCGGGAGATGCGACCCTTTGCGCCGCAACTCATTGACCGCATGCAGGATGATCATATTGGTCTGGCCAATATCTTTCATGATTGACCACTCGATGACGCGGGATACCATCGCGGGCACTGAGGGATCCAACAAGCAGACAAGCCAGCCGTCAGCGCGCCAATCCAAAAATGATTTCACCGGTGGATCCAGCGCTTCCAAGCGCTCACGTAAGCTATCCATCTTCTAGTCCTCAGTCGACATCACGCTACCTCAGGCTAGTCGAGAACGGATAGGTCGCAACGAGCTATCGCAAAAAGCAGGTAGGAATGGAGGCAACGATCCGTTTGCCATGAGCACTCATGCGCTGGATGGCCGTCGGCGCTGATGCTCTTGCTGGGAGAGCCCTTTTGCTTTGAGTAACTCGATTGATGTAGCTCGATCCCGATGTCTAACTTTCGGGGGTTACTTCATGGCTGCGAAGAGCAAAGGGTACAGCGTAGCTTGCGAGTATCTTGCTAGATATCCTACCCCACCGATGATCGCCTCATTGGGCGACGCCCCATGGGAAGACTACCCAACTGAGCAAGCTCATCTTCCAGACGAAGCGCTCTAGATAACGGTTATCGCGATTATATATTCTTCACGTCACCGTATTCCGCTCATGGAGGAGACCTAATCGAGATCTCCCTATGAGCGATCTGTACCGCCCGTTTCCTGCTACTGGTAATCCTGTCGTCGATGGCCAGCTGACTGGCAACGCCTGGAACACTCAGGCCTTGACCTATAGCTTCGCCTACGGCGATATCAATCAGAATGGCGTGCCCGACTTCAATGAAGGAGACTGGCAGGATTTCTACCGCGAGATCCTGGCCAACGCCAGCGCCTTCACCAACCTGACCTTCACCCAAGTCGCCGAGCCCGGCAACATCAACTTCCGGCTACGCGAAGGTGGCGGCGGCGAGGCTGGCGTACCGGCGCCTGGTGTGACCAGTGTCGACTCCGTGGTAGGCATCGATGCCAATGTGCCCGGGTCTGCCGCCGTCGTACGGTTGGGCACCTATTCGGAAACCTGGTTTCACGAACTGGGGCATTCGCTGGGACTCAAGCACCCCCACGACGAAAGCAATGGCATCGCCCCACTGCCGGGCGTGACCGACCCCGCTAGCAAAGGCACCGGTCACCTCAATTCCCAGATCTACTCGGTGATGGGGTACACCTACCCCTTCTGGGGCGAGGACAACCCCTTCACACCGCAAGTGGATTTCGACACTTCACTCAACGCCCAGCCGGGTTCGTTCGGCGCACTAGACATTGCGGCGCTGCAGGCCATGTACGGCGCCCGCCGCAGTGCGACGGGCAATGACGTCTATACCTTTAATGACGATGTCGATGCCAACCGTGGCTATACCACGATCTGGGATACCGGCGGGATCGACGAGATCCGTTACACCGGTACTAGCCGCGCCAAGCTTGATCTTCGTCCCGCCACCCTGCAAGCGGAAGTGGGCGGTGGCGGCTGGCTCTCCACCTCGGAAACCCTCACCGGCGGCTTCACCATCGCCCAAGGCGTGACCATCGAGAACGCCACCGGTGGCCAGGCGGCCGACTTACTCATCGGCAACAACAGCGGCAACCAGCTCAAGGGCCTGGGTGGCAATGACCGGCTACAGGGCCTTGCCGGCAATGACATTTTGGAGGGCGGCGATGGCGACGATGTCCTGGAGGGCGGCGCCGGCAACGACCAGTTGTTCGGCGGCAACGGTAACGACACGGCTGTCTTCTCCGGCGCCCGCAGCCTCTATTCGGTCCTGCAGCAGCTCAATGGCGTGCTGACCTTCACCGACCTGCGCAGCGGCTCCCCGGACGGGCGGGACAGCGTGCTCGGGGTTGAGAACTTCCAGTTCGCCGACGGGGTGCTCAGCCTCGCGGCGCTAAATCCGGGGCAACCCTCGCCTGGGGATGGGCCGACCCCCACGATTTCCGTGGCCGACCCCAGCATCCCTACCGTCGTCCTATCTCTCCCAGGGCTGTCCTCCAGCCAGGGCGACTTTCTCGTGGCACTCTATGTGGCGGCCTTCAACCGTGCGCCCGATTTCGCCGGGATCTCCTACTGGTCCGGCGAGGTAAGCAGCCAGACCGGTGCCGGCCTATCCAGCGCTAGTGCTCTGGGCAAGGTAGCCGCCAGCCTCTATATGGCCGGTCAGCAGAACGGCGAGGCCGGGACCCAGCTCGACAACGGTGCCTACGTGGACTTTCTCTACCAGAATGTCCTGGGCCGCCCTGCCGATGCAGCGGGCTTGGCCTACTGGACAGTCGACCTGGACAGAGGCGCACCCCGTGACAGCTTCATCGCCACCTACCTGACCGCCGCCCTCGAACACCAAAGCGATGCCACGCACCTCGCCGCCCGCGTCGCCGTAGCCAAGTACGCTGCGCGCATTGATCAGGCAGGTGGCCAGCCTGATCTTGCCGGTATCCTCACCACAGTGAGCGATGGTCAGTCAGCCCAGACGCGAATCAATCAGCTACAGCAAGAGCACCCAGACATCGAACTAACCCAAGGCCAGTCATCACTCGCGCTGATTGGGCAACCGAGCGACTCGATGTCATCGCATATCGGTTAGTGACATCGAGCTTAATCATGGCCAACTGCCGCTCTAACCTCCTGAGGAGTGATAGCGGTTTACCATTGTCCGCTCGCCGCCGCTGATCGACAACGCAGGCCCAAGAACTACCAAGGGCATGCCATGTTCGATCTATTTTTCAGGAAGAAAGCCCCACCCTCCACGCCTCCAGACTCCGGCAAACAGGGCTTCACACCGCCGTCTGCGGGCAAGGACCTACTGGCACTTCCCCGCCGCCAGAAGCTCATCGAGAACATCTGGCAGCGGACTTCGCTGTCGCGCGAGCAATTCGCCTCGCTCTACCGCGCGCCCCTCGAACGCTACGCGGACCTGGTCCAGCAGCTCCCAGCCTCTGAAAATCACCACCACGCCTATCCCGGGGGCCTGCTCGATCACGGCCTAGAGATCGTCGCCTATGCCCTGAAGATCCGGCAGAACTACCTCCTCCCCATTGGTGCACCGCCTGAGTCGCAAGCAGCACAGGCAGAGGCCTGGTCAGCTGCCGTCGCCTACGGCGCCCTGCTCCACGACCTGGGCAAGATTGCTGTCGACATCGAGGTCGTCTTTCAGGACGGCAAGCTCTGGCATCCCTGGCACGGCCGCATCGAAAGCCCCTACCGCTTCCGGTACGTCAAAGGCCGCGACTATCAGCTCCATGGCGCTGCCTCAGCACTCGTCTATTTCCAGGTCTTGCCGCCACACGTGCTGGACTGGCTCAGCGGCTACCGCGAGCTCTGGTCATCGCTGATCTTCGTCTTGGCCGGGCAATACCAGCACGCAGGTGTATTGGGGGAAATGATCGTCCAGGCTGACCAGGCGAGTGTGGCTCAGGAGCTCGGCGCGAACCCACAGCGCGCGATGGAGGCACCCAAGAATACGATCCAGCGTCAGCTGGCCGACGGGCTCCGCACCCTGGTCATAGAGAAGTTCAAGCTGAACCAGCCAGATGGGCCATCGGATGGGTGGCTGACCCAGGATGCGCTATGGCTCGTCAGCAAGCCTGCCTCAGACCAGTTGCGGGCACTGATGCTCTCCCAAGGCGTAGAAGGTATTCCAACGTCGAACGCCCCATTCTTCAACCTGATCCAGGACCAGGCCATCATTCAGGTTAACGCTCAGGACAAGGCTATCTGGAAGGCAACGATCGACACCGGCCACGGCTGGAAGAATACCTTCACCTTACTCAAGGTATCCCCCGCGCTTATCTGGCCAGATCCTACAGATCGACCAGCTCCATTTACCGGCATTTTCACACTTGAGCAGCCGGAAGACACCGAGCTAGATCAGCAGCGGCCTGCACCTGCGAGCGATATCACTACGCCATCATATCCGATACCACAAACCGTGACGCATGTCACATCTTCACAAGAGGTGTCCTCATCCGAAACACTGCCGCCGCCCGCATTCCAGACCGGTTTGAACCCCATGGACGAGACCCTTGCACTAGCAGATGAGCTCTTCGGTGAAGCAGCTTCATTTTCAGAAATTCCAGTTTCTCAGTTGCTCCCTGACGTCACCGGAAACAACTTCACTGATTGCATCGCCGAGCACCTATCTGAAGAGGCAATTTTGGCCAAGGACGCAGCTGATCTCGGCCAAGCTTTCATAGCTTGGGCGCGGCAGGGCGTGCTTTCACACACGCTGGTGATCAACGATGCCAAAGCAATGATCCACACAGTGGATGGCACTGCGTTTCTCGTCAGCCCCGGATTATTCAAGCGCTATGCCTTGGAGCATCCTCACCTACAGAGGGAAGCCGAGGCGAGAGGGATTGAAACCTGGCAGCTAGTTCAACGCGGATTTGAAAAACTCAAAACTAACCGCAAGACACCGGACAATCTCAATATATGGACATGCGAGGTCATCGGTCCGCGGAAATCCAAACTGCTCAAAGGCTATCTTTTGAAGGACCCCGGTGCAATCTTCACGCATCCACCATTCGATAACATTAGCCTGCGATTGCAGGATATGGGAGCTAGCGAAAATTGAATATCCTCGATATCGCTAGCGCATACAATGATACTCACGATCTCAGGCCAGCAACTAGAGTTATCTACCTAGCAGCAGCCCGGGCATTAAGCAGAAGATTTGGCGATGACGTCGAACTCGAAAAGCTACATCATCGAGATGTTTTGATCTGGCGCAAGGAGGCCTTGGATTCAGGCTTAGCCAAGCGTAGCTGGAACACGTACGCCAGTCATCTCAAAACGCTTTTCGGATACGCCATTTCTCAAGACCTATTGACGCTCCGTAAAAACCCCTTCACTGACACCTCTGTAGTTCCACCCAGAAAGCGGAAAAAAACTGTACCTCATGAGGCCATTACTCAGGGCCGCAACCAGCTTATCAGGCTACAAGAGATCGAACGGGTATCAGGCGAACGTAGCAGCATAACCCCAGCTTGGTTCTGGCTATCTGTCTACGAAACCTTTCACTATACCGGAATTCGCCTGAATTCTTTATTAAGTATACAGAGACGAGACGTCTGCCTAAGACGTAGAACTATTAATGTTCGAAGCGAAGGAGACAAGACTCACAAAGAGTTTCTCCTACCCATTCCTGGACCTCTTTATGAGTACATAGACCGCATTGTAGCGTGGGCAGACTCTCTGCATTTCAAAGCCACGGACCAGCTATTTAACGTTAATAGGTTCTCCTCGCATTACAGACGAGAAACTATGGATATTAATCAGATTGAGGCAATGTATAGAAAGCTGACGGCGATAGTAGGGACTCGGATGACTCCCCATCGGTTCAGGCACACCCTGGCGTCCGACCTAATGCGACAAGCGGATCGCAACATTCACGTGGCCAAGGCCCTGCTGAACCACTCGAGCATCGCTACCACGATGGAATACATAGAGACGGATCCACACCAGATGCGTCATGTCCTCGAAGAACGTGCCGATAAGGTACCGAGGAACCTGATCGCTCGAGTGGATTGCAGCGCGCAGCAATCCCAGGAACAGCGACTGGATCAACCTAAGCCACCCCCTCCCCTACCCTTTCAGCAACCAGGGAGCATCTCCGGACCCTCCACGCCAGAAGCGTTCGATCAGCTCGCAGAATGGATCAGCAATGGGACGAGACCGCTTACAGCGATAGTAAGGCGTGGATAGCTACACAGCGCAGCTGACGTACGAAATTGCGCCGAGGCCATGCAGCGCAAGGCTCGGGGCGCCAGCTGATTCAGTTTGACATCATCAAACCGCGAGGCTAGATTCCGCCACAGACGGCTGCTTGTTTAGCTGCGAGAACGCAAAAACCCTCCATTACGGAGGGTTTCTGGTGAAGATGGTGGGTCGTGTGGGATTCGAACCTACGACCAATTGGTTAAAAGCCAACTGCTCTACCGACTGAGCTAACGACCCGTTAGTGGCCGCCATTCTAGCGATTTTCTCAGGAGAATCAACACCCTAGATGAATTTTTTTTACTGGTAGCGCGTGGGGTCGGAAATTCCCGCCGCCTTGAAGCCTTCGGCACGCAGGCGGCAGCTGTCGCAACGGCCGCAGGCCTTACCTTCGTCGTCGGCCTGATAGCAGGACACGGTCAGCCCATAGTCCACGCCCAGCTGGCTGCCAGCCTGGACGATCTGCGCCTTGGAGAGGAACTGCAGCGGGGCTTCGATCTTGAAGCTATCCCCTTCCACGCCCGCCTTGGTGGCGAGATTGGCCAGGCGCTCGAAGGCTTCGACGAATTCGGGTCGGCAATCCGGATAACCGGAGTAGTCCACCGCGTTCACCCCGATGAAGAGATGGCGGGCACCAAGCACCTCGGCCCACCCCAGGGCCAGCGACAGGAACACGGTGTTGCGCGCCGGCACGTAGGTGACGGGAATGCCCTCGCCCGGCGTCTCCGGGACGGCGATATCCGGATCGGTAAGCGCCGAGCCGCCGATGCCGTTGAGATCCAGGCCGATCACCTTGTGCTCGACGACTTCCAGCTGACGCGCCACGCGCTCGGCGGCCTGCAGCTCGGCTCTATGGCGCTGGCCGTAGTCGAAGCTCATGGTGTAGCAGGCGAAGCCCTGGGCCTTGGCCATGGCGACGATGGTGGCGGAATCCAGGCCGCCAGAAAGAAGGATGACCGCTTTAGGCTGATTCATGCTCAGTGTCCCGGCTCGTCGTTCCAGAGAATCTTGTGCAGCTGCAGCTGGAAACGCACCGGGAGGTTGTCCACCACGATCCACTCCGCCAGCTCACGTGGCACCACCTGGCCATGGCTGGGCGAGAACAGTACCTCGCCCGCACGCTGTTCCAGGCGATACTCGATCAGCTTGGAAACCGCCCAGTCATAGTCCTCGCGGGAGCAGATGACGAACTTGACCTGATCGTTGGGCGTCAGGTGGCCAAGGTTGGCGTACAGGTTGCGCCCCACCTCCCCCGACCCTGGCGTCTTGAGATCGACGACCTTGCTCACGCGCACGTCCACGCCACTGACATCCAGGGCGCCACTGGTTTCCAGGGACACCTGGTAGCCCGCTTCGCACAGTTGCTCGAGCAGCTTGAGGCAATTGGGCTGGGCCAGTGGCTCGCCACCGGTCACGCAGATGTGCCGCGGCCGGTAGCTCGCGACCTGCTCCAGGATGGCATCCAGGTGATGGATCTCGCCGCCGGTGAAGGCATAGGCCGTGTCGCAATAGTGGCAGCGCAGGGGACAGCCGGTGAGGCGGACAAAGACGGTGGGAAGACCGGCGGTGCGGGCTTCACCCTGGAGCGAATAGAAGATTTCGGTAAGACGTAGGGTATCTTTTTGCATGGAAGCCACGGGCGTGACGGCTACACAGGCCATCCGCCTCCGTTGCGGTAGATAGAAGAAAAAAGCCTGCGCTAGGGCAGGCTTTTCAGATCCCGCTGCGCCAGCTGCGCAGCGGAGGTTCCGGGATACTGGCTGATGACCTGCTGGTACATGCCCTTGGCCCGATCGGTGCGGCCGAGCTTCTGCTCCACCCCACCCAGTTTGTACAGCGAATCCGGCACCTTGTTGCTGGTGGGATAGGCCTGACTGACCTTGGCGAAAGCCTGGCCCGCGGCCTGCAGATCGCCCTTGGCCAGATTCACTTCACCCAGCCAGTATTGGGCGTTGCCGGCGTACTGGCTGTTGGGATACTTGCGCAGAAAAGCGTTGAACGCCTGACTGGCCTTGTCGAAATCCTTGGCTTTGATCAGATCGAAGGCAGCGTCGTAGTACAGCTTTTCCTTCGCCGGATCGCCCGGTTCGCTGCTGGCGGCCGGTGCCCCTGCGGAAGCTGGCGGAGTCGGCGTATTGTTGGCCGCGATGGCACCGCCCTGGGTGGCACCCGCAGCGCCTCCGGCACCTGCACTGGCAGGAGCGGAAGAAAGCTGGGAAATACGGCCATCCAGATCCTGGTAACGATCCAATCCTTCCTGCTTGAGCTGGCGGATCTCGTTTTCCTGAACCTCGACCTGGCCACGCAGGCGCGCGATATCGTCCTGCATCTGTTGCAACTGCATGAACAGTTGACCCATGCCGGAAACGGGAGCCCCGTTTCCGGCACTGGCCGCGCCTGCGTTGCCATAGCCTTGCCCAGCGGACTGGGCAACGCCATAACTACCATCCTGTACGGGAACCTGAGCCCCGGCTACAACCGGTACACCGAGGGTCAGGGCGATCAAGAACTGCAGGCGCTTGGACATCGTTTATTACTTCTTCAGCTCGACGCGACGGTTCTGAGCCCAGGAAGCCTCGTCGTGACCGACGGCAACCGGACGCTCTTTACCGTAGGACACCAGCTCCAGCTGAGCCGGGGACACGCCCTGCAGCACCAGGTAGCGCTGAACGGCCTTGGCACGACGCTCGCCCAGCGCCAGGTTGTACTCGCGGGTACCGCGTTCGTCGGTGTTGCCTTCCAGGACGACGCGCTGGCCGCTGGCCTTCAGGTCACGGGCGTGAACGTCCAGAGCGCGCATGGCTTCCGGCTTCAGGTCGGAGCTGTCGTACTCGAAGTAGAAGGTGGTGATGGCGCGCAGAGCGGCTTCGTCACCCATGCTGCCGTCGACGGCACCCGAGTTGGCGCCGTAGCCAGCGTTCGGGTCGACAGCACCGGCGCCAGCGCCAGCACCAGCGCCTTCACCGGAGGCGTCGCCGCCCTTGGAGGAACAGCCCACGGCCACGGCCATGGCCAGAGCCAGTGCAGCGAACTTGCCGAATTTCAGCATTTCCATCATGTAACTCCTAAAAGAACCGCAATGTTGGTGTAACTAAGGACTTTTCTAATTAGCCGTCAGTTCAGGTAAGGAGACCAGGAAGGCTCGCGCACGTCACCCTGGGCGGTGGGAATAGGAATCCGGACGCGACCATTGATGGAGACAAGCATCAGTACGCCTCGGTCCTGCTGGCGGGTGGCGTAGATTAGCATGGTGCCATTGGGCGCAACAGTGGGCGAATCGTTGAGGCTGGTGTTGGAAAGTACCCGCACAGAGCCGCGTTGGAGGTCCTGCGCAGCGATCTGGAAGTTGGTGAAACCTTCCTGACGATGCACCATGACCAGGGTCTTTTCATCCGCCGAAAGTTTCGGGTTGGCGTTGTAGTTACCGACGAAAGTCACGCGCTCAGCGCCCCCGCCATTGGCACTGGTCTTGTAGATCTGCGGCTTGCCGGAGCGGTCGGAGGTGAAATAGATGGTCTGGCCGTCCTTGCCCCAGAAGGGCTCGGTATCGATGGCGGAGTCATTCGTCACGCGACGAATGGCACGCGAGCCGAGATCCATCACATAGATCTCGGGGTTGCCATCCTTGGACAGCACGAAGGCCAGACGATTGCCATCGGGCGAAAACGCCGGCGCGCCATTCAGGCCTTCGAAGTTGGTCAGCTGCTCGCGGCGACCGGTGTCGATGTACTGCATGAAGATGCGCGGACGCTGCTGCTCGAAGGAGACGTAGGCGATGCGCTTGCCGTCCGGCGCGAAACGCGGCGACAGGATCGGCTCGCGCGACTGCAGCAGGGTAACGGCGCGCGCACCGTCATAGTCGGCGCGCTGCAGGGTGTAACGGGTGTTGGTGGCGGAGAAGCGCTCGGCGGTCACATAGAGGATACGCGTCGAGAAGGCACCTTTCACCCCGGTCAGCTTTTCATAGGCCTGGTCCGAAATGAAGTGCGCCATGTCGCGCAGCTGGTCGGTGCTGCCGCCGACGTTGCCGGTGAGGACCTGCTGCTCGGTGGAGACGTTGAACAGGGCGTAGCTGATCTGCAGCCGGCCACCGTTGGGCACGACGTTGCCCACCAGCACGTAGTTGGCGCCCAGCGCCTTCCAGTCACGGAAGATGACTTCGCTGGCCTGGCTTGGCTGGCTCAGCATGTTCTGGCGCGGAATCGGCGAGAACACCCCGGAATTGCGCAGGTCGTCGCTGACGATATTGCCCAGGTCTTCCGGCAGCGGCTGACCACCCTGCCAGCCGAAGGGCACGACGGCGATCGGAATGGCGCGATCACTACCGCTGGAGATCACCAGCGGATCGGCCGCCTGGGCGGAGCCCACCACCAGGACCAGGCCCAGCAGGATGTAACGGATCAGGGTGTTCACAGACTCAGGTCCTCCGGTTTGAAGATCATGCGGCGCTGACGGTACAGCTGATCGAAGGTCTTGCGATCCAGCTGCTGCAGCTCACGGATACGACCGACGTTACGCACGGCCGATACCGCTGAATTATCGAATTCCTTGTTGCCACTGGAGCGGGTCACCGTCGCGCTGGTAATGGTGCCGTCGGGCAGCATGTTGATCTGCACCTCGACGCTCATGCCGTTGCGCGCCGACTGCGGACGCGTCCACTGCTCGCTGACCAGACGTACGATCAGGTCATCGAAGCTCGATGCCACCTCGTCGCCCTGCTCTTCGGCCAGTGCCTGCTGCCGCTGGGTATCATCGGACAGCAGCTCGGCCAACGCCTGCGCCTTCTTGTCTTCCGCCGCCTTGCGTGCAGCTGCCTGGGCAGCCTTCTTCTTGGCGTCGTCCGCCGCTTTCTTCTTGGCGGCCTCGGCTGCAGCCTCTTTCTTGGCCGCTTCTGCCGCCGCCTTCTGCTTGGCCTCTTCCGCCGACTTCTGCTTGGCCGCTTCGGCCGCCGCCTTCTTGGCCGCCTCGTCGGCTGCCTTCTGCTTGGCGGCTTCGTCGGCCTTCTTCTTGGCGATATCCGCCTGTTTCTTCTGCTCGACAGCCTGCTTGGCTTCCGCAGCCGCCTTGGCGGCCTCGGACTGTTTCTCGGCCTCAGCCTTGGCTTCGGCGGCTTTGGCCGCCGCTTCCGCTTGCTGCGCCTTTCGAGCGTCGTCGGCTTTCTTTTGTTCCGCGGCCTGTTGCTGGGCTTCCTTCTGTTGCTGAGCCGCCTTGGCCGCCGCCGCTTCGCGCTGGGCTTCCTGTTGCTCGCGACGCTGCTCCAGTTGCTCCTGCTCGTACTGTTTGGCCGCGGTCTTCTTCGCCTCCCCCGCCAGTTTCTGCTCGGTCTGCACCTGCGCGGAACTCTTGGACTTGAGCTGGACCAGCGTGGCCTGGACGACCGGGCGCGACTGGGGCAATTCGGGGGTGAAGGCAAAGCTGACAAACAGCAGGCCGAAAATCAGCACATGCAGGGCGACTGCCCAGATGACCGGCCAGAAATAACTTTCGGACGACGAACGCTCGCGGTGTCGCATCAAGGCGCCTCGGTAATCAACCCGACGTTGGGCACGCCGGCCTGTTGCAAGGCACCCATGGCGCCGGCGACGACACCGTAGTTGGCAGCCTTGTCACCCCGGATGAACACCTGGGTGTCCGCCCGCTGACGCATGATGGCACCGACCTGCTGACTCAGTTGGGGCAGCGACACCGCGGTCTCGGACTTGGCCTTCTGATCGGTATCCACCTCGGAACCGACGTTCCAGTAGTAGGTACCGTTGGCCTTCACCGAGACGGTGAGGATCTGCTTGTCGTTGTCTTGCGGCAGGGCCTGACTGTCGACCTTGGGCAGGTCGACCTTGACGCCCTGGTTGAGCATGGGCGCCGTCACCATGAAGATGACGAGGAGCACCAACATCACGTCGATGTAGGGCACCACGTTCATCTCGGCGACGGGCTTGCGTTTCTTGCGGCGAGGGACCATGGGATACCTCTTTATTCGTCGCTGGTGTGGACTTTGCGGTGCAGGATGGCCTGGAATTCGTCCGCAAAGGTGTAGTAGCGGTTGATCAGCATTTCCGAGCGGGCAGCGAAGCGGTTGTAGGCCACGACGGCGGGAATGGCGGCGAACAGACCGATGGCGGTGGCGATCAGGGCTTCGGCGATGCCGGGAGCCACGGTGGCCAGGGTCGCCTGCTGGGCGGTGGACAGCCCGCGGAAGGAGTTCATGATGCCCCAGACGGTACCGAACAGACCCACATAGGGGCTGGTGGAACCGACGGTGGCCAGGAACGGCAGGGCCTGATCGAGTTTTTCTTCCTCACGGGAGATGGCGACGCGCATGGCGCGCGAGACGCCCTCCATCACGGCATCGGGATCCACGCCGGGCTGCTGACGCAGGCGGGAGAATTCCTTGAAGCCGGCGCGGAAGATCTGCTCGACGCCGGAGTCCGGATCGGGGTTGCTGCCGGCCTGGCGATACAGCTTGGACAGATCGATGCCCGACCAGAATTTCTCTTCGAAGGCATCCAGGGAACGCTTCGCGGCGCGCATGGCATTGCCACGCTGGATGATCATGATCCAGGACGTCACAGAGGCTGCGACCAGGATGAGCATCACCAGTTGCACCACCAAGCTGGCGTTGGCGATGAGGCTCCACATGGACGTATGGTCGACGTTGGGTTGCACGCTTAATCTCCTGATTGAATTGACGCCGGATTTCCGGCAAGAACCGTTCGCATGGCTTCGGGCATCGCCCTGGGCCTGAAGCTGTCAGCACGCACGCAGGCGACCGTCACCCACCCTTCACAGAGCAGGACATCGTCCCTGGCGCGCCGGACCTCCTGGTGAAACCTGAGGCTGGCGCGCTTCGCCTCGACCACCTCGGCCCCGATCAGCAACTCGTCATCCAGTCGCGCGGGCGCATGGTAGCGCGCTTCGCTGCTATGGACGACGAACAGCAGACCATCCCGGGCGAGTTCGGACTGGGCATAGCCCAGCGCGCGCAGTCGCTCGGTGCGGGCGCGTTCCATGAACTTGAGGTAGTTGACGTAATAGACGATGCCGCCGGCATCGGTATCTTCGTAGTAGACACGACACCTGAGGACGGACGGCGACGGGCTCCGCGATTGCGCGTGCATACTCTAGAACCTAGCCTCGCCGTTGCCAATCAGAAATGTTCGCAACTGCATTTAATTACCATTGACCTCGAACAGATCGGGTGTACCACCCTGGGCCAGACGCGTCGGCAGATTGAGCCCGAAGTGCAGATAGGCATGCCGGGTCACCACCCGTCCGCGCGGCGTGCGCATGATATAGCCTTGCTGGATCAAATAGGGTTCCAGCACGTCTTCGATGGTGTGACGCTCTTCGCTGATGGCGGCAGCAAGGCTGTCGACGCCCACCGGGCCACCGTCGAACTTGTCGATCATGGTCAGCAGTAGCCGGCGATCCTGGTGATCGAAACCCTGGGCGTCGACGTCCAGCAGATCCAGGGCACGACTGGCGATGTCATGGCTGATGTGACCCTGCCCGCGCACCTCGGCGAAGTCCCGCACCCGCCGCAGCAGGCGATTGGCGATCCGCGGCGTGCCGCGCGCCCGGCGGGCGATTTCCATGGCTCCTTCGGCTTCGATGGCGAGACCGAGGATACCGGCCGAGCGAGTGACGATGGTGGCCAGGTCCGCGGTGCCGTAGAACTCCAGACGCTGGACGATCCCGAAGCGATCGCGCAGCGGATTGGTCAGCATGCCGGCGCGCGTGGTCGCGCCGACCAGGGTGAAGGGCGGCAGATCCAGCTTGATGGAACGAGCCGCCGGACCCTCACCGATCATGATGTCGAGCTGGTAGTCCTCCATCGCCGGATAGAGCACCTCTTCGACGATGGGCGACAGCCGATGGATCTCGTCGATGAAGAGTACATCGCCCGCTTCCAGGTTGGTCAGCAGCGCGGCGAGATCGCCCGGGCGCTCCAGCACGGGGCCCGAGGTGCTCTTGAGGGAAACCTGCATTTCCTGGGCGATGATGTTGGCCAGAGTGGTCTTGCCCAGGCCGGGCGGACCGAAGATCAGGGTGTGGTCGAGGGCCTCGCCCCTGCCCTTCGCGGCCTGGATGAACAGCCCCATCTGGTCGCGCACCACCGGCTGGCCGATGTAGTCGGCCAGGCGCACCGGACGGATGGCGCGATCCTGGAATTCTTCACGGTCGCGGCCAGTGCCCGAGATGAGGCGATCGGTTTCTATCATGGGATCAGACCATGCCCTTCAGGGCGCGACGGATGAGTTCCTCGCTGGAAAGGTCGTCTCCTTCCACCGCGGCGACGGCGCGACTGGCTTCCTGAGGCTTGAAGCCCAGGGCGACCAGGGCGCTGACCGCATCGGCCTCGGCACTGGCCACGACGGCGGCCTGGTTCGGCAGGACCAGGGGGGCGATGCCGGGCAGGCTTTCCCAGGCCTTGAAGCGGTCCTTCAGCTCGACCAGCAGGCGCTCGGCAGTCTTCTTGCCCACCCCCGGCACCTTGACCAGGGCGGCCGTGTCCTGGGCTTGCACACAGCGAACCAATTCATCCACCTCGAGACTGGACATCAACGCCAGGGCCAGCTTGGGGCCGACACCATTGAGCCGGATCAGCTCGCGAAACAGCTCACGCTCGCGCTTTTCCCCGAACCCATACAGCAGGTGCGCATCTTCCCGTACCACGAGGTGGGTATGCAATGTGACGATTTCACCCTGGGCCGGCAGCCGATAAAGGGTCGTCATGGGCACTTCGACCTCGTAGCCGACTCCGCCCACGTCGAGCAGGAGATGCGGCGGCTGCTTTTCCGCCAGGGTGCCACGTAGACGACCGATCACAGGGTTACCTTCCTAACGTTGGAGCGAGAGGGTTGAGCGAACAGGACTAGAGCCGCAGACGACCGCCACG
The DNA here is from genome assembly GCF_028640935.1 of Pseudomonas sp. SHLD1. Lineage (NCBI taxonomy): Bacteria > Pseudomonadati > Pseudomonadota > Gammaproteobacteria > Pseudomonadales > Pseudomonadaceae > Pseudomonas > Pseudomonas sp. SHLD1. The sequence continues at coordinate 55,355 of NZ_JAQZAD010000023.1, forward strand.
GCGGCGGGTGGCCAGCAGGCCATGAGGCACCAGGCTCTGCCGGGTATGGGCATGGCACAGGGCGATGGCCAGGGCATCGGAGGCGTCGATCTGCGGCTTTTCGGTCAGCCGCAGCAGGTGCATGACCATCAGCATCACCTGCTGCTTGTCCGCCCCGCCGTTGCCGACCACGGCCTGCTTGACCTGGCTCGCGGTGTACTCGGAGATCTCCAGGCCACCCTCGGCGCCGGCGACAATGGCCGCACCCCGGGCCTGACCCAGCTTGAGCGCCGAATCGGCGTTGCGCGCCATGAACACCTGCTCGATGCCCATGGTGACCGGCCCGTACTGGGCGATGACGTCGCGCACGCCGCGATAGACGATCTGCAACCGCTCGGGCAACGGACCGTTTCCCGTACGGATGCAGCCGGAGGCCACGTATTCGCAGCCCCGCCCGGTGTCGCGCACCACGCCGAAGCCGGTCAGCCGCGAGCCCGGGTCGATGCCCAGCACCAGGGTGCCGGGCGCATCGGGCGGCAGGCGCTCGTAGAGGGACATCAGCCGAGCTGCGCCATGACATCCTCGGGGATGTCGGCGTTGGAATAGACGTTCTGCACGTCGTCCAGGTCTTCGAGCATGTCGATCAGCTTGAGCACCTTCTGCGCGGTGTCCAGATCCAGGGTCGCGGAGGTCGAGGGGATCATGGTCACCTCGGCTTCGTCGGCCTTGTAGCCGGCGGCGGTCAGGGCTTCGTTGACGGCGATGAAGTCGGCGAAGCTGGTGAAGACGTCGATGGAGCCATCGTCGTTGGCCACCACGTCGTCGGCACCGGCTTCCAGGGCGGCTTCCATCAGGGCGTCTTCGTTCAGGCCGGGGGCGTAGCTGATCTGGCCCTTGCGCTCGAACAGATAGGCCACCGAACCGTCGGTACCCAGGTTGCCACCGCACTTGTTGAAGGCGTGGCGGACTTCGGCCGCGGTACGGTTGCGGTTGTCGGTCATGGCTTCGACGATGATGGCGACACCGCTCGGGGCGTAGCCTTCATAGGTCAGTTCCTCGACGTTCTCGCCTTCGCCGGCACCCACGCCGCGGGCGATGGCCCGGTCGATGGTGTCACGGGTCATGTTGGCGGTCAGCGCCTTGTCCACCGCCAGGCGCAGGCGGGGGTTATCGGCTGGAACGCCGCCGCCCTGGCGCGCGGCCACGGTCAGCTCACGGATGATCTTGGTGAAGATCTTGCCTTTCTTGGCATCCTGGCGTTCTTTGCGATGCTTGATGTTGGCCCACTTGGAATGACCGGCCATAAGCTACTCCAATGTCTTCGAAGACGGCACCGGCGGCGAGGGCCGCGGCGCACTGAAAAGGGAAACGGAGGGCATCCACCCGGGCGCCCTCCGCCGATAGGACTTATTCCGCCTTGGGCTGCTCGCGCAGGCGGATGTGCAGCTCGCGCAGAGCCTTGGCATCGACGGCGCCGGGCGCCTGGGTCATGACGTCGGCCGCGCTCTGGGTCTTCGGGAAGGCGATGACTTCACGAATGGACGAGGCGCCGGTCATCAGCATCACCAGGCGATCCAGGCCGAAGGCCAGGCCACCATGGGGCGGTGCGCCGAACTTCAGGGCATCCAGCAGGAAGCCGAATTTCTCTTCCTGCTCCTCGGCGCTGATGCCGAGGACCTCGAAGACGGCCTGCTGCATCTTCTTGTCGTGGATACGAATGGAACCGCCGCCCAGCTCGGTGCCGTTGAGCACCATGTCGTAGGCCCGCGACAGGGCTGCGCCCGGATTGGCCTTGAGCGCCTGCGGGTCGCACTTGGGCGAGGTGAAGGGGTGGTGCATGGCGGTCAGGCTGCCATCGTCGTTTTCCTCGAACATCGGGAAGTCGACCACCCACAGCGGCGCCCACTGGCAGGTCAGCAGGTCGAGGTCGTGGCCGAGCTTGATGCGCAGCGCGCCCAGGGCTTCGGAAACGACCTTGGTCTTGTCCGCGCCAAAGAACACGATGTCGCCATCCACCGCGCCGACGCGGTCGAGGATGACATCGATGTTGTCCAGCGGGATGTTCTTGACGATGGGCGACTGCAGGCCCTCGACGCCGGCGGCGCGCTCGTTGACCTTGATGTAGGCCAGGCCCTTGGCGCCATAGATGCCGACGAACTTGGTGTAGTCGTCGATCTGCTTGCGCGGCATGCTCGCCCCGCCCGGTACCCGCAGGGCGGCGACGCGGCACTTGGGATCGTTGGCCGGACCGGCGAAAACCTTGAAGTCGACGTCCTTGAGCTGGTCTTCCACGTCCACCAGTTCCAGCGGGATGCGCAGGTCCGGCTTGTCGGAACCGAAGCGACGCATGGCTTCGGCCAGGGTCATGTGCGGCAGCTCGCCGAACTCGACGTCCAGCACTTCCTTGAACAGGTTGCGCACCATGGTCTCGGTGATGTCCATGATGTCTTTTTCATCGAGGAAGCTGGTCTCGATGTCGATCTGGGTGAATTCCGGCTGGCGGTCGGCACGCAGGTCTTCGTCACGGAAGCACTTGGCGATCTGGTAGTAGCGATCGAAGCCGGCGACCATCAGCAGCTGCTTGAACAGCTGGGGCGACTGCGGCAGGGCGAAGAAGCTGCCGGGATGGGTGCGGCTGGGCACCAGGTAGTCGCGGGCACCCTCGGGGGTGGCCCGGGTCAGGATCGGGGTCTCCACGTCGAGGAAACCGTTTTCGTCCAGGTAGCGGCGGATGCTGGAGGTGATGCGCGAACGCAGCTTGAGCTTCTCGGCCATCTCCGGACGACGCAGATCGATGAAGCGATAGCGCAGGCGGGTCTCTTCGCCGACGTCGGTGTACTCGTTCAGCGGGAACGGCGGGGTTTCCGCCTCGTTGAGCACTTCCAGCTCGTAGCCCAGCACCTCAATGGCGCCGGAGGCCATGTTGGCGTTGCGCGCGCCTTCGGGACGCAGGCGCACCTTGCCGGTGAGCCTGACGACGTACTCGCTGCGCACGCGGTCGGCCTTGGCGAAGGTCTCGGCGCGATCCGGATCGAACACCACCTGGGCCAGGCCTTCGCGATCGCGGATGTCGAGGAAGATGACCCCGCCGTGGTCACGGCGGCGGTGGACCCAACCGCAGAGGGTGATTTCCTGGCCGTCCAGGCTCTCGTTCAACTGGCCGCAATAGTGGCTGCGCATCATGGTCGTGGTTTCGCTTCTCTAGAACAGGCTGAATGCGTGGAGGCGCCGGGCCCGCAGGACCGGGCGCTCGACTGAACGGGAGATTCTATATCATTCCGTATCATTGTATCGAACATCGCGGTGCCACTCACGACCCAACCACTGGCTAAACGGCCAGCGGTTCTGTGGTAGCCTCGAAGCCCTTCGCAAACCACCGCACAGGAGCTGCACGCATGGAAATCAACATCGGAATCGCCGAACAGGATCGTGCCCAGATCGCCGAGGGCCTGTCGCGCCTCCTGGCCGACACCTACACCCTGTATCTGAAGACCCACAACTTCCACTGGAACGTGACCGGGCCGATGTTCAACACCCTGCACCTGATGTTCGAGACCCAGTACACCGAGCTGGCGGTCGCCGTGGACGACATCGCCGAGCGCATCCGCGCCCTCGGCTTCCCGGCGCCGGGCACCTATGCCGCCTACGCCCGGCTGTCGAGCATCAAGGAAGAGGAAGGCGTACCGGACGCCCAGGAGATGATCCGCCTGCTGGTGCAGGGCCAGGAAGCCGTGGTGCGGACCGCCCGGGGCATCTTCCCGCTGCTGGACAAGGTCAGCGACGAGCCCACCGCCGATCTGCTGACCCAGCGCATGCAGACCCACGAAAAGACCGCCTGGATGCTGCGCAGCCTGCTGGCCGCCTGAGTCCGGCCACCGTCGCGGGCCGCAGCCCGCGACGGTGCCACGATTGAGCGGCCCTCACCTTTTGGGTTTAATAAGGACGCGCTTTTCGCGCCGGGTCATTCCGCTGTCGGGCATCGCTCCGGCAGTTTCGGCAGACCCGTGTTATCTATCCCAAGGTGATTTCACATTGAACACGTTATCTACTGTCCATGTCGTGGTGGGCGCCGCTGCGCTCCTGTTATCGGCGATTCCCGGACTGCAGTCCGACACCTCGTCCTTCGATCAACCCGAGTCCATCCACCTGGCCCTGCTGGGTCTTGCCACCCTCCTCTTCACACCCTTCTCCCGTAGCCGCAGCAGCGGTGCCCAGAAACTCGCCAGCGCCCTGCTGGTGCTCGCCGTCGTGGCCCAGACCTTCATCCTGCTGGCGCCCCTCGAGCAGATCGGCGGCCTGCCGGCCGAGCTGCTGCCGCTGGGTCTGACCCTGGTCGCCGCCCTGGCCAGCCTGCCGGAGAAGTTTCGCGCCCCGGCCGGCAGTACCCCGGTAATCGATGCCGAGGCGCGCCCGCGCCAGGTGGCGCGTCCGGTGCCCGTTGCGGCCGCCCCGGCACGCCCGCTGGCCGATGACCGCGAGCGCGGCACGGTGAAGTGGTTCAATACCTCCAAGGGCTTCGGCTTCATCTCCCGCGACACCGGCGACGACATCTTCGTGCACTTCCGCGCGATCCGCGGCGAAGGCCATCGGGTGCTGATGGAAGGCCAGCGCGTGGAGTTCTCGGTGATCCAGCGCGACAAGGGGCTGCAGGCCGAAGACGTCATCATCGCCGCCTGATCCCTCCGTCAATGAAAAAGGCCGCCCTCGGGGCGGCCTTTCTTTTTGGGCGAACGTCAGGAACAGGCGTTACTGGCGCTGAGCCTCGGCGGCCTTGCTGTCGGTCATGCCGGTGGTATTGCCCAGCAGGCTGGCGGTAGCGGTCTGGATGAAGGCTTCCAGGCGCTTCTGCAACTCGGGCGCGCTGGCGTCGCCCTTGAGCACCTCGCCACCGGCCTGGGTGCCCAGGTGATAGCGATAGAGCACGGCGTCGCGATCACGCGGCTTGACCAGGATGCGATCGCCGGTGACCAGGGCCACGGTCTGGTCGCTGCCCGACGGCTTGATCACCGCCACGCCCGGATCGCCCTGGGGCAGGCCCAGCAGGTCGCGGCCCCAGCACTGGTGCTGGGTCGGCCGGCCGAAGCGGGCCAGCACCGTGGGCACCACGTCGATCTGGCTGCCCACGGTGTCGCGCCGGGTGCCAAAGGTTTCCTGCACGCCCGGACCGATCAGCAAGAGCGGCACGTTGAAGCGCGACAGGTCCATCTCGGTGATCTGCTCGTTGTTGCCGAAGCCGTGGTCACCGACGATGACGAACAGGGTGTCCTGGTACCAGGGTTCGTGCTTGACCTTGGCGAAGAACTGCCCCAGCGACCAGTCGGCATAGCGCATGGCGGTGAGGTGCTCGTCGAGCGAGCCGTGACCGGTGACCGGGGTGACCGGCAGGTCCTTGGGGAGCGCATAGGGGGTGTGGTTGGACAGGGTCTGCAAGAGCGCATAGAAGGGCTTGCCGTCCGGCGCCTTGGCCAATTTGTCCAGTTCCTGCACCGAGCGGTCGAACATGTCCTGGTCGGAGACACCCCAGGTCGGGTCCATGAACACCGGATTGACGAAGTCTTCGCGACCGACGAAGCGGGTCATGCCCTGGTTGCTGAAGAAGCCGGACTGGTTGTCCCACTGGAAGTTGCCGTTGTAGACGTAGACGTCGTTGAAACCCCGGGTGCTGAGCAGTTGCGGCAGACCGGAGAACTGGTGGGCGCCCTCGGGCATGCGCATCAGGTACTCGAAGGCCGGCAGATTGGGGAAGCAGGCCATGGTGGCGAACATGCCCTGGTGGGTGTGGGTGCCGTTGGAAAAGAAGCGGGTGAACAGGGTGCCCTGCTTGGCCAGGGCGTCGAAGTTGGGGGTGATGCCGTCTTCGCTGCCCAGGGCGCCGATATAGCGACCGGCCATGCTTTCCATGAGGATCACCACCACGTTGCGCACCTTGGGCAGCTGGCCGTCGGTGGGCGGGGTGTAGATCCGGCGGACGGCGGCCTTGTCCGCGTCGATCAGTTCGTCACGCGGGGTCAGCAGCAGTTGCCGAGTGGTGGCCAGCGCCTCGGCGACCGGCATGGTGGCCTTCCAGCTGTTGTCGCGGTGATCGGAGAAGCTGTTCTCGGCGGCATTGATCAGGGTCAGGGTGCCGTTCAGACCGAGGTGGTTGGCGAACATCGAGTCGGTGGTATAGGCGTCGCCCCAGCGCAGCGGCGGCCCGGATCTCAGGGTGCCACGGGCGGCGACGACCGCCACCACCAGGCAGAGCATGAAGACCGCGCCCCGGCGATACCAGGCGGCCGGTCGCGCCGCGGCATGACGCCGGGTGGCCCGCTCGACGCCAAAGAACACCAGGCCCAACAGCAGGGTCGCCACGGCCCAGGCCAGCAGCAGGCGCACCACCGGGAAGCCGTTCCAGATCATGCTGGTGACGGTGTGCAGGTCTTCCTGCATGTACTGGAACACCAGGCTGTTCAGGCGCTGGTGGAATTCGCGATAGAAATTCAGCTCGCCGACGCCCAGCAGCAGGCAGAGGCTGGCGGCCAGGGTGAACCACCCGGCCTGCAACCGGCGCGCGGCCATGGCTCTGGCGCTCAACAGACAGAGCAGCGAGGGCACGCAGATATAGACCACCAGGCGCAGGTCGAAGCGCGCGCCGTTGAAGAAGGCCTCGGCGAAGGTGGCGAAGGGTGAATCGCCGATCAGGTCGGTGTTGTAGCCCAGCAACGCCAGGCGCAGCAGGGTGAACATGACCAGCAGCGCCAGGCCGCAGCCCAGGACGAAGCTCAGGTGGCTACCCAGCGTCGGCACCGGCCGGATGCCGGGGGTGCGCGGGGATTGGGGGACTTCCGTTTGCGACATGAAAACACCTTGTCAAAAGCAGCAGGGATTCGCGGCGCGTGGCCAGCGGCTCGGGATCGGCCACGCAGAGGCCTCGGGCGCGGTCGGCAGGCGTGGGAGTTTAACCCTCCGGCGCGATCGCGCCAGTCTTGGCCGCTCGGGCTTGGCCGAAGCGAGACCTCCACCGCGCCGTCAATCGCCCAGCCTGAGCAGGAGCTCGTCAAAATTTCGTCAAGGACTGCTCTGGTTGCGACGTCAGCACAGGCATGGGCGGCAGCCGCCGCTTGCAGTAAAATCCAGCACCCTTGACCGCTCCAGTGCCGTATTCAGGATGTCCCATGGCTCACCGTGACGCTCTGCAGATGCTTCGCACCTACCTGACCAGCCAGATCCTTGGCCAGGAAACCCTGGTGGAGCGCCTGCTCATCGCGGTGCTGGCGGATGGTCATCTGCTGGTGGAAGGTGCCCCGGGGCTGGCCAAGACCAAGGCCATCAAGGACCTGGCGGAAGGCCTGGAGGCCGATTTCCACCGCATCCAGTTCACGCCCGACCTGCTGCCGGCCGACATCACCGGCACCGAGATCTATCGCCCGGACACGGCGACCTTCTCCTTTCAGCAGGGGCCGATCTTTCACAATCTGGTGCTCGCCGACGAGATCAACCGGGCGCCGGCCAAGGTGCAGTCCGCGCTGCTGGAAGCCATGGCCGAACGCCAGGTGAGCATCGGCCGCACCTCCTATGCCCTGCCCGACCTCTTCCTGGTGATGGCCACCCAGAATCCCATCGAGCAGGAAGGCACCTATCCGCTGCCCGAGGCCCAGCTCGATCGCTTCCTGATGCACGTCAAGATCGGCTACCCCGACGCCTCGGTGGAGCGTCGCATCCTGGCCCAGGCCCGCGGCGAAGCCCTGGACGGCGAGACCCTGCCAACCGAGCGCGTCACCCAGGCGGAGATCAATGCGGCTCGTCGCGAGGTGCTCGGGCTGTACATGGCCGATGCCGTGGAGGAATACCTGGTCCAGCTGATCATGGCGACCCGCACCCCAGGGCGCTTCGACCAGGACCTGGCGCACTGGATCACCTATGGCGCCAGCCCGCGTGGTTCCATCGCCCTGGATCGCTGCGCCCGCGCCCATGCCTGGCTGGCCGGGCGGGACTTCGTCAGCCCGGAGGATATCCAGGCGGTGGTCTTCGACGTCCTGCGCCACCGCGTCATCCTGTCCTTCGAGGCGGAAGCCGCCGGCATCGATCACGACCGGGTGGTGCAGCGCATCCTCGATCTGGTGGCCGTGGCCTGAGATGGCCGAGCGCAACGGCGTGACCCTGAGCCTGGCCGAGCTCATCGAAATGCGCCACCGGGTGGTCGAAGTGCAGCTGTTTTCCGCCGCCGGACGCCGCAGCCCGCTGATCGGCCTGCACCATTCGCGCCTGCGCGGCCGCGGGGTGGATTTCGACCAGGTGCGCGCCTATCAGCCCGGCGACGACGTCCGGGCCATCGACTGGCGCGTCACCGCCCGCACCCGCGAACCCCATACCAAGCTGTTCCATGAAGAGCGCGAGCGCCCGGTCTATCTCCTGCTGGAGCAGAGTCCGCGCACCTTCTTCGGCACCCGCCAGCAATTCAAGTCGGTGCTGGCCGGTCGGCTGGCCGCGCTGATCGGCTGGGCGGTGCTGGAGCACAACGACCGTATCGGCGGCATGATCTTCGGCGGCGAACGCCTGCACGAGGTGCGCCCGCGACGCAGCAAGCAGAATCTGCTGCGCTTCTTCGATCACCTGATCAACGCCAATCGGGCGCTGCACGACCCGGCCCTGGCACAGGTGCCGCGCATCACCTTCAACCAGGTCCTGCGCCGTGCTCGCGAGGTGCTGCGTCCCGGCAGCCTGGCGCTGGTGATCTGCGACGAGCGCAGCCTGGACGTGGCCACCGAGCAGCACCTCACCCTGCTTTCGCGGCACAGTGACCTGGTCCTGCTACCGCTCTCCGATCCGCTGGATCATGCATTGCCCCAGGCCGGCCTGCTGCGCTTCACCAGCGGCCAGGCCGAGGTGGAGCTGGATACCGATCGCGCCGACGTCCGCCAGGGCTATGCCGAGCAGGCCGCGCAGCGCCGTGAACGCTGGACCGAACTCAGCCTGCGTCTGGGCATTCCGCTGCTGCCGCTGTCCACGGCGGACGATCTGGTCGAACAGCTGCGGCACCTGTTGCGGCAACATCGCCCGGGGTACACCTCGTGACCCCCGGCCTGCCGACGCTGGAGCCGCTGCGGCTGCCAGCGGAACCGGCCTGGTGGCCACCGGCGCCGGGCTGGTGGTTGCTGCTGCTGGTCGTGGTGGCCCTGGGTTTCTTTCTGCGCCACCGTCGCGGCCGGCGGCCGCTGGACAGCGCGTTCCCCGTCGAGGCGACCACCGAAGAGGATCTGCGTACCACCGCCCTGGCCGAACTGGCCCGCCTGCCGCGTCCCTATGGCGCGCCGGCCGGACCCTGGCTGCAGGCGCTGAATGCGCTGCTCAAGCGCCTCTGCCGCGCCAGCTATCCGGATCAGCTCAGCCAGACCCTGAGCGGCCGCGACTGGCTGGCCTTTCTCGATTCGCGCTGCCCGGCGGCCGGCCTGACGCGCTACATGATTCTGGTGGACGGCGGCTATCGCCCGGACTGCCGCCTGAATGACCGCGTCATCGACGGCCTGCAGGACGCCGTCGCCACCTGGATCCGCAAGCATGTTTGAATTCGCCTGGCCCTGGCTGTGGCTGCTGTTGCCGCTGCCCTGGGCGTTGCGCGTGCTGCTGCCCGCGGCCGACAGCGGCCAGGCGGCCCTGCGCGTGGAATTCCTCGGTGAACTCGAACACCTGGGCGGACGCATCCGCCACACCGGCGGCCTGAGCGGCACCCGCCGCCTGCTGCCCTTTCTGCTGGGCTGGCTGCTGATCCTGGCCGCCGCGGCGCGCCCGCAATGGGTGGGACCGCCCCAGCCGCTGGACGTGAGCGGGCGCGACCTCCTGCTGGCGGTGGACGTCTCCGGGTCCATGGACACCCCGGACATGCCGCTGGGCGACGAGAATGTCAGCCGCCTGACGCTGGTCAAGCAACTGCTCGGCCGCTTCATCGACAGTCGCCAGGACGATCGTGTCGGCCTGATCCTGTTCGGCTCCCAGGCCTATCTGCAGGCGCCCCTGACCGCCGACCGACGCACCGTGCATGCCCTCCTCGAAGAAGCCCAGATCGGCCTGGCCGGGCGCAACACGGCGGTGGGCGACGCCGTGGGGCTGGCGGTCAAGCACCTGCGCAAGCGACCGGACAACAGCCGCACCCTGATCCTGGTCACCGATGGCGCCAGCAACGGCGGCGTGGTGACGCCCGAGGTGGCGGCCAGCCTGGCGGCCAGCGAGCGGGTGCGCGTCTATACCCTGGGCATCGGCGCCGATCCGGATACCCTCGGTGCCGGCGCGACACCCAGCGATCTCGACGAACCCATGCTGCGCCACCTCGCCGAGGTCACCAACGGCGCCTATTTCCGGGTGAGATCCAGCACCGAACTGGCCGCCGTGTCTCTCCAGCTCGATCGCCTCGAACCCATCCGCCAGCAGCCGGACCAGGCCCGTCCCACCCGTGAACTCTATCCCTGGCCGCTGGCCGGGGCGCTGCTGCTCGGCCTGGCCCTGGCGCTCGGCCGCCTGCCGTGGCCGCAGCGCTGGCAGCGGGGAGGCAAGGCCCGATGAACGACTGGCTGCCGCTGTTCCTGCGTCCCGGGTGGCTACTGGCCCTGGTGCCGGTCGCCCTGGTGATCGGCTCGCTGCGCCGGCGCCGGCATCGCCACGGGCGCTGGCAGGCGCTGCTGCCTCCGGCGCTGCAACCCTGGCTGCTCAGTGACAGCGATCGCCAGCGCTCGCCCCTTGGCCTGGTGCTGCTGGGCCTGGCCGGGGTGCTGGCCTGCCTGGCCCTGGCCGGTCCCAGCTGGCAGCAGGGCGAAGCGCAGAGCTTTCGCCGCAACGATCCGCTGGTGGTGGTGCTGGCGCTGACGCCCGATCTGCTCGCCACCGACGTCACCCCGAACCGCCTGCTGGCCGTGCAGCGCAAGCTGCAGGACCTGCTCAAGGCGCGCCAGGACGGCGAGACCGCCATCGTCGTCTATGCCGGCAGCGCCCACACCCTGGTGCCCCTGACCGACGACCTGCCAACCATGGACAACCTGCTCAAGGCGCTGCGGCCGTCGATCATGCCGGTGCCCGGGCAGCGCGCCGACCTGGGCATCGCCCAGGCCCTGGAGCTGCTCGGTCCGGCGCCCAGCGCCAGCGCCCGGCTGCTGCTCATCGCCAGCGACCTGGACGACCGCGAGCGCCTGGGCCTCGAGCGCCAGCTGCAGGGTCGACTGCGCCAGCTGGCGATCCTCGGCCCGGGTACGCCCCAGGGTGCCCCGGTGGCCGCCGAGACCGGCAACTACCTGAGCGACGCCGCCGGCGGCATCCGCATCGCCCGACTGGACGAAGGCCACCTGCAGGGCGTCGCCCAGGCGCTGGGCGGACGCTATCAGCGCTTGCAGCGTGACGACAGCGACCTGCGCCGTCTCGGCCTGCTGGAGCGTCCCGGCGCTGTGCGAGCCAGCGACGGCCAGGCCCCCTCGGACTGGCGCGACCAGGGTTACCTGCTGCTGCTGCCTCTGCTGCTCCTGGTCGCCTGCGGCGCGCGCCGCGGCTGGCTGCTGAGCCTGCCCTTCTGTCTGCTGCTGACGCCCCCTCCGGCGCAGGCCGGCAGCTGGGACGACCTCTGGCTGCGGCGCGACCAGCAGGCCCTGCAGCTGCTGGCCGACGACCAGGCCGGCGCGGCCGCCGACCTCTTCAGCGACGAGCGCTGGCGCGGCGTGGCGCTCTATCGCGCCGGCGACTTCAGCGGCGCCGCCGCGGCCTTCGCCCGGGATCCGTCGGCGGACGGCCACTACAATCGCGGCAACGCCCTGGCCATGGCCGGACGCCTGGACGAGGCCCTGCGTGCCTACCGGGCGGCGCTGGTGTTGCGCCCGGATCTGACCCCCGCCCTGCGCAATCGCAATCGCCTCGAACGCCTGCTGGCCCAACGCGCCGCAGCCCAGGCCGAGGCCGCCGCCCGCAGTCGCAAGGCGCAGAACGCCAGCCAGAGCAGCGCCCAGGCGGACGAGCCGGCCAATAGCGGTACCCCGCCTTCCGCTGCAGCCGCCGCGGCCAGCCCGCAGCCGCAGGCCCAGGCCGGCGCGGACTGGCTCGTCAGTCCCGCCTATGCCGAAGATCCCCTGGCGGAAGAACAGCGTCAGGCGGCCGAACAGTGGCTGCGAGAGATCCCCGACAACCCGGCCGAGCTGCTGCGCCGCAAGTTCTGGTACCAGCAACAACAACGCGAGGAGAGCGCGCTGCAATGAAGTCCTATCCGTTGCTGCTGCCCCTCGCGCTGCTCGCGCCCCTGCTCCAGGCGGCGGATCTCAGCGCGCGCCTGGAGCGCAACCAGCTCAGTCAGAACGAGACGCTGGAGCTCATCCTCGAGACCACCGACCCCGCCCAGTTCGGCAAGCCCGATCTCGGCCCGCTCGAGCAGGACTTCCGGGTGCTCGGGGTACGGCAGAACAGCCTGCCGCCCGGCGAGCGGGTGACCACGCGCTGGAACGTGACCCTGCAACCCAAGGCCAGCGGCGCCCTGACCATTCCTGCCCTGACCCTGGACGGCGCCCGCAGCCAGCCGCTGACCGTTACCGTGGAGGCCACTGCCGCCAGGCGCCAGACCCGCGAACCGGTCTATCTGGAAGCCGCGGTGGAGCGCACCCGGCTCTATGTGCAGGCGGAGACCATCCTGACCATCCGCCTCTACCACGCCGTGGCGCTCTATGACGACCATGTGCTCACCCCGCCCAATCCCAGCGATGCGCGGGTGGATCTGCTCGGCACTCCACAGGTCTACGAGCGCGACGTCGAGGGGGTACGGCATGGCGTGATCGAATGGCGCTACGCCATCCATCCGCTGCAGAGCGGTACCCTGGTCCTGCCACCCCAGACCTTCAGCGCCACCCTCGCAGGTGGCCTCGACGACAGCTCGCGCGCTGGCCAGCCGATCCAGCTGCGCACTCCGGCGCTGACCCTGGAGGTTCTGCCACAACCGGCCAGTTATCCGCCGCAGACGCCCTGGGTGCCGGCGCGCAGCCTGACCCTGACGCAACAATGGAATCCCGCCCCGGAAGAGGCCCGCGAGGGCAGCGCCCTGACCCGCACGCTGCAGCTGCGTGCCGAAGGCCTGGCACCTGGTCAGCTCCCCCCGCTGGTGCTGCCGGAGATCGAGGGCGTGAAGCGCTATGCCGAGCAACCGCGGCTGTCGCTGCAGACCCAGGCGCGCGGGCTGGTCGGGCAACGCGAGGAACGGGTCGCCCTGATTCCCACCTCCACGGGTGACAAGGTCCTGCCGCCGGTGGAGGTGGTCTGGTGGAACACCGAGACCGATACCCTCGAGCGGGCTACCCTGCCCGCCCATCCCCTGGTGGTCGCCGAGGATCCGACGCTGCAACCGGTGGCATCAGCGGCGGCCAAGATCACCGGCAGTGACCGGGGACTCTGGCGCTGGCAGCTGGCGACGGCCTTCTTCGCCCTGACTACCCTGCTCGGCTTCGGCCTCTGGTGGCGCGCCCGCCGTCAGCCGGCGGTCCTGCCGACCGTGCCCGATCTCGACAGCCGCCTGCAGCGCGAAGAGCTGCGCCGCGCCTGCCAGAGCAACGACCCCCACGCCACCCGTCACGCCCTGGACGCCTGGGCCCGGCAGCAACCGGAAACCCTGGCGGCCATGGGGGCACGTTTCGAGCCCCTGGCCGCCGCGCTCGACGACCTCAACGGATCGCTCTACAGCGAAGCCGGCCAGCGCTGGCAGGGCGAGACGCTGTGGCAGGCGATCAATGCCCTGCCGCCGCTGACGCCGGAGGCTGTGCACGACACCCTGCCGCCGCTCTATCCGCGCTGAGCGGCTTCTTCCAGTTGCGCCAGGCGCTCTTCGAGGGCGGCGATGCGGGCTTCCAGCGCTTCCAGCCGGCCTTCACGTCCGCCGACAGGGGTACCGCTCTCGGCGGCACTACCCAGCTGCGCGACCTGGGCGTCGCGTTCTGCCACGTTGCCGAACAGATGCAGATAACGCTCTTCGCGCTGGCCAGGCTGTCGCCCCAGGCCAGTGGCCAGGCCGCGCGCGATCAGGCGCTCCAGGTGGTGGCGCACCTGCTCGGTATCGTCGAAGGCGTGCATCCGGCCGCTGCGGGCCAGCAATTCGCCCAGGGTCTGGGGCCCGCGCAGGAACAGCAGGGCGCAGAGCACCCACTGGGGAGGCGGGAGCTCCAGGGCCTTGTCCAGCCGCTGTTCCCAGCGATCCGCCCGGCTGCCCATGACCAGGCGTGCCAGGCCGCGTTCTTCCAGACGTCGCAGTCCCTGCCCCACTTCGCCTGGGGTGAGGTTGAGCACCGGCTCGCGGCTGGTCTTCTGGTTGCAGGCCAGCACCAGGGCATTGAGGGTCAGGGGATAGCTTTCCGGTGTGGTCAGCTGCTTCTCGATGAGACTGCCGAGGACGCGGATCTCGGTAGCCTCCAGCGGCTCTTCGGCAAAGGCTGGGGTGACTGCTTGGCTCATGACGGACTCCGCTTGGATGACGCGCCAGCCTAGCCTGCTCTCAGCGACGTCGCCACTGCGGCAACCCGATCAGCACCACCGCGCCCACGATGACCAGCATGGCCAGCGTTTCGGCCGGACCGATCCGCTCGCCGGCGAACAGGGTCCCCAGCAGCACCGCCACCACCGGATTGACGTAGGCGTAGCTGGTGGCGGCCGCCGGTCTTACCCGCCCCAGCAAGTAGAGATAGGCGCTGAAGGCGATCAGCGAACCGAACACCACCAGATAGCCCAGCGCCAGCCAGCCACCCAGGGCCGGCCAGTGCTGCAGGCGCTCGCCGCTCAGGTAGCTGGCGCCGAGCAGCACCACGCCCGCCACCAGCATCTCCACCGCGCTGGCCATGGCGCCACGCGGCAACGGCAGGTAGCGACTCCAGATCGAGCCGAAGGCCCAGGCCGCCGCGGCGAGCAGGATCACCGCGGCCCCGAGCGGCGTGGCGCTCATGGTATCGCCCAGATTGAGCAGGGCGATCCCCACCAGACCCAGGGCGATGCCGGCCCATTCCAGCAGGGTGTTGCGCTGCCCCCAGAGCAGACCGAACAGCAGGGTGAACAGGGGGACCGTGGCGATCGACAAGGCGGCGATACCGGAGGTCACGCCCCAATGCTCGGCCAGGGTCACCCCGCCGTTGCCGACGCCCAGGAGCAGGATGCCGATCACCGCGGCCGCGGAGGTCTCGCGCGCCGTTGGCCAGGGCGCCCCGCGCCAGCGCAACCAGCCCAGCAGGAGACTCCCGGCGATAAGAAACCTCAGCCCCGCCAACAACAGCGGCGGCCAATGGGCCACGCCGATGCGAATGACCAGATAGGTGGAACCCCAGACCACATAGAGCGCGAAGAAGGCTGCCAGCAGCGCCAGCCAGCTGGGCAGGCGTGGCGGCGCGAGGCAGGGCGAGGCGGAGGTGTCCATGCGCAAGAGTCCTGAGGGGTCAGGCTGACATTGTAGGAGCGCGTGTCGGGACGGCTAAGATACAGTCGAGGGAGAAAGGGCCCGACCAGCCTTTGATTCAGCCTATTCTAGGGATAGCGACCTTCGATTCGAAGGCAGGGGACCAGACATGGACCATATCGATCGTCGGCTCATCGACCTGCTGCTGGTGGACGGCCGCGCCAGCTATGCGGAGTTGGGTCGCCGGCTGGGCCTCTCCGCCCCGGCCATCGCCGAACGCATCGCCAAGCTGGAAGACACCGGCATCATCACCGGCTATGGCGCCCGTATCGACCGCCGCGCTCTGGGCTACGGCACCGAATGCCTGATCTCCCTGCGCCTGCACAGTACCAGTCAGGGCCCGGTATTGAAGAAGCTGGAAGCCCTCCCCCAACTGCTCGCCTGTCACCGGGTTACGGGCGAAGACTGCCTGATGCTGCGGGTCGCCGTACGCGACATGGGCGAACTGGAAAGCCTCATCGATCAGCTGACCCGATTCGGCATGAGCCGGACCGTGGTGGTGCTGTCGACGCCCTTCGAGCGCCCGCTGCCGCTCATGCCCAGCTGACGGCGCGCAGAAAAAAGCCCTGGCGCCTTGCGGCACCAGGGCTGGCGGAACGCGACATCCTGTCAGATGAAGGAGTCGTCATCGCCACTGTCGTCGAAGAAGCCACCGCCGCCGGTATCGCCATAGTCGGCGGCGTCCTGGAAGCCGGCATTATCCTGGAAGCCACCGGCATCCTGGAAACCCCCGCCATTGTCGTAGCTGGCGTTGTCCGCCCAGCCCCCCTGGGAGCCGGCATCGGCCAAACCCTGGTCGGCGGTCGGGGTCTCGTTGATGACGTTGACGATCTCCTCGGGTTGCGAGTGATGGAACAGGCCCGAGATGGCCTGGGCCGCCAGCACGCCGCCGGCTACCCCGGCCGCGGTCTGCAGCGCACCGCCCATGAAGCCGCCCATGCGCGAGGGCGCGGCCTGGGGTGCGCCATAGCCGGGTGCGGGCTGGGCATAGCCGGGATTGGGCTGGGCATACCCCGGATTGGCGGGACGCGGCGCTGCCGGACCCGGGTCATTCCAGCCGCGCGACGGCGCGGCGTTGGCCGGTGCCTGACCGCCCGTTGCCTGGCTGCCGCCACCGCCGAACAGGCTGGAGAGGAAGCCACCGCTGCTTGGACGATTCTGCTGAACCTGGGCCATCTGGTTTTCCAGTTCCTTGGCGCGCTGGTCCAGCCGCTTGATGGCGGCCTCCTGGATCAGCATCGCCTGGGCCATGTAATAGGGTGCCGCGGGCTGCTCGCGCAGGCGCTGCTGGATCAGCGCCTCGGCTTCCCGGTCACGGGGTGCGGTCTGGGCTTCCGTGGTCTTGAGACGGTCAAACAGACCTTCGATCAGCTGGCTTTCTTCGCGTTGCATGGTGACCCTCCCGCAGACGGTCTACTGGCGGCCTTCCCCTGGGAACGGCCTGGATGTCGAAAGGCGCAGCGGCGTGCGCCGCTATGCCAGATAGAGGCGTTGTAGCGGCTTTTCAAGCAGGACCCGCGCTATGTTCAGCGCGGATTCAGCCAGGCCCCGCCGCTCCGGGTTCTCTCTTCTGAAGGGATACCGATGCAGCGAGTTCCAGCGCCGCGCCGGTGACTGGACAACCGGCCTGTGCTGGGGGAGTCTGCCGCTTTCTCCGCGAGACTCGCCCATGCCGCCGCTGCTTATCCTGATCGACCAGCAACAGGGAATCCGCGCGCCCCACCTGGGGCCACGCAACCACCCGGACGCCGAGCGGCGCATGGGCGACCTGCTGGCGGCCTGGCGCCAGGCCGGGGCGCCCTTGCTGCACGTCCGGCACCTGTCGCGCAGTCCGACTTCGGTGTTCTGGCCGGGACAGCCCGGCGTCCAGTTCCAGCCGGCGCTGGCGCCGCTGCCCGGCGAGACGGTGTTCGACAAGCAGGTCCCCGACGCCTTCGCCAACAGTGGCCTGGAGCGCTGGCTGCACCAGCGCGGCATAGCCTCGCTGCTGATCTGCGGCGTGGCCAGCGAGAACTCGGTGGAGGCCACCGCGCGCAGCGCCGGCAATCTGGATTTCACCACCTGGGTCGCCGAAGACGCCTGCTACACCTTCGCCAAGACCGACTTCTCCGGTCGGCCGCGCAGCGCCGAGGAGGTCCATGCGATGGCCATGGCCAATCTGCACGGCGAATACGCCACCGTCACCTCCAGCGCGGCCATGCTCGAACGCCTGCGGGCGAACGGGTCGCCCTGCTAGACTGCCCTCCTGAACGTCTGGAAGAGCTGCATGAACCCTGTCGATATCCTGCGCGACTCGCTGTCTTTCTTTGCCCGCAATCTGCGGCCCCTGGCCGTCCTCACCCTGCCCTGGCTGCTGCTCGAAGCCCTGCTGCGCTATCAGGTGCTGGAACGCTTCGGGGCCAGTGGTGGCCTGTGGGACATGCTGGTGAGCCTGCTCTGCTATCCGCTGTACACCGCCGCCCTACTGATCTTTCTGGAGGCACGCACCCAGGGCAATACCCCGCGCCTGAGTGGCGTCTGGGGCGCCGCCCTGCTGCTCTGGCCGCGCTTCGCCATCCTCGCGGCCTTGACCTCGGGGCTGGTGATGTTGGGCTTCTCGCTGTTGATCGTGCCGGGCTTTCTGATCATGGCCAAGCTGGCCTTCGCCGAGAATCTGCTGGTGCTGGAGGGACAGGCGCCGCTGGACGCCCTGCGTGGCAGCTTCCGGCTGAGCCGCGGGCACTTCTTCACCCTGCTGGCGTGCATCCTGGCCACGGTCCTGCCGGCCTGGCTGCTCGACGCCTGGATCACCCGGCATTTCGCCGAGGCCGCGGTAGCGGAGATCGCACTGCAGACCCTCTCGGGCTTCCTGCAGCTGATCCCCAGTATCGCCGTCTACCGCATCTACATGCTGGTCAGGCAGAACGCCTGACCTGGCCACTTACCACATCAGGTCGTCCGGCACCTGATAGGCGGCATAGGGATCGTCCGGATCCGGCTCACCGCTCTGCACGTTGAGCAGCACCACCCGCTTGGGATCCCGCTCCTGGATGCGCTCGGCGGTAGCCCGGGGCACCACCTCGTAGCGGCCTTCGTAGCGCACGATGGCCAGGCTGCCCTTGCTGAGCTTATCTCTCATCATGACGTTGACCGACAGGCGCTTGACCTTCTTGTCGTCGACGAAGTTGTAGTAGTCCTCGGTGCTCAGCTTGGGCAGGCGGCTGGTCTCGATCAGCTGCTTGATCTGTGCCTGCTCGGCCTTGCGCTTCTTCTTGTCTTCCTGAGCGCGATTGAGCTCCTGGTCCTTGGCCAGCTTCTCCGCCTGGGCCTGCTGGACGGCCAGCTCCTGGGAGCGGTCCTTCTCCGTCTGCCCGCGATGCTCCATGCGGGTCTGCTTCTGCTTCTGCTTGACGGCCTGCTTGGCCTGCTTTTCATTGACCAATCCGGCTTTCAGCAGCTGGTCGCGTAGGGACATGCTCATCGATACGACTCGTCTAGATCATCCAAGGGGGCGCGGCTCGAAAGCGGCCGCGCGCCAGGGTGTCCATCCTGCGCAGCCGACGAAGCGAGTGCAAGCCTTTCTCTGGGGTGAAATAATGCGGTCATTACCTATCCGCCCCTGGTTCGGGCGCTGCCGATCACAATTCGCCCATGATTACCTTCGCGATCGTCCTGCTCTTCGTCGCCAGCGTGCTCTTCGTCCACCTTCGCGGACGCGCTCGGCTGCCTTTCCTGCGCCAGCTGGTCAACCACTCGGCCGTGTTCGCCCCCTACAACGCCCTGATGTACCTGTTCTCCAGCGTGCCGTCCAAACCCTATCTGGATCGCAGCCGCTTTCCCGAGCTGGACGTGCTCAAGGACAACTGGCAGGAGATTCGCGTCGAAGCCCTGCGGCTGTTCGACGAGGGCTATATCCGCGCCGCGGAAAAGGACAATGACGCCGGCTTCGGTTCCTTCTTCAAGAAGGGCTGGAAGCGTTTCTACCTGACCTGGTACGGCGAGCCGCTGCCTTCAGCCCAGACGCTCTGCCCGCGGACCGTCGAACTGGTGCGGCAGATCCCCAACGTCAAGGGCGCCATGTTCGCCCTGCTGCCGGGTGGAAGCCATCTGAATCCCCATCGCGATCCCTTCGGCGGCTCGCTGCGCTACCACCTGGGCCTGGCCACGCCGAACTCGGACGCCTGTCGCATCTATGTCGATGGCCAGCCCTATGCCTGGCGCGACGGCGAAGACGTGATGTTCGACGAAACCTACGTGCACTGGGTCAAGAACGAGACCGACCAGACCCGGGTCATTCTCTTCTGCGACGTCGAGCGTCCGCTGCGCAACCGCCTGCTGACCCGTGTCAATCAGGCGGTCAGCCGTTTCCTCGGCAATGCCACGGCACCGCAGAACGTCGAAGGGGAACGCGTCGGCGGCATCAACCAGGCCTATGCCTTCAGCAAGAGATTCGGGGATCGCATCGGTGGTGGCGTGAAGAAATTCAAGCGGCGCCATCCCAAGGCCTACCGCATCGCCAAGCCGGTGCTGGCGGTACTGGTGGTGATCGCGCTCTACCACTGGATCGTCAGCTGAGGCGGCGATCCTGCGCAGCCGGCCTGATCAGCCGGAACGCTGCTGGCGCTGCTGGCGCTGCCGGTGCAGCCGGGCCACCAGCTCGGCTTCGGCCTGGGACAGACCGCAGGCCTGGGTGAGATCGTCGGCGCTGGCGCCCAGTCCCACCAGGCGTGCCGCCTGGGAAAACGACAGACTGGTGGGGTCGCTCTGCTCGATCTGGGTCAACCGATCGGGCAAGGGTGCCACCACCTGGGCCAGTCCCTGCACCTGTTCGCCCATGCGCACCTGCCCGGCCTGGTAGGTTTCCAGGCGTTTGAGCAGGATCTGCATGCGCTTGTCGACCAGGGCTTCCCGCTCGGCCAGCTTGGCCGCCTGCTGCTGCTGGCGCTGCCAGAGCAACCAGCAGCAACCGCCGAGGCCGGCACAGGCCAGCCCCAGGGCAACGCTGAGCAGGATCAGCCCGACGAGCATCAGATGCTTTCCAGCTCCGACCACTCTTCTTCGGTCATCAGCTTGTCGAGCTCGACCAGGATCAGCAGCTCGCCGTTCTTGTTGCACACGCCCTGGATGAACTTGGCGGATTCGTCATTGCCGACGTTCGGTGCGGTCTCGATCTCCGACTGCCGCAGATAGACCACCTCCGCCACGCTGTCGACCAGGATGCCGACGACCTGCTTGTCAGCCTCGATGATGACGATACGGGTGTTGTCGGTGACCTCGGTGGGCAGCAGACCGAAGCGTTGACGGGTGTCGATCACCGTCACCACGTTGCCGCGCAGGTTGATGATGCCCAGCACGTAGCTCGGCGCACCCGGGACCGGAGCGATTTCGGTGTAGCGCAGGACTTCCTGGACCTGCATCACGTTGATGCCGTAGGTCTCGTTATCCAGGCGGAAGGTGACCCATTGCAGGACCGGATCTTCGGAACCCTGTGCGGACGTTTTTTTCATGTTCCCTAGCCTCGTCAAATACCGCACGTGCGGCGAAGCGGGCGAACCCGCCGGTTAGTTGCAGCGGGCAGCCCTAGCGACGGCCACCCACCACCTGTTCAGCGAGCGCCGCCACATCCAGCAGCGCACACATCTGATCGATCACCGTACCCGCCAGCCAGGGCCGGGTAGCGCGCTGATTCCGCCATTTGACCTCAGCGGGATCCAGCCGTACCGAATGGCTGACGCCATGCACGGCCAGGCCCCAGTCCAGGCCTTGCAGCGATATAACGAATTTCAGGCCTTCGCGATAGTCGTCGCGGTAGCGCTCGGGCATCACCCAGCGGGCTGCGTCGAGCACGCGCAGGTTGCCTGCCTGGCAGGGTAGCAGGCCCAGGAACCAGTCTGGCTGACCAAACAGCGGCGTCAACTCTTCGTCGGTGAGCGGGTAGATGGAGCCCAGGCACACCAGGGGCGCGGCCAGGGTCAGGCCGGCCACGTCGAACAGCAGGCATTCGAAGGGCTCTTCGCCCCACTCGGGGCGACCTTCCAGGTGCACGGCGCTGGGCGGTACGCCCGCTGCGGCGGCGGGATGCACCGCCGGGGTACCGAGGGCAATGCCCTCCACCACCGGACGCGCCGGCTCGGCAGCGGGCGCCAGTTCGGGGACGCGCCAGTCCAGCTCGATGTCGGTTTCCGGCGGCAACGGCACCTGGGTTGCGGGCTGCAGCACCTCGGGCAGGCCGACGCCGGCACGGCGGGCTGCCAGCGGCACGACCCGGGGTTGCCACGCGGCATCCCGTTCGAGCTCCTCGCGCACCGCGGCGGCGAATTCGTCTTCGCTCACGCTGGCGATCGGCGCAGCCGGTGCCACCACGGGCGCCACGACCGGCGTGGCTTCGGCGGTCGGCAGTTCCAGGAACGCGTCCAGCAAAAGGGCATCGAGATAGCCCTGGAGGACACGCTGAGGACGATTGTCGAGAGACGTCGGTTGGCTCATGGCGATCTACGTGGGTGAGTTGTCCAGCCTATCGGCCGGCAGGGTGGAAAACTTGAATCAGGCGACCTGGCTGCTGGGCGCCCCGTCGAGCAGATGCCGCAGCAACGCCCGGTAGGCGATGACGCCGCGGCTGTTCATCTCGTAGCGCGACGGCACCTGCCCGGAACGACTGGCGTCGCGCAGCCGCGTATCGATGGGAATGAAGGCCTGCCACAGCTGCGCCGGATAGGTGCTGCGCAGGACCTTTAGCGTGCCGATGGAGGCCTGGGTACGGCGGTCGAACAGGGTCGGCACTATGGTGTAGGGCAGCGCCTGCTTGCGCGAGCGGTTGATCATGGTCAGGGTGTTGACCATGCGCTCGAGTCCCTTGAGCGCGAGGAATTCGGTCTGGGTCGGAATCACCAGATGCTGACTGGCCGCCAGGGCATTGACCATCAGCACGCCGAGCAACGGCGGACTGTCGATCAGCACATGATCGAAATCGTTCCACAGCTGTGCCAGGCTCTTGGAGATCACCAGGCCCAGGCCGCTCTGGCCGGGCGACTGACGCTCCAGGGTAGCCAGCGCGGTGCTGGACGGCAGCATCGACAGCTGCGGATGGCTGGTGGGCAGCAGCAGCCGCTTCGGCAGCCCTTCCGGAACCTGGCCACCGTACTGGAACAGATCGAACGCGCTGTGTTCGAGGCTGTCCGGATCCTGACCGAAATAGCTCGTCAGGGAGCCGTGGGGATCGAGATCCACCAGCAGGACGCGCTTGCCTTCATCGCCGAGCAACCCGGCGAGGGCAACGGTGGTGGTGGTCTTGCCCACCCCACCCTTCTGATTGGCGACAGCCCAGACTCTCATGTGCAGACTTCCTCCCGACGACACGACCAGCCGGGTCAAGGTGCCGGCTTGGTGGCCGGCGACGAAGATTTGACGGGCGCCACCCCGGGCGCCGGTTCTCCAGGCGATGCTGCAGATTGTGTGCCAGTCGACGGATTTTGCAAGGTGCTCTGTGGCCGGAACAGGTCGAGATTGCGCGAGATCAGCAGGACCACGCGCCGATTGCGGGCGCGATTGACGTCGTTGGTGTTGTCGACCACCGGTTGATAGGCGCCATAGCCCACCACGGCCAGGCGCTGCGGAGCGATGCCGTTGCCGATCAGCAGCCGCACGATACTGGCCGCGCGGGCCGCGGACAGTTCCCAGTTGGTGGGATACAGCGCCGTGCTGATGGGGCGGTCGTCCGTGTAGCCCTGTACCTGGATCGGATTTCTGAACGGCGCCAGAATCTTGGCCACCTTCTCCATGAGACCGAAGGCGGGATTGCTCGGCAGGGAATCGCCGCTGGCGAACAGCAGGTTGGAGCTGAGTTCGATTTCCAGCCACATCTCGCTGGCCTTGATGTTCAACTGGTCGCCGGCGATGAGATCGCCGAAGGTGGCGCGCACGCTGTCGGCGATCTGCTGCAGCGGATCGCTGGGGGCGCCTCTGACCGGCTGAGCGGCGCTGGCGTCCATCACCGTCGGTGTCACGCCCGCGGGACGCTGATCACCGAGGGGAATGGGTTTGAGCGAACGCTCCGGCTGGCTGAAGATGCCGGACAGGCTGTCCGACAGCACCTTGTACTTGCTCTCGTTCAGCGAGGAGATGGAATACATGACCACGAAGAAGGCGAACAGCAGGGTGATGAAGTCCGCGTAGGAGACCAGCCAGCGTTCGTGGTTCTCGTGCTCTTCGGGACGGCGGCGGCGACGAGGCATGCGGCGTCCTCCTAGTCCAGAAAACCTTGCAGCTTCATTTCGATGGAGCGGGGATTCTCGCCCTCGCCGATGGACATCAGGCCCTCCAGCAGCATTTCCCGGTAGCGGGACTGTTGCTGGGCCAGTGCCTTGAGCTTGTTGCCGACCGGCAGCAACAGCAGGTTGGCGAAGCCGACACCATAGATGGTGGCGACGAAGGCCACGGCGATGCCGCTGCCCAGCTGGGAGGGATCGGCGAGATTCTGCATGACGTGGATCAGGCCCATTACCGCGCCGATGATCCCGACCGTGGGTGCATAGCCACCCATGGCTTCATAGACCTTGGCGGCGGCGATGTCGCGATCTTCCTGGCCGTAGAGATCCACCTCGAGAATGCTGCGCAGGGCCTCGGGTTCGGTGCCGTCCACCAGCAGCTGCAGGCCCTTGGCGGCATAGGGATCGGCTTCGCGGGCGACCAGGGGTTCGAGACCCAGCAGGCCTTCCTTGCGCGCGACGTTGCTCCAGTTGACCACCTTGCGGATGCCGCCGACGAGGTCCAGCCGCGGCGGCACGAACACCCAGGCCAGCATCGTCAGGGCCCGGCGCAGCACCGGCAGGCGGGTCTGCAGCAGGACGGCGCCCAAGGTGCCGCCGACCACGATCAGCGCCGCCGGAGCATTGGCCAGGGCGGTGAAGGAACCGCCCTCCAGCAGGTTGCCACCCATGATGGCGGTAAACGCCAGCAGGATGCCGATGAGGCTGAGAACGTCCACGCTCAATGCCCTTCTGGCCAGTAAACGCCTGCCGTCACGAACAGGCCTCGGTCAGGTGTCTGCCGATGTCGTCCAGGCCGTAGACGGCGTCGGCCAGATTGGCCTTGGCGATGGCCATGGGCATGCCGTAGATGACGCAGCTGGCTTCATCCTGCGCCCACACCTGGCTGCCGACCTGCTTGAGCATCCGCGCGCCTTCGCGGCCGTCGGCGCCCATGCCGGTCAGGACCACTGCCAGCACCTTGTCGGCATAGGCCTTGGCCGCGGAACCAAAGGTCACGTCGACGCAGGGTTTGTAGTTGAGGCGCTCGTCGCCGGGCAGGATCTTCACCATGCCGCGACCGTCCACCATCATCTGCTTGCCGCCGGGTGCCAGCAGAGCCAGTCCCGGACGCAACTGGTCGCCGTCCTCGGCTTCCTTGACGCTGATGCGGCAGAGCTTGTCCAGGCGCTCGGCGAAGGCCTTGGTGAAGGCCGCCGGCATGTGCTGGATCAGCACCAGGGGCGCCGGGAAATTGGCTGGCAGCTGGGTAAGCACCCGTTGCAGGGCCACCGGACCACCGGTGGAGGTCCCGATAGCCACCAGGCGATAGTGCTTGCGCTTGGGCGGCGGCGAAGCCGGGGCCGCGGACGCGTGACCTGCCGCAGCGCCGCCAGGCGCGGCCGGACGCGCTGCCGGGCGGGCCGTGGCCGGTGCCGCGGAAGCACTCGCGGGCGTCGCCGGCGCGACGCTGGGAGCCACGGCGAAGCGCCGGTTGGAACGGGCGATATGGTGGATCTTCTCGCACAGCAGCTTTTGCACACTGGCCGGATTGCGCGAGATGTCCTCGAAATTCTTGGGCAGGTAGTCGACCGCGCCGGCATCCAGGGCATCCAGGGTGACCCGGGCGCCTTCATGGGTGAGCGAGGAGAACATCAGCACCGGGGTCGGGCATTTCTGCATGATGTGGCGGACCGCGGTGATGCCGTCCATCATCGGCATCTCGTAGTCCATGGTGATGACATCGGGCCGCAGCGCCAGGGCCTGGTCGACCCCTTCGCGCCCGTTGCTGGCCGTGCCCACCACCGAGATGTTGGGATCGGCCGCCAGGATTTCCTTGAGCCGACGCCGGAAGAAGCCGGAATCGTCCACCACCAGTACTTTTACCGGCATACGTTGAAACTCCTAACTGGGGCGGCGCAGGCCACCCGATGGCGCCAGGCCCAGGGCCTGACGCCGCTCGTACCTGGCCGACTCAGAGTCCGCGACGGGCGTAGCGCTTGAGCATGCTGGGCACATCGAGGATGAGCGCGATGCGCCCGTCGCCGGTGATGGTCGCTCCGGACATGCCGGGCGTTCCCTGCAACATCTTGCCGAGTGGCTTGATGACCACCTCTTCCTGGCCCACCAGCTGATCGACCACGAAGCCGATGCGCTGGGTGCCCACCGAGAGGATCACCACATGCCCTTCCCCCTGCTCCACATGGGCCGCATTGGGCACCAGCCAGCGCTTGAGGTAGAACAGCGGCAGCGCCTTGTCGCGCACCACCACCACTTCCTGGCCGTCCACCACGTTGGTGCGGGACAGGTCGAGATGGAAGATCTCGTTGACGTTGACCAGCGGGAAGGCGAAGGCCTGGTTGCCCAGCATCACCATCAGCGTCGGCATGATCGCCAGGGTCAGGGGCACCTTGATGACGATCTTGGAGCCCTGGCCCTTGGTCGAGTAGACGTTCAGCGTGCCGTTGAGCTGGCTGATCTTGGTCTTGACCACGTCCATGCCCACGCCACGGCCGGAGATGTCGGAGATCTCGGCCTTGGTGGAGAAACCCGGGGCGAAGATCAGGTTGAAGCACTCGGTCTCGGTCAGGCGATCGGCCGCGTCGCGGTCGAGCAGGCCTTTTTCCACGGCCTTGTTGCGCAGCAGATCCGCGTCCATGCCCTTGCCGTCATCGGAGATCGACAGGAGGATGTGGTCGCCTTCCTGCTCGGCGGAGAGCACTACACGCCCCGCACGGGACTTGCCGTTTTCTTCACGTTCGGCGGGCCCTTCGATGCCGTGGTCGACCGCGTTGCGCACCAGGTGCACCAGCGGATCGGCCAGGGCCTCGACCAGGTTCTTGTCCAGGTCGGTTTCTTCGCCGACCAGCTCCAGGTTGATCTCTTTCTTCAGGCTGCGCGCCAGATCGCGGACCAGGCGCGGGAAGCGACCGAAGACCTTCTTGATCGGCTGCATCCGCGTCTTCATGACAGAGGTCTGCAGGTCGGCGGTGACCACGTCGAGATTGGACACGGCCTTGGCCATGGCCTCGTCGCCGCTGTTCAGGCCCAGACGCACCAGGCGGTTACGCACCAGCACCAGCTCGCCGACCATGTTCATGATCTCGTCCAGCCGTGCGGTATCGACCCGCACGGTGGTCTCCGCTTCGCTGGTGGGACGTTCGGCGGGCGCTGCCGCTGCCGGCTTGGGCACCGCGACCTCGGCAACCGGAGCCGGTTTCGGCGCGGGTGCAGGCGCGGGCTGAGGCGCAGCGACCGGTGCCGGCGCAGCAGTGGCAGGTGCGGCTACAGCGTCGGCGGCTGCCGCGGGACCACTGAATCGGCCCTTGCCGTGCAATTCGTCGAGCAGGGATTCGAATTCGTCGTCGGTGATCTCGTCACCACCACCCGCCGCCGCTGGAGCCGCTACCGCCGGGGCTGCTGCGACAGGTGCCGCGGCCTCGTTCGCGACGAACTTGCCCTTGCCGTGCAATTCGTCCAGCAGGGCCTCGAATTCGTCATCGGTGATGTCATCACCGCTGGCCGCAACGGCGGCAGGAGCTGCGGCAGCAACAGGCGCAGCGGCCGGCGCGTCATGGAACTTGCCCTTGCCGTGCAACTGATCAAGCAGGGCTTCGAATTCGTCATCGGTGATGTCGTCACCACTGGCGGCCGCAGGCGCTGCCGCACTCGGCTCGCTGCCCAGGGCATCGAGCAGATTCTGGAAATCGGCATCGCTCAATTCCGGTTCGGCAGCTGCAGCAGCAGCGACGGGCGCCGGTGCCGCGGCCACCGGAGTGGCGGCTACGGGCGCAGCCGCTACCGGCGCCGGTTCGCTGCCGGCCGGATCGGCCAGGCGAGCCAGCGCCGCCAGCAACTCGGGCGAGGCCGGGGTCGGCTCTTCGCGCTCCCGTACCTGACCAAACATCTCGTTGACGGAATCCAGTGCCTGCAGCACCACATCCATCAGCTCGGCATCCACGCGGCGTTCGCCCTTGCGCAGGATGTCGAAAACGTTTTCCGCGATATGACAGCACTCGACCAGGGTATGGAGCTGCAGGAAACCGGCACCGCCCTTTACGGTATGGAAGCCACGAAAGATGGCGTTCAGCAGATCCATGTCATCCGGACGGCTTTCCAGCTCGACCAATTGTTCCGACAACTGTTCGAGAATCTCGCCGGCCTCTACCAGGAAATCCTGGAGGATCTCTTCATCGGCGTCGAAGCTCATTCCTGCACTCCCCAAGAGGGTCTGGGTCAGAAGCCCAGACTGGATAGAAGATCGTCGACGTCGACCTGAGCGGCCACGACGTCTTCACGCTTATCGGCATGAATCTGCGGACCTTCACCCTTCATCGTCTTTTCTTTTCGATTCTGTTCGATCAGCGCGCTGTGATCGTGACTGAAGCCGGTATAGCGATCGACCTGGCTGGCCATCATCACCAGCTTGACGAGGTCTTTCTCGATCTGCCCGACGAGATTGACCACGCGCTTGATCACCTGACCAGTAAGGTCCTGGTAGTCCTGCGCCAGGAGGATGTCATTGAGCTTGGCCGACAGTTGTTCGGCGCTGCTCTCGCTGTGGCTGAGGAAGGCATCGACGCGCTTGGCCAGCTCGCGGAATTCGTCCGCGCCCATTTCCCGGCGCATGAACTTCTTCCAGTCGGCATGCACGGCACGGGCTTCGTCGCCGAAGTTGCCTACCAGGGGCGCGCTCTCCTCCACCAGATCCATGGTCCGGTTGGCGGCGTTCTCGGTCATCTTCACCACGTAGGAGAGACGATCGGTGGCATCGCTGATCTGGGAGACCTCTTCGCCGGCCATGCCGCGCGGATCGATCTCGAAGTTGACGATGGCGTTGTGCAACTCGCGGGTCAGCTTGCCGACTTCCTGGTAGAGCCCCCGGTCACGCAACTGGTTGAGTTCATTGATGACATGCACCGCCTGGGTGAAGTCGCCACTTTCCAGGCATTTCACCAGCTCCTGGGCGTGCTGTTTTAGATTCGACTCGAAGTCGCTGAAGCTGTTGGTGCCAAGCTGATCCATAACGTCCCCGCGGCTTTCTTCAGCCGTTCACCCGCTCGAAGATCTTGTCGATCTTTTCTTTCAGCACCTGGGCGGTGAAAGGCTTGACCACATAGCCATTCACGCCGGCCTGAGCGGCTTCGATGATCTGCTCACGCTTGGCCTCGGCGGTCACCATCAGCACCGGCAGGGTTTTCAGGCGCGCGTCGGCGCGCACCTGGCGCAGCAGGTCGATGCCGGTCATGCCGGGCATGTTCCAGTCGGTGACGAGAAAATCGAAGTTGCCGCTCTGCAACATCGGCAGGGCGGTGTTGCCGTCGTCTGCTTCGGCGGTATTGGTGAATCCCAGATCGCGCAGCAAATTCTTGATGATGCGTCTCATCGTGGAAAAATCGTCCACGATGAGGATTTTCATGTTCTTGTCCAAGTCGACCTCCGTCCTAATCCGCACACACGCCGCAAGGCGCGCCTAAGCAATCGTAGTAGCCTGAGTACCAGCCGGTTAACGCGAACGCCATTCCGCCAGCCGCGCCCGCAGGCGTGCCGCGCATTGACTGTGAAGTTGGCAGACGCGTGACTCGCTCACGCCCAGCACCTCGCCGATTTCCTTGAGGTTGAGTTCCTCGTCGTAATACAGCGAGAGCACCAGACGTTCACGCTCCGGAAGATTGGCGATGGCGTCGGCCAGGGCCTTGCGGAAGCGCTCGTCCTCCAGACCGCGACCGGGTTCGAGTTCATGCGAACCGCTCTCCTCGAGCCCATGCTCACCACCCTCCATGAGGTCGTCGAAACTGAACAGGCGACTCCCCATGGTGTCGCCAAGGATGCCGTAGTACTCATCCAGACTCAATTTAAGTTCGGCCGCGACTTCGGAATCTTTAGCGTCGCGCCCCGTACGCGCTTCCACCGCGCGAATGGCGTCGGTGACCATGCGCGTGTTGCGGTGCACCGAGCGCGGTGCCCAGTCGCCCTTGCGGACCTCGTCGAGCATGGCGCCGCGGATGCGGATGCCGGCGTAGGTCTCGAAGCTGGCGCCCTTGCCGGCGTCATATTTGCGCGAGGCCTCCAGCAGACCGATCATGCCGGCCTGCATCAGGTCCTCGACCTGCACGCTGGCCGGCAGCCGCGCCAGGAGATGGTAGGCGATGCGTTTCACCAACGGCGCGTAGCGGTTGATGAGTTGCTCCTGCTGGGTACGTTCCGAGGTTTTGCTGTACATGCGAAGCCCGCTGGATGCTGTCATGCGTGGGTACCGATGGCTGGTTGCACAAGGCGCTCGACAAAGAACTCGAGATGGCCGCGCGGATTGGCGGGCAGCGGCCAGCCATCGACTTTCTGAGCTACCGCACGGAAGGCCAGCGAGGCCTTGGCACGCGGAAAGGCTTCGAACACGGGGCGCTGTTTCTGCACGGCTTTGCGCACCGCCTCGTCGAACGGAATGGCGCCCACATACTGCAGGGCGACATCCAGGAATCTGTCGGTCACCTTGGTCAGCTTAGCAAAGAGATTGCGACCTTCCTGGGGCGTCAGCGCCATGTTCGCCAGAACTCGGAAACGGGTGACGCCATGGTCGCGATTGAGCAGCTTGATCAGGGCGTAGGCATCGGTGATGGAGGTGGGCTCGTCGCACACCACCACCAGGACTTCCTGGGCGGCGCGAACGAAGCTGACCACCTGGTCGCCGATGCCGGCAGCGGTATCGACGATGAGCACGTCGAGGTTTTCGCTGATGTCGCTGAAGGCCTGGATCAGACCGGCGTGCTGGGCCGGCGTCAGATTGACCATCGCCTGGGTGCCCGAGGCCGCCGGAACGATGCGGATGCCGCCCGGGCCGTGCAGCAGCACGTCGCGCAGCTCGCACTCGCCGGAGATGACATCGGCCAGGGTGCGCTTGGGCGACAGGCCGAGCAGAACGTCGATGTTGGCGAGGCCCAGGTCGGCGTCGAGCAGCATGACGCGCCGCCCGATATCGGCCAGGGCCAAGGCCAGGTTGACCGACACATTGGTCTTGCCGACACCGCCTTTACCGCCCGTGACCGCTATGACTTGGACGGGATGCATGCTACCCATTGCCTGATACCTTTGATTGAAATCCGTCACACTTTAGACCAAGTGCATTTGGCGTGCCCAGGCATGCGATGCACCACTACCGTTCGTCTGCGCTAACCGGCGCGGCGGGCATTGCCTTGATACAGGCCGGCAAGCATGCCGGCCATGGTTTCTTCGCTCGGCTCCTCGGGCGCCTGCAGGCTCACGGCGCGGCTCACCAGCTGGTGGCTGCGGGCCAGATGCAGGTCGTCCGGGATGCGCGGGCCGTCGGCGATGTAGGCCACCGGCAGGCGCTGGCTGATGGCCAGGCCCAGGGCTTCGCCGAGGCTGGCGGCTTCGTCCAGCTTGGTCAGCACGCAGCCGCTCAGGCCGCAGCGCCGGTAGCTGTGGTAGGCCGCCTTGAGCACTTGGCTCTGGCTGGTGACACCCAGTACCAGGTAGTTGCGAATCTTCAGCTGGCGGTTGGCCAGGGCTTCGAGCTGCACCTTGAGCGCCGGATCATTGGCGGGCATGCCCGCGGTGTCGATCAGTACCAGGCGCTTGCGCGCCAGGGGTGCCAGCGCCTGGGCCAGGGATTGGCCCGGATCGACCAGAGTGACCGGCACGTCGAGGATGCGGCCGAGGGTCTTGATCTGCTCCTGGGCACCGATGCGGAAGCTGTCCATGCTGACCAGCGCCAGACTCTGGGGGCCGTACTTGAGCACGTAGTTGGCGGCGAGCTTGGCCAGGGTGGTGGTCTTGCCCATGCCGGCCGGACCGACGAAGGCGACGACACCGCCCTCCTCCAGGATCTTGGCGTCGGTGGTCTTGGCCAGCTGGGCGAAATTGGCCAGCAGCATGCGCCAGGCATGCCGCGGATCCTGGATCTTGGCCACGCTGTCGAGTAGGTGGCGGGCCAGATCGGCGGGCAGGCCCATGCGCTGCAGACGGCGCCAGAGGCCGGCCTGTTGCGGACGGGTGGACTGCACCTGGGTCCAGGCCATGGAACCGAGCTGGACTTCCAGCAGTTCACGCAGGCCACTGAGTTCGCTGCGCATGGCTTCCAGGGCGCGGCGGTCTTCCGGCACGGCACTGGCGGCAGGCGCCGCGGCGGCGGGCTGAGGGGCACGCGGCGGGGCGATCACCGGCTCGCGACGGCTGTCGGCAGCGCTGATGGCGCCCAGCAGCTGCTTGTCCTTCGGCGCGGCCGAGGGCACGCCCGGTGCACGGATACTGAGGTCGGCATGGGCCTGGGCGATCTTCGCATGGGTCTTGCGCAACTCCGCCTGCAGCTCCGCGTTGGGCGCAGCCGGTGCCGGAGCCTGATAGTCCAGCGCCGCGGTCAGCTCGACCCCGCCGGCGACCCGGCGGTTGCTGAGGATGGCGGCATCCGGACCCAGCTCGTCGCGTACCAGCTTCATGGCTTGACGCATATCGGCAGCGAAGAAACGTTTGACTTGCATGATCTAGACCTCAGCCATTCTGGCCAACGGTAGCGACGATGGTGACCTGCTTGTTGTCCGGAATTTCCTGGTAGGCCAGAACACTCATGTTCGGTGCCGCCATCCGCGCGAAGCGGGACATCATCCCGCGGATCGCACCGGCTACCAGCAGCACCACTGGCTTACCCATCATTTCCTGACGCTGCGCTGCCTCGATAAGGGAACGCTGCAGTTTTTCAGCCATGCCAGGCTCGAGGAACATGCCGTCCTCGGCGCCTTGACCGGCCTTCTGCATACTACTTAGCAACATCTGTTCCAACCTTGGCTCAAGGGTGATAACAGGCAGCTCAGGCTCCATTCCCACGATGTTCTGGACGATCGCGCGGGACAGCGCGACCCGTACGGCACCGGCGATGGCGGCGGGATCTTGACTCCGCGGACCGACGTTGGCGATGGCTTCGGCGATGGTACGGATGTCGCGGACTGGCACCTGCTCCTGCAGCAGCTGCTGGAGGATCTTGAGCAGGGTCGAGAGGGAGACGATGCCGGGCACCAGTTCTTCGGCCAGCTTGGGCGAACTCTTGGCCAGCACCTGCAGCAATTGCTGGACTTCCTCGTGACCGATCAGCTCGTGGGCGTGCTTGAAGAGCACCTGGTTGAGGTGCGTGGCGACCACGGTGCTGGCATCGACCACGGTGTAGCCGAGGGATTGGGCCTGGTCGCGCTGGGTGACGTCGATCCAGACGGCCTCCAGACCGAATGCCGGATCCTTGGCGGCGACGCCGTTGAGGGAGCCGTAGACCTGACCGGGGTTGATGGCCAGTTCGCGATCCGGATAGATCTCGGCCTCGGCCACGCTGACGCCCATCAAAGTCAGACGATAGGCGTTGGGCAGCAGGTCCAGGTTGTCGCGGATGTGCACCGACGGCATGAGGAAGCCGAGGTCCTGGGACAGCTTCTTGCGCACGCCCTTGATCCGCGCCAGCAACTGGCCACCCTGGTTGCGATCGACCATGGGGATCAGCCGGTAACCGACTTCCAGACCGACCATGTCCACCGGGGTCACGTCATCCCAGCCCAGCTCCTTGGCCTCGGCCGGACGCTGCACGGGCGCCAGGTCCTGCTGCTTCTTGGCCTCCACTTCGGCGGTCTGCTTGGCCTGGCGCTGGCGCTTGTAGATCAGCCAGGCACCGGCGGCGGCGCCACCGCCCAGGCCGAGGAACGGCAGGTGCGGCATGCCCGGGACCAGGCCCATGGCGATGATGATGAAGGCCGAGACCGCCAGCGCCTTGGGCGAGGCGAACATCTGACGATTGACCTGCTGGCCCATGTCCTCGGCCGAGGACACCCGGGTCACCATGATGGCCGCGGCGACCGACAGCAGCAGCGAGGGGACCTGGGCGACCAGGCCGTCACCGATGGTCAGCAGGGCGTAGATGCGCGCCGCTTCGCCGAACGGCAGACCGTGCTGGGCCATGCCGATGGCCATGCCGCCGATGAGGTTGATGAAGAGGATCAGCAGACCGGCGACGGCGTCGCCGCGGACGAATTTGCTGGCACCGTCCATGGAACCGTAGAAGTCGGCTTCCTGGCCCACTTCGGTCCGACGCTTCTTGGCTTCGACCTGGTCGATGATGCCGGCATTGAGGTCGGCGTCGATGGCCATCTGCTTGCCGGGCATGGCGTCCAGGGTGAAACGCGCCGACACCTCGGAGATACGGCCGGCACCCTTGGTCACCACTACGAAGTTGATGATCATGAGGATGGCGAACACCACCGCACCGACCACGTAGTTGCCGCCGACCACCACCTCGCCGAAGGCCTGGATGACCTTGCCCGCGGCATCGTGGCCGTCCTGGCCGTGCAGCAGCACGACGCGGCTCGAGGCCACGTTCAGCGCCAGGCGCAGCAGGGTCGACACCAGCAGGATGGTCGGGAAGACCGCG
This sequence comes from Pseudomonas sp. SHLD1, assembly GCF_028640935.1. NCBI lineage: Bacteria > Pseudomonadati > Pseudomonadota > Gammaproteobacteria > Pseudomonadales > Pseudomonadaceae > Pseudomonas > Pseudomonas sp. SHLD1. The sequence goes on from NZ_JAQZAD010000023.1 coordinate 89,400, forward strand.
AAGTCCAGCGGCCGCAGGGCGTAGACGCTGACCAGCAGGACCACGATCGACAGGGCGATGTTGAAGGTGAACAGCACGTCCAGCAGGAACGGCGGCATCGGCAAGGTCATCATGGCGAGCATCGCCAGGACGGCCAGCGGCACGCCCAGGTTGCCGCGAGCCAGACCGCGCATGTTGCCCATCATCATGGATTTGTCGACTTTCACACCCATTCCTCGCTTGCCGGTGCCGTCGTCACGGAAAGTTGACGCAGCGCACTGTTCGCAGGGGCTTGAGCAAGCTCCGGGCCAACTGCTCAAGACCTTGAATCAGCGAGGTTTTCCCTGGGGTGATACAGGACTGGTTACGGATCACCGGATCCGTCGGCTGAACCGTGGGCGGAGGCCATGAGTCTGTCTAGGGACCCGCGCTAGCGCGCCTATCCGAGGAACATCATCATGAAAATCTGGACCGCGACGCTGTTGGCTACCTGCCTGGCCGGAACCGCCCAGGCGGCCGAATCCCTGACGATCCCGCTGAACAAGGTCACGACCGACGGTGTGGGCGAAAGCGTCGGCAGCGTGCAGGTGACCCGTTCCAAGTACGGCCTGGTGTTCACGCCCGACCTCAAGGGCCTGGAGCCCGGCATCCATGGCTTCCATGTCCATACCAAGCCCAACTGCGGCGCGGCCGAGGTGAATGGCACCCTGACCGCGGGTGGCGCCGCGGGTGGCCATCTGGATCCGCGCAACACCGGCAAGCACAGCGCGCCCTGGTCGGACGACGGCCACCTGGGCGAATTGCCGGCGCTCTATGTGACTGCCGACGGCCAGGCCACCCAGCCGGTGCTGGCGCCGCGCCTCAAGCGCCTCGAAGAACTCAAGGGCCATGCGCTGATGGTGCATGCCGGTGGCGACAACTATGCCGACCAGCCCAAGCCGCTGGGCGGTGGCGGCGCGCGCGTCGCCTGCGGCGTCATCAAGTAGGCGCCTTCCCCTCCTCATCCCGCCGCAGATCCGGCGGGATGGGCAGATCGGACAGCTTGGGCTTGCGCCCGCGTCCGGCGCGGAACTGCCTGAGCTGATAGACATAGGCCAGGACCTGGGCCACGGCGACGTAGAGCCCGGCCGGAATCTCCTGGTCCACTTCGGTGGAGAAATACACCGCCCGCGCCAGCCCCGGCGACTCCAGCAGCGAGACCTGGTGCTCCTGGGCGATCTCGCGGATCTTCAATGCGGTGAAATCGCTGCCCTTGGCCACCAGCACCGGCGCCCCACCCTTGGCCGCATCGTACTTGAGCGCCACGGCGAAGTGGGTCGGGTTGGTGATGACCACATCGGCGTTGGGCACCTCGGCCATCATCCGTCGCTGCGCCATCTGTCGCTGCATCTGGCGAATCTTGCCCTTGACCTCGGGCTTGCCCTCGCTGTCCTTGTACTCGTCCTTGATCTCCTGCTTGGTCATCATCAGCTTCTTGCGATTGCTGAGGATCTGGAAGGGCACGTCCACCGCGGCGATGATCAGCAGCCCCATGGCCAGCAGCAGGGTGGCATGCCCCACCACCTGCATGCTGTGCAGCAGCGCCTGCTCGGTCGGCAGCTTGGCGATCTGCAGCAGCGCCGTGCGTTCGCTCATCAGCACCATCACCGACACGCCCAGGATGATGAAGAACTTGCCCAGCGCCTTGAGCAGCTCCACCAGGGAATGCTTGGAAAACATCCGGGCGATGCCGGACATGGGATTCATCCGGCTCGGCTTGGGCGCCAGCACCTTGCCGGAGAACAGGAAGCCACCCAGGGCGATATGACCAATGATGGCGGCGATCACCACCAGGGCGATCATCGGCAGCATGCCGATCATCGCCGCCTTGCCCGAGGCCAGCAGGAAGGTGCCCATGAAGCGCTCGTCCATGACCTCCTCCCGCCGCAGGGAGAAGTTGCTGCGCATCACCTCTAGCAGCTTGCCGCCCAGAAAGGCGCCATACATCAGCAGGCCGCCGACTCCCGAGAGCATGACCGCCACCGTGCCGAGTTCGCGTGATCGCGGGAGCTGACCCTCCTCCCGGGAATCACGCTTGCGTTTCTCCGTGGGGTCTTCTGTGCGGTCTTCGCCATCGGATTCAGCCATGTGGCGTATCTCCTAGCGTTCTCGGGCCAGTTCGCGCAGCCATTGCAGCGCCTCGGTGGCGAGACTTTCATAGTGGGAGAGGATGTCGGCGGTGCCGAGCCAGACGATGACCATGCCCAGCACCACGATCAACGGCATGCCGACGGAAAAGATGTTCAGCTGCGGTGCTGCGCGGGTCATGATGCCGAAGGCGATGTTGACCACCAGCAGCGCGGTGATGGCTGGCAGCACCAGCAGGATGCCGGCGCCCAATACCCAGCCCAGCCGCCCGGCGACCTGCCAGAAGTGCTCGACGCTCAGGGTATCCCCCACCGGCAGGGTGACGAAGCTTTCGGCGAGGATCTCGAACACCACCAGGTGGCCGTTCATGGCCAGGAACAGCAGTGTCACCAGCATGGTGAAGAACTGGCCCATCACCGGCGCCGAGGCGCCGTTGACCGGGTCGATCATGGACGCGAAGCTCAGGCCCGCCTGGGTCGAGATGATCTGCCCCGCCACCACGAAGACATGGAAGAACAGCTGCAGGCTGAAGCCCATCACCGCGCCGATGAGGATCTGCTCGACGATCAGCGGCAAAGCCTGGGCGCTGATGGCATCCACCTGCGGCATCGGCGGCAGGGTCGGCACCAGCACCAGACTCAAGGCCAGGGCCAGGTACATCCGCACCCGCACCGGGACCAGCGTGGTGCCGATGATCGGCATGGTCATCAGCAGCGCGGCGATGCGAAACAGCGGAAACAGGAAGCTGCCGACCCAGCCGCCGATCTGGGCGTCGCTGAGGGCGAGCATGGGCTAGCCGATCAGCCGCGGGATGTTGGCGACCGAGGTCTGGATGAACTCCATGAGCTGCCGGACCATCCAGGGACCCAGCACGATCAGCGTCAGCAGGGTGACGATCAGCCGCGGCAGAAAGCTCAGCGTCTGTTCGTTGATCTGGGTCGCCGCCTGGAAGACCGCTACGATCAGGCCGACGATCAGACTCGGCACCACCAGCACCGTTACCAGCAAGGCGGTGAGCCAGAGGCCCTGGCGGAACAGATCGACGGCGACTTCAGGGGTCATTTCGCTTCTCCACGCAAAGGGGGCACCGCTAGACGGTGCCGAAGCTGCTGGCCAGAGTACCCATGATCAGCGCCCAGCCATCCACCAGGACGAACAGCATCAGCTTGAACGGCAGGGAGATGATCATCGGCGACAGCATCATCATGCCCATGGCCATCAGCACGCTGGCGATCACCAGGTCGATGACCAGGAAGGGAATGAAGATCATGAAGCCGATCTGGAAGGCGGTCTTGAGTTCGGAGGTGACGAAGGCCGGCACCAGGATCGACAAGGGCGCCTGATCGGCACTGGGAATGTCGGTGCGCTTGGACAGCCGCATGAACAGGTCGAGGTCCGATTGCCGGGTCTGCCCCAGCATGAAGTCCTTCATCGGCATCTGGGCACGGGAGATGGCGTCCTGGGCACTGAGTTGTTCGTTCAGGTAGGGCTGCACGGCGGTGGTGTTGATGCGGTCGAACACCGGCGCCATGATGAACAGCGAGAGAAACAGCGCCATGCCCACCAGCACCTGGTTGGACGGCGTGGTCTGCAGACCCAGCGCCTGGCGCAGGATGGCGAAGACGATGACGATGCGGGTGAAGCTGGTCATCAACATGACGAACGCTGGAATGAAGCTCAGCGCCGTCATGATCAGCAGGATCTGCAGGCTGACCGAATACTCCTGCTGCCCCTGGCCGTTGGTACTCAGGGTAATGGCCGGAATCGACAGCGGATTGGCCTGCCCGGCCTGCTGCGCCAGCGCCAGGGGCGCGAACAGCAGCACGGCCAGGCCCAGTAGCCAGCCCAGAGTGCGCCCCAGACCGGCCGGTAGACGCGCAGGGATCATGGTTTCGCCTTGGGGTCGCGGCTGATGAGTTCCAGCAGGCGCTGGGCGAATTCCGGCGCCGGCGCCTCGGTCTCGCCGAGTCGCACCGGCTCGCGCAGGCTGTGCAGCGGCGTGATCCGTCCGCCAGCGACGCCGATCAGCAGCTGCTCCTGGCCGACCTGCACCAGCACCAGCCGCTCGCGCGGGCCCAGGTGCTGGGTGGAGATCACCTTGATCACCTGCTGGCCGCGCGGCCCCTGCTGCTGCACCCGACGCACCAGCCAGGCCAGACCGAGGATCAGCGCGATCACCAGCAGCAGGCCGAGCAGCAGCTGGCCGACCTGCGCCCCCACATCCAGCCCCGGCGAGGTGGCTTCGGCGGCACGCGCGGTCAGGGGCAGGAGACCCAGCGGCAGGAGCAGACTCTTCATGGATCACCGCAGCTTCTTGATACGTTCCGTGGGGCTGATGACGTCGGTCAGGCGGATCCCGAACTTCTCGTTCACCACCACCACTTCACCGTGGGCGATCAGCGTACCATTCACCAGCACGTCCAGCGGCTCGCCGGCCAGACGGTCGAGTTCGATGACCGAGCCCTGGTTGAGTTGCAGCAGGTTGCGAATGGAGATGTCGGTGTGGCCGACCTCCATGGAGATGGTCACCGGGATGTCTAGGATCACATCCAGGTTGGGCCCTTCCATGCCAGTCACTGCCAAACCCCCACTGCTCTGACCAAATTCTTCCACCGGCGCCTTGGGCGGCTTGGGGGCTTCGACCTGGGTACCCTGGGCCATCAGGGCGTCGATGTCGTCCTGGCTGGCATCACCGGCTTCGGCCAGGGCCGCGGCCCACTCGTCCGCCAGGGCTTGTTCTTCGGGGTTGTCTGCCATCGTCTGGGTCTCGTGCTACGCCGGGCCTCGGCCCGGACGGAAAAATCGGTTGTCGCTCAGCGGCCGCGGCTGACCGGTTCGAGAATCTGCAGGGCCAGGTTGCCCTTGCGTGCGCCCATCTTGACCTTGAAGGTGGGCATGCCGTTGGCTCGCATGAGCATCTCCTCCGGCATTTCCACCGGAATCACGTCGCCGGGCTGCATGTTGAGGATATCGCGGAGTTTGAGTTGGCGCCGGACAACCGTCGCCTCCAGCGGCACGCGCACATCGAGCAGGTCCTCGCGCAGGGCCTTGACCCAGCGTTCGTCCTGGTCGTCCACGTCCGACTGGAAGCCGGCGTCGAGCATCTCGCGGATCGGCTCGATCATCGAATAGGGCATGGTCACGTGCAGTTCGCCGCCACCGCCATCCAGTTCGATGTTGAAGGTACTCACCACCACCACTTCGCTGGGGCTGACGATGTTGGCCAGCGCCGGGTTGACCTCGGAGTTCATGTATTCGAACTGGCAGTCGAGCATGGCGCCCCAGGCTTCCTTGAGGTCGACGAAGCACTGGTCGAGCACCATGCGCACCACGCGCAGTTCGGTCGGCGTGAATTCACGGCCCTCGATCTTGGCGTGGCGGCCGTCACCGCCAAAGAAGTTGTCCACCAGCTTGAATACCAGCCGCGCATCGAGGATGAACAGCGCGGTACCGCGCAGCGGCTTCATCTTGACCATGTTGAGGCTGGTGGGGACGTACAGCGAATGGATGTATTCACCGAACTTGGTGACCTGCACTCCCCCGACGGAGACGTCGGCCGAACGCCGCAACAGGTTGAACATGCTGACCCGGGTATAGCGGGCGAAGCGTTCGTTGATCATCTCCAGCGTCGGCATGCGTCCGCGGACGATGCGATCCTGGCTGGTGAGGTCATAGCCCTTGATGGTGCCCGGCTCGGCATCGGTCTCGGTCTCGACGATGCCATCGTCGACCCCGTGCAGCAGGGCATCGATTTCATCCTGAGAGAGCAGATCTTGCACGGCCATGGCGTTACCTATTGCAGGACGAGATTGGTGAACAATACCTGTTCGATGGCAGTCTGGCCGGTCAGTTTCTTCGCCAGCTCCTGAACCTTGCTAGTGGCCTGCTGGCGCAGCATCTCCTTGCCCACCGGCGTCAGGAGGCTGTTGAAGTCCTGGCCGGAAAACAGCATCACCAGCTGGTTGCGGACCTGCGGCAATTGCGCCTTGAGCGCATCCATCTGCGCCTGGTCGCGCCCCATCAGGGTCACCGTGACCTGCATGTAGCGCTGGCGACCGTCGGCGTTGTAGTTGACCACGAAGGCCGGCACCAGCGCCTGGTAGACCGCCGCCAGGTGCACGGGTGCCGCCGGGGCGGCCGGCGCGGCATGCTCGGGCTCGGCGCTCTTCTTGCCGAGCAGGAACCAGGTCGCGCCCACCGAGGCGCCAATGACCAGCAGCAGGGCCACGACGATGATGATGATGAGTTTGAGCTTGCCCTTGCCCTTGCCTTCCGCGGCTGCACCCTCTGCCGCAGGGGCCTGCTTCTTCGCCATAAGTGCTCGACCGAATCCTGTGCTGCGCGTCACCCCTGTTGGGTGACGCAGCTAACCTATTGATACGAAGGGGATATAGCAGGTGCGGCCGAGGCTGTCACCTGGCAGCCGGCGGCCTGTCACGCGTAGTAGTCGACCAGACTGCGCGCCGCGAGCGTCGCCGAGCCGCGGGATTCGGCGACATTCGCCACCGCTTCGTCCTCGCCCCCGCCCGCGCCGCGGCTACCGCGACGCGAATTATCGCTCTGGCCACCCTGCTGCGACTGCTGCCAGCCCTGACCGGACGACTGATCGGAAACGTTGACGTTGGCGAGGTTCATGCCCTGCTGGGCGAAGAGTTCGCGCAGGCGCTGGCTACCGTTGTCCAGCGCCTCCCGCACGTCGGCGTGGGGACTGGTGAAGGTGACCTGGGTCTGGTCCTGGGTCATGTCGATCCGCACCTCCAGCTTGCCTAGTTGCGCCGGCTCCATCTGGATGTCGGCGGTCTTGAGATTCTGGCTGGACATCCACATGACCTTGTCGACCACCGCCTCGCTGAAGTTGCCCGCCTGCGGGCTGAGCGGCTGGCCAGGCACCGTGGCCGTGACCGGGCGAGCTGTCGCGGCGGGCGTGCTGAGGGCTTGCGACAGGGCGGTGAGTTTGTCGGCGAAGGCATCGGTCTTGCTCGGTACCGCCGCGTCCTGCCCATCGCCCTTGTCCAGCGTCGCGGCCAGGGCCGCGCTGGCCGCCTGATCCGCCACCTGAGCGGGGGCGCCATCAGCCGGCAGCAAGCCTTGCAGCTGCGTGGCCGCCAGGTTGTTGGCGTTGGTGGCGGACTTGGCGGCGTCACCCTGTGCCTGGGGCATCTGGCCCAGCAGTTGCGCCAGACCGTCGTCCGCGGCCTGCTGCTCGCCGGCCTTGGCCGGGGTCGCCGTCACGCCCGTCCCCGCACCCGTGGCGGTCGCCTGGGCTGCGGTAGCCACGGCAGCGCCCAGCAGCGCGGCCGGATCCAGGGCCTGGGTGGTGGCGGTGGCGGTCGCTTCCGCCGTCCCGGTCGGCAGCTGAGGCGCAGGCGCCGGCGTGGCCACGGGTGGCGGGAACTGGCCGGTCATGCCGAACATGAACAGCGGATCCAGCAGCGCATCGACGGGTGCCTTGGCGTCTTCGCCCTGGGCCACCGGCAAGGTCTTGCCGCTGTCGTCGGTAGCGGCTGCCGACTGCTCGCCGCTCTTGGCGGTGCTGTCGGCCTGGGGCTTAGCGTCCGCGGTGCGGTCGTCATCGCTGGAGCGCTTCACTCGGTCATCGTCATCCCGGGCACGCCCGGGTTCGTTCTTGCGCGCCTGGGTCGGGGCCTTGCTGTCGCTGGCGTCGCGCGGCTTTTCGCTGCGCACCGACTCACGCGGCTGCTCCTGGGCGAAGACATCGGCGAACCGCTCCTGGGCTGCCGGGCGATCCTGGAAGGGGGTCTTGGCCGCCGCCCGGCCGGTGCCGGCTGGAGAGGTGGCGGTATTCAAAAGGAAATCGGGCACGACGGCCATGGAGAGCTCCGAACGACGGGTTTCCGGGTATCTAGCAAGTTGCGCGCCAGCCAGAAACGCCAGCGCTTTGACAAGGTCAGCCCGCGTAGCGTTGGCGCTCGACCTTGAACAGGATGCGGACAATGGCGAATTCGCGCTCCATGGCGGAAACCCCCATGGCCAGTTCGGCGGTAGTCGCCCGGCGCCGCGCGCCCTCCTCCACGTCCCGACACAGCTGGGCCAGGGGCGCGGCGCCCATGTTGCCGGCGCTACCCTTGAAGCTGTGCGCCAGCTGGCGAACCTGCTCGGCATCGCCACCGATCACGCTACGCTTGAGTTCGGCGATGCGTTCTTCGCAGTCGAGCAGAAAGGTTTCGATGAGATCGACGTATTCCTCCTCCATGCAGTCGCGCAGGGCGGCGAGCGTTTCCGGATCGAGATGGGAGGAAAACATCGGCATTCTCACTGACCAAAAGAAGGAACGAAGGCGGGGCCTGGCCTAAATATAGGTCGAGCGCGCCCGCTGGGCGTATTCGTCCATCTGTTTCTGTTCACGCTTGTCCTCGACCTGGCGCTGTTCCTGGCGATAGCGCTCGACCAGTTTGCGCAGGCCTTCGAGGCGAGCATAGCGCTCCTGCCACTGGGTGCGTGCCTTGGCCACCACGTCGCGGTGCCACTGGGCGTTGCGCTCCTGCTGGCCGATCGCCTCTTCCAGCTGGCTGAGAAAGCGCTGATAGCCGATCAGCCATTGCCCGGTGACGCCACGGCTGCCGTTGACCACCAGGCGCTGCTGGTAATCCTCGCGATAGCGCTGCAATTCGCCCAGCTTGAACTCGGCCTGGGCCAGTTGCTGCTGGCATTGTCCCAGGCGCTGGGCGGCGTCGCGCTCGTCGCGCTCGCTCATCTCCACCACCGGACCCAGACGCTCGGCTCTGCCTTTCATGATCTATCAGCCTCCCAACACGGCTTGGAGATTGGCGGAACTCTGCTCCAGCGACTCGCTTTCGCGCAGGCCCTGGCGCAGGAACTGCTGCATGGGCGCATAGCGGGCGATCGCCAGATCGGTTTCGGCATTCCCGCCGGGCACATAGGCACCGACGCTGAGCAGGTCCTTGGCCTGCTGATAGAGCGACCAGAGCTGCTTGACGCGCTGGGCGTTGCGCAGATGCTCCGGGCTGACCACCTGGGGCATGACCCGGCTGATGGACGCCTCGATATCGATCGCCGGATAGTGCCCTTCCTCGGCCAGCCGCCGCGACAGCACGAAGTGACCATCCAGCACGCCACGCGCCGAGTCGGCGATGGGATCCTGCTGGTCGTCGCCTTCCGAGAGCACAGTATAAAACGCGGTGATCGAACCCCCACCTTTTTCTGCGTTGCCGGCCCGCTCCACCAGGCGCGGCAGCTTGGCGAACACCGACGGCGGGTAGCCCTTGGTCGCCGGCGGCTCGCCGATGGCCAGGGCGATCTCCCGCTGCGCCTGGGCATAGCGGGTCAGGGAATCCATCAGCAGGAGCACGTTCTTGCCCTTGTCGCGAAAGTATTCGGCGATGCGGGTGCAGTACATGGCCGCGCGCAGGCGCAGCAGGGGCGCATCGTCCGCCGGCGAGGCCACGACCACCGCCCGCTTGATGCCCTCTTCACCGAGAATGTGCTCGATGAATTCCTTCACCTCGCGACCCCGCTCGCCGATCAGCCCGACCACGATGATCTCGGCCTTGGTCAGCCGGGTCATCATGCCGAGCAGCACGCTCTTGCCCACGCCGGTACCGGCGAACAGGCCAAGACGCTGGCCGCGACCTACCGTCAGCAAACCGTTGATGCTGCGGATGCCGACGTCCAGGGGCTCGCTGATGGGCTCGCGCTTGAGCGGGTTGATGGTGGGGCCGTCCATCGGCACCCAGTCTTCGGCGCGCATGCGACCCTTGCCGTCCAGGGCGTTGCCCAGGCCATCCAGTACGCGCCCCAGCATCGACATGCCCATCGGCAGGCGACCGGTGTCCGGCACCGGCACAACCCGGGCGCCGGGCGCGATGCCGGCCAGGCTGCCCACCGGCATGAGAAAGGTCTTGTTGCCGTTGAAGCCCATTACCTCGGCCTCGACTTCCACCGGCTGATAGCCACCGCCATTGATCAGCCGACAGCGGCTGCCGACGGCGGCGCGCAGGCCTTCGGCCTCCAGGGTCAGACCGACCATGCGCAGCAGGCGGCCTTCGATCACCGGCTGCTGCTCGACCCGGATGGCTTCATCGTAACCGCTGAGGCGGCGTTCGAAACTCAGACGCTCAAGACGCATGGGAGGCATCCTCGATATCGATGTGCAGATCGGCTTCCTGGGGCTGGGTCGCCTGGTGGCGCTGCTGTTCGGCCAGCTGGGTCAGCGCCTGGGTCAGGCGGGTCTCGATGCTGGCATCGATGACGCTGCTCTCGGTCTCGATCCGGCAACCGCCAGGCATCAGGGTCTCGTCCTCAAGGATGCGCCATTTTTCCTCGTGGCGGTCACGCAAGGCCTTCATCAGCTCGAAGTCCTGGGGGCTGACCTGGATGCGGATGTTGTCGGCACCCATGGGCAGCAGCTTCAGCGCCGTGCGCACCACCTGACCCAACTGACTGGAGTCTAGCGTGAGTTCGCGCTGGATGACCTCGCGGGTGATATGCCGGACCAGCTGCACCATGCCGGCTTCCAGAGCCTGGTCCTGTTCGCCGATGGGATCGAGCAGATGGCTCATCAGGGTTTCCAGGCTGGCCAGCCGGGCGGTCAGGGCCGCCTCGGCTTCCTGGCGCGCCTTGAGCTGGCCGGCATGATAGCCGTCGCGCTCGCCGGTGCCGAAGCCCTCGTTATAGGCCTCCTGGCGGATCGCCTCCAGCTCTTCGAGGGTGATCGGCTGGACCTCTTCGACCGGGACCTCTTCGATCTGGGGCTCCGGCTGGGGCTCGGGCTCGACTGCCGCGGGCACAGGAATTTCTGCAGGTGCGTCGAAGCTGTCGAAGGCTGGCAGTCGCCAGACGTCGAAGGTCTCCAGATCCCGCGCCCTGATCAGCTCGCTCGCCGCTTCTTTGCTCATTACCTGTCCGTCAGAAAACCGCTACTGACCAGACCTTAGCAAAGCACAGGCCAATTCCGGCAAGGCGTCAGACCATTTCCTCGCCGCCCTTGCCACCGAGCACGATCTCGCCGGCGTCGGCCATGCGGCGGGCCACGGCGAGCACCTCTTTCTGCGCCCCCTCTACCTCGGACAATCGCACCGGCCCCTTGGCTTCCAGATCGTCGCGCAGCAGCTCGGCCGCGCGCTTGGACATGTTGCGGAAGAATTTCTCCTTGATCCCGTCGTCGGCGCCCTTGAGCGCCAGCACCAGCACATCGGAGGACACCTCGCGCAGGAGCGCCTGGATGCCGCGATCGTCGACATCGGACAGGTTGTCGAAGACGAACATCAGGTCCTCGATCTGTCCCGACAGATCCTGATCCGCGTCGCGGATCGCGTCCATCAGCGGGCCTTCGACCGAGCTGTCCAGGTAGTTCATGATGTCGGCGGCACGCTTCACGCCGCCCAGGGCGGTACGGGTGGTGCTGGCGCTGCCGGAGAACTGCTTCTCGAGGATCAGGTTCAGTTCCTTGAGCGCCGCCGGTTGCACGGTGTTCAACGAGGAGACGCGCAGGACGATGTCCAGGCGCACCTTGTGATCGAAGTGGCCAAGGACTTCGGCTGCCTGGTCGGGATCCAGGTAAGCCACCACGATGGCCTGGATCTGCGGGTGCTCGTAGCGGATCACATCCGCCACCGCCCGTGGCTCCATCCACTTCAGGCTGTCCAGGCCGCTGGTGTTGCCGCCCAGCAGGATGCGGTCGATCAGGCCGCTGGCCTTGTCCTCGCCCAGGGCCTGGGTGAGCATCTTGCGGATGTAGCCGTCGGCGCCCACGCCCAGACTGGTCTGGTCGCCCACCACCTCGATGAAGTCGCCCAGCACCCGCTCGACCTGCTCGCGGTTGACGTTGCGCATCTGGGCCATGGCGGTACCGACCTTCTGTACCTCCTTTGGCCCCATGTGGCGCAGTATCTGCGCGGCATCGGCCTCGCCCAGCGACAGGAGGAAGATCGCGGCCTTCTCTACCTTGGAAAGTTGCGCTTCATTCGTCGCCATTGATCCAATCCTTCACTACCTGGGCGACACGGCCCGGATCATCGTTGACCAGCTGCTTGATGGCGGTCAGTTGAGCGTCATAGCCCTCGCTCGGGCTCGGCAGCAACAGCGGTGCCGGACCGGCCAGGCTCACCTTGTCGTCGGCCAGATCGTCCGACAGGCCATCCAGACCGCCGGCACCCAGGGCACCGGCACCACCGGCAGCGGCCAGGGCGGCGGCGTCCTTGGTATTGCCACCGGACAGATTCTTCAGCACCGGACGCAGCACCCCAAAGACTAGCACCAGGATGAAGAGGACGCCGAGGGCCTGCTTGACCACGCCCCAGAACCAGGGCTGCTGGTAGAAGGGAATGCTCTCGATCTCTTCCTGCTGCACCGGGGCGAAGGGCGCATTGATCACGCTCACGCTGTCGCCACGGCTGGCGTCGAAGCCCACGGCATCCTGCACCAGACGGGTGAAGCGAGCCAGGTCTTCGGGGGTCCAGGGCTGATGGCTGACCTTGCCGGCCGCATCGACCTTGACCTGATCGTCCAGTACCACCGCGACGGAAAGTCGACGCAGACGGCCCTGCTGCTGACGGGTATAGCTGATGCTGCGGTCCAGCTCGTAGTTACGGGTGTTCTGCTCACGCTTGTCGGTCGGGTACGGCAGGGTCGCCGGCAGGCTGGTCTTGCTGTCGTAGATGTACTGGTCGTTGGCGTCGCGCAGCGGCTGGCCGGGAGCGATGTAGTTGGCGCCGCCACCCTGGGCACCGGCCTTCTCCGGCGTCGAGGACGGACCGGGCGGCTGGTTGGACAGGGCACCGGGCACGCCCTGGGCGCCGCCGCCGGACGTCTGGCGCTGCTCGCTGTTCTGCTGCTCGCTGCGCAGTGCCGGTTGATCGGGATTGAATTGCTCGGCAGTCGATTCCACGGCGTTGAAATCCACGTCTGCCGCGACTTCCGCCTTGAAACGACCGTTGCCCACCACCGGCTGCATGATGTTCTGCACGCGCTGGGTCAGGGAGCCTTCCATCTTGTGGGTGTAGTCCAGTTGCTTGCCGGCGATCGACAGCTCGGACATGTTCTGCTGGTCGGACAGCAGCTGCCCCTTCTGGTCGACGATGGTGACCTGGGACTTGTCCAGTTCCGGCACGCTGGTGGCGACCAGGTTGATGATGGCCATGACCTGACCGGAATCCAGGGTACGGCCGGGATACATCTCGACCAGCACAGAAGCGCTCGGCTTGCGCTCGTCGCGGACGAACACCGAACTCTTCGGGATCGCCAGGTGTACCCGGGCGCCCTTGATGCCGTTGAGACTGGAGATGGTCCGGGCCAGTTCGCCTTCCAGGCTGCGACGATAGTTGGCCGCTTCCATAAACTGGCTGGTGCCCAGCGGCTGCTCCTTGTCCAGCAGCTCGAAGCCGACATTGCCATCGGAGGGAGTGATGCCGGCTGCGGCCATCTTCATGCGCGCCCGGCCGAGGTCGTCGGACTTGACCAGCAGGGCGCCGGAATTCGGATCGACCTTGTAGCCGATGTCGGCCGCGCCCAGGGCCTGCAGCACCTGATTGGCGTCGAGACCATTCATGCTGGTGTACAGCGGCCGATAGTCCGGCTGCTGGGTCCAGAGCACCACGGCAAAGCCCAGGGCGACGCTGGCGGCCAGGCCGATCAGCAGCCCCATCTGCCGCAGCAGCGGCATGTCGGACAGGTTGTCGAGAAAGCTGAGACCCAGCAGCGACTTCTTGGGCTTGTCTTCAGCCTCGGGCCTGGTCGTCGGGACGGGTGCGTTGGTGAGAGCTTCAGCCATTTTCTAGACCGTCCTCAAATCGACATTTGCATGATGTCTTGGTACGCCTGAACGAACTTGTTGCGTACCTGGGTCAAGGCCTGCACGGAGACACTGGCCTTCTGCGAAGCGATCATGACTTGAGTGAGGTCGACGCCGCCCTGCCCCATCTCGAAGGCCTTGGCCATCTCACCGGCGGTCTGTTGGGTCTCGTTGACGGAGCCCACGGCCTTGCTGAGCATGTCGGCGAAGCTCGGGCCCTGGACCTGTTCCGCGCCGGCAGCCGGAGCTACGACGGCTTTCGACCGGGCCATGGCTTCGGTCTGCATGGAACGCATTTCCAGCATCAACCGATTGAACTCGACACCTTGAACCATTTGCTCTGCTCCTCTGGCACGGGAAATTGACGCCGTACCCACTCGTGTCAGAGATAGAGCAATGCTTGTGCCAGATCCTAAAAATCCAGCCAAAACAATGGCTTGGGAAAAAGGTGCAGAGAGACGGTTAAAGTTTGCCGAAAATCAGTCGACGCTGAGCAGTTCGCGGTTGCGTTGCAGCAGGGCCTTGCCGATGCCCTTGACCTCGAGCAGCTCGTCCACCGAGACAAAGGCGCCATGGGCTTGGCGATGGTCGACGATCGCCTGTGCCTTGACGGCCCCTATCCCCCGCAGACGTTGCAGCGCGGTGACGTCGGCGACGTTGATGTTCAGGGGTGCCAGGTCGGCGCTCGAGGCAGGCTTGGCTGCAGCACCCGTGCCAGACTCACAGGCATTGGCCCAGGGACCGAACAGGGCCAGCAACGTCACTATCCAGATGAATCTCATAGAGGAACCTCCTTGTTCCGCTGTTTGATTCGGAGAGCTTAACGCAAGGGTTCAGGCGGTCAACTCACCAGTGACCCTGCCTGAGCACGCTCGGTCCTGAGCGCCAGCAGGGTCTGGCGAACGCCCTGGCGCCAGTCGCTCGGCGGGATGCCGAAGTGCTGCTCCAGCGCGCTGGAATCCAGCATGGAATAGGCCGGGCGCTTGGCCAGGGTGGGAAACTCGGACGTGGCGATACCGGTGATGAGCGGCGCCCGCTCCAGCATGCCCAGCTCCTGGCCGGCATCGATGATGTAGCGCGCGAAGTCGCACCAGCTCAGGCCGCTGTCGCCGCCGAAGTGATAGAGGCCATAGGCCGTCTGCTCAGGCTGAGCTTCGGCCTGGACGGCGATCTGCAACAGCGCATCGGCGATGTGACCGGCGTAGGTCGGGCAACCCACCTGGTCGCTCACCACCCGCAGTTCGTCGCGATCGGCAGCGAGCCGCAGCATGGTCTTGAGAAAGTTGTTGCAGTGTTCGCTGAACACCCAGGCGGTTCTCAGCACCACCGAGCGCGGACAGGCGGAGAGCACGCGGTTCTCCCCTTCCAGCTTGGTCATGCCATAGACCCCGGACGGGCTGACCGGATCCTCGACCTGATAGGGTTCGGTGGCGGTACCGTCGAACACATAGTCGGTGGACAGGTGCAGCAGGGCGATGCCGGCGGCACCGCAGGCCTGGGCAAGCACCGCGGGACCTTCGATATTGCCGCGGGCGGCGATCTCGGGTTCCTGCTCGGCCTTGTCGACCGCCGTGTAAGCGGCCGCATTGATCACGACGTCCGGAGCGAACCGCTCGAGATGGCTGGTTACCGAGCCTTCGTCAGCGATATCCAGAGTGGCACGTCCATGGGCCTCCCATGCCAGTTCTGAACGCTGAAGACGATCGGTCAGACAGCGTCCGACCTGACCGTTAGCTCCGGTAACCAGTATCTTCATCTATACAGCTCCGCCAATCGAAGGCCTTGTGCATCTTTGGCGGACAGGATGGGATCCGTTACCCGCCAGTCGATATTCAGATCCGGATCATTCCAGATCAAAGACCCTTCATCAGAGGGATCGTAATAATCTGTGCACTTGTATTCAAAATCAGCGGTTTCCGACAGCACCACGAAGCCGTGGGCCAGGCCCGGCGGTATCCAGAGCTGGCGCTTGTTGTCTTCCGAGAGAATCTCGGCGACCACGTTGCCGAAGGTGGACGAACCGCGACGGATGTCGACGGCCACGTCCAGCACCTCGCCGCGCACGACGCGCACCAGCTTGCCTTGCGGCTTGCTGCGCTGGAAATGCAGACCACGCAGCACGTTCCGGGCGGAACGCGAATGGTTGTCCTGCACGAACGGCAGGGTGATCCCCGCCTGCTGGGCATAGCGCTCCGCCTGGAAGGACTCCAGGAAGAAGCCGCGGTCGTCACCGAAGACCTTGGGTTCGATCAGCTTGACGTCCGGGATCGCGGTGTCGAAGACCTGCATCAGTCCTGCTCCTTGCACAGCCGCGCCAGGTACTGGCCGTAACCGGTCTTGCTCAGGGCTTCGGCCTGCATGGCCATCTGCTCGCAGGTAATCCAGCCTTTCTGGAAGGCGATCTCTTCGAGGCAGGCGACCTTCAGACCCTGGCGCTTCTCGATGGTCTGGACGAAGTGACCGGCTTCCAGCAGGGCGTCGTGGGTACCGGTATCCAGCCAGGCGAAACCGCGGCCCAGCAGGGAAACGTTCAGCGAGCCACGGCGCAGGTACTCGTTGTTGACGTCGGTGATTTCCAGCTCGCCACGGGGCGACGGCTTGATGTTGGCAGCGATGTCCAGCACGTCGTTGTCGTAGAAATACAGACCGGTGACGGCGTAGTTGGACTTCGGCTTCTTGGGCTTCTCTTCGATGCTCAGGGCCTTGCCCTGCTCGTCGAACTCGACCACACCGAAACGCTCGGGGTCGGCGACGTAGTAGCCGAAGACGGTGGCGCCCTTGTCCACGCTGGCAGCCTTGAGCAGCGTCTCGCTGAAGTGCTGGCCGTAGAAGATGTTGTCGCCGAGGACCAGGCAGACGTTGTCATCGCCGACGAATTCGCGACCGATGATGAAGGCCTGGGCCAGACCGTCCGGGCTGGGCTGCTCGGCGTAGCTCAGCTGCATGCCGAAATGGCTGCCGTCGCCGAGCATGCGCTGGAAGCCGGGCAGGTCGGCCGGCGTCGAGATGATCAGGACTTCCTGGATACCGGCCAGCATCAGCACGGACAGCGGATAGTAGATCATGGGCTTGTCGTAGATCGGCAGCGACTGCTTGGACACGCCCAGGGTAATGGGGTGCAAACGGGTACCGGAGCCACCGGCCAGCAGAATTCCCTTGTATTTGCTCATGGCAATCGTCCTCTGAAAATTGACTGTTGCTGTCGGTCGGACACGCCCGCGGGCATGTCCGCGATAGGATCGTTAAACGGCTTCGCCGAGACGCTCGAGGCGGTAGGCGCCGGACAGTACCCGCTGCCACCACTCACGATTGTTCAGGTACCAGATTACCGTCTTGCGCATGCCGGTCTCGAAGGTCTCTTCCGGTGTCCAGCCCAGCTCCCGGCCGATCTTGCTGGCGTCGATCGCGTATCTCATGTCGTGACCGGGACGATCCTTGACGAAGGTGATCAGGTCGCGATAGCGCTCGACACCCTCGGGCTTCTGCGGAGCCAGTTCTTCGAGCAGGTCGCAGATGGTCTCGACGACCTGCAGGTTGCGCTTCTCGTTATGGCCACCGATGTTGTAGGTCTCGCCGACCTCGCCCTGGGTCACCACGGTGTAGAGGGCACGGGCATGATCTTCGACGAACAGCCAGTCACGCACCTGGGAGCCATCGCCATAGATCGGCAGCGGCTTGCCATGGATGGCATTGAGAATGACGTGGGGGATCAGCTTCTCGGGGAAGTGATAGGGGCCATAGTTGTTCGAGCAGTTGGTCACCAGTACCGGCAGACCGTAGGTCCGACCCCAGGCACGTACCAGATGGTCGCTGCCGGCCTTGCTAGCCGAATAGGGCGAGCTCGGGGAATAGGGCGTGGTCTCGGTGAAGAGGTCGTCGGTGCCGTGCAGGTCGCCGTAGACCTCGTCGGTGGAGATGTGGTGGAAACGGAAGGCTGCCTTGGCTTCCGGCGCCAGGTCGTTCCAGTAGGCACGGGTCACCTCGAGGATGACGCCGGTGCCGACCACGTTGGTCTGGATGAAGGCGGCAGGGCCCTCGATGGAACGGTCCACATGGGACTCGGCAGCCAGGTGCATGACCACGTCGGGCTGGAAGGACGCGAAGACCTGCTGCAGGGCGGCGAAGTCGCAGATGTCCACCTGGTGGAATTCGTAGCGGTCGGAGTCGGCGACTTCGGCCAGGGAATCCACGTTACCGGCGTACGTCAGCTTGTCGACGTTGGCAACCTTGCATTGGGTCTCGTTGATAAGAAAACGTACCACGGCGGAACCAATGAAACCCGCGCCACCTGTTACCAGTACCTTCATCCTGAATCCTGCCTATATCGATTTGTACATCATCGCGCCCGGCGCTGCGGACGAGACATCGGAGGACGGCGCAGCCATCCCTGGCTTGGGTCACAGCCACGGCCATGTACCCAAAGACCTGAGTTAAACAGTGGCAGGAAAAGAAAGTTCAGCCTAGCGCTGGGCGGCTGCCGCTTCTGTGCTCGGCTTCAAATCCAGGCTGAAAGAAAGCGCGGACGGGATCACTCGATGGATCTCTTGCCATGCAGCCAGTCGACGATGTCGCCCTCTGGCGAATAGCCGGCGACGGTGTCGCGCAGCAGTTGCCGGACACGGAGGTAATCACCCGCATCAATCGCGCGGCTCAGCTCGACAAGGGCTGCCCGGAAGGCATCCCAGGCCAGGAAGTCTTCGCTGGCGCGCATGATCTTCGGGTGGGAGGTCGGACTCACGTCGTCACCGATGAGCAACTCTTCATAGAGTTTTTCACCGGGTCGCAGCCCGGTGAACTCGATGGCGACATCGCCATGGGGATTGGCCGGCGAGCGGACGCTCAGGCCCGACAGCTTGATCATCTGCTCGGCCAGTTCGACGATGCGCACCGGCTCGCCCATGTCGAGCACGAAGACGTCCCCGCCCTCGCCCATGGCGCCCGCCTGGATGACCAGTTGGGCGGCCTCGGTGATGGTCATGAAGAAGCGCGTAATCTTGGGATGGGTAACGGTAACCGGCCCACCCTTGCGGATCTGGGTCCTGAACAGCGGAATTACCGAACCGGACGAACCCAGCACGTTGCCGAATCTCACCATGGTGAAGCGGGTGCGATTGACCTGATGGATACCGTCCGTTTGCCCGTGCAGCACGGGCGCCGCCTCGCGACTCAGGGCCTGCAGGATCATCTCGGCCAGGCGCTTGGTGCTGCCCATGATGTTGGTGGGCCGTACCGCCTTGTCGGTGGAGATCAGCACGAAACTGGTCACGCCAGCCTGGATGGCCGCCTGGGCGGCATTGAGGGTGCCCAGGACGTTGTTGCCGAAACCCTCGGCGATGTTGTGCTCGACCATGGGTACGTGCTTGTAGGCCGCCGCGTGGTAGAGGGTGGCCACCTTCCAGTGCCGCATCACCTGCAAGAGCAGCGGCGCATTGCGAATGGAGCCGAGCACCGGCACCAGGGTGACCGGCAGGGCTTCGCGCTGGATATAGGTCTCCAGCTCGCGGTGGATGCTGTAGAGGTTGAATTCGGCGTGGTCGAGCAGGATCAGGGTGCGCGGTTTCTGGCCGATGATCTGCCGGCACAGCTCGGAACCGATGGACCCCCCTGCCCCGGTCACCATCACCACCTGAGCGGTGATGCAACGGGCGAACAGCTCGGGCCGGGGCGTCACCGGATCGCGTCCCAGCAGATCGGCGATGTCGACCTCCTGGAGGTCGTCCACCTGTACCTTGCCGCAGGCCAGGTCGCTGATCCGCGGTACGGTTCTGACATGCAGCGGATAGGGTTCCAGCAGACCGAGCACCTCACGCCGCCGCGCGCGAGTAGCGGACGGGATCGCCAGGAGGATCTCCTCGGCCCCCGTCTCGTCGATCATCTGCTGGATGTGTTTGGGGGTGTAGACCTTGAGCCCGGCGATGATGCGATTGGCGATGCTCTTGTCATCGTCGATGAAGGCCACCGGACGCATGGCGCGGCCCATGCGCAGCGCCGCGACCAGCTGATTGCCCGCCGAGCCGGCGCCGTAGATGGCGACCCGTGGCAGCTCGTCCGGCTGTTTGATGAAGGGCACGGTGATGGCGCGATACCAGTCGCCCAGGAAATACTGGCGCAGCGCGAGACGCAGGCCGCCGATCAGGATCAGACTGACGATCCAGTAGTTGAAGATCATCGAACGCGGGACGATCTCCGGCAGATCGCGATACCAGTAGATGACTACCGACAGCAGCAGCGTCGACAGCGTCACCGCCTTGGCGATGGCGATCAGGGCGTCGTTGCCCAGGTAGCGCATGACCGCGCGGTACATGCCGAAGCGGATGAACAGGGGAATGGCGATGGCCGGCGCAGTGATGAACAGCCAGGCATGCCCGCTGAAGGGCTCGATCATCTGCACGGAACCCAGGCGCAGATAGAAGGCCAACCAGAGCGAGAGCCAGATCAGTAACAGGTCGACCGCGACCTGGATGACTCTCTTGGTACGCCGGTTCAGCTTGACCAGATGGTCACGCAACATGTCAGTGTCCCTAATCCCTGAATCCGGTGGACTGCGCAGCCATGGCTACCTCATCGGTCCCAGCATGGTATCGAAGGGCCAGGCAAAGCAGAGGCCCATAGGCAAGCAAGAGCCCCAGTATGGCACTTAAAAGCCCCAGCCCCACCAGCAAAGCGATAGGCAGCAACCAGAACAGGTTGATGGCGAGTACCGCCAGGGTCACCGGGCGATGGGCGCCATGCTGACGGGAGGCCCACTGATAGGCGTGGGTGCGATGAGCCTCGTAGGGCTTCTTGCCCCGGCTCAGCCGCCGCGACAGGGTCCAGGTCGCATCGACCACGAAGACGCCGAGCAGGATCAGCCAGGCCCAGAACAGCGACAGCTCCACCAGTGCCGCCCGCAACGACAGCATGCCGAGGATCAGACCGAGAAAGCCACTGCCGACATCGCCCATGAAGATGCGCGCCGGCGGAAAATTCCAGCACAGGAAGCCACCCACGGCCGCCGCCAGGAGCAGCGGTGCGCCCAGCAAGGCGCCATGGCCGGTCACGGCATAGATCAGCGCCATGCCCAGACAGACGACGAGCGCCTCGACGCCGGCGATACCATCGATGCCGTCCATGAAGTTGTAGAGATTCAGCAGCCAGACCAGATAGAGGACGCCCAGGGTCATCACCAGCCAGCCGGGCAGCCCCAGAATAACGGACAGCTGCGCCGAAAGCGCGCCATAGCCGCCCAGCCACAGCAGGGCAGCGACCGCCGCCAGGAAGTGACCCAGCAGACGCCAGCCGGCGCCCACGTGCCGATGATCGTCGACGAAGCCGAGCACCGCCACCAGCAGCCCCGCCCCTATCAGGACGCTACAGGAAGCCGGATCAAGCTGCCCCAGCATTCGCAGCACCACACAGCCGAGCACGAACACCACGACGATCGCCAGGCCGCCGCCTCGAGGCGTCGCCACCTGGTGCGAACTGCGCGCATTGGGTTCGTCGAGCAGGCCTCCGGACAAGGCATAGCGGCGCAGCGCCGCCGTGCCGAGCCAGCTGCAGCCGCCGGCCAGGAGCAACAGGAGCAGCATCATTTCCGCCCCTCCGCACTGGCCCGTTGCGCACCCAGCGCACGCAAGGCGGTCCGCGCCGACAGCGGGGGCTGCCAGCCCAGCAAGGTCTTGGTGGGCTGGATGTCGACCTGCAGCGACCCACAGAGACGTTGCGCCACCTCACCCCGCCCCAGCAATCTGGCGCCCCATTCGAGCCAGGCGGACGGAACGGCAATCAGCCGGGGTTTCCGACCCAGGCCTTCGGCCAGCGATTCGAGCAGCTCGGCGGTGGAGAGATCTTCATCGTCGCTGACCAGCAGGATGGCACCGGCCGCCTTGGGCGCCACGATGCACAGGATCAACAGGTCGAGCAGATTCTCCAGCGCGAGCAGACTGCGCCTGTTGTGCCGAACGCCCCCCAGCGGCAGTGGCACGCCCCGCGCCAGGGTGTCCAGCAGACGGGCCACATTGGCCTTTACCCCGGGCCCGTAGATCAGCGGTGGACGCACGATGACCACCTCCAGCCCGGTCTCGGCCATCAGCGCCAGCAGCTGCTGTTCGGCCGCGGCCTTGGAACGCGCGTAGGCATCGGTGGGCGCGGGAAGATCGTCAGCGCGAAAGGGCTTGCCGGGAAGTGTCCAGTCACCGTTTACCTTGATGCTGCTGACAAAGATGAAGCGACGGACGCCGGCAGCCAGGGCATCCCGGGCCAGCTTGAGGGTTGCCGCCCGATTCACCTCATCGTAGCGAGCCTCGCTGGCCTCGCCTGGCTGCTCGCCCAGCTGATGGACCCGGGCGGCGAGATGGATGACGGTATCCACCCCTGCCAGGGGCGCGGACCAGTCGGTATCGGCGGACAACTCACGGATCACCGGAATCACCCTGCCCGCGACCGAGGCAACTGCCGGCTGGCGCTGCGCGGCGACCACCCGATAGCCCTTGGCCTGTAGCTGCCGAACCAGGGCTGCGCCGACGAAGCCCCCCGCCCCTGTCACCAGAATCTTGCGTTCCATCAATGCGTTGCGCCGTGCCAGTCAGCCAGGAAGGGCGCTTATGGTAAGACATTGCCCCGCGAGGGCCTAGCCACGCAAAACGCAGGCATAAAAAAGCCCGCCGAACCTGAGCTCGGCGGGCCGAAAAACTTGAGAATCTTAGAAGCTCTTGGCGGAAGCCTGGACTTCGACGGCCTGGAAACGAGCGGTCGGCTGGGCAACGTAGTGACGCGAGAAGCTCTCGACGCGCTGAGCGGGCTGCAGGAACAGGGCAACCATCCAGCTACCGGCCAGAGCGGCTACAGCGAGGAAGGGATGACCGAGGTGCATGCTGGTGAAGCAGGCGGCGATACCGATCCAGATGAAAAGATAGTGGCGCATGACAACTTCCTCACTCGGCGTGGACTACGAGGTCACCCAAGACCTTATGTGAAGGAAGTCTCATACAAAAATCGGAACCCGTCTACAAAAATATCAAAACGGCTTGACTTTTTTTGTAAACGTCAAAATACCGATAATAACCTTGTGGATAACGCTTTTTTGACGACTTAGGGCTAGCCAAAAAAACCAGGAAAATCAACCTCTTGCCGGACAGCCAGGGAAAAGACCGCCAGTGGCCGACGGCTTTATGGCTCCAGCTCGTTGACCCTGTCCCGCAGCTCCTTGCCTGGCTTAAAGTGCGGAACGAACTTGCCGTCCAGCAGCACCGACTCGCCGGTCTTGGGATTGCGTCCCGTACGGGGTTCGCGATAGTGCAGCGAGAAGCTGCCGAAGCCCCGGATCTCGATACGGTCTCCGGTGGAAAGTGCCTGGGCCATCTGCTCCAGCATGGTCTTGATCGCCAGCTCGACATCCCTGGACGACAACTGCCCCTGATAGGAAACGATGCGCTCGATCAATTCCGACTTGGTCATGGATTTTTCCTTCGTTATCAAGCGGCTAGATCACCTCCAAGGACTTTTAGCACGCCGGCGGATTTTTGAAAAGTCAAGCGGGCGACTTTGGTCCCGGCAACTTTTTACGGGTCATGACCACCCTGCCCACTTTTCGCCAGGCAAAAAAAAGCGACCCCGAAGGGTCGCCTTTTATTCAAGCTCGAACTTAGTTCTGGCTTTCCATCTGCGCCTTGATCAGGTCGCCAATGGTGGTGGGGCCAGCAGCAGGCTCTTGCTTGCTACGCAGGGAGCTCATGGCTTCCTTCTCGTCGTCGACGTCCTTGGACTTGACGGAGAGGCTGATCACGCGGCTCTTGCGATCGATGCTGATGATCTTGGCTTCGACTTCGTCGCCTTCCTTCAGCACGTTACGGGCGTCTTCGACGCGGTCACGGCTGATTTCGGACGCCTTCAGGACGCCTTCGATCTCGTTGGCCAGGGTGATGACAGCGCCCTTGGCATCGACTTCCTTGACGGTACCGCGCACGATGGTGCCTTTCTCGTTCAGGGAGGCGTAGTTGGAGAACGGATCGTCTTCCAGCTGCTTGATGCCCAGGGAGATGCGCTCGCGCTCCGGGTCAACGGACAGGATCACGGTATCCAGCTCGTCACCCTTCTTGAAGCGACGCACGGCTTCTTCGCCGGTTTCGTTCCAAGAGATGTCGGACAGGTGCACCAGGCCGTCGATGCCGCCTTCCAGACCAATGAAGATACCGAAATCGGTGATCGACTTGATGGTGCCGGAGATGCGGTCGCCCTTGTTGAACTGACCCGAGAACTCTTCCCACGGGTTGGCGCGGCACTGCTTGATGCCCAGGGAGATACGACGACGCTCTTCGTCGATATCCAGGACCATGACTTCCACTTCGTCGCCGACCTGAACGACCTTGGACGGGTGGATGTTCTTGTTGGTCCAATCCATTTCGGACACGTGCACCAGGCCTTCCACGCCCTCTTCCAGCTCGGCGAAGCAGCCGTAGTCGGTGAGGTTGGTGACGCGCGCCTGAACGCGGGTGCCTTCCGGGTAACGGGCCTTGATGGCGACCCACGGATCTTCGCCCAGCTGCTTCAGACCCAGGGAAACGCGGTTGCGCTCGCGGTCGAACTTCAGCACCTTGACGTCGATCTCGTCGCCGACGTTGACGATTTCCGACGGATGCTTGATGCGCTTCCAGGCCATGTCGGTGATGTGCAGCAGGCCGTCCACGCCGCCCAGGTCGACGAACGCACCGTAGTCGGTGAGGTTCTTGACGATACCCTTGACTTGCTGGCCTTCCTGCAGGGATTCCAGCAGAGCTTCACGCTCGGCGCTGTTCTCGGCTTCCAGGACGCTACGACGGGAAACGACAACGTTGTTGCGCTTCTGGTCCAGCTTGATGACCTTGAACTCGAGTTCCTTGCCTTCCAGGTGAGTGGTGTCACGCACCGGACGGACATCGACCAGGGAGCCCGGCAGGAACGCGCGGATGCCGCTGACGTCGACGGTGAAACCGCCCTTGACCTTGCCGTTGATGACACCCTTGACCACTTCGTCGGCGCTGAACGCGGCTTCCAGGACCAGCCAGGATTCGGCGCGCTTGGCCTTTTCGCGAGACACTTTGGTTTCGCCGAAACCGTCTTCGACGGCATCCAGGGCTACGTGGACTTCGTCACCCACGTTGATGGTCAGCTCGCCTTGTTCGTTGTAGAACTGCTCGAGCGGAACCAGGCCTTCGGATTTCAGGCCGGTATCGACCACAACCCAGTCGCCATCGATCGACACCACGGTGCCGACGATGATGGCGCCCGGCTGCATGTCGAGGGATTTCAGACTTTCTTCAAAGAGTTCTGCGAAGCTTTCGCTCATGTTCATACCTGTTGTATGGATACCCGATGTATCCGGCTACCGCATGACCAGCCCATGCGGGGTGAGTGGTTACCATCCGGCTGCCGGGATGCGACTGGTTCCCGGCAGCTTTCACCGACGACTCGGATGAGTCTCGGCCTTCATCCAGCCAGGTCGCGTTCGGCGGCCAGGGTCAGGATGCGTTCCAATACCTGTTGTATGGAGAGATGCGTGGAATCCAGCTCGACGGCATCGTCGGCCGGCTTGAGCGGAGCAACGCTACGCTGACTATCGCGGGCGTCCCGCTCACGGATCTCTTCCAGGAGGGCAGGCAAGCTAACATTTTCGCCCTTCTGCTTCAACTGAAGATAACGCCTCTGTGCCCGTTCCTCGGCACCGGCGGTCAGAAAGATCTTCAGCTCGGCGTCCGGAAACACCACGGTGCCCATGTCGCGACCATCGGCGACCAGACCAGGCGCCTCGCGGAACGCCTGCTGGCGCTGCAGCAGGGCATCGCGCACGGCGGGCAGGGTCGCCACCTGGGAGGCGCCGGCGCCCACTTCTTCGGTACGGATGACGTCGGTGACGTCCTCGCCTTCGAGGATGATGCGCTGGCCGTGCTCATGCCCGGCAAGGAACTGGACGTCCAGGTGGGCCGCCAGCAGCTTGAGCGACTCCTCGTTGGTGTAGTCCACGCCATGGTTGCGGGCGGCGAAGGCCAGCAGGCGGTAGAGCGCGCCGGAATCCAGCAGATTCCAGCCCAGCTGGCGGGCGACCAGCGCCGCGAGGGTGCCCTTCCCCGAACCGCCGGGGCCATCGAGGGTGATGACGGGTGCGGTACTGCTCATGAGTGCCCCTCCGTAAGGGATTGATGGACGGCGACCTGAGCGCCGGCCTGGGTACGACTGGCGAGGATGCGCCCGAAATATTCGCGCGCGCCGCGGGCGTGGGTCAGCACCTCCATGAGGAACTGACCATCGCCGGCCTGGATGGCGCCGCGCAGCTCGTCGAGATCGGCGCGATAGGTGTCCAGGGCCTGCAGCACGGCTTCGCGATTGGCGATGAAGATGTCGTGCCACATGGTCGGATCGCTGCCGGCGATGCGGGTGAAGTCGCGGAAGCCGCCGGCGGCGTAGTGGAAGATCTCGCGGTTCTCGCTGCGCTTGGCCAAGGAGTCCACCAGATTGAAGGCCAGCAGGTGCGGCAGGTGGCTGGTGGCGGCGAGGACCTGGTCGTGATGCTCGACGGTCATGTGCTCGACATCGGCCCCTATGGCACGCCAGAGCCGATCCACCTTGTCCAGATCGGCCGGCAGGGTCTCTTCCAGCGGCGTGAGGATGACCTTGTGCCGGTTGAACAGCGCCGCGTTGGCTGCGGTGACGCCACTGCGCTCGGAGCCGGCGATGGGATGACCCGGCACGAAGCGCAGCGACTGGCCGGCGAAGGCCTGGCGAGCGGCGCGCACCACGTTGCCCTTGGCGCTGCCGACGTCGGTGAGGATGGCACCCTGCAGCGGTAAGGCCGCGAGATCGGCCAGCACCCGCTCCATGGCCAGGATGGGCACGGCGAGCTGGATGACGTCGGCACCCGGGCAGGCATCGCCCAGCTCGGCGACGCAGCGGTCGACCACGCCCAGCTCGACCGCCAGCCGGCGGGTCTCGGGATCGCGATCGACCCCGACCACCTCACGGCAGAGACCACTGGCGCGGGCGCCCTTGGCGAAGGAGCCGCCGATCAGGCCCAGGCCGACAACGACGAGACGGTCGATCAGGGGGGTGGCCACTTCAGCCACGACCCAGGACCTTGCCCAGGGCCGCCAGGAAGCGGGCATTTTCCGCTTCGGTACCGATGGAGACGCGCAGGAAGGTCGGCATGCCATAGCCGGCGACGGGCCGGACGATGACGCCCTCCTGCAGCAGCCCCTGGTTGATCGGCGCGGCGTCGCGCCCCAGGTCCACGGCGATGAAATTGCCACGGGAGGGAATCCACTTAAGGTCCAGATCGCGGAAACCGGCTTCCAGCTGGGCCATGCCGGCATCGTTCAGAGCCCGGCTGCGGGCCAGGTAGTCGCTGTCGGCCAGGGCAGCACAGGCCGCGGCCTGGGCCAGGCTGTTGACGTTGAACGGCTGGCGCACCCGATTGAGGACGTCGGCCACGGTCGGCGAGGAGAAGGCATAGCCGACGCGCAGGGCGGCCAGGCCATAGGCCTTGGAGAAGGTGCGCGAGACGATGAGGTTGGGGTACTGGGCGAGGAACGCCAGGCCGTCCGGCAGCTCGTCGCCCTCGGCGTATTCGATGTAGGCCTCGTCCAGCACCACCAGGACGTGCTCGGGTACGCGGGCAAGGAAGAGTGCCAGGGCCTCGCTGTCGAACCAGGTGCCGGTAGGGTTGTTGGGATTGGCGATGAAGACCACCCGGGTATCGGCATCGATGGCGGCGAGCATGGCGTCGAGGTCATGCCCGTAGTCCTTGGCCGGGACGCTGCGGCCTTCGGCGCCGATGGCCAGGGTCACCAGAGGATAGACGGCGAAGGCGTGCTCGCTGAACACGGCGTTGTAGCCGGGCGCCAGGTAGGCCCGGGCAACCAGTTCGAGGATGTCGTTGGAGCCGTTGCCCAGGGTGATGCCATGGGTGGCCACGCCGAACCTCTGGCTCAGGGCCTGCTTGAGATCGAAGCCGCCGCCATCGGGATAGCGGGTCAGCTCGGCCAGTTCAGCACGAATGGCTTCGAGAGCCTTGGCGCTGGGGCCGAGCGGGTTCTCGTTGCTGGCGAGCTTGACGATGCTGGCCGGCGCCATGCCCAGTTCGCGGGCCAGTTCATCGACGGGCTTGCCGGGCACGTAGGGCGAGAGTTTCTGTACGCCGGGAAGGGCTTGTGCCAGGAAATCGCAGCTCATGGAGACCTCTTCAACTTGCGATGACGACGGTCGAGCCGCCGAAAATGGGCGCCATCTTAAAGCCAAGGCGGGTCGCGGACCAATCGAAGTTGCGCCTGCGCGACGGAAAGCCCCTAGCTGATGGCGCTGTAACGCCCGGGCCGATGGTTGATCGCCAGGGTCAGATTGAGGATCACGGCGCCCAGGATCGAGACGAGGATCGCGCCGGGCTCGACGACCAACAGCGCCAGCAGGACGATCAGGCAATCGATGCCCATCTGCACCTTGCCCGCTCGCCAGCCATAGCGCTGCTGCAGATAGAGCACGGCAATGTTGATGCCGCCGAGGCTGGCCTGGTGACGGAAGAGGATCAGCAGCCCCACGCCCATCAGTACGCCGCCAACCACAGCGGCATAGAGGGGTTGCAGGGCACTGAAGGCGACGAAGCTCGGGGTCAGCTCGGTAAGCAGCGACACCAGGGTCACGGCCGCCAGGGTCCGCAGGGTAAAGGCCCAGCCCATGCGCCGCACGGCCAGCCAGTAGAACGGCAGGTTGATGAGAAAAAACGCCTGACCGAAGGAGAGACGCGTGCCGTACTGGGCGAGAAAGGCCAGGCCCGCGGTACCGCCGGTGAGCAGGCCGGCCTGGCGATAGAGATTGACTGCCAGGGCGATCATCAGGGTCGCGCTAAGCAAGGCCAGCACGTCTTCGAGCAGATTGTGCCGCCGGGGAGTCACGGAGGTCATGGGGCCATCCTGGCGCGAGGGGGAAGCCGACCCCGATGTCGGGGTCGGCCGAGAGACTGTCAGCCGAGTTCGGCCAGCAGCTTCTCCCAGTCCTTGGTTTCCTTCTTGGAGGGCGCACCCAGCAGCTCGACCGCCTGGCGCAGGCGGAAGCGGGTGAGGTCCGGACCGAGGATCTCCATGGCATCCAGCACCGAGACCGAACTGGCCTGGCCGGTGATGGCGGCGAACAGCAGCGGCATGACGTCGCGCAACTTGAGCTGCTGGTGCTCGGCGACCGCCTGGATCACCGCAGTGATGCGTTCCTTGTCCCACTGGCGCAGGGCTTCGAGCTTCCACAGCAGCAGCTGCATGACCAATCGCACCTGGTCGGCGGACAGCTTCTTGTGCTGGAACAGCGCAGGATCCAGATTCAGGGCGCCGCTGAAGAAGAAGCCGGCCAGCGGGGCGATCTGGCTGAAGGTCTCGACCCGCTGTTGCACCAGCGGGGCGATCTTGAGCAGGTACTCGGGATTGAGCGCCCACTGCTGCACCTCGGCGGCGAAGCGCTCGGGGCTCAGCTCGCGTAGCCACTGGCCGTTGAGCCAGGAGAGCTTCTCGACGTCGAAGATCGGACCGCCCAGGGAGACGCGCTGGAGGTCGAAATGCTCGACCATCTCGTCCAGGGTGAATTTCTCGCGCTCGTCGGGCATGGACCAGCCCATGCGGCCGAGGTAGTTGAGCATGGCTTCGGGCAGATAGCCCATGCGCTGATAGAAGGTCACCGAAGTGGGATTCTTGCGCTTGGAAAGCTTGCTCTTGTCGGGATTGCGCAGCAGCGGCATGTAGCAGAGCTGCGGCTGCTCCCAGCCGAAGTATTCGTAGAGCTTGATCAGCTTGGGCGCCGATGGCAGCCACTCCTCGCCGCGCAGGACGTGGGTGATGCCCATCAGGTGGTCGTCGACCACGTTGGCGAGGAAGTAGGTGGGCAGGCCGTCGGCCTTCATCAGCACCTGCATGTCCATGCGATCCCAGGGGATCTCGACCTCGCCACGCAGCAGGTCGGGAACGACGCAGACGCCCTCCTCCGGCACCTTCATGCGGATCACATAGGGCTGGCCGGCGTCCAGGCGCTGCTGCACCTCTTCCGGGGTCAGCCGCAGACCGCGACCATCGTAGCGCGGGGTCTCGCCCCGCGCCTGCTGTTCGGCGCGCATCTGGTCGAGTTCTTCCGGGGTGGCAAAGCAGAGGAAGGCATGACCCTTCTCCACCAGCTCCCGGGCGTACTTCCAGTAGATCTCGCCACGCTCGCTCTGCCGATAGGGGCCATGGGGGCCGCCGACGTCGGGGCCCTCGTCCCACTCGATGCCCAGCCAGCGCAGGGCGTCGTAGATCTGCTGTTCGGATTCGCGGGTCGAGCGGACCTGGTCGGTATCCTCGATACGCAGGATGAACTGACCGCCGTGCTGGCGGGCGAAGCAGAGGTTGAACAGGGCGATATAGGCGGTACCGACATGCGGGTCGCCGGTGGGCGACGGCGCGATGCGCGTGCGAACGGTGGTCATCGGCTTTCTCGAAAAACGCGAAGGGACAAAGGCAGAATGGTAGCAGCGCCAGCCCTGGCGCTGCCAGTTGGAGCGGACCTAGACCTGAACCAGACGCTCGCGCAGGGCCTGGATCTCGTCGCGCAGCTGGGCGGCGGACTCGAACTGCAGGTCGCGCGCCAGTTGCAGCATCTTCTCTTCGAGCTGACGGATGCGCTTGCCGATCTCGCTCGGCGAGCGCAGTTCGGCGGCGTATTCGCCCTGGTCCTCGGCGGCCTTGGCCATCCGGCGCTTGCCCTTGGCACCCGGGGCCGCGGCACCTTCCATGATGTCGCGGATGTCCTTCTTGATGCCCTGGGGCACGATGCCGTGTTCTTCGTTGAAGGCCAGCTGCTTGTTGCGCCGCCGCTCGGTCTCGTCGATGGCGCGCTGCATGGAGCCGGTCATGTTGTCGGCGTAGAGGATGGCCTTGCCGTTGAGGTTGCGCGCCGCCCGGCCGATGGTCTGGATCAGCGAGCGTTCGGAGCGCAGGAAGCCTTCCTTGTCGGCATCGAGCACCGCCACCAGGGAAACTTCCGGCATGTCCAGGCCTTCGCGCAGCAGGTTGATGCCCACCAGGACGTCGAAGGTGCCCAGGCGCAGGTCGCGGATGATCTCCACCCGCTCCACGGTGTCGATGTCGGAGTGCAGGTAGCGCACCCGTACGTCGTGGTCGGCCAGGTAGTCGGTGAGGTCCTCGGCCATGCGCTTGGTCAGGGTGGTGCAGAGCACCCGCTCCTCCTGGGCCACGCGCAGGCGGATCTCGGAGAGCAGGTCGTCCACCTGGGTGGTGGCCGGACGGATCTCGATGATCGGATCGACCAGGCCGGTGGGTCGCACCACCTGCTCGACCACGCGGCCGGCGTGTTCTTCCTCATAGGGACCGGGGGTAGCCGAGACGAAGATGGTCTGGGGCGCACCGGCTTCCCACTCCTCGAACTTCAGGGGCCGGTTGTCCAGCGCCGAGGGCAGGCGGAAGCCGTACTCCACCAGGGTTTCCTTGCGCGAACGGTCGCCCTTGAACATGGCGCCGATCTGCGGAACGGTGACGTGGGATTCGTCGATCACCAGCAGGGCGTTGCTCGGCAGATAGTCATAGAGGGTGGGGGGCGGCTCGCCCGGACCGCGCCCGGACAGGTAGCGGCTGTAGTTCTCGATACCGTTGCAATAGCCCAGCTCGAGGATCATTTCCAGGTCGAAGCGCGTGCGCTGCTCCAGGCGCTGGGCTTCGAGCAGGCGATTCTGGCTGCGCAGCCATTCCAGGCGATCGGCGAGCTCCAGCTTGATGTTCTCGATGGCGCCCAGCAGGGTCTCGCGCGGCGTGGCGTAGTGGGTCTTGGGATAGAAGGTGAAGCGCGGCAGCTTGCGGATCACCTCGCCGGTGAGGGGATCGAAGGCCGACAGGCTTTCCACCTCGTCGTCGAACAGCTCGATGCGTACCGCTTCGAGATCGGATTCCGCGGGGAAGATGTCGATCACGTCGCCGCGTACCCGGAAGGTGGCGCGGGCGAATTCCATGTCGTTGCGGCTGTACTGCAACTCGGCCAGGCGACGCAGGATGGTGCGCTGGTCGATGCGATCGCCGCGATCCAGGTGCAGGACCATCTTCAGGTAGGCCTCGGGACTGCCCAGGCCGTAGATGGAGGACACCGAGGCGACGATGATGGCGTCCTTGCGCTCCAGCAGCGCCTTGGTGGCGGACAGGCGCATCTGCTCGATGTGGTCGTTGATGGACGAGTCCTTCTCGATGAAGGTGTCCGACGAGGGCACATAGGCTTCCGGCTGGTAGTAGTCGTAGTAGGAGACGAAGTACTCCACCGAGTTGTTCGGGAAAAAGGCCTTGAATTCGCCATAAAGCTGGGCGGCCAGGGTCTTGTTCGGCGCCAGCACCATGGTCGGGCGCTGCACCTGGGCGATGACGTTGGCGATGCTGAAGGTCTTGCCGGAGCCGGTCACGCCGAGCAGGGTCTGGTGCGACAGGCCCGCCTCCAGGCCTTCCACCATCTGGCGAATGGCTTCGGGCTGGTCGCCGGCCGGGGTATAGCGGGTGGAGAGCTGGAATGCGGACATGGCTGCCTCAGTAGCGCGGAAATGCACGGACGACACCGCGCCGGCCGGGGGCCAGGGCGATGCGGACGAGGAAAAAGCTGGAACCACCCAGATGAGGTCGCAAGCGCCCTTTTGCAATCCGCCTACGCCGCCGCACGTCAGGAAAGCTCCGACGGAGGTCGGTCGCGATGGCGCCTGCAGGGGGCTATACTTCCGCTTCCTGAGCGTTCCGCCCTTCCCTTCACCCCTCATTCGAGCCCCTGCCCCATGAGTTTGTTCTCCGCCGTCGAAATGGCACCCCGCGACCCCATCCTTGGCCTGAACGAGGCCTATAACGCCGATGCCCGTCCGCACAAGGTCAATCTGGGCGTGGGGGTCTACTACGACGAGCAGGGCCGCATTCCGCTGTTGCGCGCCGTGGCCGAGGCCGAGCAGCAGCGCGTGGCCGCCCAGGCGCCGCGTGGCTACCTGCCCATCGAGGGCATCGCCGCCTACGACCAGGCCGTCCAGCACCTGCTGTTCGGCGCCGAGTCGAGCCTGGTACGCGAAGGCCGTGCCATCACCGTGCAGGCCGTTGGCGGCACCGGCGCGCTGAAGATCGGCGCCGACTTCCTCAAGCGGCTGCTGCCGGATGCCGTGGTCACCATCAGTGACCCGAGCTGGGAAAACCATCGTGCGCTGTTCGAGGGCGCCGGCTTCCCCGTGCAGAACTATCGCTATTACGACGCCGCCAGCAATGGCCTGAATCGCGCAGGTTTCCTGGCCGACCTCCAGGCGTTGCCGGAGCGCTCGGTGGTGGTGCTGCACGCCTGCTGCCACAACCCCACCGGCGTGGATCTGCAGCCGGCCGACTGGCAGGCGGTGCTGGATGTGGTCAAGGCGCGCAACCTGGTGCCCTTCCTCGACATCGCCTACCAGGGCTTTGGCGACGGCATCGAGGAAGACGCCCAGGCGGTACGCCTGTTCGCCGACTCCGGCCTGACCTTCCTGGTCTCCAGCTCCTTCTCCAAGTCCTTCTCGCTGTACGGCGAGCGGGTCGGCGCCCTGACTCTGGTCAGTGAGAGCCGCGAGGAAAGCGCCCGGGTGCTGTCCCAGGTCAAGCGCGTGATCCGCACCAACTACTCCAACCCGCCGACCCATGGCGCCACCATCGTCGCCAGCGTGCTGAGCAATCCCGAGCTGCGCGCCCTCTGGGAAGCCGAGCTGGGCGAGATGCGCCAGCGTATCCGCACCATGCGCAACGCCCTGGTTGAAGGCCTGGCCGCGGCCGGCGCCACTCGCGACTTCGCCTTCGTCAACGCCCAGCGCGGCATGTTCTCCTATTCCGGCCTCACCGCCGAACAGGTCGAGCGGCTGAAAAGCGAATTCGGCATCTATGCGGTCAGCACCGGACGCATCTGCGTGGCGGCGCTAAATGAGCGCAATCTGCCGCCGACCGTCCAGGCCATCGCCGCCGTCCTGAAGGGCTAAGACGGCGCTTCCGGCAGCGCCTTATCAAGGTGCTGCCGAGGCTTGACTTCCCGTTATCTATCAGTAAGATACGCCCCGTTGTTCCGCGATAGCTCAGTCGGTAGAGCAAATGACTGTTAATCATTGGGTCCCTGGTTCGAGTCCAGGTCGCGGAGCCAAAATCTGAAAAGCCCGTAGCGGGTAACCGCTACGGGCTTTTTCATGGGCGCAATCCGCCTGCTACCGGGGCCCTGCAGAGGGCCTAGGCGTAGTGCGATCGCCGCCCGGGCGGCGGGCAACTGCGGTGCAGCGCCTCCAGATCCCAGGGTTTGGGCAGAAAAGTCACCCGCGCGGGACGAGCGGGATTGTCGTCGCAATAGCCCGAGGTGATGACGATGGGCAGATTGGCCTGCCGCCCCCGCGCCTGTAGCGCCAGGTCGACGCCGCTCAGGATTCCCGGCATGCGCACATCGGTGAAAAGCAGATCCAGCTGCGGCTGCTCGTCCTGCAGAAAGGCACAGGCCGCATCGGCGCTGCCGAAGGCGTGCACCTGATAACCCAAGTCCTCGAACAGTTCCCGCAACAGGTCCAGCAGGATGGGCTCATCTTCGGCGACCAATACGCGCTGGCGATTCATGAGCGGATCCTGTGATGGTTAAGACGTAGTCGTTTGACAATAATGTTTCACTGCCGTCCTGACCTGTACGACCAAGGGCGCCCTGTACAAGAAAAAGGCCCCGTCCCGCGCAGAGCCAGCACTTTCGCTCAGGAAGGTGCAGGCCTTGTACAGGAGATCGCCGTCGAGCCGGACAGAGCCACCTTTGGTGCCACCATCCGCCCAAGCGAGACGGCTTTGCGTTAAGCTGGCGCCGCCGCCGTCTACCCCGCAGGTCAGAGCCTTGGATCCGTCGTCTCGTCGTCACTGGAGCAGCGATCTCAGCAGCAGGATCCGCGCTCGTCCGGCACTGGCCTACAGCCTCGCCTTGCTGGCGTTCGCCCTAGCCCTGGCGGCACGCTTCGCCCTGGTGGACGTCCTGATGCAGGGCTTTCCCTACCTGACCTTCTTTCCCGCCGTCATCCTGACCGCCTTCTTCTGCGGCAGCCGCGCCGGCACCCTGTGTGCCGTGCTGTCCGGACTGGCCGCCTGGTATTTCTTCATTCCGCCGGGCTGGACCTTCGACGTAGGGCCCCAGGGTGCCCTGGCACTGGCCTTCTATGTGGTCATCGTCAGCGTCGACATCGTGCTGATCCATTACATGCACACGGCCAGCGCCCGGCTGCGCGCCGAACAGCAGGTGATCCACGACCTCTACAACGTCCAGACGACGATGTTCCAGGAGTTGCAGCACCGGGTCGCCAACAACATCCAGTTCATCGCCTCGCTGCTCATGCTGCAGCAACTCAAGTTGCCCGGCGACAGCCAGGCATCCCAGGCCCTGGAAGAAGCCCGTTCGCGGCTGGAGAGCATCTCGCGCATCCACCGGCGCCTGCACGACCCCGCCGATGCCGATCAGCCGGTGGCCCATCACCTGCAGTTGCTGACCAGTGATCTGCTGGCCGCCGCGGGACAGGCCAATGTCTCCTGCGCCATTACCGCCGAACCGCTCAATTTCGACCTGCCCCGCCTGACCACCCTGTCGATGCTGGTGGCGGAGGTGGTGACCAATTCCCTCAAGCACGCCTTCGACGCCAGCCAGCGTGGCCTGATCAGCATCAGCCTGCAGCGCGGCGACGATCAGCGCCTGCTGTTGCGGATCGCCGACAACGGTCGGGGCATGCCGCAGCAATTCAATCCGCGCACCAGCCAGCGCCTGGGCTTCAAGATCATCAAGAGCCTGGCCGAACAGCTCGGCGGCGAGGCGCACTACCGCAACGACAACGGTACCGTGGTCGAGGTACAGCTGGCAGCCTAGGGCATGGCCTCCACCCGCGCCGGGCTAAAACCCTATACAATGCGCGGCTTTTCCAGCCAGGTGCCCCGCCATGACTGCTTTGCCGCCCTGCCCCCTCTGCGCTTCCGAATACACCTACGCCGATGGCGATCAGCTGATCTGCCCGGAATGCGCCCATGAATGGACGCCCGGCGACGCCGGTAGCGCGGCTGAAGCCAAGGTGATCCGCGATGCGGTCGGCAATACCCTGCAGAACGGCGATACCGTCAGCGTGATCAAGGATCTCAAGGTCAAGGGCTCGTCGCTGGTGGTCAAGGTCGGCACCAAGGTCAAGAACATCCGCCTGGTCGAAGGCGACCACGACATCGACTGCAAGATCGATGGCATAGGTGCGATGAAGCTCAAATCCGAGTTCGTCAAAAAGGTCTGATCGTCGTGCCGGGGTGTTCCCTGGCGGAGCGATGCCCTACCCTTGAGGCTCTTTCCCTCCTGCCAAGGACTCTCCATGTCTCAGCGCTTCCTCCGCTCGGCCCTGTTCCTCGCGCCCCTGCTGCTCGCCGGCCAGGCCTTCGCCCAGTCGGCGCCTGCCAACGCCCAGGAACCCCAGCCATCGGTCACGGAGAAGTATGGCGACTGGCAGGTGATCTGCCGCATCGCCCGCAACGCGGACCGTTCCGCGCAGCTGTGCGCCATCACCCAGCAGAAGGACAGCGCCAAGGGCCAGCGCATGCTGGTCACCGAGTTGCGCCCCAATCGTGAAGGCGTGGACGGTATCCTGGTGCTGCCCTTTGGGGTGGCGGTGACCAAGCCGATCTCGCTGCAGATCGACAAGCGCAGCCTGGAGAATCGGCCCTTCCACACCTGCATCCCCCAGGGCTGCGTGGTGCCGGTGGAATTCGTCGGAGACGTCTTCAAGCAGTTGCAGCGCGGCGGTCGCCTGACCGTGACCACCCCGGTCGCTAACGGCGAGACCGCCAGCGAAAGCCTGTCGCTCAAGGGCTTTTCCAAGGCCTATGACCGCGCCAAGGAACTGACCAAGCCGCTGTAAGGAGCTCTAGTCTGGCAAGGGCGCTGCCGGGTGCTGCGCCGTGCCGCTGGCGGCGGCACGCTCCACGGCGGCCACCAGCGCCAGGGTACGGGCGGCATCCTCGGCACTGACCAGGGGGGCCTCCACGCCCCGCGCGACCCGCACGAAGTGCTCCAGCTGCAGCCGCAGGGCCTCGTCCGGGGCCGCGGCCCGCAGCTCTGTTGCAAGCGGCTGGTGCCAGCCGGCGCCCGGCTCGGCATAGCGCCAGAGGCGCAGCTGCGGCACGCTCAGGGCGCCTTCGGTCCCGGCGAAGAGATAGCAGGACTGGTCCGGCTGGTGGGGATAGACCGGATTCTCGCCACTGGTGAGCTCCCAGCTCCAGGGCGCGACGGCGCCGTCACTGGCGGTGAGACTGCCCAAGGCGCCGCTTTCGAATTGCAGGCTGATCACGGCGCTGTCGGCGTTGGCGTAGCCGCGCAGGGCGTTGTCGGCGAAGGCCTGGACCTGGCGCACCTCGCCACAGAGATGACGCAGCAGGTCGAGGTCGTGGATCAGGTTGGTGAGCAGCATCCCGGCCCCCGCTTCGCGGCGCCAGGCACTCTCGAAATAGCTCTCAGGCTTCTGCAGTTGCCACAGTGCGGTGACGGTGACCAGGCGGCCGATGGCGCCCTGACGCAGCAGCTCGCGGGTCCGCGCGATCAGCGGATTGTGACGACGATGATGACCGACCAGCAGTGGTACGCGCCGGTCGCGCTGGGCGTGCAGCAGTTGAGCCACCTCTTCCGACGTGGTCCCCACGGGCTTCTCCAGCAGCAGCGGGATACCGAGGGCCAGGCAATCCAGGGCTGTGGCGACGTGCAGGGCATTGGGATTGGCGACGATCACCGCTTCCGGGCGCACGGTTTCCAGCAGCTGGCGATGATCGCGGAAATGCGGCACGGCCCATTGCGCGGCCAGCTCGGCCGCCATCGGATCGGGGTCGGCCAGGCCGCACAGCCGGGCACTCGGCGCGGCTTGAAGATGATGCAGGTGCTGGCGGCCCATGTTGCCGGCGCCGATAAGGGCGATGCGCAAGGCAGCGACCATGAGAGAACCCCTTGTTATGGTTGTCGAGGTCTCTCGACTCTAAGGGACGCTCGGTCGAAGGCGCTACTGCACCGGCAGGAAATTGATGAACAGCAGGCTCTGGGCGTAGTTGACGCCGATGCGCCGGTAGCGCTCGTCCAGCAACTGGGCGAGCAGGTCCAGCCGGGCGACGATCTTGCCGAACTCGGTGGCGAAGCTGAGGTTGCTGCCCTCCTCCGATATCTCGTTGGCGAACAGCAGCGGTTCGCCCTCGGCGTTCTTGCGCTGGCCGAGCAGCCAGGTGGCCTTCTCGATGTTGCGGGCCGCGTTGTTGACGAAGCGCGCATTCACCACATCGGTGATGTAGAACTCGGTGCGATTGCCGTGGGCCGCGATGATCATGCTGCCGATGGCATAGATGAAGGCGCCGACGCGGTCGCCGCGGTAGTCGTCGGCGAGCACGTAGCTCAGGGCCGCCACGTCCTTGCGTCCGCCCAGCGCAGGGAGGCTGCGCTGCTGCTCGATGGCCAGGCGGATCTCGCGCTCGGCGCTGGCGGCATCGGGCAGGCCGGTCTTCTTCCATTCGGCCGGATTGCGCAGGTAGAGCTTGTTCATCAGCCGATAGAGGCTCTGCAGATTGGCCTGCATGGCGAGGGTAGCCATGCGGTCGGAGCTGGTCTGCAGGAATTCGCTGGGACGGGTCTTGCCGAATTGCCGGGCGATGTCCTGGGCGGACTGGCTGCTACAGCCGGTCAGGCTCGCGAGCAGGAGGCCAATCACACACCCGAGACGGGCGACGGCTGTGAAGGTGGAGGCAGGCATGGGGACTTCGGCGGCTGGGGGCAGCCGAAGGGTAAGGCCTTCCCTGGCCGGCCTGCTGTGCGGCAGGCCAAGGAATGGACGTTCCAGCGGTCAGCCGTTGCTGGGGAAGGCGAACTGCGAAGCCTCCTGAGCCTCGCGTTGCGGCCAGCGCTGGGTGATGGTCTTGCGGCGAGTGTAGAAGCGCACGCCGTCCGGGCCGTAGGCGTGGAGGTCGCCGAACAGCGAGCGTTTCCAGCCGCCGAAGCTGTGGTAGGCCACCGGCACCGGCAGGGGCACGTTGATGCCGACCATGCCCACCTCGATCTGGTCAGCGAACAGCCGCGCCGCTTCGCCGTCGCGGGTGAAGATGCAGGTGCCGTTGCCGTATTCATGGGCGTTGATCAGGGCAATGCCTTCTTCAAGGCTCTTGACCCGCACCACGCAGAGCACTGGGCCGAAGATCTCCTCCTTGTAGATGCGCATCTCCGGGGTGACCTGATCGAACAGGCAGCCACCGAGGAAGAAGCCTTCCTCATGGTCGGCGACCTTGAGGCTGCGGCCGTCCACCACCAGCTTGGCGCCCGCAGCCACGCCGTCGACGACATAACCGGTGACCTTGTCCAGGTGCGCGCCGGTGACCAGCGGGCCCATGTCCAGGCCGCACTGGGTGCCCGGGCCGACCTTCAGTTTCTCGATCTCCGGTACGAGCCGGGCGATCAGGGCATCGGCGACCTGGTCACCGACACAGACCGCCACCGAGATGGCCATGCAGCGCTCGCCGCAGGAGCCGTAGGCAGCGCCCATCAGGGCATTGACGGTGTTGCCTAGGTCGGCATCGGGCATGACCACCGCGTGGTTCTTGGCGCCGCCCAGGGCCTGGACGCGCTTGCCCTTGGCGGTGCCGCGGGCATAGATGTATTCGGCGATGGGGGTGGACCCGACAAAGCTCAGCGCCTTGACCTCGGGAGCATCGATCAGGCCGTCCACGGCTTCCTTGTCGCCATGCACCACGTTCAACACGCCCTTGGGCAGGCCGGCCTCCTCGAATAGCTGGGCGATCGCCAGGGTGGAGCTGGGATCGCGCTCGCTGGGCTTGAGGATGAAGGTGTTGCCGCAGGCGATGGCCAGCGGATACATCCACAGCGGCACCATGGCCGGGAAGTTGAAGGGGGTGATGCCGGCCACCACGCCCAGGGGCTGGAAGTCGGACCAGGTGTCGATGCTCGGACCGGCGTTGCGGTTGTATTCGCCCTTGAGCAACTCGGGCGCGGCAGTGGCGTATTCGACGTTCTCGATGCCACGGCGCAATTCGCCGGCGGCGTCTTCCAGGGTCTTGCCGTGCTCTTCGCTGATCAGCTGCACCAGGCGCTCTTCGTTGCTTTCCAGCAGCTGCTTGAAGCGGAACAGCACCTGGGCGCGCTTGGCCGGCGGGGTGTTGCGCCAGGCCGGAAAGGCGGCCTGGGCGGCGTCAATGGCCTGCTGCAGGGTGGCCGCATCGGCCAGGGGCACTTCGCGGATGACCGCACCCGTGGAGGGGTTGTAGACCGGTGCGCAGCGGCTGCCACCGTCGACCAGCTGGCCGCCGATGAGATGCTTGAGGCTCATGAAGGGACTCCTTGTACGAGGGATGGGCGCTCCCGCCGGGGAGCGCTGGAAAGGGGATCAGTCGAGGCGATTGAGGACATCACCGACCGCGGCGAAGACGCGGTCCAGGTCTTCGATCCTGGCATTGAAGGTGGGCCCGAACTGCAGGGTGTCGCCACCGAAGCGCACATAGAAGCCGGCCTTCCACAGGGCGATGCCGGCCTCGAACGGGCGGATCACCGCATCGCCGTCGCGCGGGGCGAGTTGCAGGGCACCGGCCAGGCCGCAGTTGCGGATGTCCACCACATGCTTGGCGCCCTTGAGGCCATGCAGCGAGGCTTCGAACTTGGGCGCCAGCTCGGCGGCCTGTTGCACCAGACTCTCACGTTCCATGAGCTCCAGCGCCGCCAGGCCCGCGGCACAGGCCACCGGGTGGGCCGAATAGGTGTAGCCATGGGGAAACTCGACCATGTGCTCAGGCGTGGCCTGGTTCATGAAGGTGTCGTAGATGGCGCTGCTGGCGATCACCGCGCCCAGGGGCACGGCGCCGTTGGTGACCTGCTTGGCCACGTTCATGATGTCCGGCGTCACGCCGAAGAATTCGGCGCCGGTGTGACGGCCCATGCGGCCAAAGGCGGTGATGACCTCGTCGAAGATCAGCAGGATGTCGTGCTGGGTGCAGATCTCGCGCAGGCGCTGCAGATAGCCCACCGGCGGCACGATCACCCCGGCCGAACCGGACATGGGCTCGACGATGACGGCCGCGATATTGGAGGCATCGTGCAGCTCGATCAGCTTGAGCAGCTCGTTGGCCAGCTCGACGCCACCGGTCTCGGCCATGCCCCTGGTGAAGGCCATGCCCGGTTGCAGGGTATGGGGCAGATGGTCGACGTCCATGAAGGAGCCATACATCTTCCGGTTGCCGCCGATGCCGCCCAGGCTGGTGCCGGCGATGTTGACGCCGTGGTAGCCGCGAGCCCGGCCGATCAGCTTGGTCTTGGCCGGTTGACCCTTGATGCGCCAGTAGGCCCGCGCCAACTTGACCGAGGTGTCGGCGCTCTCGGAACCCGAGCCGGTGAAGAAGACATGGTCCAGACCCGCCGGGGTCAGCTCGGCCATCTTTTCGGCCAGCTGGAAGGACAGCGGATGGCCGTACTGGAAGCCCGGCGAATAGTCGAGGGTGCCCAGCTGACGCGCCACGGCCTCCTGGATCTCCTTGCGCGAGTGACCGGCGCCGCAGGTCCAGAGCCCGGAGAGGCTGTCGTAGATGCGCCGACCCTGGTCGTCGATCAGCCAGCTGCCTTCGGCGGCCACCACGATGCGCGGATCCTTCTGGAAGGCGCGATTGGCGGTGAAGGGCATCCAGTGGGCACGCAGGTTGAGCTGGGCGGCGACAGGTGGGGAAACGGTCAGCGGCTGGTTCATAACAGGGCCTCGGGCGGTGACGGTGAGCCTGCAGAGTGCGCCCAGTCTTGCGTGAGTTAAATGGTTTTTTTCTCGCACATAGGCATCTAAATCCTTACCCAACATGCCGTTTTAAACGGCGGTCGAGAACGATTGGCGAGGGAGAACGACTTCACCTCATCCGGTCATGAATCGCCTGAAAGCCCCTTTCTAAACACGATTATCCATGCCAACTTGGCACCACTGAAACATCTTGAAACCAACGAATTTGATTAGTAATCAGTAACTTGCTTGAAACACTTTAAGCTGGCCGCCTGCCACCGTAGTCCCGTGGCGCCGAGGCACCCTCGCCTCACCTCTCTTCCCGGCGCGTAGTCCAGCCGGGCGCGGTAGCCTGTCCGCCGTCTCTGCCGCGTAGCCCACTTTCCGCTTTTGCCAACCCGTGCCCCTCTCCCGAGGCAGAGCGCGCGGTTCAGCTATTCCTCAAGGAAACCTCTCCCATGCTGATTCAGCTCAACTGGATCCGCGGCCTGGCGGCCGTTCTCATCGTTTTTCACCACATGACCGTGGGCAGCTACCAGACCACCGAGCACCAGCAGATCGCCCTGAATCTGCTGTCGCTGGAAACCACCTGCATCTTCGTCGCCCTCTCGGGCTTCTTCTTTCGCTACAACCTCGGCAAATACAGCTACCAGGTCTATCTGGGCAAGAAGCTGCAGAACGTCATCCTCCCCTATTTGCTGATCTCGATCCCCGCCGTGCTGCTCTATGTCTCCGGACTCAAGCAGGAACACGAGTGGATCGACATGAACGCCTTCCATGACTGGCCGCCCTTCGCCCAGACCGCCCTGCTGCTGGCCACTGGCGCCCACCTGGGTCCGCTGTGGTTCATTCCGGCGCTGACGCTGATCTTCCTGCTCGCGCCGGCCCTGGAGTGGATCGTCAAGCGTGGCCTGCTACCGGCGGCGACCATGGTCGGCCTGCTGTATTTCCTGGTATCCGATCGCCCGGCCAATGACGCCGATCCGCTGCTGGCGGCACTGCATTTCCTGCCGATCTACCTCTGCGGCATGCTGGCCTGCGAACAGCGCGAGCGACTGCAACGGCCCCAGGCGCGTTACTGGCTGCTGGCGGCCCTGGTGCTGATGAGTGGCGCGGCAGTGCTCGACAGTGCCTTCTACGGGCTGCAGAAACTGGCACTGTGCCTGTTGCTGTTCGCTGTCTTCAGC
This sequence comes from Pseudomonas sp. SHLD1, assembly GCF_028640935.1. Lineage (NCBI taxonomy): Bacteria > Pseudomonadati > Pseudomonadota > Gammaproteobacteria > Pseudomonadales > Pseudomonadaceae > Pseudomonas > Pseudomonas sp. SHLD1. Next base: position 132,238 of record NZ_JAQZAD010000023.1, read on the forward strand.
CAGAAGGTCAAGGCACCGGGATACGCCGAGAGCCGCCTGACCAAGGGCATGGCCCTGCTGGGCGCCTACAGCTTCGCCATCTACTTCCTGCACGGCTATCTCGCCGGCGCCTATCGCGTGCTGGGTCGCCTGCTGGGTGAGCAGAACTTCGCCCAGTACCTGGGCACCCGCCTGTGCCTGACGCTGATCACCCTGCTCTGCTGCATCGCCGCGGTCTGGGTGGTCAAGCAGGTCACCCGGCAGCGCAGCCGGGTCCTGATCGGCGCCTGAAACCGGTCGCTGGCGCCGCTCCCGACGGCGCCTTATGCTGTCCCGCATTTGCGGTGGCAGCCATGAAGACGACGCGCAAGGCCCTGCTCGCCCAGGTCGGCGATTTCGAGATCCGCCTGCTGCGGCTGTTCAAGACGGTGGTGGAATGCGGCAGCTTCACCGCCGCCGAAGGCCGGCTGGGCATCACCCGCTCGGCCATCAGCCTGCACATGAACGACCTGGAAAAACGCCTCGGCATGCGCCTCTGCCAGCGCGGGCGCGCCGGCTTCTCCCTGACCGACGAAGGCCGCGAGGTACTCAAGGCCAGCCAGTCGCTGTTCGCCGCCCTGGAAGGCTTTCGCAGCGAGGTCAACCAGCTGCACCAGCACCTGCGTGGCGAGCTGAACCTGGGCATCATCAACAACCTGGTGACCCAGCCGCGCATGCGCATCACCCATGCCCTGGCCGCGCTCAAGCGCGCCGCGCCGGGCGTGGTGGTCAACATCGGCATGACCCTGCCCGGCGAGATCGAGACCGGCGTGCTCGACGGCCACCTGCACCTGGGCGTGCTGCCGCTGATCAATGCCCTGGCCGGGCTGGACTACCTGCCACTCTACGAAGAGCGCGCCCTGCTCTATTGCAGCCGCAGCCATCCACTGTTCGAGGTGGCCGACGCGGCGCTGGACGACGGCCTCCTGGCCGCTCAGGACGCCGTCGGTCCCAATCACCTCCTCAACCAGGACGGCCACGAGCGCCATGCCGCGCTGAACTGCACGGCACGCGCCTCGGATCGCGAAGGCGTGGCCTTTCTCATCCTCACCGGCTGCTACATCGGCTACCTGCCCGACCACGTCGCCCAACCCTGGGTGACCCAGGGTCAGTTGCGCGCCCTGAATCCCGAGCGCTTCCACTTCGACACCACCCTGGCCGCCGTTACCCGCAAGGGCCGGCGACCGAATCTGGTGCTGGAGCGCTTTCTCGAAGCCCTGGCCGAGACCGTCTAGTTGGCGCTGCGGGTCGGGCGGACGACGATCTCGTTGACGTCCACGTCGTCCGGCTGCTCGAGGGCGTAGCGTACCGCGCGGCCGATGGCGTCGGGTTGCAGGGCAATGGCGCGATAGTCGTCCATCATCGCCCGCGCCGCGGGATCGGTGATGGTGGAAGCCAATTCGCTTTCCACCACACCCGGGTGGATGCAGGTGACCCGCAGATCGTCGCGCTCTTGGCGCAGTCCCTCGGAGATCGCCCGCACCGCGTGCTTGGTGGCGCAATAGACCGCCGCCGTGGGCACCACCGACAGCGCACCGATGGAGCCCAGGTTGATGATGTGCCCGGCGCCACGAGCGGTGAATTCCGGCAGCACCGCGGCGATGCCGTTGAGCACGCCCTTGATGTTGACGTCGACCATCTGCATCCACTCTTCGGTCTTGAGCGAGGCCATGGGCGACAGCGGCATGATCCCGGCGTTGTTGACGATGACGTCCACCCGCCCCCAGCGCTCGCGAGCCGCCTGGGCGAAGGTGGCCACGTCGGCGCTGTCGGTGACGTCCAGCCGGCGGCAGGCGGCCTCGCCACCCGCGGCGTTGATCTCGGCCGCCAGGGCCTCCAGCCGTTCGCTGCGGCGTGCGCCGAGCAACAGCTTGCAGCCGGCCGCGCCCAGTTCGCGGGCGATGCCCGCGCCTATGCCACTGGAGGCGCCGGTGATGAGTACGACCTTGTCGATAGCCATGTAGTGTTCCTCTTGAAGGGAGTGGTTTGCCTGGACGACCTGCTGGTCGGCTGCGTGCCCTTCCAGGCTTGCCACTACCTTAGCGAAGGCTCATTGTCGTGATAATTCCCATGATCTTGACTGCCATGGTTAGCCGGACTTACCAATGCACACCGATCTGAATCTGCTCAAGGTCTTCGTCGTGGTGGCCACCGCCGACAATTTCCGCGTGGCGGCTGATCGCCTGGGCGTCAGCCGCTCCGCGGTGAGCCAGGCCATCCGCCGTCTGGAAGACGAACTGGGCAGTTCGCTGGTGCAGCGCACCACCCGCAGCGTGCGCCTGACGGAGGCTGGCGAACGCTTGCAACGGAAAATTGCCGGCCCCCTGGCCGGTCTGCTGGGCGCCCTGGAAGACGCCAGCCACGCCGGCCCGCCGCGAGGGTTGTTACGGGTCGCGGTCACGTCCATCGCCGAGCGCTTTCTCGATGGACCGCTGCTGGCCAGCTTCGTCGAGGCCTATCCGGAGGTGACCCTGGACATCACTGTCACCGACGAGGAATTCGATATCGTCGCGCGTGGTTTCGATGCCGGCGTACGGCTGGGCGAGGTGATCGAGCAGGACATGATCGCCATTCCGGTGACCGGACCGCAGCGCGAGGTGGCGGTGGCGACCCCAGGCTATTTCACCCGTCATGGCCGACCCCGGCACCCGCGCGAACTGGCGGATCATCGCTGCATCGGCTGGCGCCCGGCCCCGGAAGTGGCGCCCTGGCGCTGGGAATTCAGCGAGAACGGTCGCGCCTTCGATGTGACCGTCGCGCCACGGATCACCACCAATGACATGCTGCTGATGGTGCGCACCGCCCTGGCCGGAGGCGGCATCACCTTTGGCATGGAGGACACCTTCCGCCCCTATCTGGCGCGGGGTGAACTGGAGCGGGTGCTGGAAGACTATCTGCCGCCCTTTCCCGGCTTCTACCTCTACTATCCGAACCGCCACAACCTGGCGCCCAAGCTGCGGGCGCTGGTGGAGCATGTGCGGGGGTATCGGGAGGAGAACGAGGGGTAGGCCGGAGGAGAGGGACGCCCGCCTGACCCCGCGTAGGGTGGAAAACGGCGCAGCCTTTTCCACCTGGTGCGAGAGCGAGCCATGTTGGGCTTCGGCGATGGAGCCGCCTTAACCCAACCTACGCGTCTTGTAGGTTGGATTGAGCGCAGCGAAGCCCGACATCACCCATCAGAGCGTAGCGTGGAAAACGGCGCAGCCTTTTCCATCTGATGCGAAGGTAGGCCATGTCGGGCTTCGGCGATGGAGCCGCCGTAACCCAACCTACACGTCCTGTAGGTTGGGTTGAGCGCAGCGAAGCCCAACATCGCCCACCTGCCATCAGCTCTCCAGGATCCACCGATCGATAGCCTGGGCCAGGCCGTCTTCCTGGTTGCTGGCCGTTACCCGGTCGGCCGCCTCCCGCACCGCCGCCCCGGCCTGCCCCATGGCGATGGCCAGACCGGCCTGGCGGAACATGGGCACGTCGTTGCTGCCATCGCCGATGGCCGCGGTGCGCGCCACCGGTACGCCCGCAGCCTGGGCCAGTTCGATGAGGGCATCGCCTTTGTTGGCCTTGGGATGAGTGATGTCTAGGTAGTAGAGCTGGGAGCGCAGCACCGTGGCGCCCTCCCCCAGCCGCTCGCCCAGCTCACCCTCCAGGGCTTCGAGGCCGGCGTGATCGCTACCGGCGGCAACGATCTTGTCGACGCGATCCAGGTAGGGTTCGAAGGAGTCCACCACGGTCGGCCCATACCCCAGCGCCCGAGTCTCACGCGGAACGTAGGCGCCCTGTCCATCGCGCGTCAGCCAGAGGTCGTCGGCGAACAGCCAGATCTCGAAGGCTTCACGGTCCAGGCGGTCCAGCACCTGACGGGTGACCTGCTCCGCCAGGCGATGGGCGCGGATCAGGGTACCGTCCGCCTCCACCAGATTGCCGCCATTGAAACCGGCCACCGCCTGATGAATGCCCAGTTGCCGTACCAGCGGCAGCAGCGCCCGCGGCGGGCGGCTGCTGACCAGGGTGATGGCCTTGCCGGCCGCCTGTAGCCGTTTGACGGCGGCGATCACCGCCTCGCTCAGGCTCTTGTCGTCACGCACCAGGGTGCCGTCGATATCCGACACCAGCAGGTCGATGGGGATCAGGTCAGCGGATGCCATGAGCGGCCGTCCTTCTGCAGGAGTTCATCGGCACCGGCGGGACCGGCACTGCCCGCGGCGTAGCTTTCCACCGCGCCGCCCTGTTGCCAGGCGTCGAGGATGGGTTGCACGGCGCGCCAGCCGTTCTCGATGTTGTCGGCGCGCTGGAACAGGGTCTGGTCGCCGATCAGGGAATCGTAGATCAGGGTTTCGTAGCCGGTGGAGGGCTGCATCTCGAAGAAGTCGCTGTAGGCGAAGCCCATGCGGATGTTCTCCAGCTCCACCAGCGGTCCCGGGCGCTTGGCGTGGAAGTCGAACCACATGCCTTCGTCGGGCTGGATCTGGATGATCAGGTAATTGGGCCGCATCCGGTCGATCTTGGTATCGCGGAATTGCGCATAGGGCGCGTGCTTGAAGCAGATGGCGATCTCGGTATCGCGCGCGGTCAGGCGCTTGCCGGTGCGCAGGTAGAAGGGCACCCCGGCCCAGCGCCAGTTGTCGACGAACAGCTTGAGTGCCACATAGGTCTCGGTCTGGCTCTGCGGATCGACCCGCTCTTCCTCGCGATAGCCTTTGACGGGCTTGTCGTTCATCGTCCCGGCGGTGTACTGGCCACGTACCGAATTGGCCAGGGCCTCTTCGGGGGTCTGGGGACGGATGGCGCCGACCACCTTGGCCTTCTCGTCACGCACCGAGGTGGCATTGAAGGATGCCGGCGGCTCCATGGCGACCATGGCCAGCAGCTGGAACAGGTGGTTGGGCACCATGTCCCTCAGGGTGCCGGTCTTCTCGTAGAAATCGCCGCGCGACTCCACGCCCACGGTCTCGGCCGCGGTGATCTGCACATGGTCGATGTAGTGATTGTTCCAGAACGACTCGAACAGCGCATTGGAAAAACGGCTGACCAGGATGTTCTGCACCGTCTCCTTGCCCAGGTAATGGTCGATCCGATAGATCTGCTTTTCTTCCATGTTCGCCAGCAGGCGCTGGTTAAGCGCCTGGGCACTGGCCAGGTCGGCACCAAAGGGCTTTTCCACCACCAGTCGGCGATAGGCGTCTTCACGCTCCTCCAGCAGCCCGGCCTTGCCGAGGCGCTCGGCCACGTCGCCAAAGAAGCGGGCGGCGGTGGCCAGGTAGAAGACCGCGTTGTCGGTGTCGGCCTGGGCGATGCGCTCGCTTACCGCCTGATAGGTGGCATCTTCGAGGAAGTCACCCTGCAGATAGTGGATGCGCCCGCGCAGCTGGCCCCACAGATCGGCATCCAGCGCCTCGTCCCGGGACTTGCCCTTGGCTTCGGCCTGATCGCGGATGAAGGCTTCCAGCCGGTCGGCGAAACCTTCGTCGGTGTTGGGGTTGTGGTCGACACCGATGATCTGGGTACGGTCGTCGAGCAGACCGTCACGCAGGAGGTTGTACAGCGAGGGGATCAGCAGTCGTTTGACCAGATCGCCATTGGCGCCGAACAGAAAGAGCGTGGCTGGCGGCGCGGTGGGCGCCTTGGTGCAGGAGCGGCGCTCCTGGGCGGCGGTGCTGGGAGTAACGGCAGGAGAATCGGTCATGACAGGGCCTTATCCACGAGGGCGGCTGATGCCGTCCCCCGGGACGCGGCCCGTGGCCGCTCCACAGGGGAACGGCCGGGGTTTTATTGCGGGATTTCGACGTGGCCGCCAAAGCCGAAGCGCATGGCCGACAGCAGCTTGTCGGCGTAGGTGGCTTGCTGGCGGGAACGGAAGCGCGCATAGAGGGCGGCGGACAGGACATTGACCGGCACCGCTTCCTCGATGGCCGCCTCGATGGTCCAGCGGCCTTCGCCGCTGTCGGCTACCGAACCGGAGAACTTCTCCAGTTCAACGTCGCCGGCCAGGGCCTGGGCGGTCAGGTCCAGCAGCCAGGAAGACACCACGCTGCCACGGCGCCAGACTTCGGCGATGTCGGCCAGGTCCAGGTCGAAGCGCTCGTCTTCCGGCAGCTTGTCGCTGTTCTTCATCTTGAGGATGTCGAAGCCTTCGGCGTAGGCCTGCATCAGGCCGTACTCGATGCCGTTGTGCACCATCTTGACGAAATGACCCGAGCCGGCCGGACCGGTGAAGATGAAGCCACGCTCGGCACGTTCGTCCGGGGCATTGCGGCCGCGGGTACGCTCGATGCTGCCGTAGCCGGGGGCCAGGGCTTCGAAGATGGGCTCCAGGCGCTCCACGGCCTCGGACTTGCCGCCGATCATCATGCAGTAGCCACGCTCCAGGCCCCAGACACCGCCGGAGGTGCCGACGTCGACATAGTCGATGCCCTTCTCGGCCAGGGTCTTGGCGCGACGGATGTCGTCCTTGTAGTAGGTGTTGCCGCCATCGATGATGACGTCACCGGGAGCCAGGCGGTCGGCCAGCTCGGCGATGGTCTGTTCGGTCGGCGCACCCGCCGGCAGCATGACCCAGATGGCCCGCGGCTGTGCCAGGGCGGCAATGACGCCATCCAGGCTGTCAGCGGTGATGGCGCCTTCCTTGCCGAGGCCGGCTACGGTTTCGGCACTGCGGTCGTAGACCGCGACTTCATGCCCATGCTTCATCAAACGCCGTGCGATGTTGCCGCCCATGCGGCCCAGTCCGATGATTCCCAATTGCATGCTGATGACTCCTTGAGGTCAGGCGACCGCCGCCTCGACCAGTTCGACGATTTGTTGCAGGCCGGCGTCGATGTCGCCGCCCTTGATATGCACGCGCAGATAGCGCCGTCCCCGTTCGGCCAGCACCTCGAGGTCGCCTTTGGCCTGGGCGGCCTCGACGACACCAAAGCTCAGACTCCGCCCTGGAATCTGCAGGTCGTTCTGGGCATCGGCGGTAATCTGGATGAACACACCCGAGTTGGGACCGCCCTTGTAGGCCTGTCCGGTGGAGTGTAGGAAACGGGGGCCGAAGCCGCCGACGGTCGCTACGCGCTTGCTGTCGCGAATGCTATCACGCATGGCGCCCAAGGCCTCCTCGTGCACGGCGTTGCGCTCGAGATAGGCCAGCACGGCGAGATAATCGCCAGGCTGCAAGCGTGCCAGGTGCGCCTTGATCGCCGCGCGGGCGGTGTCCTGCCCCTGCAGGTCGGCATCGCCGAACAGCGTCAGCGTGCCCTCCTCCAGCAGCGGCTCGTCGCCGGCCAGACGACCCTCGCGCTCGTAGCCATCGGTAAGGGCACGGGTCTTGATCTTGCTGGCTTCCACGTCCGGCTGATCAAAGGGATTGATGCCGATGACGGCACCGGCCACCTCGGTCGCCACCTCCCAGCGGAAGAATTCCTGGCCGATCAGTTCGGCACGGGCGAGGCGGATGTCCACCACCGGATGCCCGGCCGTGGCCAGGGCCTGCAGGCGACCGTCGCGCTCGGCGTCTTCCTCGCCGGCCAGCACCAGGCTGACGAACACCCGGTCCCTACCGTAGACGGCTGGCTCTCCGAGGGGCTCAAGGTCTACCGGGATGATGCCCTTGCCCTGCTTGCCGGTGCTCTCGGCGAGCAGCTGCTCCAGCCAGGCGCCCAGACTGGCGACACCTGGTGACGCGATCAGCGTGACCTTGTCGCGTCCGGCGCGCACCGCCTCGCCCAGGACCACGCCCAGGCGGATGCCGGGATTGATGGCCGGCGGCGCACTGGGGCTGCAGGCCAGCACCATGGGCTGGGTCACCTGGAAGAAGTCGGCCACCGAATGGCCAAGCAGCGCCAGGGGCACCATGCCGAACACTGACAGCACCGAATAGCGTCCACCGATGTGGGGGTCGCCCTGGAAGATGGCGCGATAGCCCTCGGCCGTGGCACTGGCTTCGAGCTTGGAACCCGGATCGGTGATGGCGACGAAGCGCCGCCGGGCCTCTTCCGCACCCAGCACCTGCTCGACGGCCTTGTGAAAGTAGGCCCGCAGGATTTCCGGCTCCAGGGTCGAGCCGGATTTGCTCGATACCAGGAACAGCGTCCTGTGCAGGTCCATTTGTTCCTCCAGTGCAGCGATCTGCGCCGGATCGGTGGAATCCAGTACCTTGAGCGTAAGTCCGCCTTTGGCGGTACCCAGGGTGTTGGACAGGACTTCCGGACCCAGGCTCGAACCGCCCATGCCCAGCAGCACCACGGTATCCAGGCCCTCTTGGCGCGCCGCTTCAGCCAGGGCTTCCAGCGCCTGGGGATCAGCCTGACGACCCTGGGCCGCGGCCAGCCAACCGACCCACTGGTCTTCGTCACGACCGGTCCAGAGCGAGGCGTCGCCCTGCCAGAGCCGGCGCGACCAGCCTTCACGCCGCGCCTCTTCCAGCCGGGCCTCGACGGCTTCATGCAGATCCTGTGGCAGACGATAGTCCGCGGCATTCAGGCGTTCGCCGAGAAAATCGAGGCGCTTCTGGCCAACCGCACCCAGGAGCGCATCGGCGGCATCTTCGAATTGCCGGGCGCCGTCCTTGACCAGCCGCCTGGCCACGCCATCGAGATCCAGGCCGAAACGGACAGTGGCATCCACGACACGCTGCGCGGCTTCGATGTCGGTGCTCAGCATGGGGGCTGCCGTGCCATGGTCGCGGAAGGCGTCCATGGTCTTGGGCGGCATGGTGTTGACGGTATCGGGACCGATCAGCTGATCGACATACAGCGTATCGGGATAGGCGGGATCCTTGGAGCCGGTAGACGCCCACAGCAGTCGCTGCGGATGAGCGCCCTTGGCTTCCAGCACCTTCCAGCGCGGCGACTGAATCAACCGTAGATAGTCCTGGTAGGCCAGCTTGGCATTGGCGATGGCGACCTTGCCGCGCAACTCGGCCAGTTCGCCATCGTTGCCCTTGCGCTCGTCGATCAACTTGTCCAGCACGCCGTCGACCCGGCTGATGAAGAAGCTGGCGACACTGGCGAGCCGACTAATGTCCTTGCCTTGGTGCAACCGTGCTTCCAGGCCCGCGATATAGGCCTCCGCCACGGCCATGTAGGCACTCCGATCGAACAGCAGGGTCACGTTGACGTTGATCCCCTCCTCGATCAATGTGCGGATGGCCACCGCCCCTTCGGGCGTACCGGGCACCTTGACCATGAGGTTGGGCCGATCCACTGCCTGCCAGAGGCGGCGCGCCTCCTCCAGGGTGGCACGGGTATCCAGCGCCAGATAGGGCGAAACTTCCAGGCTCACATAACCATCGCGCCCTTCGAGTCGGTCATAGACCGGCCGCAGGATGTCGGCCGCCTGCTGGATGTCCTCGATGGCCAGATGCTCGTAGACGTCCACCGGCTCGGCATCGGCCTTTTTCAGAAAGGCCTCGAGGCTGGCATCGTAGTCACTGCCGTGGCCCATGGCCTTCTCGAAGATCGAAGGGTTGGAGGTGACACCGGTGAGGCCGTCACGCTCGATCAGCTTTTGCAGCTCACCCTTGGCGAGGAATTCGCGGCTGACGAAGTCGAGCCAGACCGCCTGGCCCTGCTCCGTCAGCTGTTTGAGTGGATTGCTCATGTGGCGCTCCCTTTGCGTTGCGCCTGCTCCTTGGCCAGCTTGACCACGTTTTCCACGGTGTAGCCATATTTCGCCTGCAGCTTGCCGATGGGCGCTGAGGCACCAAAGGTGCTCATGGTGACCGAGGCACCCTTGCGACCGATGTAGCGCTCCCAACCCAGGGGGCCGGCCTGCTCGATGGCAACGCGGCCCAGGACCTCGTCCGGCAGCACCGACTGCTTGTAGGCCTCGTCCTGCTCCTCGAAAAGTTCCCAGCAGGGCATGGAGACAACCCGCGCCTTCACACCCTCGCCGCTGAGCTGCTCATAGGCCTGCATCGCCAGACCCAGCTCGCTGCCGGTAGCCATGATGATGACCTGGGGCGTGCCACCCTCGGCATCGGCTACCACATAGGCACCCTGGGCCACGCCTTCGGCGCTGGCGTACTTGCTGCGATCCAAGGTCGGCAGCGGCTGGCGCGACAGCACCATGCACGAAGGCCGATTGGTCTGCTGCAGGGCGATCTTCCAGGCCTGCACCGCTTCGTTGGCATCACCCGGACGCAGGGTCAACAAGCCTGGGGTTGCACGGAGTTGCGCCAGGTGTTCGATGGGCTGGTGGGTAGGGCCGTCTTCGCCGACGCCGATGGAATCGTGGGTGAAGACGAACACCACCGGCAATTCCATGATGGACGCCAGGCGGATCGGCGGCTTCATGTAGTCGCTGAACACCAGGAAGGTGGCGGTGAAGCTGCGCAGGTAGCAGAGCGCCATGCCATTGGCGATGGAGCCCATGGCGTGCTCGCGAATGCCGAAGTGCATGTTGCGCCCGGACGGCTCACGGGCGGAGAAGCTGCCCGCGCCATCGAACTTGAGATTGGTCTTGGTGGACGGCGCCAGGTCCGCCGCGCCGCCGACCAGCCAGGGAATATTCTGGGCAAAGGCATTGAGCGCCTTGCCACCGGACTCGCGGGAGGCCACGCCCTTGGCATCGGTATCGAAGCTGGGCAGCCTGGCGTCCCACCCTTCCGGCATCTCACCGGCGCGCATGCGCTGGAGTTCATCGGCGCGGGTCGGATCGTCCTGACGCAGGCGATCGAAGGCACGGTTCCAATCTTCGTAAAGACCGCTGGCCCGTTCCAGCAGGGCATCGCGCAGGTGGTGACGGGCGTCGTCGGGCACCAGGAAGTCGGCATCCTCGGGCCAGCCATAAGCCTTCTTCGCCAGCTTGATCTCGTCCGCCCCCAGGGGCTCGCCGTGGGCCGCCGCGGTGTTCTGCTTGTTGGGAGCACCGTAGCCGATGAGGCTGTCGACCACGATCAGGGTCGGTTTGCCGGTGTTGCCCTTGAAGCGATGCAGGGCGGCGGCCAGGGCCTCGGCGTCATTGGCATCCTTCACGTGCAGGGTGTGCCAGCCATAGCCGCGGAAGCGTTCGGCCACGTCTTCACTGAAGGCCAGCTCGGTGTGGCCTTCGATGCTGATGGTGTTGTTGTCGTAGATCCAGCAGAGGTTGTCCAGACCCAGGTGACCGGCCATGGAGGCCGCCTCGCCGGTGACGCCTTCCATCATGTCGCCATCGCCGCAGAGCACGTAGACGTCATAGTCGAACAGGGTCACGCCCGGCTGGTTGAAGCGTGCGGCCAGCCACTTCTGCGCCAGCGCCATGCCCACGCTGTTGCCGCAGCCCTGCCCCAGCGGACCGGTGGTGGTCTCGATGCCGGTGGTCATGCGGTACTCGGGATGGCCCGGGGTCTTGGAGTCCAGCTGGCGGAACTGCTTGATGTCGTCGAGGCTGACCGCTTCCTTGCCGGTCGCGGTGCCGTGCTCGTCGATCTCCTTGACGCCCGCGAGATGCAGCAACGAATAGAGCAGCATGGAGGCATGGCCGACCGACAGCACGAAGCGGTCGCGGTTGGGCCAGTCCGGATGCTCGGGGTGATAGCGGAGGAAGCGGCTCCACAGCGTGTGGCCGACCGGGGCCAGGGCCATCGGCGTACCGGGGTGGCCGGAGTTGGCCTTTTGCACCGCGTCCATGGACAGGGTACGGATGGTATTGATGACAAGCTGGTCGGCGTTGGAGCTGGAAGGTGCGGTGGAACCCATGGCAAGCGTCCTCGTGCTGGCAGGCGCGCCACCCGCGGCGAAAACGGCAAACACCGTCCGTGAAACCGTTTTCAGCAAAGGCAGCGCCTAGGAGAAGAAAGCAAAGCGGCCGGACGGGGTCCGGGACGGCGGGGGCATGCATCCTCTGCGACCCCACGCCGCAGTCGCGATCCTTTCTCTAGAACAGCGCCTTAGACGGTTGGTTCCCTCTAGGTAGATAGCCGGCTATCGACTTGCTCGCTCATCAACCGGCGAGCAATTCCTGGTCCACGTCCAGCCCAGCATCGCGCATCTGCGCAAGCTTGTACCTGAGGGTACGGGCACTGATGCCCAGGCGCTCGGCGGTCTCCTTGCGCCGACCACGCTCGGCCCTGAGGGTATCGAGGATCACCTGGAATTCCCGCTCGCGCAGATCGGCATCCAGTGGGCGCGCTTCATCGCCCAGGCCTGTCGCGGGCACAGGCGCTGTTGCAGGCGTCAGGGAGCCCCCGGTCGCCAGCCAGTGCAGCCCGAAGTCCTCGGCCTGCAGCTGGTGGCCCGGTTGCAGGATCAGCGCCCGCTGCACCGCGTTGTCCAGTTCGCGCACGTTGCCCGGCCAGGGATGCTCGGCCAGGGCCTGGCGTGCGGCCGGGCTCAGGACGGGTACCGGCCGGTTCATCCGCGCGGCCTGGACCGTCAGCAGTCGTTCGGCCAGGGGCACGATATCGGCTGGTCGCTGGCGCAGTGGCAGCCAGGCCAGCGGAAACACCGACAGGCGATAGAAGAGGTCTTCACGGAAGCGCCCGGCGGCCACCTCCTCCGCCAGCTTGCGGTTGCTGGTGGCCACCACGCGGATGTCCAGTGCCAGCGGCTTGCGCGCGCCGACCCGCTCCACCTCGCGCTCCTGCAAGACCCGTAGCAGCTTGGCCTGCAATCCCAGCGGCATCTCGGAAATCTCGTCCAGGAGCAGGGTACCGCCCTGGGCCAGTTCGAACTTGCCGGGCTGGGCGGCGATGGCACCGGTGAAGGCGCCCTTTTCGTGCCCGAAGAGAATGGCCTCGAGCAGGTGATCGGGAATGGCCGCGCAATTAACCGCCACGAAGGGACCGTCCGCCCGCGCCGACTGGTCATGGATGAAGCGCGCCAGCACCTCCTTGCCGGTGCCCGACTCGCCGGTGATGAGCACCGTGGCCTCGCTCCGGGCCACCCGGCTGGCCAGCTCCAGCAGTTGCCGACTCTGGGGATCAGCCGCCACCGGCTGCCGAGCACCGGGCGCTCGCCGGCCCTGGGGGCAGCAGCGCGCCAGGGTCTCCAGCAGCAGGCGCGGCTCGAAGGGCTTGACCAGATAATCCGCCGCCCCGCCGCGCATGGCCTCGACGGCGCGCTCGATACTGCCAAAGGCGGTCATCAGCAGCACCGGCAACGCCGGATCGCGCAGTCGGATGCTGGCCAGCAATTGATGCCCGTCGATACCCGGCATGTTGACGTCGCTGATCACCAGGCCAAAGGGCTCCTCGGCCAGCGCCAGCAGCGCCGCCTCGCCGCTATCCACGGCGCGATAGCGGTAGCCGCCGAGCTCCAGGGTATCGGCCAGAGCTTCGAGCAGGGCACGATCGTCTTCCACCAGCAGGATGGGCAGGGTCATGCCGAGGTCTCCTCGCGCGCCAGCAGCGGCAGGATGAAGGTCACCACCGTGCCACGGCCCAACCGGGAGCGCACGGTCAGCCGACCGCCATGGGCCTTGGCCATCGCCAGGGCGACCGGCAGGCCGAGGCCGGTGCCGGTGGTCTTGGTGCTGAGAAAGGGTTCGCCCAGGCGCTGCTGGACCGCCAGTGGAATGCCGGGACCGCTGTCGCTGATCGCCAGGCGCAACTCCCCGTCACGACGATGGAGATGCACCTTGAGTCGCGCTGAGCCACCGCTGCCGGCCATGGCCTGCAGGGCGTTGTGGATAAGGTTCAGGGCAGCACCCACCAGCATGTCACGGTTGCAGGCGAGCAGCCCGCCCTGGGCATCGAGCTGCCAGCGCACGGGGCAGTCGCCGAGATGCGGGTTCGCGGCTTCGCGCAGGGCAGCGAACAGCGCGGCGGGCGTCAGTCGATCCGCCAGGGGCAATTCGCCGCGAGCGAATACCAGCATGTCGCGGACCTGATTTTCCAGTTCGTGCAGCCGCTCCTTGAGACGGCTGGCGAAACGCTGCTGTTGCGCCAGCGCCAGACCACCCTCCTCCAGATGGCTGGCATAGAGTAGCGCCGCGGTCAGCGGCGTACGGATCTGATGCGCCAGCGAGGCCATGGTCCGACCCAGTGCCGAAAGCCGTTCATGCCGTGCCAGTTCGCCTTGCAGATGGCGGGTTTCGGTAAGGTCGTTGAGCAGCACCAATTGCCCCGGCTCGCCATTCAGGGAGCGGATGGCGATGGACAGGCGTCGGCCGTCGCGCAGGGACACCTCGTGGCCGTCGTCATGACGCGGCGCAAAGGCCCTTGCGATCACCGTTCGCCACAGCTCGCCGGCCAAGGGTTCGCCGAGCAGGGCCTCCGCCACGGGGTTGGCGTCGCGCACGCGCCCGGCGCCATCCACCACCACGATGCCGGCGGGCAGCACATCGAGCAGATTCTGCAGCCGGCTGGCCAGGCGCTCCTTTTCCGCCAGCTCCTGCAGGCGCTGGGCGGATACCCACTCCAGTTCGCCCTGCAGCGAATTCATCCGGGCTTCGAGCAACTGGAAGGATTCGCTCAGCTGGCGCGACATCTGCCCCAGGGCTTCACGGGCCTGCGCCGGGGCGGAAGCCTCCACGACAGCGTCTGTGGAGACAGAGGAAGAAAGGGCTTGCGCAGGCATCGGCTAGGACTCGCGACGGACAATTGACATTATCCAGGCTGGAGCAAGACCCATGCCGGCCTGGCGCAAGGCGCCGTAGCGTGGAAAACGGCATGGCCTTTTCCACTTTTGGAGCGCCACATAGGCAGAAGTAGATGAGGGAGGTCCGGCAGGGAGCTACCAGGCACACGTTGGACCGGAAGCCTTCTATCGTCGAAGCCCAACACAGGAGGTCGGCGCTGGAAAAGTTGGGCTTGGCTTCGCTGCGCTCAGCTTTACCTACCAGCCTGGAGTTTGGCTGAAGAGTCGTACTTTTAGTTAGCGAAGCCGCATGGCCCTTCGCGCCGAGCTCAGCTGGCGCAAGACTTGCTATGGATCACACTCCAGACCGAAGGCGACATTTTTCTGCCGATCATTAATCTCCCTGCACACCAGAGGCTACGCTGATGTCCACTCACTTTTCTTGCGTAGGATGCGGCAAATGCTGCACCTCGCACCATATCCCGCTAACGTTGAGCGAGGCGATCCGATGGGTTCAGCAACGGGGTGAGTTGCTCGTCCTGGTCGAAGCGTTTCTCGAGGACGGTCAAGGGATCTCGCAGGTGCAGCGCGAGCATGCCGAGCAGCGCTCTCTTCCGGTGTGGTGCGGGGAGACACGCGCCTATGTCGCTATTACCTTCGCCGCCTATAACCCAGGGCGTTGCATGCGACTAGATGCCGACAACCGCTGCTCGATTTATGACGAGCGACCCCTGGTCTGCCGTATCTATCCAATGGAGATTAATCCGCATCTTCCCTTGAGGCCCCATATGAAAGATTGTCCGCCGCATGCCTGGGAACAGGGGCCGACGTTGATTCATGGTGGGCGTTTGCAGGACGTGGAGCTGATTACGCTCATCGAGCGGTCACGACAGGCTGATCGGGATGAAATAGGTCAGAAGGCGGCGATTTGCGCAGCCTTAGGCATTCGCACATCGGCACTCAAAGGCGATGGCTTCACCGCCTACCGACCTTACGGTCAAGATTTTTTGGCAGCGACCGAGCAGGTGATGACCAACCCACCGATGGATGCGGCCACGGACTGGACGCTTCATGTATCGCACCGCGAATTAGCGGAGCAGCTCAAGGCGACCGGCGCGCTGATCGCTTCGGCCTTGACGCAAACGGACTATGGATTCATCGCTTTGAGCGCAGCATGAGACTAAGCCTCGCCGGCTCCGGAGTAGGCAGAACCGCAATTCTGAACTGGCTCTTGTCAAGTTGGGTAACGACGCCCCGTCAAGTCGATGCTTGACTCAAAGAACCCAAGCTTTTTTCGAAAAGTCGGTGTGCCAGTAGCAGTCCATACAGGCCAGAGTGACCATTGCCTTGAAGCTGCTAGCCGGCTTCTCGAACCGAGTGGAGAGGCTGCGTTTTTCCGTTGGCTGGCTGAGTAGGCGTTCGACCGCATTGCGCTGGTGGTACATGAATTGATTGAAACGAGGCTTACGACGCCTCTTGCGTTGGGCAACGACAGATTAATACCCACGCAGTCCCAATGATGCCGAAGCGCTTCGCTATCAAATCCCGCGTTGACCAAGACACGTCGGCAGCATTCGCATGGCCTATCTTTGGTACCTCGCCACCACACATTTTCGAGCAGGGAAAGAAGCGCGCTGCGAGTCGGCCTGCTGCCCGGGCAAAACCTTGAGGTCAGCGGATACCTATAGACTTACCAGAGCAGATGGAGCGGTACCTAGTCCGTCACAGTTACTGCCTAGCGCATGATCTAGCGGTTCGTCTGGGTAGGCTTTTTCTGCCTACCATGAGGGCTCGTGAGGCACGGGGATCGTACTGGCATCGATCATCCAGGTGTCCAGGTCTACATAACAATCCTGACGCAGCTTCAGATGCAGCGGGCGCCAGGAGGGATTCGAAGGTACCGTCATCGCACTTGTTAGCAGCCCTGGCAGACCATTTTCCAGGACCATAGTGATCGCGTAAGCCACGCCATTTTGCGCCCGAGCGTAGGATCCAGAGGATGCCATTGAGCATTTGCCGATCATCACAACGTGGGCGTCCCATCCCTCGGGCGGGGAAACGATCTCCTCGCTCAACGCCAGCACTCATTCAAAAGGCCATAACGCTAGCTAGTGTTAGTGCTTGCCTCCGCTGCAATCACAGACTTAGCCTACCTAATACGACTTTTCAGGCGAACCTTAGATCTCTTCTTCAAACTCGTCGTCGCGGCGCCCCATGCCGTACTTGCGCATCTTCTCGACCAGGGTGGTGCGACGGATGCGCAGCCGCTCAGCGGCACGCGCCACTACGCCACCAGCATCATCCAGCGCCTGCTGGATGAAGCTCTTTTCCAGATTTGCCAGGTAGTCCTTGAGATCCAGGCCTTCACTGGGCAGCAGCGCCGAGGAGGACACCTCGAGCGTTCCAATGCCGGCCATGGCCTCGCGTTCCTGCAATTCCTCGCGCAGGGATTCCACCATGGGATCGGCTTCGTCTTCCACGTAGCGAAACTTGAGCGGCAATTCGGCCACGCCGATGACGCCATAGGGATGCATGATCGCCATGCGTTCCACCAGGTTGGCCAGTTCGCGGACGTTGCCCGGCCACTCGTGGCGGCATAGCGACATGATCGCCGCCGAATTGAAGCGGATGGAGCCACGCTTCTCGTGCTCCATCCGGGCGATCAGTTCGTTGATCAGCAACGGGATGTCTTCACCCCGCTCGCGCAGCGGCGCCATGTCGATGGGGAAGACGTTGAGGCGATAGTAGAGGTCTTCGCGGAAGGTGCCCGCGGCGATCATCTGTTCCAGATTCTTGTGGGTCGCCGCGATGATGCGCACATCTACGCTCTGGGTCTTGTTGCTACCCACCCGCTCGTAGGTCCGCTCCTGCAGTACCCGTAGCAGCTTGACCTGCATGGGCAGCGGCATGTCGCCGATCTCGTCGAGGAACAGGGTGCCGGTGTTGGCCAGTTCGAAGCGTCCGGCGCGACTGGTGATGGCGCCGGTGAAGGCGCCCTTCTCGTGGCCGAACAGCTCGCTTTCCAGCAACTCGGCCGGAATGGCGCCGCAGTTGACCGGCACGAAAGGCGCCTCGCGGCGCTTGGAGTGGAAGTGCAGATTGCGCGCAACCACCTCCTTGCCGGTGCCGGATTCGCCGAGGATGAGCACCGTCGCCTCGGTATCGGCTACCTGCTGCATCATCTTGCGCACACCCTGAATGGCGCGGCTGGTACCCACCAGGCTGCGGAACAACTCCGGCTCGCGCTGCCGACCGCGCTCCCGGGCCTGGTCGTACATCTCGCGATAGACCTGGGCGCGGTGCAGCGAATCCAGCAGCTTGTTGTAGGCCAGCGGATACTGGAGAGAGACCAGCACGCGGCGGCGGACGTCGTCCGGCCACTCCGGCTGCGCCGCTTCGCCCAGTAACAGCAGTGGGACCATCTCGTCCCAGGCCACGACCTGCTTGAGCAGCTCGACGCTGTTGCCCCGGCTGTCGACGCGACCGACCAGCACACAGCTGACCTGCCGACTGCTGTCGAGCGCTTCGAGAGTGGCTTGCCAATCGGAACTGGTGCAGGCGAGGTGATCTTCGCCGAGAAAATCGAGAATGACCGATACTGCCTTGCGCCGCTCGGCTTCATCGTCGATCAGAAGGATCTTGGTTTCACGCCACATGTCCCTGCCCCAATTCGGCTTGTCGGTTCGCTACGTGCAGGTGTCGCCTGCATCCAAGTGCCAACTGGTCGGCATCTTGCGCAAGTTAAGACAAATTGTGATGCGGGGTCAATTTTATGGCGGCGAAATTTCTAAACTTTGAATTACTGTCCAACAGATGACGGTCAACCGAACAGCTGATAGACCTTGGCGGCCTTGTCGGCGCGTTGCGCCTGCGTCAGCTCGACCGCGATGGCAGAACGTTCGGCCGTGGTGGCGGCGATCAAGGCCTTGTAAGTCTTGAGAAGATTTTGCAAGGCGAACGTCAGCTCGGTCTCACCACCCGGCGCTTCCTGCATGGCGACATCGACCGCCAGGCGGCAATCCAGATCAAGACGGCCGATGGCCTCCCAGTCCTGTTCGACGAGGGCCTGCTCCAGCTGACCGCGAAGCTGATTGATACGAACAACGATGGTAGCCATGGCTCTCACCCTCCCGGTCAGACAGCGGTTATGCCGTCCCAACCTTCTTTGATATTACGCAGCAGCTGAGCAACCTCGTCCAGGATGCGAGCATCGTTGGTACGGTTGGCCTCGGCCAAGCGGGTAGCCATGTAACCGTACAGGGCGTCGAGGCGATACGCCAGTTCGCCCGCATCGAAGTTCAAGGCATCACGCAGGCCGGCGATGATGGCCAGGGCCTTGCCGATCAACTGGCCTTTCAAAAGGTACCTCTGGTTTTGCATGGCGCCCTTGGCCTGGGCGATGCGGCTCAAACCACCCTCCAGCAACATCTGGATCAGGCGATGCGGTGAAGCCTCGAAGACCCCGGATTGAACACCAATATTCTGATATTGGCGCAGCGCTGCAGATTGTGCGTACATGATTTGGCTACCTTGGAATCAACAGATGATGCTGTGTTGGATATCCAAGCTATCGGCCCGCGCCCTGCAATCTTTAGCCTTAATAAGCAGCTAGGATCAGCTTGAAGACGAGTTCTTGTTCAGCACGTTCAGGGTAGTCAGCACACTACTGCTGGTGCTGTTCAGCTTGGCGACTAGGCTATCCATCGCATTGTATTTCGCGGTGAGAATATCGGTAAGCTTGGCCTGACGCGCGGTGAGCGTGGTCTGCTGCGTCTTGAGATCCGTCAGGTTGGTCTGGATCGTCGACTTCTCTTGAGCGATCAGCCCCGTACCACTCTGGGTATAGGTATTGACCAGCTTGTTCATGTTGTTCAGCAGCCCCGACTTAGCCGAGAAGAAGTTCTGCACATCGCTGGCGTTAGTCGCGAGGGCCGTGGAAAGGGCCGAAGAGTTCAGCGTCAGGTTTCCCGAGTTAGTCATGGAAATCCCGAGCTGTGTAAGGTTCTTTAGATTGCCGCTGCCGGCGGACGTACCGAAAACCGTACTCTGTAGGCTGCGCATGAGTGTGCGGGTCATGGCGTCACTAGTCAGGGCCCCGGAGCTCGTGCTGGAAGCGCCGTCTTCTCCGGTCGTGGTACTGACCTTGGTAAGGGTACCGATGGTATTAACCAGCGTATTGTAGGCGTCAACGAACGTCTGGATGTTGGTCTGCAACCCAGAGGTATTGGCTCCCACGGTAACGTCGGTCTTTCCTGGCGCCGCCAGCGTAAAGGTCACTCCGGTGACGGCGGTATCCAGGGTATTGCTGGAGCTAGTCATGCTCAAACCGTCTAGGGTGTACTTGGCGTCGGTACCCTGCACCAGATAACCGCCGCCCGACGTCGAATAGGCCTTAGTGCCATCGATAGCTAAAGACGACAGAGAGCTGCTACCGGTGGTCGACACGCCGATCGTAGAGTTGGCGCCCGTAGTGGTGGAGCTCAGGACTAGCCGTGATCCCGTGGAGTCGGTGACGACGTTCGCCGAGATGCCCGAGGTGGCGCTCTGCTTGTTGATGCTGTCGCGGATGTTGGACAGACTGGCACCGTCACTCACGCTGATATTGTAGCTCTTGCCATTCTGGCTCAGCGTCAGGCTGCCTGAGCCGAAGGTGGTCCCGGACGAGACGTACTGGGTGCCGACCTTCGACGCGGTCGCAAGATTTGATACATCCAGCGCATAGGTACCCGCTACCGCGGTGGCATCCACCGTTGCCGTCGCCGTTGCGGGGGTACTGGAAGTCGTGGTCAATCCGGCAAAGGAGGTCGTGGTATTCAGGTTGGCCACGGCCAACTGGAAATCGTTCAACGCCGAGGTCAGGGTACCTACTGCAGTCAGGCGATTCTGCGCCGAATTTTGCAGAGTCGTGATCTGTTGTTGCTTGCCGGCAGTTTGGGCGTTGACCAGCACCTCGACGATCGAACCGATGTTGATCCCGGAACCGAGACCGGTGGATGACTTGATC
Organism: Pseudomonas sp. SHLD1; assembly: GCF_028640935.1. Classification (NCBI taxonomy): domain Bacteria; kingdom Pseudomonadati; phylum Pseudomonadota; class Gammaproteobacteria; order Pseudomonadales; family Pseudomonadaceae; genus Pseudomonas; species Pseudomonas sp. SHLD1. The sequence goes on from NZ_JAQZAD010000023.1 coordinate 152,743, forward strand.
GCCCCGGAAGTGGCGGAGGCACTGGACGCAGAATTGCTCGTCGTCGAGCTAGTCGAACTGCTTGAAGTGGTCGAACTAGTCGAAGAAGTTGACGAGATAGTGGTCATGATCTGTCCTCAAAACATTGACGGTCCAGCTGCTGTAGCATCACTAAAGCAAAAGACACACCAACTAGGCTTTCTCGTTGAGCAGGTGACGGGACTCCTTGAAGTCCGCAGCCAGCTTGACCACGACCTCCGACGGGATCTGCCGGATCAACTCGCCATTGGCGCTGTTTACCACCTTAACCACGGTAACGCCGGAATCCTGATCTAAGGAAAACTCAAGGTTGCGATGCAAGTCTTGGGCGCTGGAACTTAAATCCTTAACGGCCTTTTCCAGCTCTTCCCGACTAGGCGATACAGGGGCGGTCTTGGCCTGGTCGGCCAGTGTCGCTCCGTTACCGCTGGCGTTGGCCGTAGCGGAAGGGGCGCCAACGACGTTGCCTGATGGCGTCCCTGCCGCGCTGGTCGTCGTGGCAGTTCCCGTAACGACCGAATTCACGTTGATGCTCATGGTGCAACCCTCCCAAAAAACCTAACAACGCGGAAAGGGCGCCGCAGCGCCCTCCCCTTTCCCTGATCAGAATTACTGGAGCAGTTTCAGTACGGAGGCGGGCTGCTGGTTGGCTTGGGCCAGTACCGAGGTCGCTGCCGACTGCAGGGTCTGCTGCTTGGTCATCTCGGCGGTCTCCGCCGCGAAGTCCGCATCCTGGATGGTACTGCGGGCTGCCGTGGCGTTTTCCGAGATGTTCTGCAGGTTGGAGATGGTGGAGTCCAGACGGTTCTGCACGGCACCGAGCGTGGAGCGCTGGGTATCGATCTGCTTCAGGGCGCCGTCGATGACCTGCATGGCGCTCTGGGCGTTGGCCGCCGTGGTGATGTCCAGCGACTGGACGCTGCCGGTGGTGGTAACCGAGGAGTAGGAACCACTGGATACGCCGGTGGCGCCACCGGTACCCGCGCCGATGTCGATGGTTTTGGCGGAGCTGAGGTTGATGGTCGAGCTACCCGAGCTGGCCGCAGTAGCCGAGACGCCACTAATGTTGTTGTTGATGGAGCTGACGATGTCGTTGAAGCTGGCGCCGGAGGCGTAGGTCACGGTCTGGCCGGCGATGCTCAGGGTACCGCTGGAGCTGGTGGTACCGCCCGAAGCCGAGACGCCCAGGCTGCTCAGGTCCAGGCCGCCGGTGGCTACCGACGAGGAGCCGGACAGGCTGCTGGCGCTCATGTTGCTCAGGGTGAAGCTGACGGTCTGGTTGGCGTTGGCGCCGACCTGGAAGGTCAGGGTGCCGTTGGTGCCGGCGGTACCGTCCAGCAGGTTGATGCCGCTGCTGCCGCCACCGTAGGTGGTGGTGCTGGAGATACGGGTCAGTTCCGAGGTCAGCGACTCGAATTCCTGGTTCAGCGAGGTACGGTCTTCGGTGCTGTTGCTGCCGCTGGAGGACTGGACGGCGAGGACACGCATACGCTGCAGGATGTTGGTGGATTCCTGCAGGGCGCCTTCGGCGGTCTGGGCGATGGCGTTGGCATCGTTGGCGTTGGAGACGGCTTGGTCCAGACCCTTGACCTGGCTGGTCAGGCGGTTGGAGATCTGCAGGCCGGCGGCATCGTCCTTGGCGCTGTTGATCTTCAGGCCGGTGGACAGACGGGTCATGGCGGTGGTCAGGTTGCCCGACGCGTTGTTCAGGTTCTTCTGAACGGTCAAGGAAGCGATGTTGGTATTGACGGTCATCATGATGGAGAACCTCGTGGATTAGGATACTGCTTTAGCTCCCGGCCAAGGGGACCGCCCGATGTGACCTGGAGAACCTTCGATATGGTTATCGTCTTGCCTGGAGATTTCTTTAGGTTTTTTTGGAAAAACCTTGACTCTGGACGAGACAGCGAAGGCGTATGTCTTCACTCCCTCTTGTTATCGGGCGGAAGGCGAGAAACTTGATGGCTCCGCAAACGCGAACGGCCAGATTTCTCTGGCCGTTGGTTTCGGTACGGGGGCTGGCTCAATTCGGCAGCCAGACAGAACCCCAGCGTTCCAGGCGTGCGCCGGTCAGCATCCAGTCACGCTGCACGGCCTCGCGCAGCGCCTCACCGGCTTTATGACTGGCCTCCCGGTCGGCGAGGTGCATGCGAATGGCGTCCATCCAGTCGCGATAGCGATTTTTCACCCGGGTCACCGGCAGGTCGCCCCGATAGCAGACCAGGTCCGAGCAGACCACGGCGAAGCCACAGGCTCCATATTCCAGTAGTCGCAGGTTGCTCTTGCAGTTGTTGAACAGGTTTTCTTCCAAGGGGGCCAGCGCCAGATCCAGATCCAGGCTCGCCAGCTTGGCCGCGTAGCGGTCGATAGGCACGCCGCCGTGGAACTCCTTGATATAGGGGCGGAGCTCGTCGGGGCACATACCGAAGAAGACCCAGTCCACCTCATGCGCGAGATCCTTCACCACGTCTCTGATCAGCTCCAGGTCACCATCGTGACTGACGCCACCGCCCCAGCCTACGCGCGGCTTGCTGGTGTCGCGGCGCTGCCCCTTGACGCTTTGCCACCAATCCAACGGCAGCAGGTTTTCGGCGACACGAATATCGGGATGCAGATCCTTGAACGCCTCGGCCAGCGGAGCCGTCGAGACGACGAAGCGGTCGCACAGGGCGACACCGCGCCGAAGCTGCTTGGCGACATCCCTCGGCATATGGGCCCGGTGGCGATTCTTGATCGGCAGATCGACAATATAGTCGTCGAGTTCGTAGATCCTGAACGCCTGGGAATAGCGCTTTGCCTCCCGGATCGATTCGATCTGCAAGGACATGATCTGGCGCTGGAAGACGATGCTGGTCGGTGCCAGCCGCTCCTTTTCCACCGGAGTCAGGAGCCTTTCGCTGAGTCCGCCTTCCAGCAATCCCGCGCCTTGCATCGCTTCGAATGGCTTGCGTATCCGGTAGTGCCCGCACCCATAGGGATCGGCAGGATGGCACAGCGCATAGGGTAGTTGGCGAACGGCGAAGGGATGCCACCCGGTCTCGCTGCGGTGATCCAGGGCAAAGCCGCTACCGTCCAGGCTCAGGTTGGAGTTGTAGGCCGGATCACGCGCGATGCGCGGCAGCCAGCGCTGATACATGACCGCCTGCTCGCCCTGGAAACGTTTGATCTTGGCTTCCATGGCCGTGGTATCGACCAGATTCTGGCTCACGTTCGCTTCGTGCATCACCACGGCGTAGGGCGTCCAGACGTTCAGGTAGCCGGCCGCGGTGAGCTTCAGGCAGAAGTCCACATCGTTGAACGAAACCTTCAGGTCCTGCTCGTCCATTCCCCCTACTTCGAGATAGATGGCTTTCCGTATCATCAGACAGGCAGCCGTCACTATGCTGTAGTTCTGGTCGACCTGCAGGCGGTGCATGTAGCCGGGCGCCTGGCCGGGCTCGCCGATGAAGGGATGGTCCGCCACGCCACGCAGGCCCAGGACCACGCCACCGTGCTGGATGCGGCCATCGGGATAATAGAGCTTGGCGCCCACGGCACCCACCTCGGGTCGCTGGGCGTGATTGAGCAAGGCGCTGAGCCAGCCCCCGTCGAAGATCGCGGTATCGTTGTTCAGCAGAACGACATAGTCGCCCAGTGCCTGAGTAATCGCGAAGTTATTGATAGCCGAGTAGTTGAACGGATAGGGATAGCGCAAGATGCGTACCTTGGAGCTACCCATCTCTTCCATGCCAGCCAACCACTGGCGGGCATCCGCCTCTTGGCTATCGTTATCCACCACGAGGATCTCGTAGTTCTGGTACTGGGTACGCTCGAGCAGCGACTCCACACAGCGCCGCAGCATGGGGAGTTGGTTTTTCGTCGGGATGACTATGGAAACGAGCGGGGAGGTCTCTCTCAGATAGGCTATACGGTTGATCAACGGCATGGCACCCACCATGAATTGGTGGGACACGCCTAGTCGATCCAGATGGGCGCCCACTACCTGGCGCGATAGTTCTGGTATCCGATCGTTCGACAACCAGCGACCCAGGTGAAGACGAGCGTGCAGCAGAACGTCGGCGATATGCCCGACGCTGTCCAGCCCACATTGCTCTACCAAGCGGAACATTACGTCCACTCCGGCCAGTGCGCCGTGTACCTCGGTAAAACCTCCTATCTCGATCAAGGCTTGACGCTGCATGAAGAACACGGGCCCGACATAGGGGTAGCTACGCAGAAGGTCGAGATTGAATCCCGGCTTGAACACGGGTTCGCGATAGAGATCGCCGCTAATCTCGTCCTCGTCGGTGTAATAGCAGAGCGCCTGAGGATGGCTATCGATCCGATCGCCCACGGCTAACAACGCGTGGCGATCAAGGTGGTCACCGCTACGTACGACGAAGAACCAGTCCACTTCGATTTGCGGCAGCAGGCCGTTGAGCTGCGCCGCCCATCCGGCACCGAGCGATTGCCAGACGAGGTTGTCTGCCGCGGCTATGCCGCTGGGTTCAGCATCCGATAGCACCAGGATCGCGGCGCAGTCATAGAGCTGCGCGGCAAGACTATCCAGCGTCTGCTGAACATAGGCTGGGTCGCCGACCTCGTCGACTATCACCGCCAGCAAGCTCGGCTGGAACGCCCAGCGCTGGATGCGCGCCGGAACACGCTCGTACTCGACGTCTGCAAGTACCCGCGTCTTCAACCAATTGCGATAATCCTGGCCTTGGCGATCACCGCCGCTCGCACAGGCAAGAGGATAGAAAAAGCGCTCTAGGGCATGCGCCAGGGTACCTTCTGTCTGACCGGCCTCCGCTTCGAAATCCGCCGCCACCAGGCCCAGATCCAAGACGCGTTGAAGTACATCAAGGTGGGCGAAGAACATGGTACCGGCGAAGAACTCGCCATTGAGGATCTGGTCTTCGGCCAATCCCGCCCGTTGGGCAAGCCGCTGGAGGTTGGGCAGATTGTTACCCTTGAGGAACTGCGAAACTGGCAGAAGACCGTTTTCCGGCCCTACCATCAGGACGCCCTGCCCGCTTTCCAGCTGAGCGACACTCTTCTCGAAACGGGCAGGCGCCAGCAAATCGTCAAAAAGTGCATCCGCCCACTCGGCACCCAACTCCAGATGCAACGACTTCTTGGTATGCAGCTTCAACACGACCGGCAGCCCATCCTTCCGTACCAGATGCAGGATGCGCAGGAAAGGCAAGACGTCGCGGCCACGATTCTCGGTGCGTAGCAGGCTGTGCCGATAGCCGCTCTGGGCCAGCAGGAGTTGCACCGCCTCCGCCGCCTCTGGCGGACACGTCACATAAAGATGCAAGGGCTGCTGGAGTCGGACGAGCCGGTCGAGAATGCTCGCCAAGACGTCCGGATAGAACGCGTGAATCACTACCGCGACCGGGTCGCGCTCGCCGTCTTTGACGGGCCTATTGAGTACCAGTACATCGTCCAGGTCGATGGATAGCTGGCCAGTCGTCACCTCGGCCGGCAAGCCGGTGCCCTTTTCGATGGCCTGCGGTGCTTCCTGCTGCAATTCGGCGATAGCCTGCTGCCATTCCAGCCACCGTTGGCGCTCCTCGGCGGAGCCCAGAAGGGTCATGCATTTCACCAGGGCTGCATGGAAAGGTAAGGCGGCCACGGCTTTACGGATATCGCCCTGGTGCTGCTCCACGGTGGCTTGCGCGAATCCGTCGTGCTGAACGACATCTAGCAGAGGAGCCAACAACGCCTGCATTTCAGCGCGCTGCTGCAGTTGCAGCTTGCCAGCCGGCAAACCCTGCACCATGAAATCCAGGCGTGCCAGAAACGCGAAGAATTCAGGCCGGTAAAAGGGCATCTCCGGCACTTGGCGGGGCTCGAACAGCCACTGCGGCTCGGCCACGGGCGCCACCCACTGCGACCGAAATAGACGTTCGGCAGTGAGGGAGCGCTCCTGCTGCAGGCAATCGGCAAGTCGCTGGAAGGCGCCCAACAGGATATCGCGCGCCTGACCCGGCGACGTGCCGGCTCCTTCCAGTGTCACCAGCAACTGGCCGAAGAGGTCGGCGAACTGCCGCTTGCGTTGAAGTCCCGCAGGCGTACTGTCCTGCAGTGCCAGCCGGACATCGGTGTTGTGGTCCGAAACCGGGTAGTTGAGTTCGCGAATCACATAAGGCTGCGGCAGGATCCTTACTTTGCCTCGCGCCAGCAGATAGAACGCGTGGCCGATCTCCTGGTACTCGAGCGTGGTGTCTTGCGGAACCAACCGGTACCAGTCTTGAACGACCTGAGTGCGGACCACCGAATAGAACGGCGGAATGTACTCACCGAAGCCCGTGTGCAATCGCTGTGCAATCCGTGACGCAGAGTGGTCCTCGCAAACCTTCTTATCGCGCCGCAGATAGACGGTACAAGCCGCTTCGGCAAGATACATCAGGCAATAGCCGTGGCACGTCGAATAGTCCGGATGAGCGGTCAGAAACTCCACGCTCGCCTGCAATGCATCACCCAGGATGAAATCATCGTCTGGCACGAAGGCCATCAGTGGCGTTTGGATATGCGGAACGCCAGCCTTGAGCTTGTCTAGGAAGGTGAACGTATCACCTGGAAAATGCCGGTATTCAGCCCGTGAGAAACTCTCTACCAAGGCTTGCTGAGGAACGGCGGAAGAGTCCAGTACCAACAAGCGACAAGGAAATCGCGCGTAGTACCGCAAAGCACGTTCCAGAAAGGCGGGACGGTTGTGGGTGAGCAAGACCAGTGTCAGGAGATCGTTCATGGTGGACACTCTGGCAAATAGGGGAAGAAAGCGCGAAACCTGACGCGCAATCAGAGGCGAAAGAAATCGCCGAGGATGTCGTGCTTCGGCTCACGACAGAGTAGGTCACCAGCCTCGGCTTGGAAGACGCAGCTGTGCCCGGGTAAATCCCGGTTGATCACGCTCACCCCCTGACCGATGTAACTGCGCGGCCCGACGTTGCAACGACCGATGACAGCGCTGTTAGGATAGAGGACGACACCTTCTCCCAGCTCGGGATAGATGCCGTGGTTTCGGCCTACGGTGGTGTTCTGATAGAGCACGAGGAAGTTTCCATAGCGAGCCTTAGAAAGCACGATCCCCACCGAATGACCAATGAAGAATACGGGTGGCAGCTCGATCTCGTAGAAGAGATCGATACCGTTTAGTGCCTTGTTGAGCAGGAACAGCTTGGTACAGACGCGCGCATCCGGGTCGACTTGCCAAAGGCTGTTGGCGAGGAAGTATAGAAACGTCGCATATTGGCTGGAGTGTAGGTAATCAAAGCGATCCGAGTGCCAGGCCTTGACGTGAGCTATGCAATGCTGCAGCCGGTGCAGGGCCTTATCCAAGGCTATGTCCAGGCTCGGGCCCGGCGCCTGGCCATCAGGAAAGAAGTGCTCCAGCTGGCGCGTCACGTAATCACGTAGCCCTACTCGATCCATACCTTGCAGCTGCATAGCCTTCCTTCGCACGGCGGACGTGCAAGATTCAGTGGGTCAGGAGCCTTGAGCGCCACCACGACATCGCGTCGTCCAAGCCATCCTCCAGAGAAAATGACGGTCGCCAGCCCAACGCGTGCAGACGTCGCGAGTCGGAGACCAGAAAGGCCGGATCGTTCTCCGACGCTTTTCTGGCGCCCAGTCGTACGAGACCTTCCGCCTGCAGGGACCGGGCCAAATATCCAATCACGGTCTTGAGCTGTACCGGCTCCCCGCTTCCCACGTTGAATACGCCAGTTGCCTGCTGCTCACTCAGATGGACGAATGCCGCGGCAACGTCTTCCACGTGCAGGAAATCACGCCACTGCTCACCCGAAGAACACAGGGCTGCTTCCCCCCTGAGCAGGGCCCGGATGACCGAGGGCACCAGGCGCGTCTCCGCTTCCCAAGGCCCGAACAAGTGAAAGATGCGCGCCCAGGCAACGCTCAGCCCATGCATTTCACCGAACAGCACCGCCCATTCCTGAACCAGTCTTTTACTGCGTCCATAGGGCGTAGCCGGCGTTAGCGGCGTGACATCCTCGCGACAAAGACCCTGGCGCCAGTCGTACTCGGCACACGTTCCTGCCAGTACCGCATGGCGTCCGCCTTGGGCATGAAAGGCGCTCACCAATTGTTGAGTGGCTACTATCCACTTGAGATTGTCCGGTGTCGTCCAGTAGTTGCTCGGCGCAACGCACCAGGCCAGATGGATCAGTTGATCGGCGCCCACTCGACGGCAGAGCGACTGAATACCAGCCTCCCCTCCAAGCAGATCGATCCGATGCCAGTTCAATCCTGATTGCGTTGTGCAAGACTCCGGCGTTCGCGTCGTGGTGGCATGGACCTGATGTCCTTGCGCGAGGAGCTGCCTGACCAAGGGGCTACCAATGAAACCACTGGCTCCTGTCAGCAGCAGAACACTCATCGGATGGTCAGCTCTGGAACAACCGTCACGAAGCGTCCGCCCCATGTCTGGATGGACGCCCATTCGGTTGAAATTTCATCGACCAGATTCCAGGGCAACACCACCACATAATCCGGACGCTCCTCGAGTAGCCGAGCGGGCAACACCACGGGAATACGACTACCCGGCAAGTAGCGCCCCTGCTTGTGCGGACTGGCATCAGCCACCCAGGCCAAGAGGTCCTGACGAACACCGGCATAGTTCAGCAGGGTATTGCCCTTGGCCGCGGCACCGTAGCCAACGACTCGCTTGCCAGCGGCCTTGGCCTCGAGCAAAAAGCGCAGAAAGTCGTGTTTGATCCGCTCCGCAGCAGGTGCCAGGGTGGCATACCGAGCGGCGCTATCGAGCCCAGCGAGTTGCTCTTCATGCCGCAGTCGCGCCACCGCTGCGCTCACCTGCTGGCGACCGTCGTTCCGGTGCTGGAGGTAGAGACGCAACGAACCACCATGAGTGGCCAACTGTTCGACGTCAAACACCTCCAGGCCTTGCTTCCACGCCAGGCGCTTGACCACGCTCAGGGAAAGATAGGAGTAGTGCTCGTGGTACAGCGTGTCGAACTGGTGGGCCTCGAGCAGCCGGAGGAGATGCGGAAACTCGAAAGTGATCACTCCCGTTGGGGCCAGCAGCAGGGAGAACCCCGCGAGAAAGTCGTTGATGTCTGGGACGTGCGCCAAGACGTTGTTGGCGATGATCAAGTCGGCACGACCCAATTCTGCGCTCAGTTCACTGGCGCTACCAGCGCCAAAGAACACTTCGCGTATCTCCAGGCCCTTGGCGCGAGCGGCTCGGGCAGTACTCGCCGTGGGCTCCACGCCCCAGCAGGGAACACCCGCGGCGGCAAAATATTGCAGCAGATAACCATCGTTGGCGGCTATCTCGACCACCCGATGGCGCTCATCCAGGCTAAAGCGCTCGATGACGCCCTCTACATAGCGTCGCGCATGAGCCAACCAGGACGACGAGTAGGAGCTGAAATAGACATAATCCGCATCGAATAGCGTCTCAGCGCTGCGATAATCCACGGTCTGCACGAGCCAGCACTGCTCGCAGACCATCACTTTCAACGGTACCCAATTCTCGACCTGGTTCAGGGCTGATTCGATGAGGAAGGCGTTGGACGGCGGTGCCGTTCCCAAGTCGATCAGCGGTAGCCTTAGGGGTGACTGGCAGGCACGACACTTCATACAACTATTCCTCGAAAAGCGTCCGTTAGCGGCGGATGTGCCGCATCCCGAGATGACAGGTTGACGACTGGCAACGGCCACGAGATCCCCAGCCGCGAATCGTCGGGTGCAAGCCCGGACTCCTGATCAGGTACGTAGTCGGCACTGTGCAGGTAGAGCAACTCGACGTCGTCGCTGAGCGCCTGAAAGCCATGCGCGAAGCCGGGTGGTAGCCACAGGCTGCGACCATCTCCCGCCTGCAGGCGCTCGGCGTGCCATTTCAGAAAGGTAGGCGAATCCTGGCGAACATCCACCGCGACATCCCAAACGCTGCCCCGTAGACAGGTAATCAACTTATCTTCGCTGAAGGGCGGGAGTTGATAATGCAACCCGCGAACGCTGCCACAACGTGACGTCTGCGACAGATTGATCTGCCGTACGGTGAATGGGGCTGTCGCCTGATTCAGCCAGGTGAGGCAGTAGAGACGTGAGAAGCGCCCCCGCGCGTCCTGATGCGTCCGGTGCGTTAACAACCGCAGGCCAGGGAGCGGAAGATCGCGCAGGGCCATGTCCGTCATGACGCGCCCAGGTAGCTATCGATCTGGGCTTGAGTGGTCTGCCGCGGATCCAGTCCGGCGTGCCACGCTCGATGCCAAGCGAGGGTTTGAGAGAGGCACGTCTCCAGCGACCAACGGGGCCGCCAACCCAGGTACTCACGCGCGCGACTGCTATCAAGCTTGAGCAACCCGGCTTCGTGCAATTCGGCCGGATCGACTCGCACGCCGGGTGCTTGAGGCCAGTCGCGGGCGAGCAACTGGACCAGCCGCTCGACAGTACAGGTGGCGTCTTCGGCGGGGCCGAAATTCCAGGCGCCGCGGGCACGCTCGGCGGTGGTGGTCAAACGTTCGGCCAGCAGGAGATAACCCGACAATGGTTCCAGGACGTGTTGCCAGGGACGGACAGCCGACGGGTAACGCAGGGTGACCGAACCCCCTTTGCTCCAGGCGGCAAGCACGTCGGGAATCAGTCGATTGGTTGCGAAGTCACCACCACCCAGTACGTTGCCAGCACGCGCGGTGGCGATCGCCACACCATGCTCAGCGTAACGCTCCGGAGCGAAGAACGACGCCGCATAGGACTCCGCCAAGAGTTCGCAACAAGCCTTGCTGGCGCTATAGGGATCATGTCCACCCAGCGCCTCGTTCTCACGGTAAGGCCATTGCCACTCGCGGTTTGCATAGATCTTGTCAGTAGTCACCACCACGCAGGCCCTGACACCGCCAACGGATCTGATCGCTTCCAGCACATGGAGCGTACCCATGACGTTACTGCCATAGGTACTTACCGGGTCATTGTAGCTCTCGCGGACCAACGCCTGGGCAGCGAGATGGAGAACGATCTCCGGACGCACCTCTCCCATGACCCGGCGCACTGTGGAGAGATCACGGATATCGCCTTCATGATGATCAACGATGGAGCGCGCGCCAGTCAGTTCGAACAGGCTGGGCGACGTGGCTGGCAACGCCAATCCGGCCACCTTCGCGCCGAGCCGGTGCAACAGCCAGAGCAACCAGGTTCCTTTGAACCCCGTATGCCCGGTGACCAGCACACGTTTGCCTACCCAGAAGGCTGGGTTCATTGCCAGACCCGCCAAGGCGCTACGCCCTCCTGCCAGAGCTGCTCGAGATAGTTCTTGTCCCTTAGCGTATCCATCGGATGCCAGAAACCCTGGTGTTGGAAGGCGTGGAGTTGCTGCTCGGCTGCCAGGCGAGACAAGGGAGTGTCCTCCCAAATCGTATCGTCACCCTCGATGAAGTCGAGCACAGGTGGGGAAAGGACGAAGAAGCCACCATTGACCCAGCCGCCGTCTCCGCGAGGCTTCTCGATAAACCCCCGCACCGTATCACCAACACAGTCCAGCGATCCGTAACGACCCAGGGGCTGCACGGCCGTCACGGTAGCTAGGCGACCATGACTGTGGTGGAAATCTATCAGTTGAGTGATATTCAGATCCGACACGCCATCGCCGTAGGTAAGGCAAAAGGCTGAATCGTCCTGCAGATAACGGCGGACTCGCTTTAGCCGACCACCGGTCATGGACGCCTCTCCGGTATCGACCAGCGTTACCCGCCAAGGCTCACTGTAGTTCTGATGCACCTCCATGCGGTTTTCGCGCATGTCGAAGGTAACGTCGGAAGTATGCAGGAAGTAGTTGGCGAAGAAGTCCTTGATCACATAGCCCCGGTAGCCCAGACAAATGATGAAGTCGTTCACGCCGTGAAAGGCGTATTGCTTCATGATATGCCAGAGGATCGGCTTGCCTCCGATCTCGATCATTGGCTTGGGCCGCAGATGGGATTCTTCACTGATTCGCGTACCAAGGCCTCCGGCCAAGATAACTGCCTTCATATGTCATCCTCCATGATCGGCGTTGCATCATCGAGCCGATCTTAAATACCGAAGTTGAACGCCACCGAAATGCGTGGCCGTTGGCCAGTGAACCGGCGTACCGCGTGCATCAGCCACGAGGGGAACATCACGAAGGTGCCGCTGGATGGGCTGATGGTGGTCGAGTAGCCCGCGCTCAAGCAGCCTTCGATGCGCATGCGCAATTCGGGATTGTAGACCGAAGGCATCAGGCCACGCGGATCGACGAATTCCAGCTCGCCGGCACAGTCGGCGGACTGGGCGCCGCCGTCGTCCACCCAATAGACGCCCGACCAGAAGGCTCCGGGATGGCCATGCAGGGCATTGCCCTGCCCCGCTTCGTTGACGTTGGCCCAGGCGTTGTACCGCCATTGGAAGGACGGCTCGATGAGGCCGTGCTCCGCGGAGTGGACGGCGGTGAGCTGGGTCGCGAAGGCCTGGGCGAAGGCCGCGAGTTCCGCTCCGGGTGCGCCGGACCAGCTGTCGAAGTCATGGCTCGATTGCCAGCCCCCCTCGTTGCTGTGTCGAGTCCCGGCGTCCTGCGCGCGACGCGCCAGGATCACAGCCCTGAGCTCGGCATTTAGCCGCTCGGCGTCGGGATGCACCAGCTGCGCCAAGGGCGTGACGAAGAGTTTCTTGATCTCGATGTTGGCGGTATCGAATGGCTGGCTCATGGCGCCGGGCGTCCCCTTCAGATCTTGTCGAACAAGCTTAGCTGGGAAACCTTGGCGAAGGCGGCCTGGGCGGCCTCTAACATGGTCTGCTGCAAGGTGAGCTTCGACGTGGCCTCGGACATGTCGGTGTCGCGAATGGACGACTGGGTGGTGGCGTTGGACAGCGACAGGCTCTGGCTCTCGGTGGTCAGGGTGTCGATGGTCTGCTGCCGCGCGCCCAGCGACGAGGTGACCTTGTAGACCTGGTTCATGCCGTTGTCGAGGTTGGTGATGGCCGAGGCCACGGCGTTGCGGATATTCAGTTCGGCCTGGGGATCATTGGTGGTGGGCGTATCCAGGGCGGTCCGCAGGTTCTTGATGGTGTCGAGGATGTTCTGCGTCTGGTTGCTGCTGCCGGCCACGGTGAACTGGTCACCGCTGGCCGCCGCCGAATTGATGCTGAACTGGGCGCCATTGATGGTGATGGACGCCGGATAGGTACCGCCCAGGGTACCCGTGGACAACAGGGTGCTGCTGGTGGTGGTCGGCAGCGCATACACCGAATAGTCGGTCGCCGAGCTGAATTTCAACAGCACGCCGTTGTTGGGGAAAGTAGTGCTGTAGGTGGTGGCGTTGGTAACGCTGCCACCGCTGAGCTGGGCGGTCGATGTGTTGGACGCGGTCCGGGTGATGTCGAAGGTCTCCGGCTTGACCCCGAAACTGAAGCTGTACCCCGCCACCAGCGAACTGGTGGCGGTACTGTCGTCAGTGGACTTCAGGGACACGTCCAGGGCCAGCTGCGCGCCACGGAAATTGACGGTTACCGCATCGCCCGTGGTCGTCTGGTAGGAGCCGTTGCCACTGACCTCGCTGGTCACGTCGGTGTTGTTGGCATCAAATATCTTAAACTGGGTGCTGCTGAGGACTTGCAGCTTGTAGGGCGCGCCGCTACGGAAGCTGCTGTTGAAGCTGTTGTCGTCGGTCACCGTGCCCTGGGACAGGAAGACGCGCTGGGTCCCGTCGGCATTGGGGTTGGTGGTCAGGCTCGAGGTGGTCAGGTCGGCGTTCTGGGCGCTCTGGAACGTGCTCCAGCCGTTGTCGCTGATGGCCAGGTTGAGGGTGTCGGAAACCTGTACCGACAGGGAGCTCTGGTCACCCTTGTAGCTGTAGCTGCCATCGGGATTCTTGACGAAGGGCTGCACCGTGCCATTGCTGCCGGCGAAGAGGTAGTTGCCGTTGGCATCCTTGCTGTTCATCAGCGAGAACAGCTGATCCTGGATGTCGCCCAACTGGTCGCTGATGGCGCTCCGGTTGGCGTCGGTGTAGGACCCGTTGCCGGCCTGCACGGCCAGGGCGCGCGCATTCTGCAGCACGTTGGTGATGGTGGTCAGTACCGACTCTTCATTGGTCAGCGCATTGTTGGCGGTGGTCATGTTGCCGCTGTACTGGGTCAACAGCGTCTTCTGCTGATCCAGCTGCAGCAGACGCGCCGAGCCGACCGGGTCGTCCGCCGGCGTCTGGATGCGCACCCCACTGGAGATCTGCTCCAGGGTCTTGGTCATGTTGGAATAGCCGTCGGAGTAGCCCTGGGTGCTGGACGAGAACATCTGGGGGGTGGAGATACGCATGGCCGACGTCCCTTAGAAGGCTTGAATCAATGTATTGAAGACGGTCTGCGAGATTTCGATGATCTTCGCCGAGGCACTGTAGTACTGCTGATACTTGATCAGGTTGGCCGCCTCCTCGTCCAGGTTGACGCCCGACAGCGAGGATTGGCTCGCCTGCGCCTGCTTGAGGATCGCCGACGTCGCACTGGCATCCAGGCTGGCCTGGTTGGTCTTGGCGCCGACCGTTTCCACCAGGCTGCTGTAGGTGTTGTTCATGCTCGCGTTGCCGACGGTGGCCGACGTCTGCAGGTTCAACAGACCCAGGGCGTTGGTGTTGTCGGTGCTGCCGGCGGAGCCGAAGGAAACACTGAAGGTATCCCCACTGGAAGGCTTGCCCGCCAGGGTCAGCTGGAAGGTGAAGGCGCTGGGTATCGTCGAGCCGTTGGCCGCTATGTTGACGTTCACCGTGTTGCTCTGGCCGGCGACGATGGAGCCGGTACCGAGGCTATTGCCGCCCGCGTCGTAGATCGTGTAGCCCTGGCTGCCATCGCTCGCCGCGGCCGCGAACTGGAGTTTCACCGGCATGGCGTTCTGCACGCTGGTCGCCAGGCTGCTGGCCGAAACGCTGTCGTAGATGCTGCGCTGGGTGACCAGGGACGGCGCGCTCACGGTGCCGGTCCCGGTGTTGGCGGCGCTGCTCGCCGCTTTCAGCGGCGAGGCGAACGCCAGGTCCTGGGCATCGGTCATGGTGACCGCCGCCTGGCTGGCAGCCAGGCGCGTGGGCTGGACGGTGAAGGTGTCACCGGCGGCCACGCTGCCGGTCCTGAGACCCAACTGCAGGCCATCGATCTCATCCGCGGGCGAGGCGCCGAGGTTGTGGCTGCCCAGGTCCTGGCCGTCGGACAGGCGCGTGACACTGTACTGGGTGGCACTGGTGAAGACCACGCGATAGTCGCTGACGGTCAGGTCGCTGCTGTCGGCGATGGTGACATTGAGGTTGGCGTTGACGTCGCTGTTGGTGGAGCGCCCGATACTGCGCGAGGCGATGGCCGTGGCGCTGTTGATGTCGTTCAACACCTTGGAGCCGAAATTTCCCTTCAGGTCCAGCCCCTGGGCCTGCTGCTTGTTGATCGAGTCCGAAGCCACCAGGGCCAGCCGGCCCAGGCTGTTGAGCGATGGATTCACCACCTCGTCGCGATAGCGCACCAGCCCGGTCATGGAGCCGCCGGAAATCGACTGGGTGACATTCACCGAGATCCCGCTGGGCATTTTCAGCGTCAGGGCATATTGCGAGGGATCCAGGGTACTGGACTGGGCACTGAGCGAGCTCACCGAGCCCCCCACCACCAGCGGCTGACCGGAGCCGATGTAGACGTTGTAGTTGCCATCCTGGTTGACCACGCTCACCCCGACCAGCTTGGACATATCGTTGATGGCCTGGTCCCGCGCGTCCAGCAACGAGTTGGGGGTGGTGCCGCCGGCAGAGGCCACGGTGATGGCCTGGTTGTACTGGGCGATCTTGTTCGCCAGCGTATTAACCTGGGTCGCCGAGGCACTCAGCTGGGTATTGATGTAGCTGCTCTGGTCGGAAAGCTGGCTGGAGAGCGAATTGAATCTCTGGCTGAGCGTGGAGCTGCTGGTCAGCACCAGGGAACGCGAGGCGCTATCGGTGGGCGTGGCCGAGGCCGTCTGCAACGCCGAGAAGAATTTGCTCAGGGCAGTGCTGATCCCGGTGGTGCTGTCGGCCAACAGTGAATCCACCGAGCTGGCCGCCGTGGAGAAGGTCTGGGCCTCGTTGTCCAGCGCGGTGCTGGTCTGCAGCTGAGTCGTCAAGTACTGGCTGTAGGAGCGACGCACGTCCGCCAGGGTCGTGCCGTTGCCGATGTAGGCGACGCCGACGCTCTGCGCCGGAGCCGCGTACTGCTCCGTCGTCTGCCGGGAATAGCCGGCGGTATCGACGTTGGTGATGTTGTTGCCGGTCGTGCTGAGCGCCGACTGGCTGGCCTGGATACCCGAAAGCCCGATGGAAATGAGACTGGCCATGGATTGTCCTTAGGTACGCTTTACCGAGGTATCGACCGCAGCGATGTTTTCGTAGGTGCTCTTCATCTGGCGGGCGATCTGGGTGACCTTGCGGGCGTACTGCGGATCGCTCGCATAGCCGGCCCGCTGCAGCTCGTGCATGAACTGGCTGGAATCGCCACCCTTGGCCAGGGCCTTGCCGTAACGGTCGTTGCTCTGCAGGAAGCTCACGTAGTCGTCGAAGCTCTGCTTGAAGGAATCGTAGGAGCGAAAATCCGCGGCTTCCTTGCTCGCCTTGCCATTGCGGTATTCGGTGGTCAGGGTGGTGGCGACGTCACCGTCCCAGCTCGAATGAGCCTTGATGCCGAACAGGTTGTTGCTGGTGCTGCCGTCCCGCTCGCGGATGATGGACTTGCCCCAGCCGGTCTCCAGGGCGGCCTGCGCCACCAGATAGTGGGCATCCACACCGATTTTTTTGGCGGCTTCCTGGGCCATGGGCAGCATGGCGTCGACGAATTCCTGACGCGAGCGGAATACCGACTTCCCGGTGGTCTGGCCCAGCGAGACGGCACCGCCGCCGTTGAGCTGCGCACTGCCGCTCACGCTGGCTACGGCAGACTTGCCCAGCTGCTGCACGGCCTTCCAGTTGGTGGCGTTGGCAGCGGTGGCGCTATTGCCCGTGGCATTGGCGGTGTTGGCCGCCGCTGCCAGCAGGGCTTCCTGACTCTGGGCCGCGCTGGCCTTGCTGGGCATGGCCAGGCGCCGGGAGTTCAGCAGCGCCGATACGTCCTTGCGCTCGCTGGTACCGGCACTACCGTTTGCGCTGGCAACCGCCGCTGCTTGCGAGGCCTTGCCATCCCAGAGGGCGCGACGCATGTCCATGGCGATGCCGGTACCGGACTGGGCAGTGGCGGCCGTCGCCGGGGTGGCGGTCTTGGTGGCCGCGACCTCGGTCGACGGGGTCTTGCCGGCATCCTTGAGCATGCTCCGGGTCATCATGTCGGCCAGGCCGATGCCGCCGCCGTTCTTGGCGAGGTTGACCGACAGCTGCTGATCGTACATGTCCTGGAACTGCTTGGTGGTCTGGCTGTTGAACGGGCTGTCCTGGGCGAGTACCTCATTGGCCGAGCGCATCGACTTGAGCATCTGGTTCAGGAACACCGACTCGAATTCCTGAGCGACCTTGCGCACGTTGCCTTCGCCATCGCGATCAGCCCCGTTCTTGAGATTGTTCAGTCGATTCAGGTCGGTATAGGCACCGGAATCCACCGAATCGAAGGTCCCGCCCAGACGTGCCGTCATCGCCATTACTCCATCAGATTACGATCAGGTCGGCCTGCAGCGCGCCAGCCTGTTTCAACGCTTCGAGAATGGCCACCAGGTCGCTGGGCGCAGCGCCCACCTGATTCACCGCCCTCACGATCTCGTCCAGCGTGGTGCCCGGACCGAACTTGAACATCGGCTTGGCCTCCTGCTTGGCCTTGACGGTCGACTGGGGAGTCACCACCGTCTGCCCACCCGACAAGGGATTGGGTTGGCTCACCTGGGGGTCCTCGCTGATGGTCACGGTCAGGCTGCCCTGGGTCACCGCCGCCGGCGAAACCTTGACGTTCTGGCCAATGACGATGGTCCCGGTTCGCGAGTTGACGATGACCTTCGCCACCGCCTGCCCCGGATCCACCTCCATGTTCTCCAGGATCGACAGGTAGTCCACGCGCTGGCCAGGATCGACCGGCGCCGTGACACGAATCGATCCGGCATCAACAGCTGATGCAACACCCGCGCCAAGTGTCTCGTTGATCTTGTCGACCACTCGCTTGGCCGTGGTGAAGTCGCTGCGCTTCAGGTCCAGCGTGATGCTGTTGCCCTGGTCGAAGCCGCTCGGTACCGGCCGCTCGACAGTGGCGCCGTTGGGAATGCGACCCGCCGACGGAACGTTGACGGTAATCTTCGAGCCATCGCGGCCTTCGGCGTCAAAACCACCGACGACCAGGTTGCCCTGGGCGATGGCATAGATCTGGCCATCGATCCCCTTCAGCGGAGACAGCAGCAGGCTGCCGCCTCTCAGGCTCTTGGAGTTGCCGATGGAGGCCACGGTGATATCGATGGTCTGGCCAGGCTTGGCGAAGGCCGGCAGGTCTGCATGGATGGAGACCGCCGCCACGTTCTTGAGCTGGGCCGAGCTCGTTCCTGCCGGCACCTTGATGCCGAACTGCGCCAGCATGTTGTTGAAGGTCTGAATGGTGAAAGGCGTCTGGGTGGTCTGGTCGCCTGTCCCAGGCAGGCCTACCACCAGGCCGTAGCCGATCAGCTGGTTGGTCCGCACGCCTTGGATATTGGCGATGTCCTTGAGACGTTCAGCCTGGGCGAAGGGCATTGCCAGCAGCAGGGCGAACACGCCGAACAGAGTCTTGCGCATGACGATCATCCTCAGAACGGCATCAGGGCGCTGCCGAAGAACTGGCTCAACCAGCCCGGCTGGCTCGCATCGGCGAAGGAGCCGGTCCCCGAGTAGGTGATCCGTGCATCGGCCACCCGGGTGGAAAGCACGGTGTTGTCGGTAGCGATGTCGTCGGCGCGCACCATGCCCTGGATACGCATCAGCTCGTTGCCGGTATTGAGCGTCAGCCATTTCTCGCCTCGCACCACCAGGATGCCGTTGGGCAGCACCTCGGCGATGGTCACGGTCAGGGAGCCGGTCAGGCTGTTGCCCTGGGCCGCGGTCGACTTGCCAGTGTTGGAGCGCGCCCCCGAATAGCCGGCGTCCAGGCTGAGGTCACCATCGGACAGCGGATTGGGAATCGACGGCTTGGCGCCGAACAGCGACGTGAGACCGAGGGTCGCCTTGCTGTTCTTGGCGATGTCGGAACTGGCGTTCTTGCTGGCCTGGGTCTTCTCCTGCAGGGAGATGGTGATGATGTCGCCGATGCGGAAGGCCTTGCGATCGGTGTAGAGATTCTGCTCGAAGCCCGACTGGAAGATGGCGCCATTGTTCTGCGCCGCCGGCACCGGGGTGCGTGGCAGCACGGGAGAGTAGTAGGGGTCGTCCGGCTTGGCGGCCGGGGCTACGCATCCTGCGAGAACGAGCGCTCCGAACAGCGGCGCGACGGCAAAGAGACGATTCATGGAGCGCTACCTCGCAGGGAAAGCGATTACAGGTTCTGGGTGATGAAGCCGAGCATCTGATCGGCGGTGGAAATGACCTTGGAGTTCATCTCGTAGGCGCGCTGGGTGGTAATCATGTTCACCATCTCTTCCACGGTGCTTACGTTGGAGGTTTCCAGGGTGTTCTGCTGGATGGTGCCCAAGCCGTTGTTGCCCGGCGTGCCGACCTGGGGCGCGCCGCTGCTAGTGGTCTCGGAGAACAGGTTGTTGCCCATGGCCTGCAGGCCACCCGGGTTGACGAACTGGGCGGTCTGGATGGTGCCGATGGTGGTCACCGTCGAGGCGCCGGCCTGGGTCACGGAGACGGTACCGTCCTGGCCCACGGTGAACGTCTGGGTATCGGCCGGAACCGTGATTGCCGGCTGCACCGGAAAGCCGTTGGCGGTGACGATCTGGCCATCGGCGTTCAGGTGGAAGGTGCCGTCACGGGTGTAGTTGGTGGTGCCATCGGGCATCTGGACCTGGAAGAAACCGTGGCCGTTGATGGCCATGTCCAGAGGCTGCTCGGTGGTCTGCAGCGTGCCTTGGGTAAAGGTTTTCTGCGTGCCGACGATCCGCACGCCGGTACCCAGCTGCAGACCCGAGGGCAGCTCGCTGTCCTGGGTGGACTGCGCGCCGGGTTGGCGACGGATCTGATAGAGCAGGTCCTGGAATTCGGCGCGGTCGCGCTTGAAACCGGTCGTCGAGACGTTGGCCAGGTTGTTGGAGATGGTCGTCAGGTTGGTGTCCTGAGCGGCCAGGCCGGTCTTGGCGACATAAAGGGCGGATATCATCGTTTTTCTCCTTCGACGCCGGGAATCAGGCGTCAACAGCGTTCAATCAGCTGAATTGCAAAACCTTTGCCATGGACGCATCGTTGTCCTCGGCGGATTTCATCATCTTGATCTGCAGTTCGAACTGCTTCGATAGGGAGAGAATCGAGGTCATCTCCTCCACCGCACTGACGTTGCTCGACTCGGTGAAACCGGACACCACCTGCACGCTGGCATCCGCCGCAGCGGGCTTGCCATCCTTGGTGCGGATGGTGCCGTCCAGGCCCTTCTCGAGTGTCTTCGGATCCGGCTTGACCAGCTTGATGCGGTCGACGACCGCCAGGGCGTTGGTGTTTTCCCCGGCGCCACGGACGGTGATGGAGCCGTCCTGACCGATCTCGATCTGCTGGTTGGGCGGCACGGCGATCGGCCCGCCATTGCCGAGTACCGGCAAATCATTGCCAGTGCGCAGCATCCCTAGGGCATCCACCTTGAGGCTGCTGGTACGCACATAGGCCTCTTTGCCGTCGGCGCCCTGCACCGCGATCCAGCCATTGCCCTGAATGGCCACGTCGAGGTCCCGACCGGTTTCCTGCAGGGTGCCCGGGGTGAAGTCGGTCCCCGGTCGCTCGCTCATGGAGTACACCCGCGAGGGATAGCTCTCGCCGAAGGTCTGCATCGAGCGCGCCTGCTCGAAATCACGACGGAAACCACTGGTGGAGATGTTGGCCAGGTTGTTGGAATGCGCCTGGATGGCCATGGTGTTCTGGCTGGCGCCAGTCATGGCGAGATAAAGCAGTCGGTCCATATCGTCCTCGCGAGGCGATCAACATCGCCACAGGCCTGAAACTGTCCAGACCCTCTGAGCAAGGCACGTGCCACTCTTGCCAATCCATTGATTTAGTTAAAAAAAAGCCCTCGCAAGGAGGGCTTTTCCAGGACGACCGTCAAAGAACCGTTAACGGATCTGAATGATCGTCTGCGACAGTGTGTTTTCCGTCTCGATGGTCTTGGCGTTGGCCTGGTAATTACGCTGGGCCACGATCAGATTGACCAACTGGGTACTGAGATCGACATTGGAGGCTTCCAGCGAACCGGAGGTCAGGGTTCCCAGCGTACCGGAGGCCGGCGTGCCGACCACGGCCTGGCCGGAGGTGGACGACTGGGCGAAGTTGTTGCTGCCCATCGGGGTCAGGCCCTGGTTGTTGGTGAAACTGGCCAGGATCACCTGGCCGATCACCTTGGACTGGCTGTTGGTGAAGCTAGCGTAGAGCTTGCCTTCGGTATCGATGGACAGGCCCGACAGCTGGCCGGTGGTGTAGCCGTCCTGGGATTTGCTGGTCACCGCAAAGGGAGTCGCCGTCTGCGTGGTGCTGCTCAGGTCGATGGCGATGCCGGTAGTGGACGCGGACGCGCCGTTGGCGCCATAGGTCG
Organism: Pseudomonas sp. SHLD1; assembly: GCF_028640935.1. Taxonomy (NCBI): domain Bacteria; kingdom Pseudomonadati; phylum Pseudomonadota; class Gammaproteobacteria; order Pseudomonadales; family Pseudomonadaceae; genus Pseudomonas; species Pseudomonas sp. SHLD1. The sequence goes on from NZ_JAQZAD010000023.1 coordinate 174,409, forward strand.
CGGGCGTCGTCGAGCTGTTGGTCACGGTGGCCGGCACCCAGTTGTTCAGCGCGAACTTGCCGGTGCTGGTGACAGTGAGGCCTGTGCCACCGCTGGCGCCGAGCTTGCCGGTGCTGTCGAACGTCAGGGTGTTGCTCAGCGGCGTGGTGGACGTCGGGTCGGCCGGGTTGCGACCGTCGACCAGGCTGTACATGTTCCAGGTATTGGTGTCGGTCTTGGCGAAGTAATACGTCAAGGTATGGGCGTTGCCCTGAGAGTCGTAGATGCTGGTGGACGTCGAGTTGTTGAAACTCGTGGCATCGCTGGGACTGAACGTCGTGGTGGTAGGGACCGTAGCCGAGGAGTTGAGGCTCAATACCTCGGTGTCCTTGGTTGTCGCCTTGGGCGCCTGGTTGGTGGTGTCGATCTTCAAGTTTGACGCGATGCCGCTGATCACGTTGCCATCACTGTCCGCGGCGTAGCCACGCAGGTTGTAGCCGGAGTTGTTCACGACGAAACCGTTGGCATCGGTCTTGAATGTCCCGTCTCGCGAATAGAGATTCGAGCCATTGTTGTTCATCACGAAGAAGCCGCCGCCGTTGATCGCCAGGTCCAGGGCATTGCCCGTGCTGGTCACGTTGCCCTGAGTGAACTGCTGAGCGACGGCCGCGGTACGCACGCCGGCACCCGGCTGATTGGCGCTGGACCCCAGATACATGGAACTAGAATAGACATCGGCGAACTCGGCGCGCGACGACTTGAAGCCCGTGGTGCCTACGTTGGCGATGTTGTTGCCGGTCACGCTGAGATCGGTGGCGGCGGCATTCAGGCCACTGAGGCCGACATTGAAGCTCATGGTGTTACTCCTGTCCGGCGGTGCCGGCTCACTGGCCTATGGTCTTGACATTCGCCAAGGCGACATTGGTGCCGTCGGCGAGGTTGAGGGTCATGTCGCCGCCGCTGGTGCCCAGCGTCACGCTGCTCACGGTATTCGGCAGGTAGGTCGTCAACGCGGTGGAGGTACCGCCGATGGCGGCCGTGGCTTTGAAGGTGTAGGTCCCGGAGGCCAGTGTCTGGCCGGAGCTGTCCTTGCCATCCCAACTGAAGGAATGGGTGCCGGCACTCTTGGCGTCCAAGGGTATGGTGTCGACCAGGGAGCCGGCGCTGTTGTAGACACCCACCGAGAGATCACTGCCGGACGACGGCAGCACCACGCTGCCGGTCATGCCGGCGGTGGTATCGACCACTGCCGAGCTGCCGGCGGAAATCACCGAGCGCCCTACCAGGGAGGAAGCCTGGAGCGCCTGGGACGAGTTGTAGTTGCTGACAATGGAGTCCACCGAGGTGTTGAGGTTCTGCAGCGACTCGACGCTGCTGAACTGCGCCAACTGCGCGACGAACTCGGTGTTGTCCTGGGGATTCAACGGGTTCTGGTTGTTGAGCTGGGTGACCAGCAGCTTCAGGAAGTCGTTCTTCCCGAGGCTGCTGGTGGTACTACCCGAGGTGGTCGCACCGCTGGACGTCGCCGAGCTGCTCGATACCTTGCTGTTGGCCAGCGCCGACGACAGCAGCGAGCTGGAACTCGTGGTGGAAGAGGTGGTGGTCATTTCAATTCCCTAGCGATTACTGACCCAGGGTCAGCACCTTCTGCATCATCTGTTTGGCGGTATTCATCATTTCCGCGTTGGTCTGGAAGGCGCGACTGGCCGAGATCATGTCGGCCATTTCCTCCACCACGTTCACGTTCGGGTAGTACACGTAGCCGTCCTTGTCCGCCATAGGGTGGTTGGGTTCGTAGCGCTTCTGCACTTCGCTCTTATCCTCGACGATGCCCTTCACTTCCACCCCGACCCCGGCCTGGCCCTGGTCATCGAACAGCGAGGAGCCGCCCTGGGCCTCGCTGAGCTGGGCAGCGAACACGGGATGGCGAGCCTTGTAGGTCTGGTCGACGCTGGAAGCAACCGACTCGGCGTTGGCCATGTTGCTGGCCACGGTGTTGAGACGGACGTTCTGGGCGCTCATCGCGCTACCGGCGATGTTGAACAACGAACTCAAGGACATGGTTATTCCCCCTTGATGGCTGACATCAGCCCCTTGAACTTGCTATTGAGCAGCGTGAAGCTGGCCTGAAAGTTCATGGAGTTCTCGGCGTAGTTGGCCTGCTCGACCTGGGCATCCACGGTGTTCTGGTCGACCGATGGCTGGCTAGGAATGCGGTACTTCAGCGCCGCGTCGCCCATGCCCATGTCGAAGCCTTCGGCGGCGATGTGCCGGCTGTTGGTGGTCTCGAGCTGATAGTGCCTGGCGGATCCGGCAGTACCCTTGGCCGCCTGTTCGGCCAGCACCGCACTGAAGTCCAGATCCCGCGCCTTGTAGCCGGGGGTATCAGCATTGGCCAGGTTGTTGCCCAACACCTCGGCGCGCTGCGAACGGAAATTCAGCGCCTGCTCATGCAACCCGAGTGCTTTGTCGAAATTGATGCTCATGTCGAGAGACCTTTGACGTGGCTTGCAGGCGATTTAGCAAGGCCCGTGCCAGCTTCCAGAATCCATATAAATCAAGGCCTTAGAGCAACGCGGCAGTTAGAACGACGGCAAGCGGCAAGGTTTTTCCGCCGCCTTTGCCGGCTTTGGGATCGGGCGCGGCAAAACTTTGGCGCAAAACACGTGAATAGTTCAGCTCTGAACGCCGTAGGGTTACCTCGGATTCCCCCAGACAGCTGCCAAATGTCTAATTGCCTAACACAAGCGCAAAAACTCTCGTAACGATCGATATTTAGGCCGTGATTTTCGAGCATGTCTCTTTATAATACTCATTGGAGACACTTAGTGTGCTCTAGGCACTCCTAGGTATCTAATAGAGCACACGGGAAACACGACAGCCTCTAAGAGACGCCCTTTCATGATAAGCGGGTAGCTAAAATAAAATTCAATGTTTCCGCCAACTGCACTCGAAAACGGCCGTAAACAGAGCGTGAGCAGTCCAAGTAAATCCTTGGAAAATCACCTAATAGAGCGCCCGATCTATGGCCTCAAAAAGAATACTCATCGACTATGAGTGCTCCGCGCCGCCACGAGAACTGGGAGAGTAACAAAAGAACTCTTTGACTGCGTGCAGTTTCTATCAATGCAATGGCAGACTACTGCCCACCATTGCAAAGAAGAACTTAGACCAAAGACCGCGAGCAGTCGAACATTACGTATTTGCTAGGGACTATTGTGGCGTACATCAGATAGTGCCTGACGGTAGAGCGTGACCATTTCGTCCAGCAACTCTTGAGCAACATTACAGGCAATCTTTAGTCGGAGCTCTTCAGGGTGGCCAGAACCACACTCTGCCAACTGAACCAGTAGATCACCTAGCATTGACGCACGAAGATTTGCATCTGCTTCGATGGACCGAGTGGAAAGATACATTTGGTTAAGCGAGATTGGCTTGCTCGGGAACGGAAGGACAGAGGGCTTCTTCTCAGCCATGGCACACCTCCGTTGGAGGAGTACATGGCATGCAGGTAGCGCCGAGGCGGAGCTCGGGCTTAAAAGGAGATACAGGCATTATAACTGCTCCTCAGACGATTAAGGAGCCGCCACCCGCCGTTGTCACTCGGTGATGGGAGGCGGACCGTGAGGGGGTGACAAACCGGCGTCCGAGGGAACCGGCCAGGCAAAAGCCTGCCCCACACGGCCCGCCATAGAAAACCACAGATGTGGTCTAGCTACAGCGCTACCGCGCCTCGAACGAATCGGGTTGTCACACCCGGTCGTGGGATTGACCACGACGATGCAAATTTAACGCTTTGGAACGCGCCCTAGCAACCCGGGGCAACGCTAGCTACCTAAGACTTATCTTGGTTGGTCTACGGCAGACCAATTGGTATGCAACAGAAATACGGTAACGGGCCAAATCGGATTTATCCGGGACAGACCAGTTGGTGCCAAAGAGACTCGCCTGGCAGCCGAAAGGCCTTGGTAGGGGAGAGGAAATGGCAAGCTATTCCGCACACGAGCGCTACGCATCAAATGATTGGTTCACGACGCCTACTGCGCTGCTGGTAGATCCGCGACTGACTCCGCTGGAGCGCAATGGGTGGCAGGTCTTGCGCATGCTCAGCGGCCCTGATGGCATCAGTTCGCTTACGAGTCTGAGCCAGCTACGCCGCTATCTCAATACCACGCCGTTAGGACAGCGGGCGGGCTATGAGACGGCGCGCCGCGTTCTGAAAGTGCTGCGCCTGACGGGATGGATCACGCTGGTCGGTGTGCAGCGTGACCCCATGACAGGCAAGATGATGAGCGAGCGCTACAGGGCGCATGAGCGTGCCTTAGCGTTTGATCAGGCATGCACTGCCGACCAGACGCTTGCCCGCCTATTGCAGGCGTGCCTTTACGAGACAGGCCATCCGATCCAGCGGATCGCGCAGCATCTAAGTCAGGTGTTCGAGCAAGAGCAGCGCAGGGACGATGGGCAGGCTAATGGAGCTCCCAGCCCCGGTGACTTTGGGAGCTCTAGCTCCGAGGCGGTACATATGGGGTCTGGCATAGGCCATACCGGTCTGCCACAGACCGATGAGGTCCACGACAAACCAATTGGCCAATACAGTACGTACAGTAGTAAGACGTATAAAGTACGTACGTATCCCTCAGAGGTCGAAAGCACAGAGGGCAGCACTCCGCTTCCATCCTGTCTTGCGGGAGTTGATGAAAAGCAGTTGCAAGAGCTTCTGACTGGACTTGATGAGTTGGCGCTGGAGCAGCGTCAGCAGGTGTTGGCAGAACTGGAGGCCAGACACCGTAGCGGCGGCATACGCAACGTAGTGGCCTATGCCTTTGGCTTGATCAGACGCGTGCAGTCGGGAGGTTTCCGGCCCTATGCATTGCGGGACAGGCCGGCAGTGCAGACCGTGGCGAACAAAGACCTCGGCATGGACCATCGTCCACGCCCGGCACATCGAGTAGCCCCCGCAAAGCGCTCAACGCCCGAAGTCGCTGAAAACCACATTGCGACGCTTCGCAAGATGCTCAACATGCCTGTCAGGGTGTCGCGTGTGCTCGACGACATCAAAGCTCAGTCCGAGCAGCGCAGCGAAGAACGCTAGTCGTGGTGACTTAAGAATGATTGAGCCACGCTGCGGGCTTGGACTGCTCATAGGCCCAGTGCGGAGGCGTTCGTAATGCTTTTGCTGCGGCGATGGATGATGACCATCTCATCCAACAGATCTTGCGCAGTCATCTTGATAATCGTGGCGCGAAGCGAATCTGTTTCCAGGGTGCTGGCGTCAAGCTGATCGAGTAGGTCCTTCAGTATGGAAAAGCACAGTTCGATGTCATCTGAAAGGCCCGACACGTCGCTTGCGAGGTGGCTGGCGTCGATACCTTTCCGAGGAAGCGAATAGAGACGACTGTTCTTGGTGTGCATCATGATGCGTATACCTCGATTTTCCTGACGTCCGTTTGGGGGCGATTAATCAATCCTGTCCGGTCAGGTTGCTAAGCATTTCAGCCTGCACTCGATGGCTTGGAGGGACTTCAGCCTAAGCGGCAGCCTTAAAAGCGCTGCCGCCCAAGGTGCCGGACCAGCCTTGTCCTGGGTGACCAGGAGGATTCCGGACTCCCCAACTAACTGCCCAAGAGCGGCTAGGCAAGCTTCAGCAAGACAACCTATAAGGTTGATATTCAACCTAGATAGCTCTTCATGTCAACAGGGTGTCGCTCGACCATTGAGGCTGAAGGGAGGGCGTCATGGCTGAGTACGATACGGCGGCATTGGCAGGTCTGGTGGGGCGAGCTATTGCTCGGCAGCGCATTCGCTGCGGGTTCACCCAAGAGCAGATCGCCGAACGATTGGGGATAGGCAACGAGGCGGTATCGCGCATCGAGCGCGGTTTGGTCATGCCTAACATCGAGCGCTTATTGTCCCTGGCGGAGGTATTCGGCTGTGAAGCAGCGGACCTGCTGACCGAGGCAAGTGCCCGGCCTCAGGATCAAGCGCGACATCTCGAAACACGCCTGGCTACCCTCAGCGCCGAGGATCGCCAACTGGTCATGGAGTTGCTTGAAAGTCTGATTCAGCGACTGGGACGCGGTTGAGTGAGCGACAGAGTTCTCTGATTTTGACACCATGGCCTAATACGCGCGTTCCGCACTTCTGCCTGCGAGCGTGCAGCCCTAGAACAAGCCCGACTTTTGTAACTGGATGCCAGCAATACAGTGCATAAGCGAGACGTTCAAACCTGCTCATCGCAGTTAGATAATTTAGCGCTACCAATCCCCGCCGTTTAAATTGCGTCAGTTCCTCACCCTTCGTGACATCGGCAACCAATGTCCAGCCCGCGTGAAGATTTTGAGGCTACGTTTGAGACTAGGTGGCTAGGGGATCTTGAAGCAACAAAGCCACCAGATCAATGCTAGAGCGCCATGCCATAGTTCTATGGCATGGCGCTACTTTGCCCATGCTACACTTCAGCTTTTGCGGCCGCCCATCAACAACCGCTTATTTGGCCTTGTAAATGATGCCCGGATTGCACTGCACCATCTGGTAGAGATCCGGCAGGCCGTTGAGGGCCTCGGAGGCACCTAGGAACAGATAGCCGCCCGGCTTGAGGGTGCCATGGATGCGCGTGAGAATGTCTTTCTTCACCTCGGCGGAGAAGTAGATCAGCACATTGCGGCAGAACACCATGTCGAACTTGCCGAGGCTGGCGTAGCTGTCCAGCAGATTCAGCGCACGGAATTCGATACGGCTGCGAATCGCCGGCTTGACCGCCCAGCGATTCGGCTGGAGCACGTCGAAGTAGCGCTGCAAGCGCTCCTGGGATAGCCCCCGGCCGATCGCCAGCGAATCGTACTCGCCGGACTTGGCAGCGGTGAGAATGGCGCCAGACAGATCGGTCGCCACGATCTGCATGCCGCCACGCCCCTGCCCTGCCGCGCTCCGCTCGAATTCGTCCATGGTCATGGACAGCGAATAGGGTTCCTGACCCGAGGAGCAGGCCGCCGACCAGACCCGTAGGCGCTGGCCGAAGGTGTTCTTGGTCAACTCCGGCAAGAGGCGGTTCTTGAGCACCTCGAAGGGATAGGTGTCGCGAAACCAAAGGGTTTCATTGGTCGTCATCGCATCGATGACCTTTTCCCGCAGACCGCCACGGGGCTGCATCTGGATGCGCTGCACCAGCTCCGACAACGTCTTGATCCCCTCGGTCTCCATCAGCTTGTTGAGCCGACTGGAGACGAGGTACTGCTTGTTGTCACCGAGCAGGATCCCGCTGGATTTCTCGAGGAAATCACGAAAAAGCACAAAATCCGCGTTGACTGCTGACACTGCCGCTCCGCCTTCTGGATACCGGGATAGAGACGCCTTCACCTAGTGACTGTCGACCGCATTGATGCGCTCGGCTACCCGGGAGGCAAGATCATCGGGACGGAACTTGGCCAGGAAGTCGTCCGCACCGACCTTCTTGACCATCGCCTGGTTGAAGACGCCGGACAAGGAGGTATGCAGCAGTATATGCACTTTCTGCATCCGCGAATCATGACGGATTTCTGCCGTCAGAGTGTAGCCATCCATTTCCGGCATCTCGATGTCGGAAATGATCATCAGCAATTCTTCTTCCGGACGCTTACCTTCAGCCACCATCGCCTGAAGGAAATTCAAGGCCTGGCGACCGTCGTTGAGGGAGATGACCTCAACCCCGACGGTTTCCAGGCAGCGGCTCACCTGCTTGCGGGCCACCGACGAGTCGTCGACGATCAGGACGCGCTTAGTGACGGCCTTGGCCTGTACCACTTCGCTGATGACACCGGCTGACACGGTCTCGACCGACGGTGCGACTTCGGAGAGGATCTTTTCCACGTCGATGATCTCGACGAGCTGGTTGTCGACCCGAGTGACGGCGGTCAGGTAGTGATCACGACCGGTGCCCTTGGGCGGCGGGTTAATGCCTTCCCAGTTCATGTTGACGATTCGCTCCACCGAGCGCACCAGGAAGCCCTGCACCTTGGTATTGTACTCAGTGATGATCACGAAGCAGTTGTTGATGTCTTCCAGCCCACGACGACCGGTGGCCATGGCCAGGTCGATGATGGGAAAGGTGCCGCCACGAATGCTGGCCACGCCCCGTACCACCGGACTCGATTTGGGCATCACGGTGAGTTTGGGGCACTGCAGCACCTCCTTCACTTTGAAAACGTTGATGCCGTAGAGCTGCGAGCCGTCCAGGCGGAACAGGAGCAGTTCCAGACGGTTCTGGCCCACCAGTTGGGTACGTTGGTTGACTGCGTCCAATACACCAGCCATTAGATGACTCCTTTAAATGCCCACGAGCGGGTTATCACAACGCGGCACGGGGCTTGCTTATGGGTTTATCACAAAGATCGCAGCGACGTGTTTCCGACCATGACTCTAGCTCGAAGACTGACCCTTGGCCTCCTGACCCTACTCTGCTGTCTGCAAAGCAGAGCCTTTGCGGAAGACGCCTACACTTCACCTGACGAACTTATCGGCGCTGTCGAAAGTTTTCTTGAGGAACGGGTACAGGAATATTTACTGGATACCAGCCTCAACGCTCGCCATGAAACCCAGGTTAAGACGATCGACCCACGCTTGCGTTTGGCAGAGTGCGACAAACCTCTGACGCTTACTCAGCAGGGCGAACCGACTCCCGTCGGTCGTATCAACATCAAGGTTCGCTGCGAGGGCTCCAGTCCGTGGACCGTATTCGTGCCCGCCCAGGTCAAGCTATACCGACCGATAGTTGTCGCCCTCCAGCCCCTGATGCGCGGAGCCCTACTGGACAACAGCAACGTGGCGCTCGTGGAGCGTGACGTTGGTAACCTTGGCCAGGGCTACCTGACCAGCCTAGAGACGGTGCTTGGTGCTAAGCTCAAGCGCCAGGTGATGAGCGATCAGCCCCTGGCACCGGCCTATCTCGAACAGGCCGAACTCGTTCACAAAGGCGAACAGGTGGTAATCAATGCCCGCACCTCGTCTTTCAGCATTCGCATGCAGGGCGAGGCCCTCGCCGACGGTGCCAAGGACGAGGAGATCCGCATCCGTAATTTGAGCTCCAACCGGGTGATACGGGGGCGCGTGGTCGATCAGGGTCAAGTCGAGGTTGCTCTTTAGCTCGACGTGATAAAGGAGTAACTTCTAGTCATCCAAGCGCTTCGAACGACTAGAAGAGACCCTGTCCAAAGATGTGAACCGCTGCACAGGTCTACGGCTAAAGTTTCCGCCCAGCGGGCCGATAAACCGGACATGTGAGCGATACATCCCGAGGAATTTCACGAATGGCTATAGACATCAATCGCCTGAACTCAACATCGACGTCAGGCATCAGCACCCGTAGCGCCTCGGCCCCGAAAGACGGTGTCAGCCTGGAAAGCAAGGATGTCACCTCCACAGCCACCAGCCAGAAGTTAGGCGAATCGGTGAACCTGAGTCCCGCGGCTCAGCAGCTGAATTCCTTGACCGCCGGGCTGAAGGATCTGCCGGTGGTCGACAGCGACAAGGTCAGTCGCCTTAAGCAGGCTATCGCCGATGGCTCCTACAAAGTCGATAACCAAAAGGTCGCCGATAAGCTGCTCGCCTTCGAGTCCTGAGGCTATGACGTCGGGCGGACCTGGTGAGAAACATTAATCAAGAGATTCCGAGCCATGCCCGTCACGCCGCTCCTCGCCATTACCCTTAACGATGTCGAGCTTGCCGACCAGTTGCTGGCGCTCCTCGAAGAGGAGTTCCAAGCCCTCGCACAACGCGACCTCGTCGCGCTGGAAAGTCTGCTCGGTGGCAAGCAGATCCTACTCAAACAGCTCGATCAGCATGCCCAGCATCGCTCTGCTCTGCTTCGCTCGGCCAGCTTGAGCAATGATCTCGCCGGCTTGCAGCAGTACGCCGCCGGCCAGGACGAAGGTCAGGCGCTACTGGCGGCTTCCGCGCGCCTGAGCGAGTTGATCGAGGCCTGCAAGCAGCGCAATGTCCGTAATGGCCAGATCATCCAGGCCAGCCAGATAGGCACTTCGCGGGTGCTCAACCTCCTGCAAGGCAGCAGTTCGGCGCCCGCGCTCTACAACAGTCGCGGCAGCCAAACCCGCAGCGGCTATCAGCGTCCGCTGAGCTCGGCTTAATCACGGACATTCTCATGCCAGCTTTTTTCGCTGTACAGATGGCGTTTAGCCAGTATTCTTGCTGACCGCTGTCTACAGGAGTTTCCAGGTGCAAGGCTCTTCCGCTAGCGACAATGCCGCTCAGCCACCCCAGGTCTATCGCTCCAAGGGCGAGATCCTGGCCTGCCTGCGGCCGGCGCAACAGCAGCATATTCCGCTGCGGATCACCTTCAATCGCCAGGGGCAGCAATTCCAGAGCTTTGTCGTCGAGATCGACGAGGCCAAGGGGCGGATCGCACTGGACGAATTCATTCCGCGCGAAGCCGAACGCCTGCTCGAACAGGGCCAGTCGTTCCGGGTGGACAGCTTTCACGAAGGCATCAAGGTCACCTGGCAGATCGATCATCCGGTCGAGTTCAGCGAGCTGGATGGCAATCGTTGCTACTGGATCGGCCTGCCCACCGAACTCACCTATCACCAGCGACGCAATGCCTATCGGGTCAAGCTGCTGCTGGCCCAGCCGGCCACGGCGGAGCTGAGCCAGGGCAACAGCCCGATCCAGTTGCGAGGCCAACTGATCGACCTGTCGGCCACGGGCTGCAAGCTGCGTTTCCCTGGTAACGTCACCCATCTGCTGCAACCGGGGCAACAGGTACAGAGCTTTAGCGCCGAGCTGCCCATCGGGACCATCAATACCCCGGTGACCATTCGCCACGTGGCCTGTCCGGAGCGCATGGAATTCAGCGACGTCGGCGTCTGCTTCAACAGCCTGACGGGCGCGGCCCAACGCCAGATCGAGCGCTTCATCTATCAGCTGCAGCGGGAAAACCGCCGGTTCGAGTGACCGATCGGGCGCCCACGGCTACTGGACGCCCTCCCCAACCGCTCAGTTCGCCTTGGATCCAGGCGGGTTCTGCGGGAACTCGATCTCTTCCTGCAGAGGTCTCCCCTCCTCGGCAGGTTCCTCCTCGACGACCGGCTCAGTGTGCATCTGCTCCTGCACGACCTGGCTGTCGACACGCGGATCCAGGGCCGCTGCCAGCGGCGAGCTGGTCGACCCTTCGGGCATCTGCACGTGGCTCAGTGGCGCCTCGTCGACGAGGTGCTTGCCCGTGACCGCATCCGGACGGATGCGCCAGATCAGGATCGCACCGCAGAGCACGACGAAGGCATAGAGCATGTTGGGTCCGACCAGATTCATCAGCGCACCCACCACCAGTGGACCGATACAGGCACCGATGCCAAAGGTCACCAGCAGCATGGCGCTCAGGGATACCCGACGTTCCCCTTCGATATGGTCATTGGATAGCGCCACCGCCAGGGGATAGAGCACGAATTGCAGCAGGCTAGCGATAAGGCCGAGCGGCAGCAGCACCACCGGCGGCACATGCGGCAGCACGGCCAGTGGCAGGGCTGCCAGGGTCAGGGCGATGGCGACCACCCGGATCAGCCAGCTGCGATCATGCCGATCCGACAGCCAGCCGATCGGCCACTGGGCGATCAGTCCGGCGAAGATGCAACACGCCATGAACAGGCCGATGCGCTCGGTGGGCAGGCTCTGGGCGCTGGCGTAGAGAGGCGCCAGGCCATAGAAGGAGCCGATCACCAGACCCGCGACCAGGGTCGTCGTCAACGACTGGGGAATCCGCTGGATAAAGAAGGTGGGTTCCAAGGGCGCCGGCTTGAGCGGTGCCGGGTGGATCTTGCCGGTGACCGCCACCGGCACCAGGCACAGGGCATAGCAGATGGCGACCAGCATCAGCTTGTCGACGCCGAGATCAGGCGAGAGCACCAGGACCACCTGACCCAACGCCAGGCCGAGGTAGGAGGCGGTCATGTAGCCGGAAAAGACCTTGCCCCGCTCGCCAGGGCCGGCCTGCTCGTTGAGCCAGCTCTCCAGCACCATGTACTGGCACATCATGCCCATGCCGATCAGCACCCTGAGTGCCAGCCACATCGGCAGCCAGGGCAGCAGGCCGATGCCCAGCACCGCGGCGCCGACCACCCCGGCGCAGGTCACATAGGCGCGGATATGGCCAACCTTGGCGATCAACCGATGCCCCAGCTTGCCGCCTATCACCAGTCCCGCGTAATAGGCGGCGGTCAGGGCACCGACCCAGAGTCCCTGCACCTGATCGGCGGCCAGTCGCAGACCAAGATAGGTACTCAGCAGACCGGTCCCGATCAACATCAACAGCGTCGCGAAATAAAGCCCGCGAAACGCCGACAGCACACGCACCATTGCCTACTCCATCGTCTCTTGCACACCCGGCAAGCGCGACGGAATCAGCTTCGTCGTTGCGCCGCCAGCTGGGCGTCCTCGCCCAGGCGTGGGTTGTAATGACCTGCACAGGCCTTCATCAGTACCTGCAGCACCGACAGATTACCTCTGACGCTGCTGATCTTGGTGGGTACCTCGCCCTTCGGATAGCGCCGCACGGTGGGGAGTTCCACGCAGCGATAGCCCAATTTCGGTACCCGGTAGGAAAGATAGGCCAGCAACTCGTAGGTGGTGAACTCGTCGCGGAACGGCGCCACGCGCGGATCCAGCAGCATGGCCCGGCTGTAGGCGCGGAAACCCTGGGTGGTGTCGGTCCAGTGGAAACCCGAGGCCAGGCTCAGCATGGGCGCATGGATGAAACGAATGGCGAAGTCGCGGGACTTGGGGGTGTTCTCCGCCACGCCGCCGGCCAGAAAGCGCGAGGCCTGAACGAAGTCGTAGCCCTGCTCGATGGCTTCGATGAAGCGCGGGATGGCGTCCGGATCGTCCTTGTCGTTGCCGTCGATGGTCACGATGCCGGTGTAACCCTCGTCGAGCACGAAGGCATAGGCGCAGCGCAGCTGGGAGCTGAGCTTGCCCGGCGCGGTCTTGACCAGCAGCCCGCGGACGCCCAGCTCCTGCAACCGTTGCGGCTCCAGCGAACCGTCGGTGCTGCCGCCATCGACGATGATGACATCGGCGATGTCGGCGATCCTGACCGCCGCCATGCGCCGCAAGAGGTTGAGAATCCGCTCGCCTTCGTTGATGACCGGGATCACCACGCAGTGCGGACGGCTGCGACCGTTCCAGAAGGTCGTCGAATAGCTGGGCACCTGCCAGAGGGCACGCTCGGTGGCGGGAATTGCAGTAGTCATAGGTCCTCCAGGTTCAACCGACACGGGCCGTGATGAGGGCGACGCCGGCGATGATCAGGACGATGCCTGCCGCCGTGGTCCAGGGAAAGGCTTCGCGAAAGATCACCACCGACAACAGCGCGACGCTGGCGATGGCCCCGGCCGTCAGCACCGGATGCGCCACGTTCAGCGGCAGCTTGGCGAGGGCGGCGGCGTACAGCAGAAAGGCCAGGCCATACATGAACAGCCCCAGCCAGAACGGCCAGTTGGCCAGCGCAGCCATGGGATCGCTCAGGCTGGGAAAGCGCCGCGGCGGCAGCATGGCCAGCTTCACCAGCACGCTCGCCGAGGCGTTGGACGCGATGCCCAGGATCAGGATCAGCCACTTCATGCGGCAGCCTCCGGCAGGTCGCGATAGGCCTTGACCGCGACCTGGACGCCACGCTCCAGCGCGGCCAGGTTGGAGCCCTGCTTGGCCGGCAGCATCTCGATGCTGACCACCTGCTCGGGCAGCCGCCGGGTCAGGGCGAAGGCGATGCCCTCGTGATTGGTACCGCCCTCCCCCAGGGTCACCAGATCCGGTTCGCTGGCATGGACGTGGCCGATCAGTTCGGCATGTTCTTCGAGGACGCGGGCGGCGTCTTCCTCGTTGATGGTCAGGGCACCGGTATCGAGTTGCATGAGGATCGCCGGATGCTCCACGGCCCGTACCACGGCGGCGGTGGAATCGCTGTCGATCATGAAGTTGGCGCCATAGCGTGGCGGATTCGGCTCCAGGCAGATCTGCACCCGGTGCGCCGCGGCCACATCGCCCAGGCGGCGGAAGAAATCCCGGGCCTGTGCCAGGGCCTGGTCGTCACTCAACCCCGCGCGATCGCGATTGCGCGGCGAGCCGAACACCAGGCGCGTCGCGCCCAGTCCCTCGGCCACCCGGCAGACGCCTTCCAGCTGCGCCAGCAGCGCCCGCTGCACGTCGTCGGCACCGAAGACGTTGAGTCCGGTGGTACCGAACAGCAAGGCCTGCATGCCGGTGATCTCGATGCCGCGCGCCTGCCACTGCTGACGCACCGCCTGGATGTCCTGGGCGGTGGCCGTCTTGGGATCGGCGAAATACTTGCCGGGCGCGATGTCAATGGCATCCACCCGGTATTGCTGCAGGATCTCGGCGACCATGGCGTCATCGGTCGGATCCCAGGCGATATTGGAGATGGCGATGCGCATCACTGACCCTCCGCCTTGATGACCGGGGGTTCCGACTGGGCGTAGGCGCGGACCGCGAGCAGGGTGTCGCGCGCGCTGTACTGGTAGCCGTCACGCCCGCCGAAGACCTCGGCATGCACGCTGCGGAAATCGTAGCGCGCCGGCGTACCCTCCAGGGTATTGCCGAAGTCGCGTCCGAAACCCTGACTGGCGATGTCCGCCACGCTGATGGGCTCGGCGGTCAGGTGCACCAGGTCCAGCCCCGCGGCCTGGGCGGTCTGGATGTCATAGCCGAGATTGACCATCGGATAGAACTGGAAGACGCCGCGACTTTCCACCGCGTGCAGGTTGTTGTCGTTGAGCAGGTCGTAGATCACGTTCTTGCGCAGGCCAGGACCGACCAGGCCCGGCAGGCGGACGATCAGGGCATTGGCGAAATGCTCACGGACGAACTGCTCCAGTCGATAGCGATTGGCGCCATAGGCGTGCAGTCCCTCTTCGTCCACCGCGGTGGTCTCATCCACCCCGAGCGGCTGCTTGAAGACGTCCACGGTGCTGATCAGCACGAAGGAATCGCACTGGATCCGCGACAGATGACCGATCAGGCCATCGATCTTCTCGCGATCGGCGGCGGGATCGCGATTGGCGATCCACTTCTGCGCTGGCGCTCCGGCACAGATCACCTGGCCATAGGGCTGATCGCCGATCTGGTCGATATTGGTGGAGCGAAACAGCGCGCCGAAGGCCTTCTGCTTGAGCAGCGTCGACCCCACGAAGCCGCTGTACCCTATCAATGCGTCGGTCTTCATGTTGCTCACCCCTTGGTCTTGAATCTCAGGCAATAGTCCGGTTGGCACTCCTCGACGGGATAACGCTCGTCCAGGTAGGCCTTGAGTCGTGGAAACTTGTCGTGCATGGAAATGTTGTTCAGGTTGAATGACCAGAAGGTCGTCGAATACACCACCGCCGGCGGATCGGCATGCTGCAGATCGCTGAGCAGATCGGCCTCGTAGGGCGGCGTGGCATAGACCGGATAGATGTACTTGGTACAGGCCGGCAGATCGGTCACCCCGTTGATGACCCCGTTGTTGGCCAGGTCGAACACACAGTGGGCGCCGCTCTCCAGCAGGCGCTGCGAGGCCCATTGCACCCCGGGCGTCGCCAAGGCGGCGTCATCCGGCAAGGCGGTCAAGGCCGGCACCCAGGCAAGCCCCTGGGCCCACACCCGCTCGACCGGCGACTTGTAGAGGTTGAAGGCGGCGAGCAGCACCAGCAGCCCTGCCAGGGCCGGCACCAGCAGGCGTCGGCTGAAGGCCAGCAGCGCACCGACCAGCAGCACCGCAAAGAACGGCGAGGGATTAAGTCCGACCAGTCCCATCAGCACGGCGGCGGCGATGGCCGCGGCCGCCGCACGCGGATGCGCCGAGATGTCCCAGCCACCGTTGCGTGCCAGCCGCTGCCGGCGGGCGGCATAGAGCAGGCTCAGCAGGGGTACCCAGAAGCCCATCTGGATGTGTTGGAAGTCCGCGCGATTGACCCCGATCTTGAAGAAGATCGCGAGCAGCACCGCCAGGGCGCCGATCAGCGGCAGATCCTCGCTCCAGCGCCATGGCCAGGGCAGGCAACGGATCAGCGCGAAACCGGCCAGCGCCGTAGGCACCGCCAGCAGCAGGCTCAGTGCCAGCGGCCGGGCATTCAGGCCATAGCCCCACTGGGAGGAGGTTTCCAGGAGGAAGGTCAGGTTCTTGACGTAATCGGTCAGGGCGAAGAAATCGGTACCAAAGCCAAGCCAGCCAACCGTTGCCACGAAGCTCAGCAGCGAGAGGAAATGGCGCCGCTGGAGGAGCAGCGTGAGCAGTACGGCCGAGCCGATGGCCAGCACCCCGGCGATCCCGCGGTCATAGGACCAGAACAGGTTGAAACCGGCCGCCAGCCCCAACAGCACCTCGCAGACCAATCGCCGCGGCGTGGTCTCCACCTTGCGATGCAGACAGAAGAGGAACAGCGACAGCAGCAGGAAGAGATCGCGATAGCCCACCACCTGGGTCGCCACGGCGCCCACGGCGACCAGCAGGATCAGGCGCGCGCGGCCCTTGGGCACGGGGCACAGCAAAACGGCCGTTCCCCATAGCAACAGGGCCGCGCCGGTGTTGCACAGTCCATAGAGGATCTGGGTCACCAGGAAGGTGTGCTGGGCACCGAACCAAGTCTCCGCCAGCCACACCGGGATGAAATCCAGCCCGCCATGGATGGTGAAGGCATGCGCGCCCGGCTGACTGTGCAGCAGCGTCGGCAGCGTGGCGAAGTATTCCCCCTGGTGGAAGGGGTCGAGGATGACGCCCTTGCCGAACAGAAAGAAATTGATGATGGAAAAGACCAGAACGCTGATGAAGCCGGCGACGCCGGACACCCCCCTGGGTGTCGCTTCAGTGGAAGGGTTCGGCATCGAGGCGCTCCAGGGCATCGAAAATATTGTCGATCTTGCCGCCCAGCATCGAATAGCAGCCGGGCAGCTGGGGATGTTGTTCGAAGAGGATGGGACGGCCGTCGTCGCCTTCGTTCTTCATCAGGATGGTCTTCACCTCGAACAGCGAGTCCCGATACTCCACCCGCGCCGCAGCCGACATGTAGCGGGTCACGTCCCGGACCATCCAGTCCGCGCGCGAGGCACGGTCGTAGTCGTCGAGCAGTGCATAGGGATCGGTGCCATTGGCGTCTTCCCAGTTCAGGTGCGGGGTATAACGCACATGGGACAGGGTGTGCAGACCGCGCGCCGGGAACGGCATCATGGAAAAGAACGGACCGTCCATGACCGTCACGCCGAGGTTGCGCAGCTCCGGAGGCATCTCCACCAGGGCCATCTCGGTGATCTCGTGGCGCAACCGGGTGGCGGTACCGGGGAAGTCGCCGCCGTACTGGTTGAGGCCGCTGTAGGTACAGTTGAAGAGATAGCGGCCGTGCAGCTCCTCCTGCCCTCCGGCTTCATCCACCACATCAACACCCAGCCCGCCCGTTTCCCCGCGGATCGCCGTCACGCGACTCTTGAGGCGCACCTCGACGCCGACGGCATCGAGCTCGCGACTTACTTCCGCGGCGAGTATGGCGGAGTTGAAGGCATATTCTTCGGTGAGATACACCGCCTCGATCAATCGATCGTCGAACAATCGACTTAATTCTTCGGACGCCGGCTGCAGGGAAGCCTCGATCCCCTGACAGAAACGTTCGAACTGTTTGGCCGTTACCTTGGAGTTGTTGCGGGCAATGGCATACAACTTGGTGAAGTCCCGCACTACCACATCGGGATAGTCGCGCAAGAAGCGCGGCAAGTTAACCCGGCTGCGAAAGGCCGTGACGAAACTGCGCGGATAGTGGTAGCCATTATGAACACGTGCCTGATTGTGATAAGAGGCACGCTTCAACAGCCCGTCTTCCCGCTCGATCAGGGTGACTTTCGCAAAGCCCCTCACGCGCATGAGATACAGGGCCGTCATGGCCCCGTAAAATCCGCCGCCTATGACGATCGCATCTCTCATGATTGTCACGCCATGCCGGATTGAGTAGCCGGTCTGGCGGCATTGCCACCCTGCACTACTTCGACATTGAGCTTGTCACGACGCGTCATGACGGCGCTCGTGAACTCCTGGGCGACATGGTAGAGCGGCCCTTCGTTGACTCTGTGGGTCAACTGCAGGACATATTCGCCAAGCACGAGCAGGACCAGCGAAATGAGAAAGAACATGCCGGACTGCTGTAATGAAATCGTCACCCAACCCGGTGCGACGTCATCCTTGAACAGGCCGATGGCGATGACGTAGATGGAATAGAGCAGATTGGACAAGGCGCCCACGATGGACAGGAAACTGACCATGCGCATGGGCTTGCGGGTGGAGGACACCAGCAGTCGGGCACCGCGATCGAAGCTGCCGGACAGCCGCTTGGGCTTGCCACTGCGCGGCGGCATGCTGTATTCGAGATTGGTACGGGAGAAGCCCGCCGTCGCCGGCAGGTGCCGGTAGGTCAAGGCCGGCGCGGGATGGCGCAGGATGTAATTGATGACCTTCTTGCTAAGCATGCGGTACTGGGGCGCATCCTTGGCCAGATCGACCCCGTTGAATCGCCGGTAGAGGCTGTTGAAACCTCTGGAGCACAGACTGTAGGACAGGGTCTGCCGAACTTTCTGCTGATTGTTGGCGAACACCACGTCGATGCCACCGGCCGCCTGTTGCAACATGTCAGGCAAGAAGGCGATGTCATCGGTTTCCGGATCTATGACGACCGCGAAGTCACCCAGCGCATTTTCCAGACCCACCCAGGCAGCGGTATCGGAGTCCACTTCCTTGGTCAGGGCATATACCTGCAGATTGGGCAGGCCGGTGATACTGGTGAGTTGTTTGAGTCGCGCTACGCTGTCATCAGCGGAGGCGTTATCGACAATGATAAGTTCGTAGTCACTTACCAAGGGACCGATAACAGTTGCCGCGCGTTCGAGGACGCTCTGCAACTCGGCAGCCTGATTACGAACGACGAACACGACTGAAAGTAGGACGGGATAAAAGGCCATGACGCGAACCTCCAGAGGCGCTCCAGATACAAGCAATGCAGACGGTTAGCCAACGGAGAGTACAGATAAATTCGGCAGGTTTTCGTCTGCTGCTCTATGCTGTGATCACAGCCACAAATCGCTACTGGAAGAGCCTGGAAGTCGGACAAGGTCGCCGTTTTTGCCCTATCCTCCAAACTGCTGTAACGGTTCGGCTAGGGCACTTGAAGGCGTCGGATCACGAGGAGAGGTACTGGAAAGGAATCTGGTGTCCCAGAGTGGGGTCGAACCACCAACCTTCCCCTTAGGAGGGGGATGCTCTATCCAATTGAGCTACTGGGACAGGAAAGGCGCTCATGGTAACGAGCAGCGGAAGGTTTGTCATGCACCGGTTCGGCAGCGCCGCTGTGCGCAAGGACGGGCAAAGACAGGAAGTTCTTCGGCAGCTTTGCAATTTGTTGTGTACGTCGGTAAATTGACGTCAATAAAAACAGATACCTAGGGACAGGTGGTTACAGAGTCCAAGGTGCCGTGAGTGCTAGCGGAACGAGACGAGGGCTAACGCCTTCACTGATTTTTGACTCCAGATGAAGTACCTCAATGACCCAGGCCATTAGATCCTACTCAAGCCGTACCGCTGACAAATTCGTCGTGCGTCTGCCCGAGGGCATGCGAGAGCGCATTGCGGATGTGGCCCGCAACCATCATCGCAGCATGAACTCCGAAATCATCGCGCGTCTCGAGCAGAGCTTGCAGCAAGAGGGCGCCCTTGGCGACGAGCCCGGGCTTCGCCTGGACAGTCCGGAGATCACCGCCAGCGAGCGGGAGTTGCTGCAGCGCTTTCGGCAACTGTCGGGTCGGCAGCAGAACGCCCTGATTTCGCTGATCGCCCACGACATCGACGCCGCATCCTGACGATGTCGGGCTGCCCTGCCCCTGGGTAGCCCGTTGCCCCCTACCCTGTCCTACATCAGGAACAGGGTGGCGAGCCCCAAGAAGATAAAGAAGCCGCCGCTGTCGGTCACCGCGGTGATCAGCACGCTCGACCCCATGGCCGGGTCGCGGCCGAAGCGCTGCAGGGTCATGGGAATCAACACCCCCATGAAGGCGGCCAGCAGCAGATTGAGGGTCATGGCGCCCATCATCACCAGGCCCAGTGACCAGCTGCTATAGAGATAGAAGGCCACCAGCCCTATCACCCCACCCCAGATGACGCCATTGCACAGGGCGACGCCCATTTCCTTGCGCAGCAGTCGCGCGGTGCTGGTGACACTGATCTGCCCCAGCGCCATGGCGCGGACGATCATGGTGATGGCCTGGTTGCCCGAGTTGCCGCCGATACCGGCCACGATGGGCATGAGTGCGGCCAGGGCCACCAGCTTCTCAATCGAACCCTCGAAGAGACCGATGACCCGCGAAGCGATGAAGGCCGTGATGAGGTTAGTGGCCAGCCAGGTCCAGCGATTGCCCACCGATTTCCATACCGAGGCGAAGACGTCTTCGTCTTCGCGCAGACCGGCCATGTTGAGGACTTCGCTTTCGCTTTCCTCGCGGATCAGGTCGACCATCTCGTCGATGGTGAGACGACCGATCAGCTTGCCGTTCTTGTCCACCACCGGCGCCGAAACCAGGTCGTAGCGCTCGAAGGCCTGGGCCGCATCATAGGCGTCTCCGTCCGGATGGAAGGCCACCGCCTCCTTGGCCATGACCTCGACCACCAGCTTTTCCGGGTCGTTGACCAGCAGGCGCTTGATCGGCAGGACGCCCTTCAGGATGCTGTCGTTATCGACCACGAACAGCTTGTCGGTGTGGTCGGGCAGCTCTTTCAGCCGCCGCAGGTAGCGCAATACCACTTCCAGGGCGACGTCGTCACGGATGGTCACCATCTCGAAGTCCATCAGCGCGCCGACCTGATCCTCTTCGTAGGACAACGCGGAGCGCACTCGCTCGCGCTGCTGGGCGTCGAGGGCGTCCATGAGCTCGTGAACGACATCGCGCGGCAGATCCGGCGCGAGGTCGGCGAGTTCGTCGGCGTCGAGCTGGCCGGCTACCGCGAGGATTTCCTGGTCGTCCATGTCGGCGATCAGGGTCTCGCGGACCGCGTCCGAGACTTCGAGCAGGATCTCGCCATCGCGCTCGGTCTTGACCAGACCCCAGACGGTCAGGCGGTCTTCCCGCGGCAAGGCTTCGAGGATGAAGGCGACGTCGGCCGGGTGCAGCTCGTCCAGGCGGGCACGCAGCTCTTCGAGGCCTTCCTCGGGAATATCGGCGGGGGATACGGGGGCGCGGTCCTGGTCTTCACGCGCCTCGACAGCGAGGTCGTAGCGCTCCAGCAACTCCACGACCTGGGCGAGCCGCTCCTGCAGCGTCTCGTGGGGCTTTCTGATTTCTGCTTCGTTCACTACGGTCATAGCGCACTCCGGCCCGCCGGCGGAGCGCACCGACGAACCCTAACTCAACAACGGGACGAAAAAGGCGATTGAGTATTGACTGGGTAAGTCCATAAGGGGGGATAACCACTGCCCCGGCGGGGCTGACGGCGGGGATGATACACCGGACCGCTTGCAGGTGCTAAGGCAAAAGGGTTTCAAAACAGCTATTTGCAAGGCTTCCGCAAGGCCACGAGAGCACACTTCCGGCCCTCGCCGAACGCCCCCGGCTTCGCTAAGCTTGAGCCCCTACGTCAAGGAGGACGTCCCATGAAAAAGCTGCTCGTGCTCGGCCTGCTGCTGGGTTGCACCACCGTCCAGGCTGCCACGGTGTATCGCTGCGAAGATACCGACGGCCACCTCACCTTTTCCGCCAGCGGCTGCGCCTCGGACAGCGACAGCCGGCTGCAGCGCGCCGACAATCCCCGTCCGGGCGGTGCCAAGCCCACGCTGATGGCGAAACCCAAGGCCACTCCCCGCAAGGAAGTCTCGCGCACGCCCACGGTGGTGGCAGCCAAGACGGACGGCTGTGGCGATCTGCTCAGCGCCAGCGCAAGGCGCCAGGCGATCATTCGCGGACAGGTCAAGGTCGGCATGAGCCGGGCGGACGTGGAGAATGCCCTTGGGCAACCGCAGCGGATTTCCCAGCTGGATGCCCTGCCCCGTTATCACTACGAGGCGCGCCAGCGCAAGGACCGTACGCGGCTGGTGACCTTCGACGAGCATGGTTGCGTGCGTCGGCGCTGACGCCCGCAACCAACGGCTGCTCCGTCAGAGCACGGCGCGGGGGTAGGAGCCCAGTACCTTGAGCGCCACGGCACCGGTGGACAGGCGTTCCAGGACATCGCGGATCAGCGGATCGGCCTGGTGGCCGAGGAAATCGATGAAGAAGACATAGGTCCACTTGCCGCTGCGCGAAGGCCGCGTCTCGATCCGGCTGAGGTCGATGTTGTTGGTGTGGAAGGGCAGCAGCAACTCGTGCAGGGCGCCCGGCTTGTTCTGCATGGAGACGATGATGGAGGTCTTGTCGTCGCCACTGGGCGGCACGTCCTGGTTGCCGATGATGAGGAAGCGCGTGGAGTTGTCCGGGCGGTCCTCGATCTTCTGCTGAACCGGGGTCAGGCCATAGAGCGAGGCCGCCATGTCGCCGGCGATGGCCGCGCTGTTCCACTCGCCCTTCACCCGCCGCGCCGCTTCGGCGTTGCTGGCCACCGCCACTCGCTCGACGCTCGGGTAATAGGAGTCCAGCCACTTGCGGCACTGGGCCAGCGACTGGGCATGGGAATAGATGCGGGTGATGCTGTCGGCCTTGGTGTTTTCGCCGATCAGCAGATGGTGGTGGATACGCAGTTCCACCTCGCCGCAGATCGACAGGTTGTGCTCGAGGAAGCTGTCCAGGGTGTGGTTGACCGCACCCTCGGTGGAGTTCTCCACCGGCACCACGCCGAACTGGGAGGCGCCGGCGGCGACCTCGCGGAACACCTCGTCGATGGCCGCCATGGGCCGGGTCACCACGGCCTTGCCGAAGTGCTTGAGCGCCGCGGCCTGGGAGAAGGTGCCTTCCGGGCCGAGGTAGGCCACGTGCAGCGGCTCTTCCAGTGCCAGGCAGCAGGACATGATCTCGCGGAACAGTCGCGCCATGTCTTCGTCACGGACCGGACCGCCGTTGCGCTCCATCACCCGCTTGAGGACCTGAGCCTCGCGCTCGGGTCGGTAGAACACGGGCTTTTCGCCTTCCGCCAGCGTTCCCATCTTGACCCGTGCCACGTCCTGGGCGCAGCGAGCGCGCTCGCTGATCAGGTCCTGGATGCGTTCGTCCAGACTGTCGATACGCAGGCGCAGGGCCTTGAGCTCGTGTTCCGACATGATCAGCCGTGCTCCTTCTCGAATTCGGCCAGATAATTCACCAGCACCTGGACGGCTTCCAGGGTGACGGCATTGTAGATGGAGGCGCGCATGCCGCCCACCGAACGATGCCCCTGCAGATACAGCAGTCCACGTGCTTCGGCGCCCTCGAGGAACGCCTTGTCAAGACGCTCGTCCGCCAGGCGGAAGGGTACGTTCATCCAGGAGCGGTCGTTGTGGGCGATCGGGTTGCTGTAGAAGTCGCTGGCGTCGATGAAGCCGTACAGCAGCTCCTTCTTCTGGCGATTCAGGCGCTCCATGGCGGGCAGGCCACCCTGCTCCTTCAGCCACTTGAACACCAGCCCCGACAGGTACCAGGAGAAGGTTGCCGGAGTGTTGTACATGGAGCCGTTGTCGGCCTCGACCTTGTAGTCCAGCAGCGTCGGGCAGGCGGCACGGGCGCGACCCAGCAGGTCTTCGCGGACGATCACCACCACCAGGCCGCTGGGTCCGATGTTCTTCTGCGCACCGGCGTAGATCAGCCCGAAGCGCGAGACGTCCAGCGGACGCGAGAGGATGTCGGAAGAGGCATCCGCCACCAGGGGCACATCGCCCACGTCCGGAATCCAGTCGAACTCCAGGCCGCCGATGGTCTCGTTGGGGGTGTAGTGAACGTAGGCGGCATCCTTGGACAGCTGCCACTCGTGCTGCCCCGGGATGGCGAAGTAGTCGTAGCCCTTGGCGCTGGCGGCGACATTGACGGTGCCATAGTGCTGCGCCTGCTCGATGGCCTTGCGCGACCAGATGCCGGTGTCGATGTAGTCGGCGGTGCCACCCTCGGGCATCAGGTTCATCGCCAGCTGGGCGAATTGCAGACTAGCGCCGCCCTGCAGGAACAGCACCTTGTAGTTGCCGGGGACGCCCAGCAACTCGCGCAGATCGGCCTCGGCCTGGTTCGAGATGACGGTGAAGTCTTCACCGCGATGGCTCATCTCCATCACCGACAGGCCACGGCCCTGCCAATCCAGCAGATCGGCCTGGGCCTGGCGCAGCACAGCTTCAGGCAGGGCCGCCGGGCCGGCGCAGAAGTTGTAGGCACGCTTGCTCATCACTCGTCATCCTCGTTGGGAAGGTCATCGCTCGGTACGTCGCTGGCACCGGGCAGCACATCGTCCTGGTCCGGCTCGTGGCTGTCGACCGGCAACTCCTTGTCGAGCACCTCATCGTCCAGTTCGGCTTCGTGATCCAGCAGCTCTTCGTCCACCGAAGGCTCCTGCACCCGCTCCAGCCCCACCAGCTTCTCGCCCTTGCCGAGCTTGATCAGGGTGACGCCCTGGGTATTACGGCCGGTACGGGAGATGCCTTCGACCGGGGTACGCACCAGGGTGCCCTGGTCGGAGATCAGCATGATCTCTTCGCCGTCCAGCACCTGGATGGCGCCGATCAGGGGACCGTTGCGCTCGTTGATGACCATGGCGATCACGCCCTGGCCACCGCGGCCGCGCTGCGGGTATTCGGCCATGGCGGTGCGCTTGCCGAAGCCGTTGAGGCTGGCGGTGAGGATCTCAGCGCCCGGCTCGGGGATCAGCATGGAAATCAGGCGCTGGCTTTCGGCCAGGCGCATGCCGCGCACGCCGCGGGCGGTACGGCCCATGGTGCGCACATGGCGCTCCTTGAAGCGGATGACCTTGCCGCCATCGGAGAACAGCATGACTTCGCGGGCACCGTCGGTGATGGCGGCGGCGATCAGGCTGTCGCCCTCCTCCAGCTTCAGCGCGATCAAGCCATTGCTGCGCGGACGGCTGAACTGCACCAGCGGGGTCTTCTTCACGGTGCCGTTGCGGGTGGCCATGAAGATGTAGGCGCCGGTGGGCTCGTCCTGGCCGGCATCGAGGAGCTCGCCCTCCTCGCCTTCGCCTTCGCTCTCGACGTCGTCTTCCACCAGCACGGCGTCTTCGATGTCCAGGTTGTCGTCCTGCTCGCCCAGCTCTTCTTCACCGATGGGCGCCTGCTGGCGCACGGCTTCCAGATCGACCGGCAGCATGGCGGTGATGCGCTCGCCTTCGGCCAGCGGCAGCAGGTTGACCAGCGGCCGGCCACGGGCGGCGCGGGAAGCCTCGGGAATCTCGTAGGTACGCTTCCAGTAGACCTTGCCCAGGCTGGAGAACAGCAGCAGGGTGGTATGGCTGTTGGCGACCAGCAGGTGTTCGATGTAGTCCTCTTCCTTGACCGCCGAGGCCGAACGGCCGCGACCGCCCCGGCGCTGGGCCTGGTAGGCGTGCAGCGGCTGGGACTTGGCGTAGCCGCCATGGGAGATGGTGACGACGCGGTCTTCCTCGGTGATGAGGTCGGCGATGGTCAGGTCCACCTGGGAGGCGATGATCTCGGTACGACGCTTGTCGCCGAACTCGGCCTTGACCTTTTCCAGCTCCTCGCGGATGACTTCCATCAGCCGCTCGGGATTGGTCAGGATGCGGATCAGCTCGCCGATCTGCAGCAGGATTTCCTGGTACTCGGCGATGAGCTTCTCGTGCTCCAGGCCGGTCAGGCGGTGCAGGCGCAGGTCGAGGATCGCCTGGGCCTGTTCCGGCGAGAGGTGGTACCTGCCTTCGTGCAGACCGTACTGCTCGGGCAGTTCATCCGGACGGCAGGAATCGGCGCCGGCGCGCTCGACCATCTCGCGTACCGCACTGGACTCCCAGGGCGTGGCGATCAGGCGTTCCTTGGCTTCGGCCGGGGTCGGCGAGCTCTTAATCAGCTCGATGACCGGATCGATGTTGGACAGGGCGACCGCCTGGCCTTCGAGAATGTGGCCACGCTCGCGCGCCTTGCGCAGTTCGTAGACGGTCCGCCGGGTGACGACTTCGCGACGGTGGCGAATGAAGGCTTCCAGCAGTTCCTTGAGGTTCAGGGTGCGCGGCTGGCCGTCGAGCAGGGCCACCACGTTGATGCCGAACACCGTCTGCAGCTGGGTCTGGGCATAGAGGTTGTTGAGCACCACCTCGGGGGTTTCGCCGCGCCGCAGCTCGATGACCACGCGCATGCCGTCCTTGTCGGACTCGTCGCGCAGTTCGGTGATGCCTTCGATCTTCTTCTCTTTCACCAGCTCGGCGATCTTCTCGATCAGCCGGGCCTTGTTGAGCTGGTAGGGCAGCTCGGTGATGACGATCTGCTGGCGATTGGCGCTCTTGTCGATGTCCTCGACCTCGGCGCGGGCCCGCACATAGATGCGCCCACGACCGGTGCGATAGGCCTCGATGATGCCGGCACGACCGTTGATGATGCCCGCGGTCGGGAAGTCCGGACCGGGGATGTACTGCATCAGGTCGTCGACGGTCAGCTCGCTGTTCTCGATCAGCGCCAGGCAGCCATCGATCACTTCGCCGAGGTTGTGCGGCGGAATGTTGGTGGCCATGCCGACCGCGATGCCGCTGGAACCATTGACCAGCAGGTTGGGGATGCGCGTGGGCATCACCGCCGGGATCTGCTCGGTGCCGTCGTAGTTGGGCACCCAGTCGACGGTTTCCTTGTCCAGGTCGGCCAGCAGTTCATGGGCGAGCTTGGACATCCGCACTTCGGTGTAACGCATGGCCGCGGCGTTGTCGCCGTCCACCGAACCGAAGTTGCCCTGGCCGTCCACCAGCATGTAGCGCAGCGAGAAGGGCTGCGCCATCCGCACGATGGTGTCGTAGACGGCGGTGTCGCCGTGGGGGTGGTACTTACCGATGACGTCACCCACCACACGGGCGGATTTCTTGTACGGCTTGTTCCAGTCGTTGCCCAGCTCGCTCATGGCGTAGAGCACGCGCCGGTGCACCGGCTTGAGGCCGTCGCGCACATCCGGCAGGGCCCGGCCGACGATGACGCTCATCGCGTAGTCGAGATACGACTGCCGCAATTCGTCTTCGATATTGACCGGGAGGATTTCTTTGGCCAGTTCACCCATGAGAAGCCTGGTTCCTTCTGATCTGAAAAGCGCTAGGGCTCGTCCGCACGTCGGCCGAGCCTGATATAGGAGAGGCGAAAGCCCGTCTGGCGGCGCCTGCCACCGGCGGCGCAAGGGGCGCTCCAACCGGTTTTCGGCACTGCATCACCGCCTGCCGAGGGCTTTCGAACAAAGCCTGTGCAAAGAGCGAAATTCTAACACATTCAGGGATGTATCCGCCCCTGGCGATCACCTCAATGCAGGCGTCGGCGATTCATCAGCTCGGCCATCTTCCTGGCGTCCGGACGCTCCACTACACCACGCTCGGTGACGATGGCATCGATAAGATCGGCCGGGGTGACGTCGAACACCGGATTGAAGGCCTCCACGCCGGCGGCGATGCGCTGCCCGCCCACTTCCAGCAACTCGTGACCGGCGCGCTCTTCGATGGGAATGTCGTCACCGGACGCGAGATTCATGTCGATGGTGGAGCTGGGCGCCACTACCATGAAGCGCACCCCGTGGTGCATGGCGATGACCGCCAGGTTGTAGGTGCCGATCTTGTTGGCTACGTCGCCATTGGCGGTGATGCGATCGGCGCCGACGATCACCCAGGCGACGTTGCGCGTCTTCATCAGGTGCGCCGCGGCGGCATCGGCGTTGAGGCTGACCGGGATCCCCTCCCCGGCCAGTTCCCAGGCGGTCAGGCGCGAGCCCTGCAGCCAGGGGCGGGTCTCGTCGGCGTGGACGCATTCCACCAGGCCGTCCAGGTGCGCCGCGCGCAGGACGCCCAGGGCGGTGCCGAAGCCGCCGGTGGCCAGAGCGCCGGTATTGCAGTGGGTAAGGAAGGTCTGCTTGCTGGCGTCGTGTTTGCGGATCAGCTCGACGCCCAGCTGGGCCATGGTCAGGTTGGCTTCGCGGTCGCTCAGGTGGATGGCTATTGCCTCGGCTTCCAGCGCCGCCAGGGCGCCCTCCCCAGCGGTGCGCGCCAGGCGCTCGCGCATCCGGTTGAGCGCCCAGAACAGATTGACCGCGGTGGGCCGCGAGGCGGCCAGCCGTTCGAAGTCGGCGTTGACGGTCGCTTGCCAGTCCTCGCCCGCCGCGGCGCGCTGCCGGGCACCCAGCACCACGCCATAGGCGGCGCTGATGCCGATGGCCGGCGCGCCTCGTACCAGCATGTCGCGGATAGCCTGGGCCACCTCGGCGGCGCTGTGACAGGCGACCCAGTGTTCGCGCAGCGGCAACAGGCGCTGGTCGAGCAGGTGCAGGGCACCGTCCCGCCATTCGATCGCCTTGATCTTTTCCGCCGCCAGCAGACGCTCTCGCATGATCTCTCCTCGACCTGAATCTGTAGCCCGCCAGTATACCGGCATCGGCGTGCGGATTTAGCGGTAGCGCCGCAAGGACCGCTATACTGCCGGCTCGCCCCTCTTGGAACCGCCGCAGATGCCCACCCCCGCGCCCCTGGACCTCTTGTTGCTCCCCAGCTGGATCGTGCCGGTGGAGCCGGCCGGGGTGGTCCTGCGCGATTACGCCCTGGGCGTGCGCGACGGCTGCATCGCCCTGCTCGCGCCGCGCAGCGAGGCCTTGCGTCATCCGGCCAAGGAGACCCTGGAGCTGCCGGGCAAGGTGCTGATTCCCGGGCTGATCAATGCCCACGGCCACGCCGCCATGACGCTGTTTCGCGGCATGGCCGACGACCTGCCGCTGCAGACCTGGCTGCAGGATCACATCTGGCCCGCCGAAGGGCGCTGGGTCGACGAGGATTTCGTCCGTGACGGCACCACCCTGGCCATCGCCGAGCAGATCCGCGGCGGCATCACCTGCTTCTCGGACATGTACTTCTATCCCCAGGTGGCCTGCGAGGCGATCCATCGCACCGGGGTGCGCGCCCAGGTCTGCCTGCCGATCCTCGATTTCCCGATTCCGGGCGCCCGTACCGCCGATGACATGATCCGTCGGGGCCTGGAACTGTTCGACGACATGAAGCTGCACGAGCGCATCAGCGTGGCCTTCGGCCCCCATGCGCCCTACACCGTGGCCGACGCCAAGCTCGAAGAGATCCTGGTGCTGGCCGAGCAGCTGCAGGCACCGATCCAGATGCACGTGCACGAGACCGCCTTCGAGGTGGAGCAGGCGCTGGAGCAGACCGGCGAGCGGCCGCTCAGCCGGCTGCGGCGCCTGGGCCTGCTCGGCCCGCGTTTCCAGGCCGTGCACATGACCCAGGTGGACGACGAGGACCTGGAAAACCTGGTCGAGACCAACAGCCACGTCATCCACAGCCCCGAGTCCAACCTCAAGCTGGCCAGCGGCTTCTGCCCGGTGGAGCGCCTCTGGCAGGCCGGCGTCAATGTCGCCATCGGCACCGACGGTGCGGCCAGCAACAACGATCTCGACCTGCTCGGCGAAACCCGTACCGCCGCGCTGCTGGCCAAGGCCGTCGCCGGCTCGGCCACCGCCCTGGATGCCCACCGCGCGTTGCGCATGGCCACCCTGAACGGTGCCCGCGCCCTGGGCCTGGAGCGCTGCCTGGGTTCGCTGGAAGTCGGCAAGGCGGCCGACCTGACCGCCGTCGACCTCAGCGGTCTCGCCCAGCAGCCGCTCTATGACCCCGTCTCGCAACTCATCTACGCCACCGGCCGCGATCGCGTCAGCGACGTCTGGGTCGGTGGCGTGCCGCTGCTGCGCCAGAGCGAACTCGTGCGCCTGGACGAGGCCGAACTCATAGCCAATGCGCAGCAGTGGGCCACCCGTATCCAGCAGGGCGCCTGACGCGCCCTGCTCCCTTGCCTCTGGAGAACACCATGTCCAACGTCGATAACGCCGAGATCGCCAAGTTCGAGGCCCTCGCCTACCGCTGGTGGGACCGCGAGAGCGAATTCAAGCCGCTGCACGACATCAACCCGCTGCGCGTCAACTGGATCGACCAGCACGCCGGTCTGGCCGGCAAGAAGGTGCTGGACGTCGGTTGCGGTGGCGGCATCCTCAGCGAAGCCATGGCGCAACGTGGTGCCCAGGTGACCGGCATCGACATGGCCGAGGCACCCCTGGCGGTGGCCCGGCTGCACCAGCTGGAATCCGGTGTGCCGGTGGAATACATCCAGGAGACCACCGAGGACCACGCGCGCAAGCACGCCGGCACCTATGACATCGTGACCTGCCTGGAGATGCTCGAACACGTGCCGGATCCCTCCTCGGTGATCAAGGCCTGCCACGACCTGGTCAAGCCGGGCGGCCAGGTGTTCTTTTCCACCATCAACCGCAACCCCAAGGCCTATCTGTTCGCCATCGTCGGCGCCGAATACGTGCTGCGCCTGCTGCCGCGTGGCACCCACGATTTCCGCAAGTTCATCCGCCCCTCGGAGCTGGGGGCCTGGGCCCGCGCCGCCGGCCTCAATCTGCGTGACGTCATCGGTCTCACCTACAACCCGCTGACCAAGAGATACAAGCTGGAAGGCGACGTGACGGTGAACTACATGGTGCGCACCCAGCGCGAGGACTAGGCCATGCGTCTGCAAGCGGTCCTTTTCGACATGGACGGCACCCTGCTGGACACGGCGCCGGACTTCATCGCCATCATCCAGGCCATGCGCCAGGACCAGGGCCTGGCAGCGGCCGACGAGGCCCGCCTGCGCGGCGTCATCTCCGGCGGTGCCAAGGCGATGATCCTGGCCGGCTTCGAGGTCGATCCGCTGGGCGCCGAACTCGAACCGCTGCGCCTGGAATTCCTCGAGCGCTACCAGACGCAGTGCGCGGTCCATACCCGGCTGTTCGACGGCATGGAGGAGATCCTGCGCGATCTCGACGCCGCCCGGCTGCGCTGGGGCGTGGTGACCAACAAGCCGGTGCGCTTCGCCGAGCCCATCATGCAGCGCCTGGGCCTGGCCGAGCGATCGGCCTGCCTGGTCTGCCCGGACCACGTCACGCACAGCAAGCCGGACCCGGAGATGGTGCTGCTGGCCTGCCGGCAACTGGATGTCGATCCCCAGACCGCCCTGTTCATCGGCGACGACCTGCGCGACATCGAGTCCGGCCGCGCCGCCGGCAGCAAGACGGTGGCGGCGCGCTACGGCTACATCCATCCGGACGACCATCCCGAGCACTGGGGTGCCGACGCCGTCATCGACCATCCGCTGGAATTGCGTGCGCTGCTCGATCGCGCACTGTGCGGCTGCTAGGGGTTCAGATGTTCGACTACCAAGCTCCGGCCGAGCTGCTCAAAGACCGTGTCATCCTCGTCACCGGTGCCAATCGCGGCATTGGCGCCGCCCTGGCCAAGGGCTGCGCCGCCCTGGGCGCTACCCTCATCCTCCAGGGTCGCGACACCGCGGCGCTGGAACAGGTGCGCCAGGAGATCCAGGCCAGCGGCGGTCGGGCCGAAACCCTGGTGCTGGATCTCGAACAGGCCGATGCGGCGGCCTATGCCGCCGTCGCTGAACGCCTGCAGCGACGTCATGGTCGTCTGGACGGGCTGGTGCACAACGCCGGCCTGCTGGGGCCGCGGGTGCTGCTGGAACAGACGCCCGCCACGGCCCTGGCGCAGGTGCTGCAGGTCAATGTCCAGGCCGGCTTCGCCCTGACCCAGGCCCTGCTGCCCCTGCTCAAGGCTGCCGGTGACGCTTCGGTGGTCTTCACCTCCAGCAGTGTCGGTCGCAAGGGCCGGGCCGGCTGGGGCGCCTATTCGGTGTCCAAGTTCGCCACCGAGGGGCTGATGCAGGTCTGGGCCGAGGAGCTTGGAGAAGCCGGTATCCGGGTCAACAGCGTCAATCCGGGCGGTACCCGTACCGCCATGCGAGCGGCGGCCTATCCCGAGGAGGATCCGGACCGTGTGCCCGCGGCGGACGCCATCCTGCCGGTCTATCTCTATCTGCTCGGCCCGGCCAGCCAGGGCACCACCGGCCAGGCGCTCAACGCCCAGTAACAGGTCCGGTCAGACGTGGAAGCGCTGCACCAGGCGCGAGAGTTCGTCACCCAGCTCGGCCAGCTCGCGGCTGGCCGAGGCCGTCGCCGCCATCGCCTGACTGGATTGATCGGCGCCGTCGCGAATGCGCGTGACATTGACCGCGACCTCTTCGGCCACTCCTCGCTGCTGCACCGCCGCCGCGGCGATCTGCTGGTTCTTCTGCTGGATGCTGGCCACCGCCGTGGCGATGCCGGCAAAGGCGCGACGCGTGTCACCGGCACTGCCCAGGGTCCCGGCCAGCAGGGTCTCGCTCTGCTGCATCCGCTCGACCGCCTCGCCACTGCCCTTCTGCAACACCACGATGAGCTGTTCGATCTCGACGCTCGACTGCTGGGTACGCCGCGCCAGCGCCCGGACCTCGTCGGCGACCACGGCGAAGCCACGACCCTGTTCGCCGGCGCGCGCCGCCTCGATGGCCGCGTTGAGCGCCAGCAGATTGGTCTGCTCGGCTACCGCCTTGATCACGTCGAGCACGCTGCTGATCGCCTGGCTGTCGTGGGACACGCCCTGGAGCCGCTCGGCAGCCGCACGGACGTCCACCCCCAGACTCTCGATACCGGCCAGGCTGCGGCCGATCACCGCCTGGCCATCGCTGACCTGGCGTTCGGCCTGATCGCCAGCACCGGCAGCCGCTTCCGCGTCCGCGTCCGCGGCGACGCCCTGGGCAGTGGCGGCCAGTTCGGCCATGGCCG
The DNA here is from genome assembly GCF_028640935.1 of Pseudomonas sp. SHLD1. Lineage (NCBI taxonomy): Bacteria > Pseudomonadati > Pseudomonadota > Gammaproteobacteria > Pseudomonadales > Pseudomonadaceae > Pseudomonas > Pseudomonas sp. SHLD1. Next base: position 207,196 of record NZ_JAQZAD010000023.1, read on the forward strand.
CGGCCACCTGATCGGTTTCCTCCCGCTGGCGCGTCACGCCCACCTGCGCCTCGCGCGCCTGCTGGGCCAGGGCGGCCGCGGACTGGCCGAGCCGACCGATACCGCTCTGCAACTGCAGGACCACGCCGCGCAGTGCCGCCACCATGCTGGCGCTGGAGCGTTGCAGCTGGCCGATCTCGTCGCCCCGATCCACCGTCAATTCTACATCCAGCTGACCCTGGGCGATACGTTCGGCAGCGGCGATCACCTTGCGCAGCGGCCGGACGATGGCCAGGGTGATGATCAGCGCGGCCAGGGTGCCGACGATCAACGCCAGCAGGGCCACGCCGCCTATGGTCAGCAGGCGCTTGGTCATCATCGCCTGCAGCTCGGTTTCCTGTTGCCCATAGAGGGCATCGACCCGCTGCACGGCGGCCTCGGCCAGACTGGTCATGCGCGCGCCGGCGGCCTGCTCCTGGGCCAGGGCGGCGGCATAGTCGCCCAAGCGGCGGATGAATTCCTTGATGTTGGTGGAGACGTCCTGGATGACCGAGGAATAGGCCGGATCGCTCAGTTGCGGCTCCACCTTGGCCAACAATTCGAGGGCGGCGCTGGCCGACGGTAGCGGCTGGTCGTCCACCGTGCTCTTGCTCGCCCGCGCCTGGGCTTCGTCGAGGCTCTTGAGCATCAGGCGATAGAGTTCGCCGACCTGTTGCGACAGGGTCAGGAGTTCGGCGCCCTGCTTGCCGCCGGAGTCCTTGAGGGCATAGGCGCCGTCGTCCAGCAGGCCGGACTGGAGGATGTCCAGGCTGTTGGCCGCGCCCTCCACGAGGAAGGCCGCCCCTTCCATCGCCAGACGGCGTGAGGTGTTGAGGCGTTCATAGTCGGCGAAGGCGGCGCCATAGGCCTGGGTGGCCGCGCGGGCGGCGTCGATATCGGCCGCGTTGGCACTGCCCACCTCGGCCGCGAGTTGCTCCAGGTGATCGAGTACCGCCGGCAGCGCCTGCCGCAGGTGCTCGGCCTGGGCCGCCTCGCCGCTGAGGCGAAAACCCTGCTCCAGGGCGCGGACCTGCATCACCTGCCGGTTGATCGCGGCCATGTCGCGCAGGGAACCGAAGCGATGTTCCACGTCCTTGAGCGCGAGCCCGCCCTGCAAGGCCACCACCAGGGTCAGCAGCAGCACCAGGCCAAAGCCCACGGCCAGTTTGGTCGCGGTTCGCCAATTGGCCAGGCGATAGCGGGCAATCCCTTTCATACGGCACCCCAACGGAATGAGTTCTACCGACGCTGTCGTCCGCAGAAGCCGATTCTTGAGGGGTTGGGGGGCTAACGGGCCGCTATCCGTCGCACGCGGTTATGCCGACGTCGCTTTGGATGGCGGCCGTTTGCCAGCCGCACGACCGATCAACGACCGGCGCGGGACTCGCGAATATAGAAGCTCGCCTTTTCGGCATTCTTCACGCAGCCGGTGTAGGCCTCCACCTGCTGTTGCGTCTTGGCGGTGGACAGCAGCGCCAGCGCCTTGGAATAGCTCACCGTACCGGAAAAGCCTTCGGCCTTGGCCAGATCGAGCTCCTGCCAGGCGGAGCGGGTCTGGGCGGCGCAGCTATCGCGATTGACCACCTTGCCCGAGCAGCCTGCGAGTACCACGGCAGCCAGTGTGGCGGCCAGGACAGGCACCAGTTTCGCTTTCATCTCTTGGTCTCCTTGCGACCTGCAGCCGGCCGGAACGGCCGGATAACCGCAGCGTAGACCGCCAAGCGCGGAGGCTGTTCAGCGCCGGTCGCGCAGAAATTCGACCACGGCGGCCTGATCACCGCTGAAGATCACCCGGGAGGCCTTGCTCTCGCGCTGATAGGCGTACATGGGGTCGTAGTATTCCGCCAGCAGTCCCTCGATCCAGCCACGATGGGCCGCGACGTCGCCCGAACGCTCCTGTTCCGCCAGGGCGTCCTCGAGGATGGCCGAGAGCCGCTGGAAGCGTTCCCCGCCCAGACGCTTGGCGATGCCGGAAAGACTCTTGCGCAACTGCTCGGCGAACAGCGCGAAGCCCTGCTCGGGGCCGTGCAGGCCGATGAATTCCGCTGCCAGGTCGATGACATAGTCGCGCCGGATGCGCTCGATGCGGTTTTCCCGGCTGTCTTCCAGCCAGACCAAGGGGTACTGCTGCATGCCCTGGTGCAATTCCAGCGGCACGGAGCAGCGACCGACCAGGCGCGACTCGTCTTCCAGCACGAATTGCGCCTGCCCTGCATGGCGACGCCGCAGCAGGTCGATGGCCAGGCTGTTCTCGAAATCGATCTGCCCCGGCTGCGGCGTGGCGCGCTTGCCGAAACTGGAGCCCCGGTGGTTGGCATGACCCTCCAGATCGACGGCGTTAGCGAGCTGGGCCACCACTTCGGTCTTGCCGGTGCCGGTCATGCCGCCCACCACCACGAAGCCGCACTCGGCGAGCGCCTGCTGCAGCGTATCGATTAGGAAGGTGCGCATGGCCTTGTAGCCCCCCACCACCCGCGGATAGGCGATACCGGCTTCGCTGCGCAGCCATTCCTGGCTGATCTGCGAGCGCAAGCCACCGCGGAAGCAATAGAGATAGCCCTCGGGATGCGCCTGGGCGAAGTCGGCCCAGGCCTGGATGCGTGCCTCCTTCACCGCCCCGGACACCAGCTGATGCCCCAGTTGCAGCGCCGCCTGCTGACCCTGCTGCTTGTAGCGGGTACCGACGCGCTGGCGCTCCAGGTCATTCATCAGCGGCAGATTGGTCGCCTGGGGAAAGGCGCCCTTGCCGAATTCCACGGGGGCGCGGACATCGACCAGGGGAATATCGCTCAGGAACAGCGCCTGCAGGTCGCGGGCATCCTCACGCTGGCTCATCAGGCCACCTCGACCGCATGGGCGCGCCGGTCCACCAGTTGCCCTATGGGTTGCAGGACCAGGCCCAGCTCCGCGGCGACGGCGAGAAATTCCGCCTCGCGTTCCGGCGCGACGGCCACCAACAGGCCGCCACTGGTCTGGGGATCGCACAGCAGCTGGCGGCGCCCTTCGGCCAGCGGGGCGATGCGGCTGCCGTAGCTGTCGAAGTTGCGCTCGGTCCCGCCGGGCACGCAGCCCTGCTGCAGGTAGAAATCCACCCCTTCGAGGCGGGGAATGGCGGCGAAGTCGAGTTCGGCGGTGAGGCCACTGCCGTCGGCCATCTCCACCAGGTGGCCGAGCAGGCCGAAGCCGGTGACGTCGGTCATCGCCGTGACCCCGGCCAGCCGACCGAAGCGACTGCCAGGACGATTGAGCTGGCACATGGTGTCGCGCGCCAGATGGCGATCCTCGGGCCGCAGCAGGGCGCGCTTCTCGGCGGTGGTGAGGATGCCGATGCCCAGCGGCTTGGTCAGATAGAGGCGGCTGCCCAGAGTCGCGGTGTCATTGCGCTTGAGATGGCGCTTTTCCACGATCCCGGTGACGGCTAGGCCGAAGATCGGCTCGGGGGCGTCGATGGAATGGCCGCCAGCCAGGGGAATGCCGGCTTCGTCGCACACGCGGCGGCCGCCGGCGATGACCTCGCGCGCCACTTCCGGCGGCAGCACGTTGACCGGCCAGCCGAGGATGGCGATGGCCAGCAGCGGATCGCCGCCCATGGCATAGATGTCGCTGATGGCGTTGGTGGCGGCGATGCGGCCGAAATCGAAGGGGTCATCGACGATGGGCATGAAGAAGTCGGTGGTGGAGACCACCCCGCGCTCGTCATCCAGCCCATAGACCGCGGCATCATCGCGCGAGGCATTGCCCACCCATAGCCGCGGATCCAGATGCTGGGCGCCGCTGCCGGCCAGGATGGTCTCCAGGGTCTTGGGGGCGATCTTGCAGCCACAACCGGCACCGTGGCTGTATTGGGTGAGGCGAATGGGATCGGTCATCGTTACTCCGGTTCAGCGGTGGCGCTCGTTCGACAGGCAGCGCGAAGGGGCGTAATAGTAGCAAATGCCCGTCTACTGGCGGGCACCGGCCGCGCCTAACAGATCGCCCGCCAAAGCAAAAGGACTGTTTTCTAAGGGTAATCCACAGTTGCTGTGGATAACCTCGTGGAAAACCTCCAGCTGACCCCGGACAAGCGAGCGGCGGTGCGGCGATTGACGAACTGGCGATTTTTTAGCCGGTCCGCCAACTATTTTTTCCCGTTTAAGGGTAGCGAATGGAAGCGCCGTGCGTTATGGCCAGGGTGCGCTAGCATTGGCGGTTTCCCCGGTCATAGCAGGACTCATGTCTTCCTCAGCGACTTCCCATCTCACGCCGTGGCAACGCGGCCTGCTGCTCGCCAGCCTCATGCTCATCGCCCTCAACCTGCGTCCGGCCCTCTCCAGCCTGGCGCCGCTGCTGCGGCAGATCGAGGCCAGCACGGGCCTGTCCAGCAGTGCCATCGGCCTGCTCACCACCCTGCCGGTGCTCTGCCTGGGGCTGTTCGCCCCCCTGGCTCCGCGTCTGGCGCGCCGCTGGGGCAGCGAACGCACCCTGGGCGCCATCCTGGCGCTGCTCGCCTGTGGCATCGTCCTGCGCAGCCTGCTGCCGCCCCTGGGTCTGTTTCTCGGCAGCCTGATCGCTGGCGCCTGCATCGGCATCCTTGGCGTGCTGCTGCCGGCCCTGGTCAAGCGCGATTTCCCCGCCCAGGCCGGCCAGCTGATGGGGCTCTACACCATGATGCTGTGCATTGGCGCCGCCGTGGCCGCCGGGGCTACTGCGCCCCTTGCTGAAGCCTTCGACGGCCACTGGCAGCCCGCCCTCGCCGCCTGGGCACTGGTCGCTGTGGCAGCCCTGCTGGTCTGGCTGCCACAGCTGCGCCAGGCGCCCACGACCGCGCCAACGCGGGGTGCTGGTGGCTCGCTGTGGCGCAATCGGCTGGCCTGGCAGATCACCCTCTACATGGGCTTGCAGTCGTCGCTGGCCTATATCGTCTTCGGCTGGCTGCCCACCCTGCTGATGGATCGCGGCCTGGGCATGGTGCAGGCCGGCCTTATGCTCTCGGGCTCGGTGATGACCCAGCTGGTCAGCGCCCTCACCGCCCCCTGGCTGGCGACCCGCGGCCAGGACCAGCGCCTGGCCATCGTGGTGGTGATGAGTCTGACCCTCGCCGGCTTACTCGGCTGCCTGTACGCCCCCGTCGGCAGCCTCTGGCTGTGGGCGGTGATCCTCGGCCTGGGCCAGGGCGGCACCTTCAGCCTGGCGCTCGCCCTGCTGGTGCTGCGCTCGCGGGACGCGGAAACCGCCGGGCGGCTGTCGGGCATGGCCCAGGGCGCGGGCTACAGCCTGGCCTCGCTCGGTCCGCTGCTGGTGGGCATCATCCACGACGCCACCCACGGCTGGGCGCCCATGGGCGTGCTCTTTACCCTGATCGCCGTGCTGGCCACGCTGTTCGGTCTGGGTGCGGGACGCACCCGCTACGTCAACGACGTCTAGCGGCGATAGAGCCCGGCGGCTCGACCGGCTTCGGTCTGCAGCCGCGGCGCGCGGATGCCCGCCTCGCGCAGGGCGCCCTGCCAGGCTGCGGCCTGGTCGCCGCCGAGGGTCACCGCCACGTCGCCATTGAGCGCCAGGGCCGCCGCCAGGCGGGCGATCCAGGGTTGCTCTGGCGCCCGTTCCAGGGCGGGCAAGAGCAGCTGGCCGTCGCGCTGCAATTCCTTGAGCAGGGTAGCAGCGCTCGGCAACAGTTCAGGAAGAGGCTGGCCGGCCTGCAGTCGTTCGGCATGCAGGTAGCCGCGACGATTGCCACGGGTGATGCCATAGAGGGTCAGCACCGTCTGCGGCTCCGCCAGCTGCAGCACCAGCAGCCCCTGCTGATCATCCGGCCCATAGAGCATGGCCTCGCCCAGCAGGTTGTTGGCGATGACATTGCTGGCGCCGCAATCACGCCCCTCGCACCAGTAGAGCAGCGTCGCGCCCTGCTGCTGCAGGCGCTGCCGCTCGCTGTCCAGCCGTGCCAGCGGTGGATGGCCGCTGGCCAGTTCGAAGGTCTGGGTCAGCAACCGGCCTTCCAGCTGCAGCGAGTCCTCCAGGCGCAGACGACCGCCAATGCGACTGACCGGTCCCAGTGGATAGAGACGTTCGGCGCTGGCCGGTGCGCTTTCGCGCACGAGCTGGGCATGATCCATGGGCGCGATCTCCGGCAACACCTCCGCCTGCGCCATCCCGGTGGACAACAGCAGGCCGATCAGCAGAGAGCGTCGAACGGAGGGCAAGCGCGAGCAAAACGGACGGCTAGGCATGCCGCATTATTCGTCGCGCCCGGTGCCGGCGGCAAAGAAGGCATTGAAACAATCTGCGACGGCCTGGGCGCCCGCGGCATCGTCCAGATGCAGATGGTGCCCGCCCGGCAGTTCATGAAGACGGACGTTCGGCTGCTGCCGCGCCAGCCGCATGGCCTCGGCATGGGGCGCCACCAGGCCGCCCGTGGCCACCACCAGAGCCGTCGGGCAGCGCACGGCGCCCAGGCAGGCGGCGGCCTGTTCCGGCGTGAAGCGGATCCGGCTGGGCAGGCGCAAGCGCGGATCGGAGCGCCAGGTGTAGCCGCCGGGCACCGCCATCAGGCCGCGCTCGGCAAGCAATTCGGCGGCTTCGCGACTGACCGTCAGGGCGCCCTTCAACCGCGCCGCCACGGCATCTTCCACTGTGGCGTAGACCGGCTTGCGCCGATTGGGCACTTCTAGTTCGGCGAGCAAGGCCTTGCCCAGCTTCTCGGCGACCTCCTCCGCCGGCGTGGTGTAGGGCAGCAGGCCATCGATCAGCGCCAGGCGCTCGATCTGCTCCGGCAGGGCGGCGGCGGCGATGACGCCAACGATGGCCCCCATGGAATGCCCGAGCAGGCCGAAGCGGTCCCAGCCCAGTTGCCGAGCGGCGGCGAGCACATCCAGCCCATAGTCCTGGATGGCATAGCCGACGCCCACGGGGCGATGTGCCGACAGCCCGTGTCCCGGCAGATCCAGCGCGACAATGCGCAGCCCCGGCAACCGCGGGGCGAGCTGGGCGAAGGTCATGGCATTGTCGAGCCAGCCGTGCAGCGCCAGCACCGGATAGCCGTCTTCCGGGCCGAAGACCCGGGCGCTCAGTTCGATATGAGGCAACTCCAGACGCAACTCCTGCACCTGGGCGGTCATGCGCCGGCCTCCCCTGCCAGCCAGACGCTGACCATGGCTAGGAGGCGTCCCGTTGCAGCGGCACCACGGCCACGGTCAGGCGCGAGACGCAGGTCAGGCGTCCCTCCTCATCGCTCAGGCGGATATCCCAGACATGGCTGCTGCGCCCCAGGTGCAGGGGCCGGGCTACCGCCGTCACCCGCCCGGACCGCACGCCGCGCAGGTGGTTGGCATTGATTTCCTGACCCACGCAATAGAAGCGCGAGCGATCCACGCAGAGCATGCTGGCGATCGAGCCGACGGTTTCCGCCAGGGCCACCGAGGCGCCGCCATGCAGCAGTCCCATGGGCTGATGGGTGCGGCGGTCGACCACCATGCTGGCGGTCAGGCTGCTGTCGTCCCAGGCTTCGATGCGCATGTCCAGGTGTTCGGCCAGGGTGTTCTCGAGCGCACGCTCGAGGTCCGCGGGATCCGGAAGGGTCTGCCAGATGCTCATGTACGTTCCTTGCAAGGGCGTCAGCCGTGGAAGCGACTGACCAGATCGAAACCGCCAGCCAGGGGCAGCGGCGCTTCCAGGCACAGCAGGGAGGCGGTGCCCATCGGCACCGGTGCCTGTCGATGACCATGCAGCAACCAGCCGGCCAGTTCACCGACGAAGGGGTTGTGGGTGACCAGCAACAGCTCCTCCACCTCCAGGAGCGCCAGTTCCGCCAGGGCGCGCTCCGGCTCGCCGTCGGGCGTGGCCCAGGCGACGCTACGCACCTCGCCCGGCCAGCCCAGGTGCTGCCGGACCAGGGCCGCCGTCTGCTGCGCGCGCACGTAGGGACTGGCGAGGATGAGCCGCGGCTCTGCATTCTGCAGCTGCATGGCGCTGCGCAGCACCTCGGCGCGACCGGCCGCGGTCAGCTCGCGCACCTCGTCGCTCGGCGCCCGCGCTTCGGCCTCGCCATGCCGCAGCAGCCAGAGTCTCATGGCGCGGTGGCGGAGCGGTCGTCGGGTTGCGCGGTGGCCGGCCAATCGGCGAAGGGCCAGGGCTTCACTTCGCTGGCGAAGGTGCCGAAGCGGACGATCTGCGCCAGATAGGCGCCCAGGGCGGCGCCGAAGGCGATCAGCCCGGGATTGGCCTCGCCCTTGATCAGGCGCACCACCAGTTGCACCAATACCACCACCGCCAGCACGTACTGCGCACCCAGCCAGACGAACAGGAACAGCAGCATCCAGATCAGGCGCAGGCCCAGCAGCTCGCGGGAATGCTCGGGTTGAGACATGGGAATTCCTCTTTTCAGACAGTGTAGCGGCTCAATTAAAAGGGGCGTCCGCCACATCGACATCGGTCTTGGGCTCACCGCCCATCAGGGCCTCGATCACCTGCCCCAGACTGCGACCCTCGAACAGGATCGCATAGAGGCCGTTGACCAGGGGCATGTAGACGCCCAGCTCATCCGCTTTTTCCTTGAGCACGCGCAGGGTGTTGACGCCCTCGGCGGTCTCGCCGATCTGCGCCACCGCCTCGTCCAGGGTCAGTCCCCGACCGAGGGCATGGCCAACGCGGTAGTTGCGGCTCTTCTCCGACGAGCAGGTCACGATCAGGTCCCCCACCCCGGCCAGGCCCAGGTAGGTGATGGGATTGGCGCCACGCTGCACGGCGAAGCGGGTCATCTCGGCCAGGGCCCGGGTGATCAGCATGCTGCGGGTGTTCTCGCCCATCGCCAGGGCCGCGGCCATGCCGGCGATGATGGCGTAGACGTTCTTCAGGGCACCGGCCAGCTCCACGCCGAGGCGGTCGGCGCTGGCATAGACGCGGAAGGTACGGCCGTGCAGCGCCGCCTGGACCTGCCGACACACGGCTTCGTCCTCGCTGGCCACCACCGTGGCGGTGAGCTGATGCTCGGCGATCTCGCGGGCGAGGTTGGGCCCGGAGATGATGCCGATGCGCGCCCGCGGCACGATTTCCGCGAGGATCTCGCTCATCAGCATGAAGGAATGCGCCTCGATGCCCTTGGTGGTGCTGACCAGAAAACGCCCTTCCAGTTGCTGGGCGATGGGCGCCAGCGCCTGGCGCAGCGCGCTCGACGGCAGCGCCACCAGGATCAGTTCGCAGCCCTGGATGGCGCCCTGCAGGTCGCTGGTGGCCTCGACCGCGGCGTGCACCTTGATGCCCTTCAGATAGCGCGGATTCTCGCGCTCGCGACGGATGGTCTCGGCCTGTTGCGGATCACGCATCCACAGGCGCACCGGCAGCCCGTTCTCGGCGACCAGATTGGCCAGGGCGGTACCGAAACTGCCGCCGCCCAGGACGGCGATGGGGGATTGGACTGTCATCGAAACTCTCGGCTTCACCGCGATCGCGCGGCCTCGTCGCCAGTATACGGTAGCCGCTCGCGCGGCCCAGGATGGAGAATTGACTGCGGAAAGTGCACAATGGTCCGTTAACGAGCGGGGCGCTGGCCTGTGACTTTCCCCATGCCCCGGCAGTCTACTGCTACACGAAGCCATACCCAGAGCGACCATTGGAGTCGCCAGAGCCTGGACCTAGGCCAGCTACAGGAGCTTGCATGACCAAACAACACGCCTTTACCTACGAAGACTTGCTGCGCTGCAGCCGTGGCGAGCTCTTCGGTCCGGGCAATGCCCAATTGCCCGCACCGAACATGCTGATGATCGATCGGATCGTGCATATCAGTGAGGTAGGCGGGAAATACGGCAAGGGCGAACTGGTGGCGGAACTCGATATCCGTCCCGACCTCTGGTTCTTCGGCTGCCATTTCGAAGGTGACCCGGTGATGCCGGGCTGCCTGGGCCTGGATGCCATGTGGCAGCTGGTTGGTTTCTACCTTGGCTGGCAGGGCAATCCGGGTCGCGGTCGCGCCCTGGGCTCTGGCGAAGTGAAGTTCTTCGGCCAGGTACTGCCGACCGCCAAGAAGGTCACCTACAATATCCATATCAAACGCACCATCAACAGGTCGCTGATTCTTGCCATCGCCGATGGCACCGTAAGCGTGGACGGCCGCGAGATCTACTCCGCCGAAGGTCTGCGCGTTGGCCTGTTCACTTCCACCGATAGCTTCTAAGGGCTTTTCGCATGCGTCGCGTCGTCATTACCGGTCTGGGTATCGTTTCGTGCCTGGGCAATGATAAAGACACCGTTTCCGCCAACCTGCGCGCAGGCCGTGCCGGCATCCGTCACAATCCGGAATATGCCGAGATGGGTCTGCGCAGTCAGGTTTCCGGTTCCATCGACCTGAACCTCGAAGAATTGATCGACCGCAAGGTCAAGCGCTTCGTCGGCGATGCCGCTGCCTACGCCTATCTGGCGATGGAGCAGGCGATCAAGGACTCCGGCCTGGCCGAAGACCAGGTTTCCAATCCCCGTACCGGCCTGATCGCCGGTTCCGGTGGCGCTTCCACCTTCAACCAGATGGAAGCCCTGGACATCCTGCGCGAGAAGGGCGTCAAGCGCGTCGGTCCCTACCGCGTGACCCGGACCATGAGCAGCACGGTTTCCGCCTGCCTGGCCACCCCCTTTAAGATCAAGGGCCTGAACTACTCCGTAGCCTCGGCCTGCGCCACCAGCGCCCACTGCATCGGCCTGGCCATGGAGCAGATCCAGCTCGGCAAGCAGGACGTCGTCTTTGCTGGCGGCGGCGAGGAAGAGCACTGGACCCAGAGCATGCTGTTCGATGCCATGGGCGCGCTCTCCAGCGACTACAACGAGACGCCGGAAAAGGCTTCCCGTGCCTACGACAGCAAGCGTGACGGTTTCGTCATCGCCGGCGGCGGCGGCATGGTGGTGGTCGAGGAACTCGAGCACGCCCTGGCCCGTGGCGCCAAGATCTACGCCGAGATCGTCGGCTACGGCGCGACTTCCGATGGCTACGACATGGTCGCCCCGAGTGGCGAAGGCGCTATCCGCTGCATGCAGCAGGCGCTGTCCACCGTCGATGGCGAGATCGACTACCTGAACACCCACGGCACCTCCACCCCGGTGGGCGACGTGGCCGAGATCAAGGGCGTGCGCGCCGTGTTCGGTGACAAGGCTCCGGCCATCAGCTCCACCAAGAGCCTGTCCGGTCACTCCCTGGGCGCGGCCGGTGTCCACGAGGCCATCTACTGCATGCTGATGATGGAAGGCAACTTCATCGCCGGCTCGGCCAACATCGACGAGCTGGATCCGGAGGTCGCCGACCTGCCGATCCTGCGCGAGACCAAGGAAGACGCCAAGCTGGACCTCATCATGAGCAACAGCTTCGGCTTCGGCGGCACCAACGCCACCCTGGTCCTGAAGCGCTGGCAGGGCTGATAGCCCTCGCTTGTGTGACCCAAACGGCGCCTCTGGCGCCGTTTTTCATTTCTGCCCCCTGCCCGGCTGAACCGGTCACAGGCCCTGCGGTCGAAGGCGCCGGCACTTCGCCTGCGAACCTCCAGGAAGAATGGATTCAGCAGCGTGAATAGCTTAATCTCGCGCCGCTTCGCTGTGTCTGCGCAGCCGCCATAGACAGCGCTGTCTGGACATGCCGGACAGAAACAAGAAACTGTAGTACCCATGGAGCCCCAATGCACAATCAAAACCAGAGCTACCGCGGACCCTTGATCGTCCTCACCATGCTGTTCTTCATGTGGGGGCTGATCACCTCGCTGAACGACATCCTCATTCCCCACCTCAAGGCGGTCTTCACCCTCAGCTATCTGCAGGCCTCGCTGATCCAGTTCTGCTTCTTCACCGCCTACTTCATCGTGTCCTTCCCAGCGGGTCGCCTGGTGGAAAGCCTGGGCTACAAGAAGGGCATCATCGTCGGCCTGCTTACCGCCGGCGTCGGTTGCGTGCTGTTCTACCCGGCAGCCGGAGCCCAGTCCTATGGCTTCTTCCTGACGGCCCTGTTCGTACTGGCGGCCGGTATCACCGTGCTGCAGGTGGCAGCGAATCCCTATGTCACCATCCTCGGCAAGCCGGAAACCGCGGCCTCGCGCCTGAACCTGACCCAGGCCTTCAACTCCCTGGGTACCACCGTCGGCCCACTGGTGGGCGCGGTGACCATCCTGGCACTGGTCGGTGAAGACTCCGCCGCCCACTCGGTGCAGCTGCCCTACCTGATCCTGGCCGGCATGCTGGTGGCCCTGGCGGTGATCATCGGTCTCTTCCGCCTGCCGCAGATCAAGGACACCGAACAGGACAACGCTACTGACGAAAACGCCCTGACCGCCAGCAGCGTCTGGGCCTATCGCCACCTGCTGCTCGGCGTGGTCGGCATCTTCATGTACGTGGGTGCGGAAGTCTCCATCGGCAGCTACCTGGTGAGCCTGATGGAAAGCCCGGACGTGGCCGGCCTGAACGCCGCCACCGCCGCCAAGTACCTGTCGCTGTACTGGGGTGGCGCCATGATCGGTCGCTTCATCGGCGGCGTGATCATGACCAAGGTGCGGCCGAACCTGGTGCTGACCTTCAACGCCATTGCCATTGGCGTACTGCTGGCCATCGCCGTGCTGCAGGGTGGCAAGGTCGCCATGTGGGCGCTGCTGGCCATCGGCTTCTTCAACTCCATCATGTTCCCGACGATCTTCTCCCTGGCGCTCAAGGGCCTGGGCAAGTTCACTTCCAAGGGTTCGGGCCTGCTGTGCATGGGTATCGTGGGTGGCGCGCTGGTGCCGGCCATCCAGGGCTACTTCGCCGACACCATCGGCCTGCTGCCCTCCTTCCTGATCCCGCTGGTCTGCTACCTCTACATCCTGTTCTACGGCGTGATGGGCTATCGCCCCACCCTGCGTCGCTGATCCACCCCCGAAGCGCTGGCGGTCTGCCAGCGCTTCACCCCCCCTGCCGCTACCCGCTTCCCCTCCTATCCCTCTGCCTCGACAACCCGGCTGCGACCAGGCTGCCTGGCGGGTCGTACGCGCCCGTCCGACGCTCGCGAGTCATTCCCTCAGCCCTACCAGCCCTTCGGCAAGAGGGCGCTCGCAAGACCCGCCCAGGGCGCCCTGCCGCCCTTCGCCGTAGCCCGGCTGCCACTCCACCCGTGATGGAGCTGCCGCCCTGACGCCTTGGCCGTCACCCTGAGCCCCCGTCGATTGACCGCTCGGCACTCTCGGCCAGGCACGCCACCGCCGCCCTCCCCGCTCCGAATCCGGCACAAAAGAAAACGCCCGCATCTTGCGATACGGGCGTCTGGTAGTGACCGCAGGGACCGCTCCAGGAGCGGCCCTTGCATCAGCCTCAGGCAGTCTGGCGAGCTTCCTCGACTTCGACGGCGTTCGGGCCGCGAGCGAGTTCGGTCTTCAGGGTCTGCTCGTCCAGCTGGCCGCACCACTTGGCGACCACGATGGAGGCCACGCCGTTGCCGACCAGGTTGGTCAGGGCGCGGGCTTCGGACATGAAGCGGTCGATACCCAGGATCAGTGCCAGGCCGGCGACCGGTACGTGACCGACGGCGGACAGGGTGGCGGCCAGCACGATGAAGCCGCTACCGGTGACGCCCGCAGCGCCCTTGGAGGAGATCAGCAGCACCAGCAGCAGGGTGATCTGGTGGGTGATGTCCATCTGGGTATTGGTGGCCTGGGCGATGAACACCGCGGCCATGGTCAGGTAGATGGCGGTACCGTCGAGGTTGAAGGAGTAGCCGGTGGGGATCACCAGGCCAACCACCGACTTCTCGGCGCCCAGCTTCTGCATCTTGGTCAGCATGCGTGGCAGGGCGGACTCGGAAGACGAGGTACCCAGCACGATCAGCAGTTCTTCACGGATGTACTTGATGAACTTGAGGATGCTGAAGCCGTGCATGCGCGCCACGGCGCCCAGCACCAGCAGCACGAACAGCAGGCAGGTGATGTAGAAGCAGGCCATCAGGTAGCCCAGCTGCACCAGGGTGCCGACGCCGTATTTGCCGATGGTGAACGCCATGGCACCGAAGGCGCCGATGGGGGCGAGCTTCATGATGACGTTGATGATGTTGAAGAAGACGTGGGAGATGCGGTCGATGAAGTTGAACACCAGTTGACCGGTCTCGCCCAGGCGATGCAGGGCGTAGCCGAACAGCACGGCGAAGAACAGGACCTGCAGGATCTCACCGGTAGCGAAGGCATTGACGACCGTCGAGGGAATGATGTTCAGCAGGAAATCGATGGTGGTCTGCTTTTCCGCGGCCGCGGCATAGGCCGCGATGCCCTTGGTGTCCAGGGTGCTGACGTCGACGTTCATGCCGGCGCCCGGCTGGACGATGTTGACCACGATCAGGCCGATCAGCAGCGCGATGGTGGAGAAGATCTCGAAGTACAGCAGCGCCATGCCGCCGGTCTTGCCCACGGCCTTCATGTTCTGCATGCCGGCGATACCGGTCACCACGGTACAGAAGATGATGGGTGCGATGACCATCTTGATCAGCTTGATGAAACCGTCACCCAGAGGCTTCATGGCAGCGCCGGTCTGGGGATAGAAGTGGCCGAGCAAGATACCCAGGACGATCGCCAGGATCACCTGGAAGTAGAGACTCTTGTAGAGCGGCTGCTTGACGGGCACCTTGGGCGCGGGAGCTGTAGTAGTTGTTGTATCGACGGTTGCTGTCATGGCTCGATCCCTTGTGGCCACTGCCTGACGTCCTGTCTGAGTGGGCACTGACTGAAAGTGGCTCTCTCATCCTGAGAGCTTTTTGTTGTGGATCCGGTGGCCGTGCGACGGTGACACCAGCATCTGGCTTGATATAAGCAATCGCCGTTCCACATCCTGGTGCGCAATCAAAGGGCCAGCTTTCATGCACCTTTCAGTCGAAAGTCTAGTTGCCAGCGGCGGGCGGAACCCCGCCATCCGACGGAAACCGGCGGAAATCCCCCCGGGCCCGAGGCGGTTTTCCGCCAGCCGGAGTCGGTAGTCGGCTATTCTTTGCGCGCCTTTTCGTCGGAGCCCGTCGTGATCCGTTGCTGTCCTCCCCGAGTGGTCGGCTGAGATGCCTGCCCTGCCCGCCTCCGACCTGCCCGGCTGCTGCACGCCACCCGAGCCGCTGCCGCCCCTGGCGGTCGAGCTCGGCGCCCTGGCCCTGCGGCACTGTCGCTTCGATCCCGCCCAGGTGAGCTTCGAGCGCGACGCCCTGCGCCTCGGCGCCCTGCCGCCGGACAATATCCGCCGCGCCGTGGCCAAGCGCCAGGCCGAATACCTGGCCGGTCGTCTCTGCGCCCGCGAGGCCCTGCGCCAGTTGAGCGGCACCCCCGTCGTCCCCGGCCATCGCACTACGGACCGTGGGCCCGCCTGGCCGTCCGGCTGGGTGGGTGCCATTACCCATAGCCATGGCTGGGCAGCCGCCGTGGCGGGCAAGGCAGGGGACTACCTGGGCCTTGGCCTGGACGTGGAAACCCTGCTCGAACCGGACAAGGCCCTGCGCCTGGCCGAGCAGATCCTCACCCCGGCCGAACGGGAACGCCTGCAGCCGCTGGACGAAAGGCAGCAGGCCTTTGCCATCACCCTGGCCTTTTCCGCCAAGGAGAGTCTGTTCAAGGCGCTGCATCCCCAGGTCGGGCAGATGTTCTTCTTCCAGGACGCCGAGATCCTGACGATGGATCCCAGCGGTACCTTCGATCTCCGGCTGCTGATCGCGCTGTCGCCGCACTGGTCCGCCGGGACCGCGTTGCGCGGCCACTTCCGCCTGGACGAGGAAGATCGGCTGTTGACGCTGGTCGCGCCTCGTCACTGAGAGATGACGCCATATGGAGGAAGCGCTCTCTGGTCGATCAGGTGCATAGCCGTCTGCCGGGGCAGAACGTCGCACTGGCCATCGAACGTTTTCTTATGGTGGAGAGGGTGTTCATAGCGAACCGGTATATCCCCTGACGCTTTCGTCTCACCGGCCCTGTCAGGTTGTACGTTATTTGACCACTCGGCTCTGAGCCCAGCCTTCACGCGCACTGGCCAGGTACCACCCCCAGGATACCCCCCAGTCCCGAACAGCTTATCCACGTCTTATCCACAGCCGGAAACGTGACAAACGCGACATCTAGTGGCCCTTGCACCCCCATACCACCATATATAGCAGTTCGTCGGTATGACCCGGGACGGCGAAACACCCCTCTGTCAAGACTGTCTTCCCTAGCGAGGAGGGCTTATCCTGTTGCCCGAATCATGAATTTCCAGGGTCCCTGACCCCGAACGCCGGTTCCCTCGGGAATCGGCGACAGTACGGCTTTTCGTTGGAATCCTCAGGGGTAAAGACGCGATCGGCAGTCGTCGCGCAGGCCCAGACCAACACTTTTCCGGATCGCCGGCTCGCCGACGACCCCTCTTTCCGATCAAGGGAGTTCCGCATGCACACCGACCTGACCCGCGAGCAAGCCCAGCAGGGCCGCCCGGCGCAAGATGACAGCCAGGACCTGGGCGCCACCGCCCCCGGTCAACTGCGCGTCATCAAGCGCAACGGTACCGTCGTCCCCTATACCGACGACAAGATCACCGTGGCCATCAGCAAGGCTTTCCTCGCCGTGGAAGGCGGTACCGCCGCGGCCTCCTCGCGCATCCACACCACTGTCAAGCAGCTCACCGACCAGGTCAGCAGCACCTTCAAGCGCCGCATGCCCTCCGGTGGCACCATCCACATCGAGGAGATCCAGGACCAGGTCGAACTGGCGCTGATGCGCGCTGGCGAGCAGAAGGTTGCCCGCAGCTACGTGATCTATCGTGAAGCCCGCAGCCAGGAGCGCAAGCAAGGCGCCGTCAGCGACATCGCCGAGCCGCACCCGAGCATCCGCGTGACCAAGGCCGACGGCACCACCCAGCCGCTGGACATGGGCCGCCTGAACACCATCATCACCGAAGCCTGCGAAGGCCTCGAAGAGGTGAACGGCGAGTTGATCCAGAAGGAGACGCTGAAGAACCTGTACGACGGCGTGGCCGAGAAGGACGTCAACACCGCTCTGGTGATGACCGCCCGCACCCTGGTCGAGCGTGAGCCCAACTACTCCTACGTCACCGCCCGCCTGCTGCTGGACAGCCTGCGCGCCGAAGGCCTGAGCTTCCTCGGCGTCGCCGAATCCGCCACCCACCACGAGATGGCCGACCTCTACGCCAAGGCCCTGCCTGCCTACGTCGCCAAGGGCGTGGAGCTGGAGCTGCTGGACCCGAAACTGGCCAGCTTCGACCTGGAGCGCCTGGGCGCCGCCATTGATCACGAGCGTGACCAGCAGTTCACCTACCTGGGTCTGCAGACCCTGTACGACCGCTACTTCCTGCACAGCCACGGCACCCGCTTCGAGCTGCCGCAGCTGTTCTTCATGCGCGTGGCCATGGGTCTTGCGCACATGGAGAAGGACAAGGAAGCCCGCGCCATCGAGTTTTACAACCTGCTGGCCAGCTTCGACTACATGGCGTCCACCCCGACGCTGTTCAACGCCGGCACCCTGCGTCCGCAGCTGTCCAGCTGCTACCTGACCACCGTCCCCGATGACCTGTCC
Organism: Pseudomonas sp. SHLD1; assembly: GCF_028640935.1. Classification (NCBI taxonomy): domain Bacteria; kingdom Pseudomonadati; phylum Pseudomonadota; class Gammaproteobacteria; order Pseudomonadales; family Pseudomonadaceae; genus Pseudomonas; species Pseudomonas sp. SHLD1. The sequence continues at coordinate 224,712 of NZ_JAQZAD010000023.1, forward strand.
GGCATCTATGGCGCCATCCACGATAACGCCATGCTGTCGAAGTTCGCCGGCGGCCTGGGCAACGACTGGACCCCGGTGCGCGCCCTGGGCTCCTACATCAAGGGCACCAACGGCAAGAGCCAGGGCGTCGTGCCCTTCCTCAAGGTGGTCAACGACACCGCCGTGGCGGTCAACCAGGGTGGCAAGCGCAAGGGCGCGGTCTGCGCTTACCTGGAAACCTGGCACCTGGACATCGAGGAATTCCTCGAGCTGCGCAAGAACACCGGTGATGACCGTCGGCGTACCCACGACATGAACACCGCCAACTGGATCCCCGACCTGTTCATGAAGCGCGTCTTCGAGGATGGCAACTGGACCCTGTTCTCCCCCGCCGACGTGCCCGACCTGCACGACCTCTACGGCAAGGCCTTCGAAGAGCGCTACGAGTACTACGAAGCCCTGACCGAGTACGGCAAGCTCAAGCTGCACAAGACCATCAAGGCCAAGGACCTCTGGCGCAAGATGCTGTCCATGCTGTTCGAGACCGGCCACCCGTGGCTGACCTTCAAGGACCCGTGCAACCTGCGCAGCCCGCAGCAGCACGTGGGCGTGGTGCACAGCTCCAACCTCTGCACCGAGATCACCCTGAACACCAACAAGGACGAGATCGCCGTGTGCAACCTGGGTTCGGTGAACCTGGTGAACCACATCGTCGACGGCAAGCTGGACGTGGCCAAGGTCGCCCGTACCGTCAAGACCGCCGTGCGCATGCTCGACAACGTCATCGACATCAACTACTACTCGGTGCCCCAGGCGGAGAACTCCAACCTCAAGCATCGTCCGGTCGGCATGGGCATCATGGGCTTCCAGGATGCGCTGTACCTGCAGCACATCGCCTACGGCTCCGATGCCGCCGTGCAGTTCGCCGACACCTCCATGGAAGTGATCAGCTACTACGCCATCCAGGCCTCTTGTGACCTGGCCGAAGAGCGTGGCAGCTACTCCAGCTTCCAGGGTTCGCTGTGGTCCCAGGGCATCCTGCCGATCGACTCCGAGAAGCGCCTGATCGAAGAGCGCGGCGCCAAGTACATCGAGGTCGACCTGTCCGAGACCCTGGACTGGGCCCCGCTGCGCGAGCGTGCCAAGAAAGGCATCCGCAACTCCAACATCATGGCCATCGCGCCGACCGCGACCATTGCCAACATCACCGGCGTGTCCCAGTCGATCGAGCCGACCTACCAGAACCTCTATGTGAAGTCGAACCTCTCGGGCGAATTCACCGTCATCAACCCCTACCTGGTACGCGACCTCAAGGCCCGCGGCCTGTGGGACTCGGTGATGGTCAACGACCTCAAGTACTACGACGGCTCCGTGCAGCAGATCGAGCGCATCCCGCAGGATCTGAAGGACCTGTACGCCACCGCCTTCGAAGTGGAGACCAAGTGGATCGTCGAGGCCGCCAGCCGTCGCCAGAAGTGGATCGACCAGGCCCAGTCGCTGAACCTGTACATCGCCGGCGCCTCGGGCAAGAAGCTCGACGTGACCTACCGCATGGCCTGGTTCCGCGGTCTGAAGACCACCTACTACCTCCGCGCCCTGGCCGCCACCAGCACCGAGAAGTCCACCATCAACACCGGCAAGCTGAACGCCGTGAGCGCCGATCCCATCACCGGCGTCCAGGCCAGTGCCGCGCCCGCCCCGGCGCAGAAGGTCGAGGCGGCACCCGCCGCGGCACCGGCTCCGGTGCCCAAGGCCTGCAGCCTCGACGATCCCGAGTGCGAAGCTTGCCAGTAACACCCCAAGCCCTCTCCCCGTAGAGGGCTGCTCTTTATCCCCTCTCCCCCTGGGAGAGGGCTAGGGTGAGGGCCACGCCGCCCCGCCCCCACCACACAGCCACCCAGGAGACACCTCATGCTGAACTGGGAAGAATTCGACAAAGACGACGACACCGCCACCGCCAAGCCCGCGCAGGCCGCCGGCCAGCAGGCGCCCGCCCAGACCGAGCGCCTGGATTCCGAGGGCGACGCCCTGGTCCATGACGCCCGCGCCCCGTCCGCCGACGACTCCGACGCCGTGGCCCGCGCCAAGGCCGCGCTGAACGAACTGGACATTCAGGAAGGCCTGGACGACCTGGAAGGCTCTTCCGCGCGCGTGCACGTTGGCGACAAGCAGATGATCAATGCCCGCGCCGACCTCAACCAGCTCGTACCCTTCAAGTACGACTGGGCCTGGCAGAAGTATCTGGATGGTTGCGCCAACCACTGGATGCCCCAGGAAGTGAACATGAACGCCGACATCGCGACCTGGAAGAGCGCGGACGGCCTCACCGAGGACGAGCGCCGCATCGTCAAGCGCAACCTCGGCTTCTTCTCCACCGCCGACTCCCTGGTTGCCAACAACCTGGTGCTGGCCGTCTACCGCCTGATCACCAACCCCGAATGCCGCCAGTACATTCTGCGCCAGGCCTTCGAAGAGGCGATCCACACCCACGCCTACCAGTACTGCATCGAGTCGCTGGGCATGGATGAAGGCGAGATCTTCAACATGTACCACGAGATCCCGAGCGTCGCGAAAAAGGCGAGCTGGGGCCTGAAGTACACCCGCTCCATCTCCGACCCCGAGTTCAAGACCGGCACCCCGGAGACCGATCGCCAGTTCCTCAAGAACCTGATCGCCTACTACTGCGTGCTGGAAGGCATCTTCTTCTATTGCGGCTTCACCCAGATCCTCTCCATGGGTCGCCGCAACAAGATGACCGGCACCGCCGAGCAGTTCCAGTACATCCTGCGTGACGAGTCCATGCACCTGAACTTCGGCATCGACATGATCAACCAGATCAAGATCGAGAACCCGAGCCTCTGGGATGCCCAGATGAAGGACGAAGCCACCCAGATGATCCTCCAAGGCACCCAGCTGGAGATCGAATACGCCCGCGACACCATGCCCCGCGGCGTGCTGGGCATGAACGCGGCGATGATGGAGGACTACCTCAAGTTCATCGCCAACCGCCGCCTGACCCAGATCGGCCTCAAGGAAGAATACCCGGGCGCCACCAACCCCTTCCCCTGGATGAGCGAGATCATGGACCTCAAGAAGGAGAAGAACTTCTTCGAGACGCGGGTGATCGAGTATCAGACTGGTGGGGCGTTGAGCTGGGATTAAAAACTAGACCCTCTAGAATTTAACATATCACTGATCGCACTATAAAAGCCTCGCACAAAGCGGGGCTTTTATTTAAAAGAGCCAAACCATGTCAATACAGCTATCAGAAGAACAAAAAGAAAAACTTAGAAAACTGGAATTGGCTTTACGTTTGGCGTCAAGTAAACACGACTATAAGAAGGCTCGTGAAGCCACGATAGAAATCCAAAAAATACTCAAACCTACAGGACATGAGGCACGCCTGCTTCAGGCAAAGAACTATCTTTTCGAAACCGCTTTAGAGACAGGCCTATTGGACACCGCAATACCAGGATTCATTGGGGTCCGTCAAAAAGCAGCCCAAACCACCCGCCTTTACCTAGAAGCCACAACATTACTAGCTATTTGCTACCTCAGGAAAAAGGATCTAAAGTCAGCAAGTACATTTATGGTAGAGGCCTTTAGATATGAAAAAAACATCAAATCTCAAGCCAAGAGAACTGAATTCAAAGTAGGACTAGCTAAGCGCTTCGACGAGGAGGCACTGCTCGCATCATTAGAAAAACAAGAATCGCAGAATTTAGACGCAAGCATTATTCAAAACGATGCTGGAAAATTAATAAGAACAAAGCATGATGACGAAATACTCGAGATGCTGGGATCAACCATACCTGCAGAAGCGGTTCAATTTACGAAAGACGTTCATGACGAAGCCACTAAGCTTCTGACACGTGAAGAAAAATTATTACTCCCTTCCCCGGCATCTTTCACACAGAAGAAAAAATTAGGAAGCGACTTACTTTCCGCATTCAAAAGAGTTGTCTGGAAGTCTCTTTGCGACCCTCAGAGCGAAGTTTATAAAGCTTGGTTCAATAACGGACTGCAAGCTGTTCTTGACAAAAAATACATCACAACTGCAATTCTTAGTGCACTAGCAGGATTAAGCGCCGGAGGTTATGCAATAGCAGTATACTTATCAGCCTTGATTATAAAAATTGGCGTAGAAGTATTCTGCGAGACTTACACGCCAGCAAATATTATGAAAATGCGGAAATAAAAAATAGAAACCCTGATAAAGCACTGCCACTAGAAAGGGAAATCAAGATGCATATTCTAAGCGAAGGTAGAAAAGACTTTCTAGACTTCCTAAGAAACCTTACACCTCAAGCCATATTACTATCAATGTCCTTTTTGACATTTCAAAAAATCGTATATGAAGAGCTATATACTCAAAAAAACGTTTTCCTATTTGCAATAGCAACAATTTTCACCCTTACTTGGCTTGCAGCCACCTACTGCAGCATCACACTATTTCTAGAAAACTCCATCAGACTTCCAGAGCTTGATAGAGGAAAGCCTGAAGGAAAGATTGATTTTTTAAGGAAACTCATCAAGAACATTATAGTCTGCTGGAAATTTAGGAAAACCATATTCCTAGAAATATTGATAATTTTTATAATAATAGAAACAAGCGTAGTGATCACCATGTATAACGCAATACAAATCACTACAAACCTTTTGCGACACTCTTAATAAATCACAACGCAGCAGTAGAGAATCGCAAATCAAATAAATCAAAACCCAACACAGACTAACAATAAGAAATTAAGCTCACACCTAAAAACGGCAGCTATTTTATAAAACCAGACAACTAATCTCACATATGTAATAAGACGACTGCCATATCTAATATATTCTTAAAGGCCACCCCATGCCCCGCTGGACCGACCAACCCGCCACCGACACGGATGCCGTCTTCGATTTCATCCTCATGTTCTCCGGCACCTTCCTGCGGCGCCATGCTTCGCTGCTGGCCAAGGTACTGCCGCCGACCTTGGGCTTCGGGATGTTCCTGGCCTATTTCGCCCGTAATCACTTCTATCCCAGCTTCGATCTCTTCCAGTTTTCGTCGCTGTTGCTGGCGGCTGCCTGCCTGGGCTTCCTGACCATAGGCGCCTTCGTCGCCGCGCTGTTTCTGCCTGGGGCCTGGGTCTATTACCGCTTCATCAACACGGCGGCGATCAAGGAAGACATCACCTACGCCCTGCCCTATCGCGGCGAGGGGCGCTTTCGCAAGGTCATGCTGTTGATGACGCTGGTGTTCTTCGTGCCCTATCTGCTGGCGGGGTTCAGCGATGCGGCCATTCTCTTGGTCGATCCTGAGCTGTTCCTTAGCGTCGCCTTTCTTGCGCCCATCGCCATCACGCTATTGGCGGGCATGGCCATACAGGGGATGTTCGACTTGCGTCGCTTCAGCTTCCTGAAGTTCGTCTGGGAGGCTTACCTGTCGACGATGGTCGTCGGCCTGTTCATCGTCTGGATGCTGGCCCAGGCCTATCCGCTGGTGAGCGATTGGCAGCCTCTGCTCAAGTGGGGTGCTCTGGCCATCGCTCCCTTCATCATCGTTTTCGTCACGACCATGACTTCCATGTTGTTCATCGCGGGGTGGAAGGCGGCGATGATGTTTTCCCTGTTCTTCGCTCTCTTTCTCGCCGGCTATAGCGGTGTGCTTACCACCCTGCCCGAGACCATGGTCAAGACGCTGGGCCTGGGTAACTACCAGGCCAGGGCCATCGTGCTCGACACCTCCTATTGCGCCAAGGAGCAGGCCAGGGTGCTGCCCACCGATGACCAGTGCGTGCTCAAGCAGGTACAGGTGGTTTGGTCGTTGGGGAGGCCTTCGAGCTGCGGCTGGCGGATGGCAGCACGGCGCGGTTGCCGGCATCGGCGATTCGGACGCTGGTGAAACCCCAGTAACGGGTAGGCCGCCTAAGCCCGCCAAAGGTCAGGTTTGAATTAGCGTTATCTGCCCGTCATCATGACGGGCAATCCTCTGCCTCAAGCCCGCGCCTGCCGTGTCGATAAGACTGCGGTGCGGCTCCGCTTTGGCGGGCGCTCATCCCAGGCAGGGAGCGCCCTTCTCGTATCCAGACAGGTCCGATTCGCCCATGGCACTCGATGCCCCTACCATGCTGATACTCACCATCGCCCTGGCGGCTGCCGCGGCGGGCTATCTGGCCATCGAGTGGCGGTCGGTGCGCGAGTCAGCGCTTTTGTACTGGAGCATGGGTTTCGCCCTCATTAGCGTGGGTAGCACCCTGGCGCTGTTGCGCAGTCAGGGGCTGTTGCTGGTGGGCATCTGGTTCGCCAATGGGCTGCTGATCTTCGTGCATGGCCTCTTTCTGCTCGGCGTGGCGCGCTTCACCGGGCGCCGTCTGAGTCTGGGCTGGTGGGCCTTCGCCGCCCTCTGGCTGGGGTTGTTGCTGCTGCCCAACGAGCCCTGGTGGTCCAAGGTGCTGCTGGTGGTGCAGTCGCTGCTGATCGGCGTCCTTTCGATAAGGGCGAGCCTGCTGCTGCGCCGGCGCAACGCCGGAGAACGACAGTTGCGTGCGGTGCTGCTGATCCATGGCCTCTTCTACCTGGCCAAGATGATTCCGCCGCTCACCCCTGGCACCTTGATCGATCTGGCGGTCTATCGCGGCGCCATCATCCAGATCTCCCTGGTGGAGGGGGTGATGGCGGTGATGCTGATCGCCCTGTCGATGACCGGCACGGTGCGTTATCGCCGCGAACAGCGCATCGAACGGCTGGCTGGGAGCGATCCCCTGACCGGCCTGTACAACCGCCGGGCGCTGGAAGCCGAGGCGCCGCGACTGTTCGGCCAGGCAACACCGGCACGACCTGGCGCCCTGCTGCTGATCGATCTGGACAACTTCAAGCTGGTGAACGACCTCCATGGCCACGCGGCGGGTGACGGCCTGCTGATCGCCCTGAGCGACCTGCTGCGCACCACCCTGCCCCGCCAGGCGCTGGCCGCTCGACTGGGGGGCGATGAATTCGTGGTGCTGCTGGGTGAAGCGGCCGATGCGGATGTCGTGCGTTTGGCAGACACCCTGCGCCAGCGCTTCAACCAGCTGGCGGCGCAGCGCCTGCGGACGCCCGAGCCCGTCACCCTGAGCATCGGCGCCGTGCTGTTCGATCAGCCGCCGGAAAGCCTGGCGGCCTTGCTAGAGCGCGGGGACAGTGCCCTCTACGCCGCCAAGCGCGGCGGGCGGGATGGATTGCGGATGAGCCTGGGCTGAGGCCGCGCTAATGGCTTAGGCTTGGGCGATTGCCTGACCGGAGCCACCATGCCCATCGCCCTCGAATCCCCCGACCAACCCGAGGTGATCGCCCTGGTCGCCGAACTGGATGCCTATCAGGACGGCCTCTATCCGCCCGAGAGTCGTCATGCCCTGGATCTGACGTCGCTCATGCAGCCGAACGTGCTGTTCCTGGTCGCCCGGGATGACAGCGGCACTGCCCTGGGCTGTGGGGCCATGGTGCTGCAGGACGGCTATGGCGAGATCAAGCGGATGTATGTGAGCCCCAGGGGTCGCGGGCAAGGGCTGGGTGGGCGTCTGCTGGCGGAGCTGGAGCGCGAAGCGGCAGGCCGCGGGTGTGAGCTGGCGCGACTGGAGACGGGGCCTTATCAGCCGGAGGCCTTGTGGCTTTATGAGGCAGCGGGTTACCAGCGGCGTGGTCCTTTTGGGGAGTATCGGGAGGATCCGTTGAGTGTGTTCATGGAGAAGCGGCTAGATCCGTAGGGTGGACAACGCGAAGCTTGTCCACGCGGGAGTTTTGGGATCATGTGTTGGTGGAGTCAGTGGAAAAGGCTGACGCCGTTTTCCACGCTACGGGTTTTGTAGGGTGGACAACGCGAAGCTTGTCCACGCGGGAGTTTTGGGGTCGTGCGTTGGTGGCGCCGGTGGAAAAGGCTGCGCCGTTTTCCACGCTACGGGACCTGTAGGGTGGACAACGCGAAGCTTGTCCGCGCGGGAGCTTTGGGGGCGTGCGTTGGTGGCGTCAGTGGAAAAGGCTGCGCCGTTTTCCACGCTACGGGACCTGTAGGGTGGGCAACGCGAAGCTTGTCCACGCGGGAGTTTTGGGGGCATGCGTTGGTGGCCTCAGTGGAAAAGGCTGCGCCGTTTTCCACGCTACGGGTTGAGCTATCGTTTCTGTCTCTGCTCAAGGAAGAGCTGCCATGTCTCGATTTCGTCGTGCCCGTGTTCCGGGGGCTTCCTATTTTTTCACCGTTGTCCTGGCGGATCGGCGTAGCGATCTGCTGACGCGCCATATTGATCTGCTCCGCGAGACCGTGCGGGTGACGCAGTCGCGCCATCCCTTTCATATCGATGCGTGGGTCACCCTCCCCGATCATCTGCATTGCATCTGGACCCTGCCGGAGGGCGATGCGAATTTCGCCTTGCGCTGGAAGGTGATCAAGTTCGGTTTCTCAAAGCGCCTGCCAGTAGGTGAAGAGCGTACCGCAACGCAAAGGACCCGGGGTGAACGTGGGATATGGCAGCGGCGGTATTGGGAGCACCTGATAAGAGACGAGCAGGATTACCAGCGTCATGTGGAGTACATTCACTTCAATCCGGTCAAGCATGGCCACGTTGGCGCGGTGAAGGACTGGCCTTATTCGAGTTTCCATCGAGCGGTGCGGGAGGGGCTCTATCCGCAAGATTGGGGTAGAGACTTTATGGCGGAGATGGGGCATTGGGGGGAATAGCTACGTAGGGCGGACAAGGGAAGCTGGTCCACGCGGGGTCACGACTTGGCGGCATCAGTGGAAAAGGCTGCGCCGTTTTCCACGCTACGGTAGCCCTTAGCCCACCAGCGCTTGAGGCAGCGAGGTAGGGTGGACAACGCGCAGCTTGTCCACGCAGATACTCCAGTCATGCGTTGATAGTGATCAGTGGAAAAGGCTCCGCCGTTTTCCACGCTACGGTAGCCCATGCCCACTAGCGCCTGACGCAGACGAACAGCGCATTGCCCGCCTCGCCGGTCCAGGGTTCGATGCGCTGGTAGTCGTGCTCCAGCACCTGGACGTCGAAGAGTGGCTCCAGCAGGGCCAGCAATTCGGGGAAGTCCACCGCCACCATGGGGTGTTCGTCCTGCCAGGTCTGCTGCTGGCCGGCGTGGCGGCGTTCGATGCGCAGGCGCAGTTGCTGGTGCTCGCCCTCGCCCGGGTAGTGCCAGGCGGAGGCGAAGCTGAAGTGGCCATCGGCCCGTTCGACGCTGTGGCCGACACTGGAGGCATTGTCGATGCGGCGCTTGTCGACTGCGTTGAAGCAGAACAGGCCGCCGGGCGTCAGGGCCGCCTGGACCCGCGCCAGGCACGCCTGGAGCCGTGCGAGGCTGCCGCTGTAGTGCAGGGAGTAGAGAAAGCAGGTGATCAGATCGACCGGCTGGTCCAGCTCGAAGGCGCACATGTCCTGGCAGGAGAAGTCGGCCTCCGGGCAGCGCAGCGCGGCCTGGGCCAGCATCGGCGGATTGAGGTCCAGCCCGCTGCTCTGGAAACCGGCATCGAGAAAATGCCGCACATGGGGGCCGGTGCCGCAGGCGAGATCCAGGTGACGGCTGCCGCCGTTGCCGAACAGCCGCTGCAGGCGCAGCACCGCCTGGCTCTGGGCCCGGTAGTCGATGTCGGCGCAGAGCAGGTCGTAGTAGGCCGACAGGTCGGTGTAGAGGGCGGTGGCGGACATCGCAGGGGCTCGGGGCTGGAGACGCGGGCGCGCATCTTAGTCGGTTTCTGCAACCTTCGACGCCTTATACTGGCGGTTTTCCCGAGAGTCCCCTGACGTGAGCAACAAGAGATACGCCTGCATCGGCCTGAGCAACCCCAAGTCGCCGTCCAACGTCGGGTCCATCATGAGGGCGGCGGGTTGCTACGGGGTGGCCTCGGTGTTCTATACCGGCACCCGCTACGACCGCGCCAAGGACTTCGTCACCGACACCAAGAAGGTCCATCAGGACATCCCGCTGATCAACATCGACGACCTGCGACGCATCCTGCCGCTGGGGTGCGTGCCGGTGGCAGTGGAGCTGGTGGACGGCGCCCGGCCGCTGCCCGAATACACCCATCCCGATCGCGCCCTCTATCTGTTCGGCTCGGAGGACGGCTCGCTGAGCCAGGAGCTGCGCGACTGGTGCGAGGACGTGGTGTACATCCCCACCCAGGGCTGCATGAATCTGGCGGCCACGGTCAATGTGGTGCTCTATGACCGCCTGGCGAAAGGCAACAACACTCGCTCCGGTCCGCTGTTTTAACCAAACCCCTGGGTCGGCCGGCGCAAGACCGGATCGAAGGGGTTGATGCGTGCGGCGATCACTCCGGCTTCGCGCCGGAGCAGTTCGATCACCGTGGGCAGGCGCTGGGGGTTGAGGCGTTCGCTCAGGGTGCCCACGCTCAGGGCCGCCACCGCCCGGCCGTTGCGGTCGAGGATGGGGACGGCAAGACCCGCCATGCCGGCCAGCACCCCGGTGTTGCGCGCGGCGTAGCCCTGCTGGCGGACGTTGTCGATCTCGGCGCGCAGGAGCACCTCATCGTAATGATGGGCATCGCGCAGCCGCGGCAGGTTGTAGCGGATCACCTCTTCGCGCTCTTCCTCGGGCAGGAAGGCGAGGATCGCCAGGGCGCCTTGGCCGCCGCCCAGGGGCACGCGACCGCCGATGTCGCCGGTGAAGGTACGGATCGGATAGGGTCCCTCGCTGCGGTCCAGGCACATGGCGTCGAAGCCGCTGCGCGCCAGCAGGAACAGCGAATCGCCCAGGGATGCCGACAGCCGCAGCAGGCTGGGGCGCGCCAGGTCGCGCAGGTTGCCGACCTGGCCGGCGCGAGCCGCCAGGGCAAAGAAGTCCAGGCTCAGGCGGTATCTCTTGCTGCGGGCGCACTGCTCGACCATGCCCTCCTCCACCAGGCCGCGCAGCAGCCGGTGGGTGGTGGGTTGCGACAGCCCCACGCGCTCGGCCAGGCGGGTGACCTTTTCCCCCTCGGGATCGCCCTCGCCCAGGGCGCGCACCACGGCAAACACCCGGCTGATGGCGCCGACGCCTACCTCTCCCGCAGTGGTCTTTCTTTCAATGGAATCTTCCATCTACACCGCTCCAAAATATTCCACTGAATGAAAAAATATGAAAAAAGAGTCCATTCAGTGAAAAACCTGCTTGTCCTGCATCCTAGGTCGCCCTTACCTTCAGGTCCATAGGGCGATACTCACAATCACCGGACGCCGCCAATCGAGCGAGCGCCAACGTCCCAGATCCAGGCTGTCTTTCGCCCTGCCCATACCTTGCCCACCTTTCCCGTGGGCGCGACCGGAGGAGCATTGCGGCCATGGCTTTCCTGACTCTCGACAATCTCAGCAAGCGCTACGGCGACAGCTACGCGGTGGCCGGTTCGACCCTGGCCATCGAGCGCGGCGAATTCGTCTCCCTGCTCGGTCCCTCCGGCTGCGGCAAGACCACCACCCTGCAGATGATCGCCGGCTTCGTCGACGTCAGCAGCGGGCGCATCCTCCTCGACGGCCAGGACATCACCCACGCCAAGCCGGCCAGCCGCGGCCTCGGGGTGGTCTTCCAGAGCTATGCGCTGTTTCCGCACATGACGGTGCGCGACAACGTCGCCTTCGGCCTGCGCATGCGCAAGGTGGCGGGCGCCGAGCTGGCGCGGCGCGTCGAGGAGGCCCTGGGCCTGGTGCACCTGGGTCAGCACGCCGAGCGCTATCCGCGCGAACTTTCCGGTGGCCAGCGCCAGCGGGTGGCCCTGGCGCGGGCGCTGGTGATAGCCCCGCCAGTGCTCTTGCTGGACGAACCACTGTCCAACCTGGACGCCCATCTGCGCGAAGAGATGCAGTTCGAGATCCGCCGCATCCAGCGCGAGGTGGGCATCACCACCCTGATGGTGACCCACGACCAATCCGAGGCGCTGTCCATCAGCGACCGGGTGGTGGTGATGGAGGCCGGGCGCATCACCCAGGTGGATGCGCCCTATCGCCTCTACGAACACCCGCGCAACAGATTCATCTCCGATTTCGTCGGCAAGGCCAACCTGCTGCCCGGCAGCCTGGATCCCCAGGGTCGACCACAGATCACCGCGGGCGGCGCCCTGGCGATCTCGCTGCGGCCGGAAAAGATCGAGGTACGCCCCGCCGGTGAGGGGCGTCTGCAAGGGCGGGTGCTGACCCGTTTCTTCCTCGGCAGCCAGTGGCTGTATCGCCTGGAGACGGCGCTGGGCGAGGTCTCGGTGCTGCGCAGCAACGATGGGCTGCCGCCGCTGGACGAAGGGCAGCGTGTCGGGCTGCACTGGGACGACGGTCTGCTGCGCCGGCTGGAAGCCGCGGAGGCCGCGGCATGAGCACCCTGCTGCGCGGCACCGGTCGCGCCTATCTGCTCAGCGCCCCGGCGCTGGTGCTGTTCGCCGGACTGCTGCTGGCGCCCCTGGCGCTGACCCTGGCGCTGTCCTTCAACGTCTTCGACTACGAGACCGGGATCAAGGAAGGCAGCTACACCCTGGCGCACTACATCAGCCTGCTGGGCGACCCCTATTTCTACGAGATCTTCCTGCGCACCTTCTGGATCAGCGCCCTGGTCACCCTGCTCTGCGTGCTGATCGGGGTACCGGAGGCCATCGTCCTCAGTCGCATGGGCGCGCCCTGGCGCTCAATCTTCCTGATCCTGGTGCTGACGCCGCTGCTGATCTCGGTGGTGGTGCGCGCCTTCGGCTGGAGTCTGCTGCTGGGCGCCGACGGGCTGGTCAACCAGGCCATCGTGGCCCTGGGCGGACGGCCGCTGAAGCTGCTCTACACCCCCTTCGCGGTGATCGTCGGCCTGGTCCACGTGATGCTGCCCTTCATGATCATCCCGGTGTGGACCTCGCTGCAGAAGCTCGATCCTTCCGCCGAGCAGGCCGCGCTGTCGCTGGGCGCCAGTCACCTGACGGTGCTGCGGCGCATCGTGCTGCCCCAGGTGATGCCCGGGGTGCTGTCGGGGACGCTGATCGTCTTCGGCCTGGCCGCCAGCTCCTTCGCCATCCCCGGCCTGCTCGGCGGACGCCGGCTGAAGATGGTCGCCACCCTGATCTACGACCAGTACCTGGCCGAACTCAACTGGCCGATGGGCGCCACCCTGGCGGTGGCCCTGCTGCTGCTCAACCTGCTGGTGATGCTGGGCTGGAATCGCCTGGTGGAACGCCGCTACAAACGTGCCCTGGGAGTCTGACCTCATGACCCGCAACGGCCCGCTCGGGCTCGCCTTCCATACCTTGGTGATGGTCTTCATGCTGGCGCCGCTGGTGGTGGTCTGCCTGGTGGCCTTCACCCCGGAGAACACCCTCAGCCTGCCCACCTCCGGCTTCTCGCTGCGCTGGTTCGCCGCCGTGTTCGAACGGGCGGACTTCCTCACCGCCTTCTACAACAGCCTGCAGCTGGCGGCGCTGTCGGCGACCCTGGCGACGCTGATCGCGGTACCGGCCGGGCTGGCCATCACCCGCTACCGCTTTCCCGGCCAGGGCTTTCTCAACGGCCTGTTCCTCTCGCCGATCATCATCCCGCACCTGGTGCTGGGCGTGGCCATGCTGCGGCTGTTCGCCCTGCTCGGGGTGAACGGCAGCTTCAGCTGGCTGGTGCTGGCCCACGTGGTGGTGATCACCCCCTATGTGCTGCGCCTGGTGATCGCCGCCGCCATCGGCATCGACCGCAGCGCCGAGCAGGCCGCCGAGAGCCTGGGCGCCAGTCGCACCACGCTGTTCTGCCGCATCACCCTGCCGATGATCCTGCCCGGGGTGGCCGGCGGCTGGCTGCTGGCCTTCATCAACAGTTTCGACGAGGTGACCCTGTCGATCTTCGTCACCTCCCCCGCGACCCAGACCCTGCCGGTGCGGATGTACGTCTACGCCACCGAATCCATCGATCCGATGATGGCGGCGGTGTCGGCCCTGGTGATCGCCCTCACCGCGGCCACCATGATCCTGCTCGACCGCGTCTATGGCCTGGATCGCGTGCTGGTGGGCAAACAATGAACAGCCGAGACCTCTCCATGGCACTGCTCAAGCGGGTGGCCGAAGTCGACCGCCCGACCCTGGCCTTCACCCTCGACGGCCAGCCGGCCGAGGGCCTGCAGGGCGATACCCTGCTCACCGCCATCCTGACCCAGAGCGATCACCTGCGTGGCAGCGACTTCGGTGGCGAACCCCGCGCCGGTTTCTGCCTGATGGGCGCCTGCCAGGACTGCTGGGTGCGCCTGGCCGATGGCCGTCGGGTGCGCGCCTGCGCCACCTTTCTCGAGGCGGGCCAGGCGATCAGTCGCGACCCGGGGCGGCCGCTGTGAGCGCCGTGGTGGTGGTGGGCGCCGGGCCGGCGGGCATTCGCGCGGCCCAGACCCTGGTCGCCCATGGCCTCGAGCCGGTGCTGCTGGATGAAAGCGCCCGCGGCGGCGGCCAGATCTATCGCCAGCAACCGGACAATTTCCAGCGTCCGCCAAAGGCGCTGTACGGCTTCGAAGCCGGCAAGGCCCAGGCACTGCACGGTGCTTTGACCGAGGTGAAGACGGCGCTGGACTATCGGCCTGACACCCTGGTGTGGAATGCCGAGCAAAGCGCCCTGGATACCCTGAGCCAAGGCCGCTACGTCGACCGCCTGACCTTCGACCAGGTCATCGTCGCCACCGGTGCCACCGACCGCATCCTGCCCGTGCCGGGTTGGACCCTGCCGGGCGTCTATAGCCTCGGCGCGGCCCAGGTGGCGCTCAAGTTCCAGGGCTGCGCCATCGGCAGCCGTCCGGTACTGGCCGGGACGGGCCCGCTGCTCTATCTGGTGGCCTATCAATACGCCAAGGCCGGGGCCAAGCCACTGGCGGTACTGGACAGCGCGCCCTTCCGCGACCAGGCCGCGGCCACCCCGGCCCTGCTCGGCCAGCCGGCCATCTTTGCCAAGGGCCTCTATTACCGCAGCTGGCTGGCGCTGCATGGCGTACCCGTGCACCAGGGCGCCGAGCTCCTCGCCGTCGAAGGTGAACGCCGGGTGGCTGCCGTGCGCTGGCGCGCTGCCGATGGTGAGGCGCATCGACTGGAGTGCGACGCCCTGGGCTTCGGCCAGACGCTGCGCAGCGAGACGCAACTGGCCGACCTGCTGGGGTGCGACTTCGCCTGGAGTGGCCTCAATCGCGCCTGGTTGCCCGTGCGGGACAACGGCGGTCGCAGCAGCCAGGCCGGGGTCTACCTGGCCGGCGATGGCGCCGGTATCCAGGGCGCCGATGCCGCCGAACTGGCGGGCGAACTGGCGGCCCTGAGTCTGCTGGACGATCGGGGCGTGCCGGTGGACAGGGCGCGCATCCAGGTCCTGCAAGGACGGCTGGCGCGCTTCGAGGTCTTTCGCCAGGGCCTGGAGCGAGCCTTCCCCTTCCCCGCGGACTGGGCGGCCAAGGCGCCGGACGCACTCATGGTCTGTCGCTGCGAACAGGTCAGCGCGGGCGAGATCCGCGCCGCCGTGGGCCAGGGCCATTGGGAGATCAACAGGGTCAAGGCCACCTGCCGGGTCGGCATGGGCCGCTGCCAGGGGCGCATCTGCGGCGCCGCGGCGGCCGAGCTGATCGCCTGCGCCAGTGGTCGTCCGCCGGACCAGATCGGCCGGCTGCGCGCCCAGGCGCCGATCAAGCCGCTGCCCTTCGGCGTGGAGCTGGCGCCATGAGCCGGCTGGACGTGGATGTCCTGATCATCGGCGGCGGCATCGTCGGCAGCAGCGCGGCGCTGTTCCTGGCCCAGGGCGGCCAGCGCGTCGTCCTGCTGGAACGCAACTTCTGCGGCGCCCAGGCCAGTGGCGTCAACTACGGCGGGGTGCGCCGCCAGGGCCGCCCGCTGGTGCAATTGCCGCTGTCCAGTCGCGCCCATCAGCTCTGGGGCGGTCTGCAGGACCTGCTGGGTACCGATGGCGAATACCTCAGATCCGGCCACCTCAAGCTGGCCCGCAGCGACACCGACTTCGCCTCCCTGCAGGCCTATGCCCAGGCCAGCCAGGGCTTCGACCTCGATCTGCAACTGCTCGACCGGGGCGAATTGCGTCGCCGCTTTCCCTGGGTCGGCGACATCGCCGTGGGCGCCTCCTTCTGCCCGGAAGACGGCCACGCCAATCCACGCCTGGTCTCCCCGGCCTTCGCCCAGGCGGCTGCCCGGGCGGGCGCCCGAATCCTCGAGCGGACCGCCGTGACCGCCGTCGAGCACGACGGCCAGCGCTTCCAGCTCCGCACCGACAGCGGCCTGACCTTGAGCGCGCCCTGGCTGCTGAATTGCGCGGGCGCCTGGGCCGCGGAGCTGGCCGCCCGCTTCGGCGAGCCGGTACCCCTTACCGCGGCCCATCCGGCCATGCTGGTGACCGAACCGCTGCCCCCGTTCATGACCGCCAGCACCGGCGTGGAAGGCGGTGGCATCTATGCTCGCCAGGTGGCGCGCGGCAATTGCGTGCTGGGCGGCGGGCGCGGTTTCGCCCTCGACGCCGACCGCGCCCGCCCCGGCCAGCTGGCCATCCTCGACATCCTGAGAAACGCCGCCGAACTCTATCCGGCCCTGACCGGTGCCCAGGCGATCCGCACCTGGAGCGGCGTCGAGGGCTATCTGCCGGACCACCAGCCGGTGCTCGGCCCCAGTCTCACCACTCCCGGCCTGCTGCACGGCTTCGGCTTTGCCGGCGCGGGCTTCCAGATCGGGCCGGCGGCTGGCGAAGCCCTGGCCGAGTGCATCCTGCAAGGCGCGCCCCGGCACAGCCTGCAGGCCTTTTCCATCGCCCGTTTCCCTTCCCAGCCCAGGAGTTCCCAATCATGCGCCTGACCCCTGCCCTGCTCGTGGCCCTCGCCGGCCTGCCCCTGGCCGCCGTGGCCGAACCGACGCTCTATCTCGGCATGAATGGCGGCACCATGGAGCGCCTCTACGCCGACAGCGTGCTGCCCGCCTTCGAGAAGGCGCACAACGTCAAGGTGGTGATCGTGCCCGGCACCTCGGCGGACATCCTCGCCAAGGTCCAGGCCAGTCCGCAGAAGCCGCCGATCCACGTGATGTTCCTCGACGACGGCATCATGTACCGCGCCATCGGCATGAATCTGTGCAGCCCGCTCAAGCCCAGCGCGAGCCTGGCGCAGATTCCCGACAAGGCCAAGATCAAGGACCAGGCCGCCGCCGTCAGCCTGGGCGTGACCGGTCTGGCCTACAACAGCCGGCTGTTCAAGGACAAGGGCTGGGCGGCGCCGACCTCCTGGGCGGACCTCGCCGATCCCAAGTACAAGGGCAAGGTGGTGTTCCAGTCGCTGTCCTCATCGACCTTCGGCCTGCACGGCTTCCTAATGTTCAACCGCCTCAAGGGCGGCACCGAGCAGGACGTCGACCCCGGCTTCAAGGCCTGGCCCACCACCGTCGGCCCCAATGTGCTGGAGTACATCCCCAGCTCGGCCAAGCTCTCGGAGATGGTGCAGACCGACGAGGCGGCGCTGTTCCCGCTGACCCCCACCCAGGTCACCGCGCTCAAGCTCAAGGGCATCCCGGTGGAATACGCGCCGCCCAAGGAAGGCGCCGTGGTGCTCAACGTCGCCGAATGCGTGACCGCCAACAACGACCAGCCGGAGCTGGCCCAGCAACTGGCTGAGTACCTGCTGACCCCGGAGGCCCAGGCCCCGGCGCTGGAACTGGGCGACCAGATCCCGTCCAATCCCAACACCCCCACCACCGACAAGACCCGCGGCCAGGTGGACGCCATGCAGAACTACCTGAAGACCGCCGTGACCATCGATTGGGACGAGGTCAACAAGGTGCGGCCGCAGTGGAATGCTCGCTGGAATCGGCAGGTGGAGCGTTAGTTGGCCGGATAGCGCAAACGCATCGCTAAAGGTCGACCCTGGACAACTCCGGTCCGGGGCGACCCCTCACCCTTGACGGCTTCCATCACCAGGAGAGCCGCCATGGCCAACCCGCCCATCACCGTTCTGCGCGACACCCAACCCATGCCCGTGGTCGATGCCTGCAAATGGGAGCGCATCGAAGGCGAGCCCCATACCGTCAACCTCAATGCCTACACCTCCGATGACGGCAGCAAGATCATGGGCACTTGGATCTGCACCCCCGGCAAGTGGCGCGTCGACTACGTGAAGTGGGAGTACTGCCACTTCCAGGAGGGCTACTGCATCATCACTCCCGATGGCCAGGAACCCATCCACCTCAAGGCCGGCGACATCTTCGTCGTCGAGCCCGGCATGAAGGGCACCTGGGAAGTGGTCGAGACGGTGCGCAAGTATTTCGTGTTCGCCTGATCAGGCCAGGACAGGCCCCGGCGCCAAGGCCGGGGCCAGCGGTCAGCGGTCAGCGGTCAGCGGTCAGCGACCGTCGAAACCGCGGAAGAAGCGCTCGGCATTGTCGCTCAGGGTTTCCAGGTCGTATCCCCCTTCCTGCACGATCACCGTGGGCAGCCCCAGGGCCTTGATCCTTTCGCCCAGCACGCCGAACCCTGCCTGACTCACCGCCACCTTGGACTGCGGATCGTTTTCGTAGATGTCGAAGCCGAGGGATAGCACCAGCACGTCCGGCGCCCATTCACGCAGCGCCGTCTCGGCCTCGTCCAGCCGGGCGAAGAAGTCCGCTTCGGAGGCGCCATGAGGCATCGGCAGATTGAGGTTGCAGCCCTCGCCCAGCCCGCTGCCGCGTTCGTCGGCGAAGCCCGCCACCACCGGATAGAAGTTGGTCGGATCACCGTGAATCGACAGGTAATAGACGTCGTCGCGGTCGTAGAAGATCTCCTGGATGCCCTGGCCGTGGTGCATGTCGGTATCGAGGATGGCGACCCGGGCGAAGCGCGCGCGCAACTCCTGGGCGGCGATGGCGGCGCCGTTCAGGTAGCAGAAACCGCCGGCCGCCTCGGCCCGGGCATGATGCCCCGGTGGGCGACAGAGCGCATAGGCGGCTGGCGCGCCGTCCCGCACGCAGCGCGCCGCGGCGACCGCGCTCTGGGCGGAGCCATAGACGGCGGCCCAGGTCTGGGCGCCGATCGGGCAACTGCCGTCCGCCAGGTAGCGGGCGGTCTGGCCGAGGATGCCACGCAGCGGGTTGTTCTCGCGGACATAGATGTTCGACATCACCTCGTCACCCCAGTCTTCGGGCACCTGGTGCCAGTCGCGATAGGCATTCTCCAGGTAGGTCACATAGGCCTCGCCGTGCACTGCATGCAGCGGTGCGCGGCCGTGATCCGCCGGCTGTTCGAGGGGATAGCCCAGCCGCTCCACCGCGGCCAGCAGGGCGTCGAGGCGGGCCGGCACCTCCTGGGGGGTGCGCATCTGGCCTCGGGACAGGTAGCTGCGCGGATGATGCAGGCGCTGATCGGGATGGAAAAAGGTCTTCATGTCATCTCTCCTGATGGCCCGCTCGGGCCAGCACGGCATTGAACAGGACGTCGGCGCCGCGGCGGACGTCATCGAAACTGGCCGACTCGGCCTCGTTATGGCTCAGGCCGCCGGCACAGGGGATGAAGATCATCGCCGTGGGACAGTGCCTGGCCAGGTGGATGGCGTCGTGACCGGCGCCGCTGATGATGTCGCGGTGGGGATAGCCCAGCGCCTGGACCGCGTCGCGTACGGCGGCGACGCAGTCGGCGGCGAAGGGAGTGGCAGGGCTCAGCCAGTGCCGCTGGACGTCCAGCGACAAGCCGCGCTCCGCGGCCACGGCGGCCAGGCATTCCCGTGCGGCGGTTTCCAGCGCTGCCAGGGTCGGGTCCTGGGGGTGACGCAGGTCCAGGGTGAAGTGCACCTCGCCGGCGATGGTGTTGCGCGAGGAGCGCGCCACGTCCAGTTGCCCCACGGTGACCAGTCCGTCGCCGAAGCGAGAAGCGAGATCCTCCAGCGCAGCCAGCATCCGGCCGACGCCGAACAGGGCATCCCGGCGCCTGGCCATGGGGGTGGTGCCGGCGTGGGCCGCGGTGCCCCGGACGCACACGTCGAGCCAGCAGATCGCCTGGCCCCCGGTGACCACGCCCACCGCCAGGCCTTCGTCTTCGAGAACCGGGCCCTGCTCGATATGGGCCTCGAAATAGCTATCGAAGGACCGCCCCAACGGCTGGTCGCCGGCATAGCCGGTGCGCTCCAGACTCGTGGCCACGGAGATGCCGTCACGGTCGCAGGTCGCCAGGGCGGCGGCGAGGGGCAACTGCCCGGTGAAGACCGCGGAACCCAGCATGGCCGGCGTGAAGCGGGCACCCTCCTCGTTGGTCCAGACGGCGATTTCCAGGGGTCGGTCGGTCTGGATGTCCGCGTCGTTCAGGCTGCGCATCACCTCCAGCCCGGCCAACACCCCATAGACGCCATCGAAGCGCCCGCCCTTGGGTTGGGTGTCCAGATGGCTGCCCATGACCACTGGCGCGGCCTGCTTATCAAGACCCGGACGACGAGCGAACAGGTTGCCGACCGGGTCCACCGTCAGGCTGAGGCCGGCGGCCACGCACCACTGGCTGAACAACGCCCGCCCCTGGCGATCTTCTTCGGTCAGGGCCAGGCGACTGCTGCCTCCGGCCTCGCCCGGACCGACCTCGGCCATGGCGGCCAGACTCTGCCAGAGGCGCTCGCCATCAACTTTATACATGCTGGATTCCTTGTACTCAGGCGGGAGAGACATGGGCAGTGGCCTCCCGACGGCGCGCCAGGGCCGCCACGCACAGCAGCGACAGGCCGGCCAGCAGGGAGTAGAAGACCGCCAGCGGCCACCACTCGCCCGTGAAGCGATGGGCCAGCAGGGTGCCGACCATGGGTGTCAGGCCACCGGCAATGGCGCCACAGACCTGGTAGGCCATGGAGATGGCGGTGTAGCGCACCCGGGTAGCGAAGACGCCACTGACGAAGCCGGCGATCACCGCATAGAAGGACGCCATGCAGGCAGCCGCCAGGGCGATTCCCAGCACGATCAGCGGCGCCGAGCCGGTCTTGACCAGGACGAACATCGGATAGGGCGAGGCCATGGCCAGGGCCGAGATCAACAGCAGGAAACGTGCGCTGCCCATACGCTCGGCGAGCAGCGCGGCCAGTGGCTGGACCAGGAACTGGATGAGGGCGACGAACAGCAGGCAGTCGAGGATCAGCGAGCGCGACAACTCCAGCACCTGGGTGGTGTAGCTGAGCATGAAGGTATTGGTGAAATAGACCCCGGCGATACCCAGGGTATTGGCACCGATGCACAGCAGCAGCGGACGCCAGGCGGTACGCAGCACTTCGGCCGCCGGCGCCTTGGCCGTTTCCTGGCGCTCTTTCATCTCGGCGAACTCGGGGGACTCGTCCACGCCCAGGCGGATGGCCAGACCGACCACAAGGAGCAACGCGCTGGCCAGGAAAGGCAGGCGCCAGCCCCAGTCGAGCAGGTCCTCTTCCGGCAGGCTGGTGACGCTACGAAAGGCAATGATCGACAGGATCAGGCCGGCCGGGCTACCCCACTGGGCGAAGGAAGCGAAAAAGGTACGGCGACCGGCCGGTGCATGCTCGCCGGCCATCAGCACGGCGCCGCCCCATTCGCCACCCACGGCGATGCCCTGCACCACCCGCAGCAGGATCAGCAGGATCGGCGCCCAGACGCCGGCCTGGCTGTAGGTGGGTAGCACGCCGATGAGCACGGTGACCACGCCCATCATCAGCAGGGTGACGATCAGGGATTTCTTGCGGCCGATGCGGTCGCCGATATGGCCGAAGACCAGACCGCCCAATGGCCGGGCGAAGAACCCCACGGCGAAGGTACCGAAGGCAGCCAGGGTGCTCAGCAAGCGGTCATCGGAGGGAAAGAACAGCTGGCCGAAGACCAGTGCGGCGGCCGTGGCGAAGATGTAGTAGTCGTACCACTCGATGGTGGTGCCCACGAAGGCAGCGGCGGCGGCGCGCCTGGGCTGGCGACGCGGTGAGGTGGACGGCATGCAGGGTGCTCCTATCGACTGCCGGAAAGAGGGGCGGCGCGGCGGATTGAAAGGCCGGACGCACGGAGAGCGATGGGCAGGCGTAGTCAGGGAGACATGGACGCAGCACTCCTGGGGGTATCGTTCTTGTTGGGCAGGAGAGGAAGAAGAATGCAGGAGCGTTCTGGGGCGCCTTGACGTCGTTATCCCTTGGCAGGCTAAGATTAGTCAATTTTCTAATTCTTATACCTATCTATAAGCATGGCTAATAATCAGGATGAACCGCTCTCCCCCGCGCCCTCGCCAGACGGCCGGCGCTTTCTCAATGATCGGCTGGACTGGAATCTCCTGCGCACCTATCTGGTGATCGTCCAGGAAGGTAGCGTGAGTCGTGCGGCCGCGCGGCTGCACCTGACTCAGCCAGCCGTCAGCCAGGCCCTCAAGCGGCTGGAGGAACAACTCGACCGGACGCTGATCATTCGCCGGGGGCCGCGCTTCGCCCTCACCGAGGCCGGCGAAGAGGTGGCCCGCATCGCCAGCGACCTCTATGGCAACGTCTCCCGCCTCGGCGCTGCACTTGAGCGCTCAACGGAGACCGTGGTGGGCAAGGTGCGGATGCTCACCATCAGCCGCATCCAGTCGCGCTGCTACGACGACTTCCTCGCCGACTTCCACCGCCGCTTTCCACGGGTGGAACTGGAGATCGACGTGATGCGCAGCTCGGACATCATCAGCTCCCTGCTGCAGAAGACCGCGACCCTGGGCCTCGCCCTCTGCCGTATTCCTCAGCCAAAACTGGAGCAACGGGTGCTGTTGCAGCAGCGCTATGCCTTTTTCTGCGGACGTCGCCATCCCTTGTTCGGGCGCAGTGACCTGTCGCTGGCCGATCTGCAGGGCGAGAACTTCGTCAGTTTCACCAGCGACCAGATTGGCGGCAGCCTCTCGCCGCTCACCATCTTTCGCGATCAGCAGGGCTTCACCGGACGGATCGTCGCCTCCTCACCCAGCCTCGAAGAAATCCGCCGCCTGGTCGGCGCCGGTTACGGCATCGGCTGTCTGCCCCAGCATGTAGTGGCCGATGACGTGGCCGCCGGCGAACTCTGGCGACTGCCGCCTGGCGAAGGCGTGGCCGATGTCGACGTGCACCTGCTCTGGCACCGCGAGCAGCGCATGACCCAGGCGGAAACGGCGTTGCTGGACGGTTTCCAGCACCTCCTGGCGACTACCGAGGTGGCCGGACGGCTCTAGGGCACATTCACTCGGTCAGCGGGAAGGGGCTTGCTATCCTTGTCCGTTGGATACCCCTGCCCAGGAGCGCCCATGGATCCCTACCCTCGCCCAGGTACCTGGCGCGAGCGCCTGTACGTCATCATCTTCCACACCTACACCCCGGCCGGAAGACTCTTCGACACCCTGCTGCTGGCGGTCATCATGGCCAGCCTGGGCGTGGTGATGCTGGACAGCATCCAGGCCATCCACCTGCGCTACGGCAGCTGGCTCTATGGACTGGAATGGATCTTCACCGGCCTCTTCGCGATCGAATACCTGCTGCGGGTGATCTGCGCGCCCCGGCCGCGCCAGTACGTCACCAGTTTCTACGGCTTCATCGATTTGCTGGCCGTGCTGCCGGCCTTCATCGCCCTGCTGATGCCCGACGCCCAGTATTTCCTGGTCATCCGGGTGCTGCGGATGATGCGGGTGTTCCGCGTGCTCAAGCTGACGCCCTACCTGAGCCAGGCGGATTTCCTCATGGTGGCGCTGAGCAGCAGCCGGCAGAAGATCACCGTGTTCCTGCTGGCCATCTGCACCCTGGTAACCATGTTCGGCACCTTCATGTACGTCATCGAAGGACCGGCCAATGGTTTCACCAGCATCCCGCGCAGCATCTACTGGGCGGTGGTGACCCTGACCACCGTGGGTTTCGGCGACATGGTGCCCAAGACGGCACTGGGCCAGACCCTGGCGGGCATGATCATGATCACCGGTTATTCGATCATCGCCGTGCCCACCGGCATCTTTACCGCGGAGCTGGCCAACGCCATGCGCAGCGCCACGCTGCAGCGCGACTGTCCACGCTGCCAGAAGCCTACCCACGAACCCGATTCCTCCTTTTGCAATCGCTGCGGCAATCCGCTGTTCCCCCCCTACGGAGAAGAGCCAGCCGGAGGAGTCGGCCCACTAGCCCAGACGCTGCGTCTCAGGGCGTGGCAGCGCTGGCATAGCAGGCCCAGGCCGGGCGCGTGGCCAGGCGTTCGAGATAGGCCTCGATCGCCGGCGCCGCGCTGCGCTCCATCGGGGTGCTGCGCCAGCGGTGCAGCGACAGGCCCAGGGCGATGTCGGCCAGGCTGAAGTGTTCGCCGGCCACATAGGGGCCATGCTGCGCCAGGTGCGCGTCCAGAATGGCGATGCGTTCGTTCCAGGCGGCGACACCTTGCGCCAGGCGCTGCGGATCGGGTTCCGCCGGCTGCTGCTTCACCAGCGCCAGATAGGCGTAGCTCCAGGCCGGATTGAGTTCGCAGGCCTGCCAGTCCAGCCACTGATCGACCCGTGCCCGGGCGCGCGGAGCGGCGGGATACAGCGCCTCGCCGCCATGGGCGTTGGCCAGGTAGCGCAGGATGCTGTTGGACTCCCAGAGCACGAAGTCGCCGTCCAGCAGGACCGGGATTTGGCCATTGGGATTCCATTGCAGGTATTCGGCGGACTGCGCCGAGCGAAAGCCGGCGCCCCAGTCCTTGCGCTCATAGCCCAGGCCCAGTTCGTCGAGGCACCAGAGCGCCTTGCGGACGTTGATCGAAGAGACGCGACCGAGAATTTTCAGCATGCCGAGGCGACCTCCCGGGATGGATGGCTGAGATAGGGCTCGATATTGCCGAGCGCGCGCTGCACATAGTCCTCCTTCTCACCCACCGGTGCCACGTAATGCAGCACCTCGGCCGCCGCCTCGCGCCCCAGCAGCCGGGCGATGGCCCAGGCCGCCAGGTAGCTGGAAGCCAGGCAGCCGCCGGCGGTGGCCAGGTTGCCGCGGGCGAAAAAGGGCTGCGCCAGCACCTCGATGCCGGCTTCCTGCACCCAGGGCTTGGTGGTGAGATCGGTGCAGCCAGGTACGCCGTCGAGCAGGCCGAGGCGCGCCAGCAACAGGGTGCCGGAGCACTGGGCGCCGACCAGTTGGCGTCCGGGGTCGAGCACCGCCAGCTGTTCCAGCAGGGCGGCGTCTCGCGCCAGTTCCCGGGTACGGCTGCCACTGCCCACCAGCACGGCGCTGCAGTCCGCCAGCTCGTCGAAGCCGGCCTGACGCTCCAGGCGAACGCCGTTCATGGAGGTCACGCAGGGAGTCGGCGCCATCAGCGAGACCCGCCAGTCCGGACGCCTGATGCGATTGAGGAGGCCCAGGGCGATCAGGGAGTCCAGTTCGTTGAAGCCGTCGAAGGTGAGGATGGCGAGGTGCATGGGGCTACCGGGGGCGCGGGGTGAAGCAAGAGTCTCGGCCTCCCGGGCGGGCGTCGGCCAGATACAGTGTTGCGCCAGGCTGGCCATACAGTCAGACCAGTCATCGGCAAACCGCTCTACGGCGGGCAATAGCACCCTGTCCTACTTGGAGGCACTAGCACTTAGCCATTACAGTGATGCACCCTGGCCGAGCCATCGGCCGATTTGCCATCGTCCAGCGGCCCTACCCCCTTCCGAGATGTCGATGGACGACGATATTCGCTATGAACAGCATGTCCGCCGGGTGCTGCGCACGCCCCTGCTGGTGTTGCAGCCCCTGATGCTGGCGATGTGGCCGCTGAGTCTGTGGAGCAATCCGCTGATCGGCAGTCCTTACAAGACGCGCTATTTCGCGGTGATGCTGCTGTTGCTGGGGATCAGCGCCCTGCTCGGCGTGGCGCGCAGCGCGCGCATGATGAGTCTGACCTTCACTGGCAACATCTGGGCGCTCGTCTTCGCCTTCCGCATCCAGATCCAGGATGGTGGCGCCCTGGGTCACTACTGGAATCTCCCCATCGCCATCGCCGTCGTGCTGGGCACCTGCGGCCTGACCTATCGCCTCTCCCACTACCTGATTACCCTCGCCGGCGCCGCCTTCATCCTCTTCGCCGGCCAGGCCCAGCTGATACCCGCCGCCATGCCGGTGCAGCTGGTCGGGTTGCTGGTCGGTGCCACCCTGGCCATCGGTATCGCCTACAACCATGCCAACAGCCAGTGGATGCGGCGGACCTTCATTCTCAAGGAGCGCTATCGGATTCTCGCGGAGACCGATGAACTCACCGGAATCGCCAACCGCCGCAAGCTCCTCGAGCAGGTCGACGCGGCACGCGGCGAGAGCGGGCAGGCGCCCAGGCATTTCGTCATGCTTGATATCGACAACTTCAAGGAGATCAACGACCGCCACGGCCACCAGGTCGGTGACCAGGTGCTGTTCGCCACGGCGCGGCAACTCGATCAGCTCGATCCAAGGTTGCAAGGCGGCCGGCTGGGCGGCGAGGAATTCGGGCTGCTGATCCGCGACCTCGACGAGGGGCGGGTCAGTCAGCTGCTGGAAACCCTGCGCAGGCGCCTGGCTGAAGCCGAGCCCCTGGGTATCCGCTTCAGTGCCGGGGCGCTACGACTCGCGCCGGAGCTGTCGCTGAACGAATTGCTGCGCCAGGCGGACGAAGGACTCTATCGGGCCAAGCGCCAGGGCAAGGACCAGACCGTCTGGATCCGCTGAGGGTCGCTACTCCAGCTTTTCCACCTTCACCGCGGTGGTGCCGTCGTCGACCATGTCCACCCGCCGGGCAGCGGCGCGCGAGAGATCGATGATGCGGCCGCGGATATAGGGGCCGCGGTCATTGATGCGCACCACCACGGCGCGATCGTTTTCCAGGTTGGTCACCTTGACCCGGGTGCCAAGCGGCAGGGTCTTGTGGGCGGCGACCAGCTCGTTGTTGTTGAAGGTCTCGCCGCTGGCGGTTTCCTTGCCATGGAATTTGCGCGCATAGAAGGAGGCCTTGCCGCGCTGCTCGAAGCTGGCTTCCTTCTTGATCGGCGCGGCGACGGTCTTGGCGTCCTTTTCCTGGCAGGCGCTGCAGGCGAGCAATAGGAGCAATACAAGAAATCTGGGACGGCTGAACACGTTTCACCTTCCTCTTCTTCTTCGTTTTGGGGAAAGCAACGCACTGGGAATGGGTTCAGCTATTTGAGAACCAAACAGCTACCCAAGGGTTCGCCACGGATGGCCATAGGCCGCCATATCTGTGACGAGCCCCTCAAGACCACGGCTAGGACGCTGGTAGCACGAACCTGAGGATGGCGACGAAGTGCAGCGCGCTGCCGGCCATGACGAAGCCATGCCAGATGCCATGCCAGTGGCGGAAGCGATCGTCGAAGACGAAGAACAGGATCCCCACGGTATAGAGCACGCCGCCGGCCGCCAGCCAGGCGAAGCCTTCGCCGCCCAGGCGGTCCAGCAGCGGTCCCACTGCCACCAGTACGATCCAGCCCATGACGGCGTAGATCACCAGCGACAGGATGCGCGCCTCCGAACGGGGCTTGAGTTCCTGCGCCATGCCGATCAGCGCCAGGCCCCAGACGATGCCGAACAGCGTCCAGCCCCAGGGCCCGCGCAGGGTCACCAGGCAGAACGGCGTGTAGCTGCCGGCGATCAGCAGGTAGATCGACAGGTGATCGAGCTTTTGCAGCAGGCGCTTCGCGCGTCCCTTCACGCTGTGGTAGAGGGTCGAGACGCTGTAGAGGATCACCAGCGCGACCCCGTAGATCGCCACGCTGACGATGCGCCAGGGATCGCCCTGCAGGCTGGCCAGCACGACCAGGGTGATGGCGCCGGCCAGGGCCAGCAGGGCACCGACCAGATGGGTCCAGGCATTGAGACGTTCGCCGTGATACATGCGTCCTCCGGTATAGGTCGCAAACGGGCTCAGGGTCTCGCCGAGCCCTCGCGACGGGCAGTGAGGCGCTCGTAGCGGTCGAGCAGCGGCTGGATGGAAATCCCGTGGACCGCGATGCTCAAGGCCACCACCGACAGGGTCAGGTCGACGATGGTCCCGGCCCAGTCGGCCGTGACGTGATGCGTGAGCGCGTAGCACAGATAATACAGGCTACCGATGCCACGGATGCCGAACCAGCCGATCAGCGCACCCTGGTGGCGATCGATGCGGGTGAAGGGCAGCATGGTAGCCACGCCCAGCGGGCGGATCACCACGAACAGCAAGGCGCCCAGCAGCAGCGCGCGGCTGTCCCAGTGGGTGATCAGCACCACCCCGAGCAGGGTCACCAGGAGTACCTCGAAGGAGCGCTCCACCAGGCTGCCGAAGGCGAGCATGTCGCCCATCATCACCCCGGCCGCCATCCGCGGCTCCTCGATGTCCTCGGCATTGGCCACGGTGGCGCGCTCCGGCGCCCCGGTGAGATGACCGATCACCGGCTGCGCCAGGTGCTCGGAGGGTACTTCGGCATGGCCGGAGGTCTGTACCTCGGCCTGGCGCAGGCCCAGGCCGGCGGCGAACACCGCGAGAAAGCCGAAGGCGCCGATCTCGTCGGCCAGCACATAGGACAGGGCGATCAGCGCCAGGGCGAGAAAGTCATTGGGCGAGATGGTGCTGTCGCCATGCCGGGTGCGCAGGAAGATCATCAGCCGCCCGACCCCCTTGCCCATGACATAGCCCAGCAGCAGGCCCGCCGGCACGCCCCAGACCACGTTCTTGAGGAACCACTCCAGGGTCCAGCCCCACTGCAGTTCGCCGTGCTGCAGGAGCAGCAGGCCGAGCAGCACGAAGGGAAAGGCGGTGCCGTCGTTGAGGCCCGCCTCGCCGGAGAGACCGAAGCGTACCCGGTCGAAATCCTGGGCGTGATTGACCTGCACCAGCCCGGCCAGCACCGGATCGGTGGGCGCGAGGATGGCGCCGATCAGCAGGGCCACGCCCCAGGGCAGGCCGAGCAGATAGTGGGCCGCTAGGCAGACCCCGGCGATGCTGAGGATCATCACCGGCCCGGCCAGCAGGTAGGCGCCGTGCCAGGAGGAGCGATGAAAGGACAGGCGCAGCTTGAGGCCGCTGACGAACAGCGAAAAGAGCACCGCCACCTCGGTGAGGTGACCGATCCAGGTTGCCGACTGCTGGAAATTGACCTCGGCGAGCCCGAGGCCAATGGGACTGATCAGCATGCCGAAGGCCAGACAGACCACCGAAGTGGTGACCGGCAGCCAGCGCAGATAGGCGGACGTCAGGGCCAGGATCATCAACAGCGATCCCAATACCCCGACCCAGACGAGAAATGTCATGTGGGTAGCGTGATCCAGAACAGAAGAAGGAGAGCGGGTAGCGAACGCCACCCTTGTGATGGAGACTGCGCAAACGCAGCCACGGTGCCCCCTATCTGCCGAATGGTGCGCGCAGCCGTGACCCCGTGCCCATGACCGGGGTCCCATGCCCTATAGTCCTCAAGGAAAATCCCTCCTCGCATGAGCGATCACCGCCTCCGCAAGCAACGCCGCCTCGAACGCCTGCAGCGCTTCCTCGACTGGGCCGGCCGCACCCATCCCGACTTCGTCGCCCGGCAACAGCATCAGGAACTCTGGTTCAAGCCCTATTCGGGCTATCCCCTGCCGCACCTGGGGCGGATCGCCAAGGCCTTCTGGCTGGGTCTGGACGAAGCCGCCGCAGTGGCTACGGGCAGCGCGCCCGATCCCGACAGCCTGCTGGGCCAGGCGCTGCTCGGTGCCGGCAAGACCTTCGGCTATGCGGTGGATGTCTTCGGCAGTGAAAAGCTCTTTACTGGCGGCGCGGCGAGCGAATTGCTCGAACCCCACTGGGCGCTCAACCTGGCTGACAGCGCTTGCGCCGAAGCCTTCGCCGCCGCGGTCAGCGAGCGCCTGGGCGATGCCGTGCGCGAGCGTCTGGGCCTCCTGGCGGCGCCCTTCGCCGAGATGGCCGACGAAGATCGCCAGCGGGTGCTGGAGCGGGTGCCCCAGGCGCTGATCCGTCTGGACGACTTCCTGCCGCGGGCGGTGGAGGTGCTCAACGAGACGCGCCACGAACTCAGATTCAACGTGGTCCTGACCCACGAGGACATTCGCCTGGAGATCCCCCGGCGGCTGGCGGCCAACCAGGGCCGCCTGCTCGGCGCTGCCGATGTCGCCGCGCTCAGGGCCGAAGCCGAGGCGGACCTGCGCGAGCGTTTCGCCGTGCTGGTGGGCGAAGCCGATGCCCTGGACTTCGACCTGCACCAGCTGGGCACGCCGCGTCTGCAGGAGCTGATGCGCCTGGAGGCCGACAAGCTGCGCCGGGCCCTGCGCCACGCCGTGACCCAGCAGCGCGAGAAGATGGCCTTCGCCGTGCTGCTGGAAAACAACCCGCGCTTCGGCCAGTACCACCAGAACTATCCGGCCCGGCGGCTGACCCGCACCTGGACTGCCCTGCTCGGTCCCACCAACAGCGGCAAGACCCACAGATCCATCGAGGCCATGGCGGCGGTGACCCATGCCATCTACCTCTCGCCGCTGCGGCTGATGGCCCTGGAAAACCAGGAGCGCCTGGAATCCCTGGGCGTGCCCTGCTCGCTGGTCACCGGCGAGGAGGAGATCATCCGTCCGGGCGCCACCCACTTCTGCTGCACCGTCGAGGAATTCGCCCGCTTCCGCCGCCAGCAGTGGGAGGTGGTGGTGGTCGACGAGGTGCAGATGCTGGCCGATCCGCAGCGCGGCTGGGCCTGGGTCGATGCCCTGGTCAGCGCCTACACCAAACGCCTGCTGATGACCGGTCCGGCGCTGATCGAGCCCTCGCTGCGCACCCTCAGCGCCCTGTGCGAGGACCGTCTGGAGATCAAACCCACCAAGCGCCTGTCACCGGTCACGGTGGCGCGCCACGCCACCACCCTGGAACGCCTGGAACCGGGTTCGCTGCTGGTGGCCTTCAGCCGGCGGGTGGTGCTGGAACTCAAGGGCCTGCTGGAGATGGCCGGCCGCCGGGTCTCGGTGGTCTACGGCGCCCTCTCGCCGGAGGTGCGCCGGGAGCAGGCGCGCCGCTTCCGCGAAGGCGAGACCGAGATCATGGTCGCCACCGATGCGGTGGGCATGGGCCTCAACCTGCCGGCCCACACCCTGTGTTTCTACACCGACGAGAAATTCGACGGGGTGGAGAACCGTCCACTGCGGGTGCAGGAGGTCAAGCAGATCGGTGGTCGCGCCGGGCGTTTCGGTCACCATGCCGAAGGCGAGATCACCGCGCTGGAGCCCCATGTGCTGCGCAACATCAAGCGGCTGTTCCACAGTCCGGACGATCCGGTGGACCTGCACCAGTTCCAGGTGCGGCCGAGCCTGGAGCACCTGCGCGCGCTGTCCGAGTTCATGGAGGAGCCCAGCCTGCTGCGCACCTGGCTGACCTTCAATCGCAACATCAACTATGGCGACGCCTTCGTCTCGGTACTGCCCGACGAGCTGGCCGAGTGGATCAAGCTGATCGACCTGCCCGGCATCGATTTCCAGCTGCGCTGGATCTTCGCCTGCACGCCGATCCGCGGCGGCCTGGAAGGCCCGGCCAGCGGCCAGGCCCAGCGCTGGCTGCGCAGCGTCGCCCGCGGCGAGCCGGTGGACCTGCCGCGCATCCCCATGGGCACCGATCTCGCCGGGCTGGAAAGCGCCCTGCACGTGGTGGAGACTTATCTGCACCTGTCGCGTAGCCTGCCCGAGCTGTTTCCGGCCCTGGAACGCGGCCAGGATCATCGAGACCTGCTCAACGACGCCATCACCCGGGAGTTGTCGCGCCGGCGGCGGCCACGTGACCAGGAGAAGGGCCAGGGCAAAGGCAAGGGCGAGCGCCGCCAGGGACGGGGCGAGCGCCGTGGCGGACGCTTCGGCCGCTAGTTCGTAGGTTGGCGCTGAGCGCAGCGAAGCCCAACAACGTGGCCACTCATGGCCGCGATCCCCCTCTCCCCAGCCTTCCCAGGGAGAGGGCGCAGTTAGGCCGCGGAGGTGGATAACGGCGCGGCCTTCCACCGTTTTGCAGCGGGCTTGCCAGTGGAAGACACTGCGCGGTTTTCCACGCTACCGGCCGGCCGATCCTACAGAGACGTAGCCACCGGCATCCGCGCCTTGAAGCTCCAGGTGAAGCAGAATTCGGCGACCTGGTCGCCGCTTTCGTCGGTGCCGACGCTGCGCAGACTCAGGGTTTGGGGCTCGCCCGTCGCGCGCGCCTGCGCCAGCGCTGCGGCGATGGCCGCGCCCTGGTCGCAGCGAAAGACGAGGGTGCCCACGGCCTTCTTGCTAAAGGTCGCGCTCATGGCCACCACCAGCATGGCGTAGCGGCTGCCGGAACGGCGGATGTGCCGGTCGGCGAGGATGCCGGTGGAGAATTCCGCCGCCATGCCCTCCACCGCCCAGAACATGCTCTTGAAGGGATTCTGGTTCAGCCAGCCATGGGTGACCTGCATCTGGCAGCCGGCATCGTCCAGGTGCCGCAGGCGCAGCCCGGCGATCTTGGCGATGGGCACCTTGGTCCAGACGAAGAGATTGAACAGCAGTCGATTCATGGCGAGCGCATCCGGCAGCCTGGCCGAGGCGCCAGGAGCCCGCAGCTTAGCGCTTCGTCCCGGGCCGCTCCACGACTGGCAGGCGCGGCCCGGTAGACAGTTCGCGACTCACTGGTCGTGCGGTCCGAGGCGCCTCGAAACAGCCGAGGCGCCCTGGCACATCACAGCGGATTGGCGTTGAGCTGCTCGGTGTAGCGCCGCGTCATGAAGATCGCGAACAGCAGGCCGGCCACCGCCAGGCTGCCGCCCACCAGGCCGATGTAGGGCATGCCGACATGGGTCCCCACCACGCTGCCCAGCAGGGCGCCGCCACCGATGCCGACGTTGTAGATGCCGGAGAACAGCGCCATGGCGACGTCGGTGGCGTCCTTGGCCAGCGCCAGCACCTTGGATTGCAGCGCCAGGCCGAAACTCATGATGGCGATGCCCCAGACCACGCTCAGCCCTTCCAGCATGAAGCTCTTCCAGGCGAAGGGCAGCAGCAACAGCAGCGACAGGGCGATGCCGGCGATGGCCGCGACCAGGAAGCCATTGGGGAATCTCAGGCTGTAGCGGCTGAACAGCAGCGAACCTATGACGCCGGAGCCGCCGAACAGCAGCAGCAAGGCGGTGATCTGCATCCCGCCCATGCCCGCTACTTCCACCGCGAAGGGCTCGATGTAGCTGTAGCCGGTGAAGTGGGCGGTCACCACCAGGGTGGTGAGCAGGTAGATGCACAGCAGCGCCGGACGCTTGAACAGCACCGGCAGGCTGGCCAGGGAACCGGAGTTCTCGCTGGGCAGCAGCGGCAGGTTGCGCGCCAGCCAGAGCACCGTGCCCACCGCCAGCGCCGCGATGGCGACGAAGGTGTAGCGCCAGCCCAGCAATTCGCCCAGTACCCGGCCCAGCGGGATACCCAGCACCATGGCCAAACAGGTGCCGGTGGCCAGCAGGCCGAGGGCCTGGGTCTGCTTGCCGGCCGGGGCGATGCGCACCGCCAGCGAGGCGGTGATCGACCAGAACACCGCATGGGCAAAGGCGATGCCGATGCGGCTGGCCACCAGCACCTCGAAGCTCCAGGCCACCCCGGAGAGGCCGTGGCAGGCGATGAAGACGACGAAGACGAACATCAGCAGGCGCCGCCGCTCGATGGAGCGGGTGGCGAGCATCATCGGCAGCGACATCAGGGCGACCACCCAGGCATAGATGGTCAGCATCAACCCGACCTGCGAGGGACGCATGTCGAAACTGCGACCGATGTCGCTGAGCAGCGCCACCGGGACGAATTCCGTGGTGTTGAAGATGAAGGCGGCCAGGGCCAGGGCGATGACACCGGACCAGCTGGGTTTCCGGGCTTCGGCGGTAGCATCCATGGGGGGTCTTCTACTCCAGAGCGAAAGGGTGGACAGCGACTTCCAGGCGGAAAGCCGACGACGAAAACCCACGGCAAAGGCTTGGCCCGCCTGCGACGCCTGTTCGCGAGCGAGAAGTCTGCTGTAGGTAGGGATTGGAATTGGATGTGGTAAAAATTCTACGCTGTCGATTCGGACCCCCACAACCACCTGCAGTTGCGCCCGGCCGCCACGATCACCCGCTCAGAGTGCCCAACTGCCTGATCGGCGGCGCTTTTTCGCCCAGTAACCGGCCTGGCAGCTGCCCGTCGCTGCGACAAAACATCGCGAAACCCTTTGCCCGGGTCAGGCTGTTGGCGAAAGGCAGCCGGTCATTGACCTTGCCCCAGGGGCAAGCTCTAGCCTCGGCGTCGTCAGCCCAGTCAGGAGCTCTGAACATGCGTATTGCCCTTACCTCCACCCTGCTCGCCCTCACCCTGCTGGCGGGCGGCGTCGCCCAGGCCGCCGAGGCCCAGCACCCGGCCCACCAGGACATGCAGAAGAGCATGGAGACCATGCACCAGGGCATGGAAGAAGGCCTCAAGGCCAAGGACCCGGACCTGGCCTTCGCCAAGGGCATGCTGGCCCACCACGAGGGCGCCGTCGACATGGCCCGCTACCAGCTCCAGCACGGCAAGGACCCGGAGATGCGCACATTGGCCGAGGACATCATCCAGGCCCAGCAGAAGGAAATCGACCAGCTCAACCGCTGGATCAAGGCCCACGCCAAGTGATGGTGCACCGCGTCCGGGACTGGCACAGTGAGATACCAGTCCCGACGCGGAGACCGCCATGCTGATCGACCATCTGGATCATCTGGTCCTGACCACCACGGACCTCGCCGCCTGCGAGGATTTCTACACCCGGGTGCTGGGTATGCGCCTGGAAACGTTCGGCGCGGGGCGCAAGGCGCTGCGCTATGGCAACCAGAAGATCAATCTGCACGAGCGAGGGCACGAATTCGAACCCAAGGCCCACCTGCCGGTGCCGGGTGCCCTCGACCTCTGCTTTATCGCCCGTGAGCCGCTGGACCGGGTGATCGCCCATCTGCAGCGCGAGGGCTGGCCGATCATCGAGGGTCCGGTGGCGCGCACCGGCGCCACCGGACCGATTCGCTCGGTCTATGTGCGCGATCCCGACCTCAACCTGATCGAGATCGCCGAGTACCCGGGCTAGCGTGGCCGGCCAAACACCTGGGTCCAGTAGAGGCTGTGGGCGCTGCGCGGATTCAGGGCATAGGCCGCGCCCATCTCGGTGAATTCCGGATTCATCAGGTTGGCGCAGTGGCCCGGACTCGCCAGCCAGCCCTGCATGGCCTGGGTGACCGAACCGGCGCCGGCGGCGATGTTCTCGCCGATGCGGGTCCAGCCGTAACCCTGCCTGGCCACCCGCTCGGCCACGGTACCGCCGCCGGGTGCGGTATGGGAGAAGTAGTCGCGCCCGGCCATGTCCTGGCTGTGGGCCAGGGCGGCATTGGCCAGCGCCGGATTCCAGCGCAGCGGCGTGGTGACGGCGAAGCGGCGGGTGCCGCAGGTGCGCGCCTGGGCCCGGGCGCGATTGACCTCGGCCAGCACCGCCTTGCCGGCGGTCTGCCAGTCGCCCAGGCCGGCGCTCACCACCGGCCGCGCCAGCACCAGTTGCCAGCGCGGCCCCTGCTGGCTCACCCCGATCTGCGCATAGTCGCTGCTGGCCAGCGGTCGGCAGTACTGCTGGCGCAGCCCGGCCATGGCCGCCTGGGCGGTCGGCGCGCCCGCCAGCATGATCACCTGCACCGCCGACGCCTGATAACCCGCGGCGCGCAGATCGCTCTGCAGCCTATCGCGACCGGTCAGGCGTACCGCCGCCAGGCGACCGTCGGCGGCAAGGGGCGCCGCGGCGCGGGTGCCGGGGCAGCCCTGGGGCGCGGCGCGATAGGCGTTGATCAGGCTGACCAGCCGCGCCTCCTCGGGCGTCGCGGCGAGGGCGGCCTGGGTCAGCAGGGTCGAGGTCAGCAGCAGGGACAAGGCGGAAAGACGAGGCATGCGCGAGCGGATCCGGAAAACAGGGAAGCGCTATGTACCCGCCCTGTACCGGGGGCGCAACCCAAACGGTTCGCCAACCGAGGAACGGATGGCAGTTTGCTTGCAGGGGTGATTGGGGTAGGCTCGCCCGCTCATTCAACAGGAGTCTCTCCCATGGCCAAAGCCTCTGCCCGCCACATCCTGGTTTCCAGCGAAGACAAGTGCAACGAACTCAAAGCCGCCATCGAAGGGGGCGCCGACTTCGCCCAGGTGGCCAAGGACAACTCCAGCTGCCCCTCCAGCCGTCAGGGCGGCGACCTGGGCACCTTCCGCCCGGGCCAGATGGTCAAGGAATTCGACACCGTGGTGTTCAGCGCGCCGCTGCACCAGGTCCAGGGTCCGGTAAAGACCCAGTTCGGCTATCACCTGGTGGAAGTCACCAGCCGCGAGGATTGATCGCGCCGGTGCTCCCGCCCACGGCGGGAGCACCCTCCCCTCCCTGCGCCCAACCGGCTATCCTGCAGACTTACTGCCTCCCGAGGATAGCGCCATGTCCCTGCCCCTCGAACGTCACGGCCAGTGCCTGTGCGGCGCTGTTCAGCTGGATTGTCGCCTCGCTACCCTGGCCGTTTCGGCCTGCCATTGCCGGACCTGTCGCCGCTGGGGTGGCGGCCCGCTGCTGGCGGTGGAATGCGCCCAGCCACCGGTGATCGGTGGCGGCGACGCCCTGGCCATCTATGCCTCGTCCGACTGGGCCGAGCGCGGCTTCTGTCGCCACTGCGGCACCCACCTGTTCTACCGCCTCAAGGCCGAGCCGCACTACGCCATCCCGGTCGGCCTGCTCGAGGGCGCGGACTGGTGGCTGGACAGCGAGATCTTCATGGAGGAAAAGCCGGCCTGGTACTGCTTCACGCACTCGCATCGCCAGTTGACCGGGGCCGAAGCCCTGGCCGAGCACGACAGCCGGGACTAGCTGCCCGGGTTCGATTCCGGGCGCCGGCCATGACCGCTGGTCGCCTGACCCTGGGCGCCTCCGGGCACGGCGCTTAGCGCGCCAAGGCTCGTGCCAGAGCCCCATTCCCCTCCCCACCCCCGAGCCACCCTGCCCGCGTGCCTGCGGCCTGGGCGCACACCCCTATCAAGCCGCCGCCAAACGCGCCGATGCCTGGGTGAGCTCCCTTTCCCAGCCTGCCAGACAAGAGGAACAATCATGGGGTTTCTGCAACGCTTCGGCGCGCGTGCCCGCCAGGGCGGTAGCGGCGTGTTCAGCCTGACCTGCTCCGCTCGCGAATTGAGCGACCGCCTCGGCGGCGTCGCCTTCAAGCCCACCTACATCGCCGGGTTCGTCTCGCCGCACCTGGACCTGGACGCCATCGCCCGGCAACTGGCCGGGCGCTTTCCCGACGCCTCCATCAGCCTGTGCACCACGTCCGGCGAACTCTGCGGCAGCGAGTCACGCCTGTATTGCGCCGCCGACGGCGCCTGGGACCGGCTGGTGCTGCAATTCTTCGATGCCTCGGTCATCGCCTCGGCCGAGGTGGTGCACGTCCCGCTGGACAGCGAGGACATCCGCCGGGGCGGACCGCGGCGCAGCATGAAGGAACGCCTCGCCCGCCTGACCGAGTCGCTCAAGCGCCTGCAGGTACGCACGCCCATCGATCACCGCGATACCCTGGCCTTCGTGCTGTTCGACGGCCTGTCCGCCTCGGAATCCTTCTTCATGGAGGCGCTGTACGAGTCCGGCCGCTTCCCCTGCCTGTTCGTCGGCGGTTCCGCCGGCGGCAAGGGCGACTTCCGCCAGACGCTGTTGCACGATGGCCGCAAGGCCTATGAAAACCATGCCCAGCTGGTTTTCCTGAAGATGGCCAGGAATACCCGCTTCGGGGTGTTCAAGAGCCAGAATTTCAGCGCCACGCCGCTCAGCCTCAGTGTCCTCACCGCCTCCCTGGAAGAGCGCTACATCAGCCAGGTGGTCGACAGCCGCGGCCAGATCAAGAGCATGGTGGCGGCCCTCTGCGAGGCCCTGAGCTGCCGCGCCGAACAGCTGGAGCAGCGCCTGGCGGATTATTCCTTCGCCATCCGCGTGGGCGAGGAGCTGTTCGTCCGCTCCATCGCCCGCATCGACTACGAGCGCGAGCGCATCCACCTGTTCTGCGACGTGGCGCCCGGCGAAGAGCTGGTGATGGTCAAGCGCACCTCGCTGGTGGACGCCACCCGCCAGGACTTCGCGCGCTTCCTGCAGGGCAAGAGCGGCACCCCGCTGGTGGGCGTGCTCAACGATTGCATCCTGCGCCGCGCCAACAACGGCGCCGAGCTGCCGCGCATGGGCGAGGTGTTCGGCCAGACGCCGGTGGTGGGCTTTTCCACCTTTGGCGAGATCCTTGGCCTGAATCTCAACCAGACGCTCACCGCAGTGTTCTTTTTCCGCACCCCCGAAGGCGCGCCCTTCCGCGACGACTACGTCGACAACTTCGCCGCCCACTATGGCGAGTTCAAGGCCTTCTTCCTGCGTCGACAGATCAAGAAGCTGGCCGGCCTGAGCCAGGTGGTGGTCAACCAGATCAACGAATTCAAGCGGCAGAACTTCAGCGGCGTGGTGGATGCCCAGGGCCTCGACGACTCCATCCAGGCGGTGTTCGGCGGCCTCGCCGATCTCGGCCAGGTGTTGCGCCAGGCCCACCAGAGTCGCCAGGAGATCGGCGAGCAGTTGCGGCACTACTCCGGCGAATTGCACAGCAGCATGGACGATCTGGCGGGCAACATCCTGCAGCAGGGCGAGGTCACCCGCCAGGCCGACAGCACCGTGCAGCACCTCACCGAACAGGCCGAGGACGTGGTGCGCAGCGCCAACGAACTGAGCCAGTCGAGTCTGCGCATCCAGTCCATCGTCCAGGTGATCCAGCAGATCGCCGGCCAGACCAACCTGCTGGCGCTCAACGCGGCCATCGAGGCGGCGCGCGCCGGCGAGAGCGGCCGCGGCTTCGCGGTGGTGGCCGACGAGGTGCGCAACCTGGCGGCCATCACCCACAAGAACGCCGCCGAGATCGGCGCCGACATCGACCAGCTGTCCCGCGCCATCAGCGAGGTCGGCGCCCATATCGCCGGCCAGGCCGAGGACGTGGGCTCGCTGCAGGAGCTGCTCGCCGTCCTGCGCGAATCCGGGCGGCTCACCGCCCAGACCTCCCACCGCACCAAGGACATCGCCGATACCCTCACCGGCCTTACCGCCGCCACGTCGTCCTAGGCCAGAGGGACTTACCGTTC
Organism: Pseudomonas sp. SHLD1; assembly: GCF_028640935.1. Classification (NCBI taxonomy): domain Bacteria; kingdom Pseudomonadati; phylum Pseudomonadota; class Gammaproteobacteria; order Pseudomonadales; family Pseudomonadaceae; genus Pseudomonas; species Pseudomonas sp. SHLD1. The sequence goes on from NZ_JAQZAD010000023.1 coordinate 263,703, forward strand.
GTCGGCACTGACCGGCAAGTCTCGCCAGTCGCCCGCGCAGCTGCCCCTCACCAGGGGCAGATACCGGTGGGCGTCGGATCACCTTCCAAGTGACCGCAGGGTCACGGCCAGCGCCGTGGCTTGCGGGCCCCTTTTGCCCCTGTCGGCGACCCATGGGTCAGCAATAGACGCCCCAAACCCGCTCCCGGCCGCGTCTACGACTTTTGTAGTGACTATACGAAAGCACTACAAAACTCGATTGACGACGGCCTGATCTCCTGCAAATCTCTAGCTGCACCGGACGCGAACCCCCTATCCATGCGGGTCGCGCCTGGGCTCCGGGTGACCCTCGGGCCGTCTTGCGTAGTGATGCTCAAGAGGCACTACAAGAGAAGACGACTGAAATGCCGCGCTGCTCGAGGCAGCGTCGCCAGAGGTGACGTCCGGATCCATGCAGGAACGTACGGCGACATGACTCGACAGCTGGGCTGACCTTTCGCCTTCGCGACCGGCATCCGGGTGGCAACCACCATCCCGCTGCCGGACGTTGGGAAAAGACTGGTACCCAAGCCAACCTCATCGAGAAGGATCGACTCATGTCCGCTTACGAGAACGACGTTCAGACCATCGCCGCCCTCAAGAACAGCACCGGCAATCACTGGAGCGCCATCAATCCGGAATACGTCGCGAGGATGCGCCTGCAGAATCGCTTCAAGACCGGTCTCGACATCGCCCGCCACTGCGCGGCCATCATGCGCCGGGACATGGCCGCCTACGACGCCGACAGCAGCGCCTACACCCAGTCGCTGGGCTGCTGGCACGGTTTCATCGGGCAGCAGAAGCTGATCGCCATCAAGAAGCACCTGGGCAGCACGAAAGGCCGCTACCTCTACCTGTCGGGCTGGATGATCGCCGCGCTGCGTTCGGAATTCGGCCCGCTGCCCGATCAGTCCATGCACGAGAAGACCAGCGTGCCGGCGCTGATCGAAGAGCTCTACACCTTCCTGCGCCAGGCCGACGCCCGCGAGCTGGCCATACTGTTCCGCGATCTGGACGCCGCCCGCGCCGCCGACGAGAACGCCAAGGCCGCTGCCATCCAGGCGAAGATCGATAACTACGAGACCCACGTGGTGCCGATCATCGCCGACATCGACGCCGGTTTCGGCAACGCCGAGGCCACCTACCTGCTGGCCAAGAAGATGATCGAGGCTGGAGCCTGCTGCATCCAGCTGGAAAACCAGGTCTCCGACGAGAAGCAGTGCGGCCACCAGGACGGCAAGGTCACGGTGCCCCACGAGGACTTCCTGGCCAAGATCAACGCCGTGCGCTACGCCTTCCTCGAACTGGGCGTGGACGAGGGCGTCATCGTCGCCCGCACCGATTCCCTGGGCGCCGGCCTGACCAAGCAGATCGCCGTGAGCAAGCAGCCGGGCGACCTGGGCGACCAGTACAACGGCTTCCTCGACTGCGACGAGGTGGACGCCAGCCAGCTGGGCAACGGCGATGTCCTGATCAGCCGCGGCGGCAAGCTGCTCCGGCCCAAGCGCCTGGCCAGCGGGCTGTTCCAGTTCCGTGCCGGCAGCGGTGTGGACCGGGTGGTGCTGGACTGCATCACCTCGCTGCAGAACGGCGCCGACCTGCTGTGGATCGAGACCGAGAAGCCTCACGTCGGCCAGATCAAGGCCATGGTCGACCGCATCCGCGAAGTCGTGCCCAACGCCAAGCTGGTCTACAACAACAGTCCCTCCTTCAACTGGACCCTGAGTTTCCGCCAGCAGGTGTTCGACGCCCTGCAGGCCGAGGGCAAGGACGTGTCCGCCTACGACCGCGCCAGGCTGATGAGCGTGGACTACGACGACACCGAGCTGGGGCGCCTGGCCGATGCGCGGATCCAGAGCTTCCAGCGCGATGCGGCACGGGAAGCGGGCATCTTCCACCACCTGATCACCCTGCCCACCTACCACACCGCGGCGCTGTCCACCGACAACCTGGCCAAGGGCTACTTCGCCGAGGAAGGCATGCTGGCCTACGTCAAGGGCGTGCAGCGCCAGGAGATCCGCCAGGGCATCGCCTGCGTCAAGCACCAGAACATGGCCGGCTCGGACATGGGCGACGACCACAAGGAATACTTTGCCGGCGAGGCCGCCCTCAAGGCGGCGGGCAAGGACAACACCATGAACCAGTTCCATTGATCACGGCCACTGCGGAGGACACGCTCATGAACCTGAACGACAACCCCTGCCTGGACGACCTCAAGCGCCTGTTCGGCCGGCTCAAGGACAAGAACCACACCCACATCCTCTGGGTCTGCGAGAGCGGCGCGGTGCACGTTGACCGCCTGCCCGGCGGCGAGACGCCCGAGCAGTTCGAAGAGCGCCATCCCAGCCTGCGCATCCGCTTCAAGACCTACAACAAGGGCGGCGGCTACGTCGGCAAGTCGGCCGCGGCGGACGACAACTTCATCAGAAGCGTCCACGCCGCCCTGCAGGAGCACTGGCGCCTGGCCGGTCGGCAGCAGCAGCCGGCCTATGTGGATCGCTACTGCTAGCCATGAAAAAGGGCGCGACGGGTGGTTGATCACCCGCCACGCCCTGCCCCAACCTCCGAGGCGACTCGTCCGCTCCTGCATGGCCCTGCAGGCTCGGTCGAGTCGCCTCCTTTATTTGGTTAGGCTTGTTTGAGCAGTCGCCGAGCGAAGGTCAGGCAAGGCAAGAATCAGCGAGGAAGCGGACCGGGCTCGCGAACGAGTTTACGAGCGGTAAATGAGCATTCCGACTGGGCTGGCATTCCAGCTGATTTTTAACGCAGCATGACCGAGCGCAGGCACTTTTCAGACAATGCCTAGAGGACGAACAGATCCACGAAGCGATGCACCGGAGTGGCCTCCAGTCCCGCCTGGTCCTTGCACAGCTCGAAGATCTGGGCGCAGCGACCGGCCGGGAAGCGCGTCGCCAGGTTGCTCTGGAATTTGCGCTCCAGCAGCGGAATGCCCTCCTCGCGGCGACGGCGATGACCAATGGGATATTCCACGGCGATCTTCTCGGTGCTGCTGCCGTCGGTGAAGAACACCTGCAGGGCGTTGGCGATGGAACGCTTGTCGGCTTCCAGGTATTCGCGGCTGTAGCGTTCGTCCTCGACGATCTCCATCTTCTCGCGCAGCTGGTCGATGCGCGGATGGGCCTGGTGGAAGGCGTCCTCATAGTGCTCGGCGACCAGGTCGCCGAACAGCAGCGGTACGGCGATCATGTACTGCAGGCAGTGGTCGCGGTCGGCGGCGTTGGCCATGGGGCCCTGCTTGGAGATGATGCGGATGGCCGATTCGTGGGTGGTCACCACGATCTTCTCGATCTGATCGACGCGATCGCGCACCTGGGGATGCAGGATCACCGCGGCTTCGGCGGCGGTCTGGGCATGGAATTCCGCCGGGAAGCTGATCTTGAACAGCACGTGTTCCATCACGTAGCTGCCGAAGGCCTGGGGAAAGCTGAATTGGCGCTGATCGGCCGGCTTGGTGGCCAGGTCCTTGTTGGTGTGGCTGAACAGCACGTCGTAGAAGCCCCACTGGGGTGCGCTGAGCACGCCGGGAATGCCCATCTCGCCGCGCAGGGCGATATCGGCCAGGCGCACGCCGCGACTGGAGGCGTCGCCGGCGGCCCAGGACTTGCGGCTGCCGGCATTGGGCGCATGGCGATAGGTGCGCAGCGCCTGGCCATCGACGAAGGCGTGGGAAAGCGCCGCCAGCAGCTGCTCGCGGTTGGCGCCCATCAGCTTGGCGCTGACCGCGGTGGAAGCCAGCTTGACCAGGAAGACGTGGTCCAGGCCAACGCGGTTGAAGGAGTTCTCCAGGCCGAAGATGCCCTGGATCTCGTGGGCCATGACCATGGCTTCCAGCACCTGGCGCATGGTCAGGGGCGCTTCGCCCTGGGCCACGCGGCGCTGGGAGAGGTGGTCGGCCACCGCCAGGATGGCACCGAGGTTGTCGGAGGGATGGCCCCACTCGGCGGCCAGCCAGGTGTCGTTGTAGTCCAGCCAGCGAATGATGCAGCCGATGTCCCAGGCCGCCTTGACCGGATCCAGGCGATAGCTGGTGCCCGGCACCCGCGCTCCCTGGGGCACCACGGTGCCCTCCACCTGGGGGCCGAGCAGCTTGGTGCATTCGGGGAAGCGCAGGGACAGCAGGCCGCAGCCGAGGGTGTCCATCAGGCAGTTGCGGGCGGTGTCCAGGGCCTCGCGGGAGGTGACCTGGTAGGTCAGCACGTAGTCGGCCAGGTCCTGGATGACCTGGTCGTAGTCGGGCCGGTTGTTGAGATCGACGTTGGCGCTCATGGGGTTTTGATTCCTTATCGTGGTCATGGCGGTCCGCCGATGCGGCCGCTGCTACGGGGCTAGGTTCATCGCGGCCATGGGCCGCTCCTACAGGACCCTCTCGCCCTTGTAAAAGCGGCCCATGGCCGCGATCAGGTTTGTTCAGCGGTTGGCGATGGGCGTGAAAGCACGTTGCTCGACGCCGGTGTAGTCCGCACTGGGGCGGATGATGCGGTTGTCGGCGCGCTGCTCGAAGACGTGGGCGCACCAGCCGGCCGTGCGCGAGCAGACGAAGATCGGCGTGAACAGCGGCGTCGGGATACCGAGGAAGTGATAGGCCGAGGCATGGTAGAAGTCGGCGTTGGGGAACAGCCCCTTCTCTTCCTTCATAGTGCGGTCGATGGCTTCCGAGACCGGGAACAGCACGCGGTCGCCCACCTCCGCCGCCAGTTGCCGGGCGTAGTCCTTGATCACCTCGTTGCGCGGATCGCTGTCGCGGTAGATGGCGTGGCCGAAGCCCATCACCTTCTCCTTGCGTTCGAGCATCTGCTTGAGGCCGGTGACCGCCGCCTCGGGCGAGGCGAAGCGCTCGATCAGCGCCATGGCCGCCTCGTTGGCCCCACCGTGCAGCGGCCCGCGCAGGGAGCCGATGGCGCCGGTGACGCAGGAATAGAGGTCGGACAGCGTCGAGGCGCAGACCCGGGCGGTAAAGGTGGAGGCGTTGAATTCGTGCTCGGCATAGAGGATCAGCGAGACGTTCATCACCCGGGCATGCAACTCGCTGGGCGCCTTGCCGTGCAGCAGGGTGAGGAAGTGGCTGGCGATGTCCGGGGCGTCGCTGCTGCAGTCGATGCGGGTGCCGCGCTGGCTGAAGTGGTGCCAGTAGAGCAGGATCGCCGGAAAGGCGCCGAGCAGGCGATCGGCCACCTGCTGCTGGTCGGCGAAGCTGTGCTCCGGCTCCAGGGTGCCCAGCAAGGAGGCGCCGGTACGCATCACGTCCATGGGGTGGGCGCTGGCGGGGATGCGCTCCAGGCCTTCCTTGAGCGGCTGCGGCAGGTCGCGCAGGGCCGCCAGGCGCTGGCGATAGGCGTCCAGTTGCGCTTGCGTGGGCAGCTCGCCATAGAGCAACAGGTGGGCGACTTCCTCGAAGTCGGCCTGAGCGGCCAGTTCACGAATGTCATAGCCCCGGTAAGTGAGGCCGGCGCCGGTCTTGCCGACGGTGCAAAGCGCGGTGCGGCCGGCGACCTGGCCACGCAGGCCGGCGCCGCCGAGGGTTTTGCTGTCTGCCATCGTCTCGCTCCTCTTGGAGTTGTTGTGCGAAAAAGCGGGCGTTCAGGGTGGAGCGTCAGTTCTTCTGCTGCTGGAACAGGCGATCCAGCTGATCCTCGTAGCGGTGATAGTCGATGCGGTCATAGAGCTCGGCGCGGGTCTGCATGGTGTCGACCACCGCCTGCTGGCTGCCGTCGCGGCGGATCGCCGTGTAGACGTTTTCGGCGGCGCGATTGGCCGCACGGAAGGCCGACAGCGGATAGAGCACCAGGCCGACATCGGCCCCGGCCAGCTCCTCGGTGGTGAACAGCGGCGTGGCGCCGAATTCGGTGATGTTGGCCAGGATCGGCACCCCTACCGCCTGGGCGAACTGGCGGTACATGGGCAGCTCGGTCATGGCCTCGGGAAAGATCATGTCGGCGCCGGCCTCGACGCAGGCGCAGGCGCGGTCAATGGCGGCCTGCAGGCCCTCCACCGCCAGGGCATCGGTGCGCGCCATGATGACGAAGTCGGGATCGGTACGGGCATCCACCGCGGCCTTGATACGATCCACCATCTCCTGCTGGCTGACGATCTCCTTGCCCGGCCGATGGCCGCAGCGCTTGGCGCCCACCTGGTCCTCGATGTGCATGGCCGCCGCGCCGGCCTTGATCAGCGACCGGACGGTGCGCGCCACGTTGAAGGCCGAGGCGCCGAAGCCGGTGTCGACATCCACCAGCAGTGGCAGGTCGCAGACATCGGTGATGCGGCGGACGTCGATGAGCACGTCTTCCAGGCCGCTGATGCCCAGGTCCGGCAGGCCCAGGGAGCCGGCCGCGACGCCGCCGCCGGACAGGTAGATGGCCTGGAAACCGGCGCGCCTGGCCAGCAGCGCATGGTTGGCGTTGAGGGCGCCGACCACCTGCAGCGGGCGTTCGGCGGCGACGGCGGCGCGGAATTTCTGGCCGGGACTGACGGCAGGCATGGCGTTACCTCGACTGATCTTGGACTAGGGGATGGTGCTGCAGATTGCGCTTGGAGGCGGCGATGTGGCGGCGCATCAGCAGCTCGGCCAGTTCGCCATCACCCTCGGCCAGGGCATCGAGGATGCGATGGTGCTCGGCGAAAGCCTGGCGCGGCCGATTGGGGGTGGCGGAGACCTTGAGCCGGTACATGCGCACCAGGTGATAGAGCTCGCCGCAGAGCAGCCGCACCAGCATGCCGTTGCCGCTGGCCTGGATGATGCGGTAGTGGAAGTCGTGGTCGCCTTCCTGCAGGTAGTAGCCGGTGCCGGCCTGGAACGCCGGATCGCGCTCGTGGGTATCCAGCAGCCGGCGCAGTTCGTCGATGCCCTGGGACGTGAGGCGTTCGGCTGCCAGGCGGCAGGCCATGCCCTCGAGGGATTCGCGGATTTCGTAGAGTTCGACCAGCTCGGCCAGGCTCAGGGCGGCGACCCGGGCGCCGGCATGGGGCACCCGCACCACCAGGCGCTGGCCTTCCAGCCGGTGGATGGCTTCGCGCAGCGGCCCGCGGCTGATGCCATAGGTGCGGGCCAGCTCCGGCTCGGAAATCTTGCTGCCCGGCGCCACATCGCCACGGACGATGGCCTCGCGGATCCGGCGGAACACCTGCTCGGAAAGGGTCCCGCTGTCGGTCTCGGGCGCTTCGGCCTGGAGGGGGCTATCGATCATTGTCGACACCTTTTGTGTTTATGGGCTGAATAACTACGCCTCAACGCCTTTCCCGTCAACATCTGTCGACAATCCAGCTGTGACAGCCTGTATCTCGCTCCGCTAGAGGCGGTTCGCTACACTAGCGCGCCGTCCCTCCCAGCCGACCTCGCCATGCCCCTCTGCCACCTGCATCCCCTGCCCTACCACGCCGATCCCACCGTGCGTTTCGCCTTGCTGCAGGGCGAACCCGGCGCGGTGCTGTTGGACTCCGGGCGGCCAGTGGCCGAGCGGGGGCGCTACGACCTCATGGCAGCCTGGCCGCTGCAGGTGCTGCAGCCCGCTGCCGGTGAAACGGGCCACGCCTTCTTCACGCGGACGCGCGCGGCCCTCGCCAGCCTGGGTCGCGCCGACCTGCCGGAGGGTGCGGACCTGCCCTTCGCCGGTGGCCTGCTGGGCTATCTTGGCTACGACTTCGGCCGGCGCCTGGAGCGCCTACCCGCGGGCGCCCGCGCCGACCTGGCACTACCCGATGCGCGGCTGGGCCTCCATGCCTGGGCGCTGGTCAGCGATCACCAGGCGCGGACCAGCCAACTGGTCTGCCATCCGGCGCTGGACGCCGGGGAACGCCAGCGACTGATCGCCCTGTTCGACGCCGGGGAGGCGCCCAGGGCCGAGGGCTTCCGGCTGACCGCCCCCTTCGCCGCCGACATCGACGAGCCCACCTATCGCCAGCGCATCGAGGCCATCCAGGCCTATATCGCCGCCGGCGACTGCTATCAGGTCAACTTTGCCCAGCGCTTTCGCGCGCCTTTCCAGGGTTCGCCCTGGACCGCCTACCAGGCCCTGCGCGCGGCCTGCCCGACGCCCTTCTCCGGCTATCTGGCGCTGGAGCGCGGCGCCCTGCTCAGCCATTCGCCGGAGCGCTTTCTGCGGGTGAGCCGTGGTCAGGTGGAAACCCGTCCGATCAAGGGCACCCGGCCGCGCCGCGCCGCGCCTGGCGCCGATGCCGCCGAAGCCAAGGCCCTGCTGGCCAGCCCCAAGGATCGCGCCGAGAACCTGATGATCGTCGACCTGCTGCGCAACGACCTGGGGCGCAGCTGCCGGATCGGCTCGGTACGGGTGCCCGAGCTGTTCGTCCTGGAGAGCTATCCCAACGTCCATCACCTGGTCAGCGCCGTCACCGGTGACCTGGCCGCGGGGCTGGACGCCCTGGACCTGCTGGCCGGCAGTTTCCCTGGTGGCTCCATCACCGGCGCACCGAAGATCCGCGCCATGCAGATCATCGACGAGCTGGAAGAAACCCGGCGCGGTCCCTATTGCGGCTCGCTGCTCTATCTGGACGTGCGCGGCGAGAGCGACAGCTCCATCCTGATCCGCAGCCTGCTGGCGGAAGACGGCGTGCTCAGTTGCTGGGGCGGCGGCGGCATCGTCATGGATTCGCACTGGGCCGACGAATACGCCGAGTCCCTGGCCAAGGTGCGGGTGCTGCTGGAGACGCTGGCAGCCCACAGCTGATCCGGCTTTGCTACCATGGCCTCATCCCTTCCCCGGCTGGAGCCCGCCATGTCCCTCGATCTCGCCCGCATCAACGCCGACCTCGGCCGCGATCCCGAAAAGCTCGTCGCCTGGGCCCTGGGCCTGGGCAAGAGCGCCATCGTCACCACCAACTTCCGCCCCTTCGAGGCGGTGATCCTGCACCTGGTCAGCCAGGTCAAGCCGGACATCCCGGTGGTCTGGATGGACAGTGGCTACAACACCCCCGCCACCTACCGTTGCGCCGACGAGATCGTGCGCAAGCTCGATCTCAACCTGGTGACCTACCTGCCCAGGCGCTCGCGTGCCCATCGCGAGGCCATCGACGGCCCGGTGCCGGGGCTGGACGATCCGCGCCACGCCGCCTTCACCGAAGAGGTCAAGCTGGAGCCCTTCGCCCGCGCCCTGCGCGAGACCGCCCCTGAGGTCTGGTTCACCGCCCTGCGTGCCACCGACACCGCGGTGCGCGCCCAGATGGACCCGGTCAGCGTCAATCCGGACGGCCTGATCAAGGTCGCGCCGCTGCTGCACTGGACCTCCAAGGACCTCTACCAGTACCTCACCGCCCACGACCTGCCCAACGAATTCGACTACTTCGATCCCACCAAGGGTGACGAGAACCGCGAGTGCGGCCTGCACCTCGCCCACTGAGTCGATACCTCCCGCGCGCTCGGTCCCGGGCGCGCCCTGCTTCCGCTGAAACATCGCCCATGACCGCTTCCCGCCCTATCCACTCCCGCAAGGGCGTCTTTGCCGTGGTGCTCGGCAACGCCGTGGAGTTCTTCGACTTCGGCGTCTACGCCACCTTCGCCGTGCTCATCGGCCAGGTGTTCTTTCCTTCGCAGAATGCCTTCGCCAGCCTGATGGCCAGCGTCATCACCTTTGGCGTCGGCTTCGTCGTCCGCCCGCTGGGCGCCATTCTCATCGGCGCCTGGGCCGACCGCGTCGGGCGCAAGCCGGCGATGCTGCTGACCATGGTGCTGATGGCGCTGGGCACCGGCGGCATCGCCGTGCTGCCAGGCTATGAGCAGATCGGCATCGCCGCGCCCATCCTGCTGGTGCTGACGCGCCTGCTGCAGGGCCTGGCCTGGGGTGGCGAAGCCGGCCCGGCCACCACCTACATCCTGGAAGCGGCGCCGCTGCACAAGAGGGGCACCTACGCCTGCTGGCAGGTGGTGGCCCAGGGGCTGGCCGCGGTGGCGGCCGGTCTGATCGGCTACGGCCTGACCCTCTGGCTGACGCCGGAGCAGCTGCTGGCCTGGGGTTGGCGCCTGCCCTTCCTGCTGGGCCTGGCGATCCTGCCCATCGGCCTCTATATCCGCCGTGGCCTGGTGGATACCCACGTCGGCGAAACCCGGGGCACCGGCGCGGTGCTGGGCGAGGTGCTGGCCACCCAGCGGCGGCCGCTGCTGCTGGGGCTGCTGATCCTCTCCGGCAGCACCATCACCCAGTATTTCCTCAACTACATGACCACCTTCGCCCTGGTGGAACTGAAGCTGCCGGCCGGGATCGCCATGCTCGCCACCCTGGTGATGGGCGCGGCCATGGCGGTCTGCTCGATCCTGGGCGGTGTGCTCAGCGATCGCTATGGCCGGCGCATCGTGCTGATCCTGCCGCGACTGCTTTTGCTGGTGCTGCTCTATCCGGCGCTGGAGCTCATCACCCAGGCGCCTGGCCCCGGCACCTTCCTGCTGACCCTGGCGGTGCTCTCCGGCTTGCACGGCATGAGCGGCGCGGCCCTGATCGTGCTGCTGGTGGAAAGCTTTCCGCAGCGGGTGCGCGCCACCGGCTTCTCGCTGGTCTATGCGCTGGGGGTGGCGGCCTTCGGCGGCACCGCCCAGATCGTGGTGACCTGGCTGATCGGCGCCACCGGCGATCGCATGGCGCCGGCCGCCTACCTGCTGGTGGCCAATCTGGTGTGTCTCGGCGCCGCCTGGTTCGCCGCCGAGACCTGTCCGGGGCGTCAGCCGGCGGAACGCTCCGCGGCATAACCCTCTTCCCGCCGGTTCTTGCGCTCCAGGCGGGCATAGACGATGCCGGTGAGCAAGAGGCCGAACAGCAGCACCGCGGCCAGCAGATAGAGTCCCGAGGCCAGGGTGCCGGTGGCCGCCTTGAGCGCACCGATGCCATAGGGGCCGAGATAACCGCCGAGATTGCCCACCGAGTTGATCAGGGCGATACCGGCTGCAGCGCTGGCCCCGGCGAAGAAGCGTCCGGGCAGGGTCCAGAACAGCGCGGTGAGGGAAAACAGACAGAAGGCCACCACCGACAGCGCCGCCAGTTGCAGCACGGCAGTGCCGAACCAGGCGCTGCCGGCCATGGCCAGGGCGCCTACCCCATAGAGCACGGCCAGGTGCCCATAGCGATCGCCGAGGCGATCGGAACTGCGCGGCACGATGAGCAGGCCGAGAATGCCGAAGGCGTAGGGAATGGCGGAAATGAAGCCGGTGGTGAGATCGCTGCCGCCGAACTGGTGGATCAACGTCGGCAGCCACAGCCCCAGGCCATAGATGCTCAGGGTCACCGGCAGATAGTAGAGCGCCAGGAGCAGCACCCGGCGATCCTTGAGCGCATGCAGGGGATTGCCATGGCGGGTCTGGTCGAAGAGGTGCAGGTCCTTTTCCAGCTCCGTGGCCAGCCAGCGCTTTTCATCGGCGTCCAGCCAGGCGACCTGTTGCGGACCATCCGGCAAGCGGGTCAGGGTCGGCCAGGCCAGCAGCACCGCCGGCGCGCCGATGCAGAGGAACAGCCACTGCCAGCCGTGCAGGCCGAGTGCGCCATCCAGTTGCAGCAGCATGCCCGACAGCGGTCCCGTCACCAGCATGGCGATCGGCTGGGAGAGGATGAACAGCCCCATGATCTTGCCGCGATGGCGTACCGGGAACCACTGGGTAAGGTAGTAGAGCACGCCGGGAAAGAAGCCGGCCTCGGCCGCACCCAGCAGGAAGCGCATGACATAGAAGCTGTTCGGTCCCTGGACGAAGGCCATGCCCATGGTGATGGCACCCCAGGTCACCAGGATGCGGGCGAACCAGCGGCGCGCACCGAAGCGTTCCAGCAGCAGGTTGCTGGGCACCTCGCAGAGGAAATAGCCAATGAAGAACAGCCCGGCACCAAGGCCGTAGGCGGCATCGCCGATACCGATGTCGGCGCCCATGTGCAGCTTGGCGAAGCCTACGGCGGAGCGGTCGATGTAGGCGACCAGATAGAGCAATACGAGAAAGGGGACCAGCTTGAGCGTGATCCGACGGATGAGGGCGGATTCAGGGTGCATGGCGTTCTCCGACTTGTTGTTGTTGTGCGGTTGAAGCGCAGATCGCTCGAAATTCTAACGTACTATCATTGAATCGTTAAATACCAAAATCAGGCCATTAATCGGCTCTTAAGCTAATTTTGATAATACTAAAATATTGTTACGAAGTAGGAAATCTTATCTCTTGATTTCCGCTGATCCCCGTTACAGAGCCGCTTGGCCCGCCATAACATCGGTTATCGCGCTGATGGTGTTATAGTGATGGCACGACGACTTCGGATGCCTTTCGATGAATTACAAGACACCGCTGCCGCGCAAAAGCAGACACGCTCGCATCGTCCATGAGCTCGGCACCCAGATCGTGTCTGGGCACTTCCTGCCAGAACAGCGCCTGCCCCCCGAGGCGCAGCTGTGCGAAGAGTACGAAGTGAGCCGCCCCGTCCTGCGTGAGGCCACCCGGGTGCTCGTGGCCAAGGGCCTGGTCAGGTCCAAGCCCAAGGTCGGTACCGTGGTCAAGCCACGCAACGAATGGCATTTGCTCGATCCGGACGTGCTCCATTGGCTGCTGCAGAGCGATTCGCGGCACAGCTTCTACGAGACCCTGGTCAAGGTGCGCAACATCATCGAGCCGGAGGTCGCCGCCATGGCGGCTGCCAACGCCCAGCCTGAAGACGTCAAGGCCATCGAGGACGCCTACGAGCGGATGGAGCAGGCGGCCGACATCGCCAACATGGCCGAGCCGGACATGGCCTTCCACCTGTCCATCGCCACGGCCACCCACAACGAATTGCTGACGCACCTCTACAGCATCATGCTGCTGCCGGTGCGGGACTATCTGGAACGCTCCTCGGCGCTGTTCGCCGCCGGAGACAGCCTCAACCTGCTGGTCTCCCGGCACAAGGCGATCCTTACCGCGATCCAGCACCGCGACCCGCTGACCGCTCGCCACGCCGCCATCGCCCAGTTGGCCGGTGTCGATGACATGGTCGCCGAAGCCTTCCGGCCGCAGCCCTTGTCTGAAGGTGAAATTTCGTATGATCATTGAGGGCAAGAACCCACTCGCGGTATGCCCTCATGTCCAGCAGCTACCATGCCTCTACCGTAGAACAACTCGGCCAGCGACTCGCGGCCGGGCAATTTCCACCCGGTAGCGCCCTCAAGGTAGAGGCGGACCTCTGCCAGGAACTGGGCGTCAGCCGCACCATCCTGCGCGAGGCGATCAAGACCCTGGCGGCCAAGGGCATGCTGGAAGTCGGCCCCAAGGTCGGTACCCGGGTCCTGCCGCTCAGTCGCTGGAATCTTTTCGATACCCAGGTGGTGGGCTGGCTGGCCACGGGCGGTCTGCCCGCTCATTTCGTCAAGGACCTGCTGGACCTGCGCCACGCCATCGAGCCGGCGGCGGTACGCTGGGCCTGCGAAAGGGCCACCCCCGAGCAGGTCCAGGCGATCCAGGTCGCCTACCAGCACCTGGAAGCGTCCCTCAATGGCGGCGACTACAACACCGCCGACCAGCGCTTCCACGAATGCGTCCTGGCGGCCAGCCACAATCAGTTCATCGAGCAGATGGTGCCTGCCCTGGGCGCACTGCTGGCAGCCTCCTTCACCCTGTCGTCGGCCGATCCCGACGAATTGCGGCGCACCCTCCCCCTGCACAAGACCCTGGCCGACGGTATCGCCTCGCGCGATGCCGCGCGCGCCGTCTGGGCCTGCATGATGCTGATCGACAGCGCGGCGGTGACCCTGGCGCGCTATACCGACTGACGTCGCGCCCGGCGCAACCTGCGCTGCGTTTCAGGTTCCCATGCCTGAACTTTTCGTCCTGCCACAACAAGAGAGGTGAACGATGGACTGGCAGCCGCTGCTTCCCCAGCGCTTCAAACTGGCCGAGGGCCCCTTCTGGGACCAGGAGACCCAGGCGCTCTACTGGGTAGACATCGCCGGCTTCAAGGCCTGCCGCCTGCGCGGCGAGCATTATCAGGAATGGCAGCTGGATCGCCCCTGCTCCGCCTTCGTGCCCACGGTCCGCGGCGATGCCCTGGTGACCCTGCCGAACGGCGTCTTCCGCCTGGATCTCGATTCCCCGCCCGAGCGTCCCGCCCTGGAACTCTTCTGCGTCGCCGATCCCGATCCGGGCAATCGCGGCAACGAGGCGCGTTGTGACGCCCAGGGGCGTCTGTGGCTGGGCACCATGCAGAACAACCTCGATGCCCAGGGCGGCGACGTGGCCATCGACCGGCACTCGGGCGGTCTGTTCCGCATCGATCCCGACGGCAGCGTCAGCCGTCACGCCAGCGACCTCGGCATCGCCAACACCCTGGTGTGGAGCGCCGCCGACAACCACGTCATCAGCGCCGACACCCTCAAGGACACCCTCTATCGCTACCCGCTGGATGCCAGTGGCAACCTGGGGACCCCCACCGTCTGGGCCGGTCCCCACGAGCGCGGCTCGCCGGACGGCTCGGCCATCGACAGCGAAGGCTGCGTATGGAACGCGCGCTGGGATGGCAACTGCCTGCTGCGCTTCTCGCCGGAGGGCGAGCTGCTGGAGATCGTCGAGCTGCCCGTGCAGCGGCCCACCAGCTGCGTCTTCGGCGGAGCGGATCTGCGCACCCTCTACGTCACCAGTGCCGCCGCCGACGGTACCCTCGACGGCGCCCTGCTCAAGGCGACCGCGCCGGTAGCCGGCATGCCCTGCCACAGGTTCGCCGGCTGATTCATCCTACCGACCCAGGCGTCCTTTCGCGGCGCCTTTCCGCTTCCGGCCCTATGTAACAGCTCGGTGACAGAGGTGACGAAAAATCTCGTCACCTTTTTCTTGCGCCCGCATCCATCCAATCATAATATCAATAAAGAGCGGCGTCGTCTGACCTCCACGACGGCAGCCCGCCGCCTTGCATTGCCTGGCCACACCAATAAAAACAAGGAGTTCCAGCTATGTTCCGTGTTCCGGGAGTTCGTTCTCTGCTGCGTGCCGCCCTCGCTGCCGGCGCTGTCAGCCTGTCCCTTTCTGCTTTCGCTGCCGATCCGGTCAAGATCGGTTTCCTGGTCAAGCAACCCGAGGAACCCTGGTTCCAGACCGAGTGGGCCTTCGCCGAGAAAGCTGCCAAGGACAAGGGCTTCACCCTGCTCAAGATCGCCGTGCCGGATGGCGAGAAGACCCTCGCCGCCATCGACAGCCTGGCCGCCAACGGCGCCAAGGGCTTCGTCATCTGCCCGCCCGACGTTTCTCTCGGCCCGGCCATCGTCGCCAAGGCCAAGCTCAACGATCTCAAGGTCATGGCCGTGGACGACCGCTTCGTCGACGCCAAAGGCAAGTTCATGGAAGACGTGCCCTACCTGGGCATGGCGGCCTTCGAGGTCGGTCAGCAGCAGGGCGCCGCCATGGCCGCCGAAGCCGAGAAGCGTGGCTGGAAGTGGGATGACACCTATGCGGTGATCAACACCTACAACGAACTGGACACCGGCAAGAAGCGCACCGACGGCTCAGTGGAAGCCCTGAAGAAGGCCGGTCTGCCCGCCGACCACATCATCTTCGCGCCGCAGAAGACCCTGGACGTGCCCGGCAGCATGGACTCCACCACCTCCGCCCTGGTCAAGCTGCCCTCGGGCGCCAAGCACCTGATCATCGGCGGCATGAACGACAACACCGTGTTGGGCGGCGTCCGCGCCACCGAAAGCGCCGGCTTCAAGGCCGACCAGGTGATCGGCATCGGCATCAATGGCACCGACGCCATCGGCGAACTGAAGAAACCCAACAGCGGCTTCTTCGGTTCCATGCTGCCCAGCCCCCACGAAGAGGGCTACCAGACCGCCAGCATGATGTACGAGTGGGTGACTACCGGTAAGGAACCGCCCAAGTACACCGCAATGGACAAGGTCACCCTCATCACCCGCGCCAATTTCCAGCAAGAGCTGGAAAAGATCGGCCTCTGGAAGTGATGACCCCGGCGGCGCCCGAGCTGGCGCCGCCCCCTTTCATATTGGAGCCTTTATTACGATTTAGCGAGCTAGCGACAAACAAGGCGAAAAGGCTTTAGGAAGCGCAGTTTACGATTAGTAAATGAGCATTCCGAAAGGCTTTTCAACACAGTTTGGCCGACGCGCAGCAGATCGTAAAAAGGTTGTGACAGGAGTGCCTCATGGCAGCCTTGGAACACACCACCGCCCAGAGCGCCGACAGCCTCGGTTTCGTCGGCATCGGCAAGACCTTTCCCGGCGTCAAGGCGCTCGCCGACATCTCCTTCACCGTGCGTCCCGGTTCCGTGCATGCCCTCATGGGCGAGAACGGCGCCGGCAAGTCGACCCTGCTGAAGATCCTCAGCGGCTACCACGCCCCCACCACCGGCCACCTCAACATCGATGGCCAGGAACTGGTGTTCAAGAGCACCGCCGAAGCCATCCGTGCCGGCGTCGCCGTGATCCAGCAGGAATTGCAGCTGGTGCCGGAGATGACGGTCGCCGAAAATCTCTTTCTCGGGCACCTGCCGGCGCGCTACGGCATCGTCAATCGCGGTCATCTGCGCCGCCAGGCCCTGGACCTGCTCAAGGGCCTGGCCGAAGAGATCGACCCCAACACCAAGGTCGGGCGCCTGTCGCTCGGTCAGCGCCAACTGGTCGAGATCGCCAAGGCGCTCTCCCGCGGCGCCCGCGTCATCGCCTTCGACGAGCCGACCAGCTCGCTGTCCGCCCGCGAGACCGATCGGCTGATGACCATCATCGGCCGGCTGCGCGATGAAGGCCGGGTGGTGCTCTATGTCTCCCACCGCATGGAAGAGGTCTTCCGCATCTGCGATGCGGTGACGGTGTTCAAGGACGGCCGCCATGTGCGCACCATCGAGCGCCTGGCCGACATCACCCCCGACCAGCTGATCACCCTGATGGTCGGCCGCGATCTCGCCGACATCTACGACTACCGCCCGCGCGAGATCGGCGGCGGCTGTCTCAAGGTCGAGGGCCTGCTCGGCCAGGGCCTGCAGCAGCCGGTCGGTTTCGAGGTCTGCCAGGGTGAGATCCTCGGCCTGTTCGGCCTGGTCGGCGCCGGTCGCACCGAGCTGTTGCGCCTGCTGGCGGGTCTGGAAAAACACAAGGCCGGCAGCCTGAGTCTCAAGGGCGCCCCGGTCAGTCTGAGATCGCCGCGTGACGCCATCGCCGCCGGCATCCTGCTCTGCCCGGAAGATCGCAAGAAGGAAGGCATCGTGCCCCTGGCCAGCGTGGCCGAGAACATCAACATCAGCGCCCGCGCCCATCACGCCAGCCTCGGCTGCCTGATCCAGGGCCGCTGGGAAAAGGCCAACGCCGAAAAGCAGATTCGCGCGCTGAACGTGAAGACGCCCCATGCCGGGCAGAAGATCAAGAATCTCTCCGGCGGCAACCAGCAGAAGGCCATCCTCGGTCGCTGGCTATCGATGCCCATGCAGGTGTTGCTGCTCGACGAACCCACCCGCGGCATCGACGTGGGCGCCAAGTCGGAGATCTACGCCATCATCCATGACCTCGCCGCCCGCGGCATCGCCGTGGTGGTGGTGTCCAGCGACCTGATGGAAGTCATGGGCGTGGCCGATCGCATCCTGGTGATGAGCGAAGGCGCCATCACCGGCGAGGTGGCCCGCGCCGAGTTCAACGACGAGCGCCTGCTGCAGCTCGCCCTGCCCCGTACCCGGGCCTGATGAAAACAAGAAAAGAGGTTCAGTCCATGTCCGCCCAACCCCACAGCCTGACCCCGCCGCGCCGCGGCTTCGACATGCGTCGCTTCCTCGACGACTGGGCCATGATGCTGGCCGCCGTCGTCATCTTCACCCTCTGCGCGCTGTTCGTGCAGAACTTCCTCTCGCCGCTGAACATGCGCGGTCTGGGCCTGGCGATCTCCACCGTGGGCATCGCCGCCTGCACCATGCTGTTCTGCCTGGCCTCCGGCCACTTCGACCTCTCGGTGGGTTCGGTCATCGCCTGTGCCGGGGTGGTCGCCGCGGTGGTGATGCGCGAGTTCGACAGCGTCTTTCTCGGCGTCGCCGCCGCCCTGGCCATGGGCCTGGTGGTCGGCCTGATCAACGGCCTGGTGATCGCCAAGCTCAAGATCAACGCCCTGATCACCACGCTGGCGACCATGCAGATCGTGCGTGGCCTGGGCTACATCTTCTCCGACGGCAAGGCCGTGGGCGTCTCCCAGGAGCAGTTCTTCGTGTTCGGCAACGGCCAGCTGTTCGGCCTGCCGGTGCCCATCGTCATCACCCTGCTGTGCATCCTGTTCTTTGGCTGGCTGCTCAACTACACCACCTTCGGCCGCAACACCATGGCCATCGGTGGTAACGAGGAAGCCGCGCTGCTGGCCGGCGTCCACGTCGATCGCACCAAGATCATCATCTTCGCCATGCACGGGGTGATCGGCGCCCTGGCCGGCGTGGTGCTGGCCTCGCGGATGACCTCCGGCCAGCCGATGATCGGCCAGGGCTTCGAACTCACGGTGATCTCCGCCTGCGTGCTGGGCGGGGTTTCCCTGGCCGGCGGCATCGGCATGATCCGCCACGTGATCGCCGGCGTGCTGATCCTGGCGATCATCGAGAACGCCATGAACCTGAAGAACATCGACACCTTCTACCAGTACGTCATCCGCGGAACCATCCTGCTGCTGGCCGTGGTGATCGACCGCTTCAAGCAGCGCTAAACCCAGACTCTGTTCTCCTCCGCGGCGCCAGGGGCGCCGCGCCGGGGACCGCTTTGCCCGTGAAATGCCCGAGGACAAGACAATGACCACGCCCAAACGCCCGCTCCGCTCCGCCCAGTGGTTTGGCAGCAACGACAAGAACGGCTTCATGTACCGCAGCTGGATGAAGAATCAGGGCATCCCGGACCACGAATTCCAGGGCAAGCCCGTCATCGGCATCTGCAACACCTGGTCCGAGCTGACCCCCTGCAACGCCCACTTCCGCAAGATCGCCGAACACGTCAAGCGCGGCATCTACGAGGCCGGCGGCTTCCCGGTGGAATTCCCGGTGTTCTCCAACGGCGAATCCAACCTCAGACCCACCGCCATGCTGACCCGCAACCTGGCCAGCATGGACGTGGAAGAGGCGATCCGCGGCAACCCGGTGGACGCCGTGGTGCTGCTCACCGGCTGCGACAAGACCACGCCGGCGCTGCTGATGGGCGCCGCCAGCTGTGACGTGCCGGCCATCGTCGTCACCGGCGGCCCCATGCTCAACGGCAAGCACCACGGCCGCGACATCGGCGCCGGCACCATCGTCTGGCAGATGCACGAGGCCTACAAGGCCGGTGCCATCGACCTCAACGAGTTCCTTTCCGCCGAAGCCGGGATGTCGCGTTCGGCCGGTACCTGCAACACCATGGGCACCGCCTCCACCATGGCCTGCATGGCCGAGGCCCTGGGCACCTCGCTGCCGCACAACGCCGCCATTCCGGCGGTGGATTCGCGGCGCTACGTGCTGGCGCACCTGTCCGGCATGCGCATCGTCGAGATGGTGGAAGAAGACCTGCGGCTGTCGAAGATCCTCACCAAGGAAGCCTTCGAGAACGCCATTCGCGTCAACGCCGCCATCGGCGGTTCCACCAACGCGGTGATCCACCTCAAGGCCATCGCCGGCCGCATCGGCGTGGACCTGGAGCTGGATGACTGGACCCGGGTCGGCCGCGGCACCCCCACCATCGTCGACCTGCAGCCCTCCGGCCGCTTCCTGATGGAAGAGTTCTACTATGCCGGCGGCCTGCCGGCGGTGATCCGCCGCATGGGCGAAGCCAAGCTGCTGCCCCATCCCGAGGCGCTGACCGCCAACGGCAAGAGCCTCTGGGCCAACTGCGCCGAGGCGCCCATCTACGGCGACGACGAGGTCATCCGCGCCCTGGACAACCCGCTGCGCGCCGATGGCGGCATCTGCGTGCTGCGCGGCAACCTGGCGCCCAAGGGCGCGGTGCTCAAGCCCTCGGCCGCGACCCCGGCGCTCATGCAGCATCGCGGTCGCGCCGTGGTGTTCGAGAACCTGGAAGACTACAAGGCGCGCATCGTCGACCCGGACCTGGATATCGACGAGACCTGCGTGATGGTGCTGAAGAACTGCGGACCCAAGGGTTATCCGGGCATGGCCGAGGTGGGCAACATGGGCCTGCCGGCCAAGCTGCTGGCCAAGGGCATCACCGACATGGTGCGCATCTCCGACGCCCGCATGAGCGGCACCGCCTATGGCACCGTGGTCCTGCACGTGGCGCCCGAGGCCTCGGCCGGCGGCCCGCTGGCGGTGGTCCACGAAGGCGACATGATCGAACTGGACTGCGCTTCCGGGCGCCTGCACCTGGATATCTCCGACGAAGAACTGGCCGCGCGCCTGGCCGACTGGCAACCGCCGGCCGACCAGCTGCTGGCCGGCGGTTATCGTCGCCTCTACGTCAACCACGTGCTGCAGGCCGACGAAGGCTGCGACTTCGACTTCCTGGTCGGTTGCCGCGGCGCCGAGGTGCCCCGCCACTCCCATTGACCGGCTTCTACCGTTGGGCTTCGCTGCACTCAACCCAACCT